>JAIYCX010000007.1 GCA_027487795.1 Pseudomonadota bacterium | reverse complement strand
TATACAGTTAGAAATACCGGAGGTGCATTGTTAAACCTCAATGGAACACCAAAGGTTACTCTTCTTGGCTCAAGTGCATTTACTGTAATAACTCAGCCTTCGTCTCCAGTTTCAGCAAGCGGCGGAACAACGACATTTGTTATTCAGTTCACACCGACTGCTATTGGACTAGCTAGTACTGGTGTCTCGATCGGGAACGACGATGGCGATGAAAACCCTTATAATTTTGCTATTCAAGGTATAGGTAATGACCCTGTTGATACTGACGGGGATGGAACCCCAAATTCTATAGATCCTGACGACGACAACGACGGAGTATCGGACTCCCAGGAATTAATTGATGGTACAAACCCGCTTGACGCAGGAAGTGCCTTACAGACCTTGTCGACAACTTTCTGTTCGGAATGGAATAGCTTCCTTGGATTATTAAACGTTAATGAGTATGCAAACGCAGCAAGCTCAAACCGTAATTTAGATGTTACTTTATCTGACATCAATGGCGCTCTGCAAAGTACAACCGCTGCTTCGATTCTTGCAAACTCTCAGCGAGATGTCTTGGTGCATGACCTTAGCGGGTTTGTGCCAAACTCCTACGGCAGAACTTGCACAGAAGTGAAAAATGGCAATCCAGGAGATGTTTACGGCTTAGCAATGCATTACCATCCAGCCTCATCTGGCACTGGTTTTGACTTTGTTGTTTCTCTACCCTACGCAGCTGGTAGAGTAGGAAGTCAATTTGCGCCATTTAATACATTTCACCCAAGTCCTTTGAGTACTAACTTTGTTGCAAACTGGGTCTCAGTGACTAACGATTCTACTACCTCAGGTTCCGGAACTATGTTCTATTACGCACAGGATGGTAGCACTTTAGGTTCTGAGGCTGCAACTCTTACAGCTGGTGCGAGAAAAGATTTTTCCGCTCATCAGTTTGGTCCAAATCGAGTAGGTCTTGTTGAGTGGAGAGCAAACGATCAAACGACTAAGTATGTTGTACGTATTAATCGCTACTACTATGATAACGCCGAAGGTCGTCAGTCGTTTAATTCGGCGATGAATATCGAAGCCGTAAAACCAAACGGTGAAGCAATCGTTGTACCTCTAGATAAACGAAATGGTACAGCCGTACTTGAACTATCAAACGGAACTAACGCCGCAATTACAGTTACAGCAACTTTTAGAAACTCAAATGGCTCCGTAGCTGGTACTACTAGTTATAACCTATCAGCTCGAAGCACTATTCACGTTGTAGCAGATGGAGTCTTAAGTACAGATATTGGCTCAGTATCCCTAGATGGTAGTGCTGTTGGAAGTGTTATTGCAGTCGGTACTCACTATGGTAGAGATTCTACCTCTAAGCTTATAAATTCATATGCGCTTCACAGTAGGCAGTCTTTAGGTTCGGTGCTTCGCAGTTCGTATAACACTTTCATAGGGCAAAGCTGTGATTTGCTTCTAGTAAACTCAACTGGAACAGCGGTCACTTCAAGCATTACCATGACTCGCTATGATGGAGTAGTCGTTGCAAACGGTGTTAATGTAATTACCCCAGCAAATGGTATGACCAATTATGACCTTTGTGCAAACGATAGTGCAGATAACTACGGAGCAGTAGTAGTAACGCCGAATGCTCCGAATAGTATCCGCGGAGCAGTTTTAAGACGCGGAGCCGCGGATCGTTATCAGTTTGCTACGGAAATGAGGCAATAGGGGTTAATAGAGTACATCTGACTGGAGTAGCCTCGGTATCCCTCTGGATAGCTGCATCTTACAATCTTTTTAGATCCTGGATTTATTAAGCTCTTTTATTTCTTTATCACCTTTGTTGTAAATAACATTTTCTTCCATTAAGCAGCTTTTTTTAGAAAATTTACATTTCCGAGTAAACATAATTCCACAAATAATTTTTCTTTTGCTGGACTTTTTATATTCTCAACACTTTTTAATATTGATTCTATATATAAAAAATTATTCATATCTTTTTTTGAGATAGATTTTATCGCTAGTTCGTAAGCAATTTTCTTTCCGTATGATGTTAAATCACTTTCACTATTATTTATTTCTTTAGTTTTCATTCTAATTCTCCAATCTAAGTTATTTTATCTAACGTAATATAGGTTAACCATACTTTATAAAGTTTGAAAGAGCTGATTCGGCTTATCAAGTGCGCTACATGATACTGCTCAGGCTACATTAAGCACTAACATGATTCTTATCATATTGATAAATACTCATAGTTTGAGGCAGACTATACTTTGAGGCAGCTAATATATTGAGCGCGGTTTAATCTACTTTGAAACTACTTCAAACCCATTTTCTCTAACCTCTTTAATTACCAACGGATATGAAAAATAGTACCCATAGTCACTGTCTTTCTTAACTACAAACGGAAGGCTCTGTTTTGATAAAAGTAGTTTTTCCATTTCGTCTTTAAATCTTTCTTATCTTCTTTTGCGCTCTGTAGTTCTTTAACTTTTGAAAGTAAAAATTTAGCTGTGGTATATGCTTTATAAGTCTATGATACTTCGTCCCAATCATTCCAATCATTGAACCTTGCGAATCCTTTACTTCGTTAGAACTTTCAAAGATATCTTTGCCTATAGTAGGAATATTGTATTTTAAGTTTTTCATTGACTTATATGCTAATCTTGCTTGTTGTAAAAGTGTTAAATATTGACGAGTTACCTAATCTTTACGGTCTACCATAATTTTACTTGCTAAAACTAACGGTGTACCGTAAACTGTCTTAATGCATGAACTAATTAATCAATTTATCGAGCTTTCTAGCAATCTTCTGCGAAGCACTAATCTTAATTTCAAAAGATTTCTTTATGACAAGATTGATTTTAATCAAAGAATGTTTGGGCTAGTAGGACCACGTGGCGTAGGTAAGACAACTTTAATACTTCAGCATATTAAGGAGCATGATCCGCTTTTAAAACATTCTCTTTACATATCTGCTGACCATGTAAGTCTAAAAAAGGGCGAGTTATATGACTTTGCAAAAGCTTTTCACATACAAGAGGGCGGTACTCTTTTGTGTATTGATGAAATACATAAGTATGCAAATTGGAACCAAGAACTAAAAAATATCTATGACTCTTTCCCGAAACTAAAAATTATTTTCTCCGGTAGTTCTAGTATAAATCTAATAAGAGGAAAGTATGATTTATCAAGAAGAGCCGCTATATATAATTTACCCGGACTTTCGTTTAGAGAATATTTAATATTAAATAACAAGACTCAAGTAAATGCTTTTACTCTAGAGCACATAATCATAAATCATAATTTGATATCATTAGAAATGTCTGAACATTTAGATATGATTAGGCTTTTAAGAGATTATCATAGTGTAGGCTATTATCCTTTCTTCTTAGATGTTAACGATACCTATAAGTATTATGAAAGACTTAGTCTTATCATTGAAAAGACAATCTACGAAGATATTTCAAGTTCGTTTGATTTAAAGACAGAAAATCTTCAATATTTCGGACAGATACTAAATTTTCTTGCGTTGAGTTCGCCTGGAGAGTTTAGTGTTAATAAAGTTTCAAAACTACTCGGGAAAAATCATGAGACTATTTCAAATTATCTCTCTATTTTAATCGATACTCGTCTAGTAAGGACGCTTTCAAGTAGCGGGCGGGGTAAGTCGACACTTAAAGATTTAAAAAAAGTTTTTATAGATAATTCAAATTTACTTAATTCAATTGCTAATCGACGAGGGCAGTCAGCTGATTTAGGCACAATTAGAGAACTATTTGTTCTTAGTCATTTACAGAACTCTGGGCACCAACCTAAATATCCACAGTATGGAGATTTGAAAATAGGAGATATAGTTTTAGAAATTGGTGGTAAGTCTAAAAACGATAAACAGATTAGGAAGACGAAAAATAGTTTTGTAGTAGCAGATAATATTTTAGCTTCTAATAAAAGCCAAATTCCAATGTATTTATTTGGATTTTTATATTGAGTAGATAGTCTAAGGTTTGCCCCGCCCAGAGGTCTTGGATGACACAAGTCCTTCGACAGGCTCAGGACAGGAAGAGGCTCTATTCATAACCTCTGGGCGGGGCATGTACTATAAATAGATTGTTAAAAGGAGCCTATTCCTTCTCAGCCAAATACCTCTCAACTTCTATCGCCGCCATACACCCATTCCCCGCCGCAGTAATCGCTTGTCTATAAACATGATCTCTCACATCTCCGCAGGCAAAGACTCCAGGGATTTTTGTTTTTGTGCTTTCTGGTGCTGTGATTAGATATCCGTTTTCATCCATATCTAATATGCCTTTGAAGAGGTTTGTGTTAGGAGTATGGCCGATTGCATAAAATAGAGCAGCACAGGAAATTTCTGATTTTTCACCTGTTACTGTGTTTTGTAAGATAAGGCCAGTTAGTCCGTTTTTCTGATCGCCGACTAACTCTGTCACTGTAGTATTTATTACTATTTCAACCTTAGGATTTTTCTTAACTCTATCGATCATGATCTTAGAAGCTCTGAATTCTTCACGTCTGTGAATTAATCTGACTCTGCATCCAAACTTAGTAAGGTATCCAGCTTCTTCACAAGCAGAATCTCCACCACCGACAACAACTATTTCTTGATCTTTAAAAAATGCCCCGTCACAGGTGGCACAAGTTGAAACACCATAGCCCATTAGCTCTGCTTCTCTTGGTAGTCCAAGAGTTTTTGCCGTTGCTCCAGTTGAGATAATTAAGGCTTCTGTTTCGTATTCTTTTTCTGCACCGAATAGCTTTATTATAGGTCCATTAAATTCTACTCTATCAATCCAACCTGTCTCAATTTTTGCCCCGAATCGCTCAGATTGTTTTCTCATTTCGTCCATTAGACGAGGGCCCATTATGCCTTCTGAGAAGCCAGGAAAATTTTCTACATCAGTAGTGGTGGTAAGTTGACCTCCTGGAAGCGGACCTTCAATTATCAGAGGTGCCAAATTTGATCTAGCAGTGTAAACTCCAGCTGTTAAACCTGCTGGGCCCGTACCTAAAATAATTACATGATTTTTTGTAGATGACATAATTCGACTTATAAAGAAACTAAATAATATAGAATGACCTTAACATGATAAAAAAAATACTCATAGCAAATAGAGGAGAAATTGCTCTTCGAATAGTCCGAGCAGCAAGAGATTTAGGTATTAAAAGTGTTGCAGCTTATTCCGATTCGGATGCTGAGAGTTTAGCAGTAAGACTGGCTGATGAAAGTATTTCGTTAGGCGGTAATAGCAGCAAAGATACCTACTTAAATATTCAGAAATTAATATTAGCGGCGGTGCAAAGTGGTGCCGATGCAGTGCATCCGGGCTATGGATTTTTATCAGAAAACGAAGCATTCGCAAAAGCTGTTGAAGATCAAGGATTAACATTTATCGGGCCAAGCTCGGATGTCTTATCTAAAATGGGCGATAAACTAAGCGCTAGAGAAATAGCAATTAAAGCTGGTGTCCCCGTTCTTTCTGGGCAGCTTTATAGTGGAGATTTAATTGCGGCAAAGAACTTTGCAAAAGAAATTGGATATCCAATTTTAGTAAAGGCCTCAGCTGGTGGAAGTGGCAGGGGAATAAGACTTTCTGTTAGTGAGGAAAGCTTAGCTCAAATGATTCAAGAAGCTGAAAATGAAGCCCTGTCTGCATTTTCTTCTAAAGTTGTTTACTTAGAAAAGTATTTACCAACTCCGAGACATATTGAAGTGCAGATTTTAGGAGATGCCTCAGGTGAAGTTATGCATCTCTTTGATCGAGACTGTTCTGTTCAAAGAAGAAGACAGAAGTTAATAGAGGAAGCACCTGCCGTAGGTATTAATCCTGAACTTAGAGGTAAAATATTAAATGCCTCAGTAGAACTTGCCAAGTCAGTTGCTTATAAAACAGTTGGGACTTTAGAGTTTTTAGTAGATTCAGTAGAAGATAAATTTTATTTCTTAGAGATGAATACCAGAATACAGGTTGAGCATCCAGTAACTGAAGAAGTAACAGGGGTTGATCTAGTAGCTACTCAGATTAAATTAGCAGAAGGCGCTTTACTGAAAGATTTAAAAATAGAGCAATGTATTAAATCTCATTCAATAGAATTTAGAATTTACTCCGAAGATCCAACAAATAATTTTGCCCCTGTTACTGGAACTATTAAAAGAATAAATTTTCCAAGCGGTCCAGGAATTAGACTCGATACTTGGGTAGAAGAGGGGACGAGCATTAGTCCTTATTACGATGCTCTCATTGCGAAGTTAATAGTAAGTGCACCTAGTCGAGAGCTTGCAATCAACAGAGCACAGCGGGCATTTAAAGAGTTTTTAATAGAGGGTATAACTACTAACCTTAATTTTTACAGAGCACTAATTGAAACTCCAGAGTACTCTAAGGGAGGGCTTCATATAAAGTGGTTAGAGGAGAGTTATTGTATAAGTGAGCAGGCGACGAATTTTACGTTTAGGTTATGAAAGAACTGTAATCTAAAGAATGATATTAAGGAATTTGAATAAAAGTTTATATTAGTTTTAACCTGTTACTCCCATATCTTTGGCTTCATATCTGAGAAATTAGGCTGCTCGTACTTAAATGTAATAGCTTCTAAAGTAACATTTAAAAATTTTGATCCATAATAATATAAAATCAATTTATTTGGATTATTATGCCTGATACTACCCTATCAAATTCGAGAAAACTTAAGCAGGATAAAGTTAGTGATATAGTCGAGCCCGTTAAAGCTGAAGTTACTTCTGATAAGGAAATAGCGGAAATGTCTTTGAGCATGCCATCTATACAAAATAACTATGAAGTTTCAGTAAAAGCTAAATATATTGTTAAGGCCTTACAAGACATTACTGATAAGAAACTCGATTCAAAGTACAAAGCGGATGAAATATTTAAGATAATTAAAGATGCAAAAGTCAATGACAAGCTTTCCGAGCTTGCTGTAGAGCTAGATAAAAACAACGGGATTAGTACTGGGAAGCTTCGAGCAGTGCTTGAAAAAGCAGGGCATAATTTCCTCGATCGGGTATATGGTGATATTATGGATCGTTCAACAAAAAGTAGTTCATTAATAAGCGGGTATACAATAAAAGATCTCGAAGATCGAGTTTACGGTCTTACTAATACAGAGGCACTTCGAAATGTTTTGGCTGTGAAGAATAGTATTGGAAGTATTCCGGAGATAGAACAAGCGTGGAACCTTTTCTCTAAAGAAAAATTCGGAGGAAGAAATTTTCGAACTGTAATGGCAGATGAACTTGGAGCTAATGCAAATACTGCTTTGTTACTTGGGCTTAAGTCAGACGAGATGTTCAATTTCGCTTATCGTGGTTACCGTGGAGAGTAGAAAATTAATATTTTTATGTATTACTAAAAGCTTAGTTTTGTTGAGAGTTAAATTTCAATATTCTCTTAACTTATGAGGTGATAATACTTGCATAAGTATTGACTCCAAAGACCCCACAAATAATTTTGTTCTTGTTACGGGAGTTATTCAAAGAATAAATTTTCCAAGGTAAAGAGTTCTCTAAGGGCGGGCTTCATATTAAGTGGTTAGAGGAGAGGTATCAGATTAGTGAACAGCTAACTAATTTTACGTTTAGGTTATAGTCCTAGTTCAATGAGATAAGAGACTAGAGCAGGCTAGTATTTAATTAACGCCCCTAAGCTACACTTGTTAGTATTTCCATAATAATACAACAATAGAAGTTAATGTAGGTTATAGGCTATGGGAGATCTTAATACTCAAAAGAATCAAAAATCAGTAAGTCCTTTAGATAATAAACTAAGTAACTTGGTTGTCTCTAAAGATGAACTAGTTTTACCTTCTGTTACTAAAACTAGTGATCCTGAGGTGACACTTTCAAAAAATCAAAAGGGTGCTATTAATATAGTTGCTCCCGCAGAATCTGAATTAACTTTAGTTTATAAAATCAAGGACTCTGAAGGAAAGGTTTCTAAGAGTTATGGAATTCAAGTAGATAAAAAAGAGAGCAAAGAACATAAATATAATTCACTCAGTTATAGTGTTCTAGAAGATGGTCAGCTTCAAGTAGTTACAAGTAAAAATATTGTTGGATTAGGAGTAATCGTAAAGAAAGAATCCGGTGACATTGCTAAAGTTGAAATTCTTAAAACTCTAAGAGACGCTGAAGTTAAAAGTAATCTTCCTGATGATATAAAAGAAATAGCAAAAAATAAAAATTATGATGAGAATTTAATTAAAAAAAATCAAAGTGGAATATATACTTTTTGCCAAGGTGATATTTGTATTCCACTTGGTAAGTCTAAATTTGATATAGAACCTAAAAAAGTAGAAGAAGATAAATCTAGTACTGCAGTAACTAGTAAGCCAGATGTCAGTTCCGAGACCACATATTCAGCTATGACTAGTAACGATGCCAGATTATATTTACAAAATAATCCAAAAGAAAATATTTTTATTATTGTAACAGCAACTACTTATTGTCCGGTATGTCAAGAGTATGAGCCCAGAATCGGTCCAATTTCAAAAGCTTTAAAGGGAGTAGCAAAAATAATAGTAGTAGATGAAAAAGATAGCCCAAGTGTTATGAGTGATTTTAAAGTTGATTCAATACCAAGAACTTTATTATTTCATAAAGATCGTCCAGGGCCTTTTCAATATCAGGTAGATTTTAAAGGACCGCAGGTTTTAGAAAACTTAAAAGAAAAATTAAACTTGCCAAATAAAATTAAGCTTTAAATAAAAAAGGCGGCAGGGATTATTTGCCGCAGTTTAGAACCTTATTCCTTTCGTGAATGTTAAGAGTTTTTTTTAATAGCGAGATGAAAAATCTCTTTATGGAAGATCTTCTGTTCATGAGTTTTGCTCGATCCAGTAGCTTCCACAAAATGAGATATTGATTCATGAGGCAGTCCAAGCTCTAGTCCAAGTGATTTCAAAGTCTCAATGAAGTCTGACATCAACTTTTCTCTATCAAATTCACATAAATCACCAAAAAATTGATTTGAATTACTTAGCCGTGAATGGATAAACACTAACTTTTTTACAATTTGAGTTATGTTTCCCTTCAAAACAAGATTTTCAAAGTCGTTTAGTGCATCCCCTGCAGGAGTACCTTTGAAGCAAATGCATTCAGTCAGCGGTTCCAATTCTTCTTGAGACGAAGGCCCAATGTTATTTTCATTCGATAAAACCATGGTTTTAACCTTATATCTTGCGTAAAAATCCCCACCACACGGCTTTTACCGTATGTTGGCCATTGTCGAATCTACCCTAAATATAAGAGGTCATAGGCTACTAGAAAGTTCTATAAATTGGAAGTTGAATTTTTAGTAGGTACTATTGGGAAAATTTATAATTAAGCCCTCATCCTGATTAGTTTATCAAGAGTAATTCTACGTAGGCATCCTATCAAGTTGCAACAATCTAAATCCCCTCGATAAATTTGTTTCAATGCCGCCTCTACAATATTTTCTTTCTATCTCATCGATAGCTTTAACGTATTCATCTTGCGGTTCTCCTGGAAGTACGAAAGTCTTCTCTCTGTGTCTTGAGGAGTCATGGAAGGCTATTATGTTATTTAAAAGATTCTTTTCAGCTAATAGTATGAATTCGGGGGCTCTGATTGGGGTCATTGAATCTAGGAATGCAAAGTCAAAGGCATCAGCAGGTGAGTTTAGTTGTGCTATGTATTTTAAACTTTCATTCTCTACTATCTCAACATAGTCATCTAGTCCGACAGAAGTAATTAGCTTTTTAGCATTAGTAACTTTTACACTATCGTTTTCTATAGAGATAACTTTACCAAATCCATTTTGCTTGCATGCCACACCTAAAGCAACTGCTGAGATGCCAAAGTGTGTTCCTGTTTCGATTATCCTTCTAGGCTTAAATAATCGAACAAGACCATATAAAAAATCCATAACTTCAAGCTCTACACTTCCCTGTTCAAAAGAACTAAATAAGTCTGCTCTTTCCTCAGGACAATGAGGGTGGATATCGGATTCTTTAAAAGCTTGTGCGTTAAATAATTTAGGCCAATTCATATGACTTTAGAGTAAGGATTCAGAGAAATTGATTCTAAAATTAGTATTTTAATGAAAAAGAGCGAACCTGGGTCTGAAAACCTCAGCTAGAACGCCCTTTTTCCTTTCTATCGTGATGTGCAAAGCTTCAACTACCCAACGTTAACAAGAAGCAAATTCGGAACTTGCTTGTCGGAAAGTGGAATAATACCAAGCTTTCGTAAGAACTTTTGAAGCTTGTACGCTTGCCTTTGTCTTCTTTTTGAATAACGCACTAGTACGTAGTGTATGCCAGCAGATATCAGTGATGTCAGCCAACAAGCAACCATCTCCATGGTGAGTTCTTGAGCTTTTGTTTCAAGCTCTGAAATTTGAAGATTCAAACTTCTTAATTTCAGTTTCGTAACTTCTTCTTTTTCAAACCCCATTGGTTTATCACTATCAAGAGCCTTGCCCACTGAATGGAGCAAGTTTTTGCTTCTATCCTTATTCGGGAATTTTTGAAAAGTTTCTAGATCCCCCCATTTTTCATCTTGGTGCGAAAAGTTAAAAAACATTTTTCTTGCCTTACTCCTTTCCTGTTTGAGTTGTTGACGTCTAGTTACGTTGATTCCGCTTCCTGAAATACTTTCGCGGCTCATAACGCATACACCTTACGTTGAAGAGAAAAGAAAAACCTGAAATAACATTTAACGACACAGATTCGGGCTCTAGATTAGTAAATTCTACAGCCCAAATTTAAATCACTTCTACGCATATTAGTTTTGTTAAATGAAATAATAAATCGTAAAAACTAGCAAGGGTGATAAGCATGATTTTGTGATCAATGTTATTAATTATATTTATGGTTGAGTACGTTTTAATTTATAATAACGGCGGATTCTTGTCGCCGAGTAGTTTAATGCTGACTTTAAAGTGCTCATGAGTAGTTTAATATTGACTTTAAAGTGCTCATGAACCAGAATGGACGTATTATGAAGAAATCTAGATATTTAAGCCCTCATATAGATAGGGCTATTTTAAAAAAAATGATCTTTATTGGTGGCCCACGTCAGGTCGGGAAAACTACGTTGAGTTTAAATTATTTAACACCAAGTACGGCTAAGAATACACAGTATTTAAATTGGGATAGAGCTTCCGATAAGGCAATTATTCTTAAGGATCAAATTCCATTTTCATCTAAGACTATAGTCTTTGATGAAATCCATAAATATAAAAATTGGAGAACATTAGTAAAAGGTCTTTATGATAAATATCACGAAGACCATCAAATAATAGTAACAGGATCTGCTCGCATAGATTATTTTAGTAGGGGCGGTGATTCTCTTTTGGGGCGTTACCGATATTTTCGACTTCACCCGTTTTCTCTAAGTGAATTAAATAAAAATCCTAATAAGGATGACTTAAATAATTTATTAAAATTTGGTGGATTTCCAGAGTCGCTTTTTTCTCAAAGTGAAGATGAGCATCGTATTTGGCAACGTAATCGTATGCAGCTTGTTATTAGTGAAGATTTACGTGACCTAGAGAATGTAAAAGATATCTCATTGTTAATGCTATTAGCTGAAATATTACCAACAAAAGTTGGATCACCTTTGTCATTAAAGAGCTTAGAAGAAGATTTAAATGTATCACAACCTACTATAGCACGCTGGGTAAATATTTTATCTTTACTTTACTATAGTTTTACAATTCCTCCTTTTGGGTCACCTAAAATTAGAGCAGTTAAAAAGCTTCATAAACTTTATATGTGGGACTGGTCGCTCGTTGAGGAATTAGGGTTTCGTTTTGAAAATTTAGTTGCTAGCCACTTACTTAAATACTGTCATTTCATTGAAGATACTCAAGGATACGCAATGGAACTTCGTTATCTCAGAGATACTGACGGTAGGGAAATAGATTTTGTTGTGTTAAGAGATAAGAAACCATTGTTTGCTGTTGAATGTAAGACTGGCGAAAAGCAACTTTCAAAGCATATAGAATATTTTAAAGAACGAACAAAAATACCAGCATTTTATCAAGTACACATGCAAACAAGAGATTATGGTACAGAAGCTAATGGACGAGTATTGCCATTTTCGGTTTTTTGTAAAGAAGTTGGCTTAGTATAAAGAAGGTAGATCTCGATGAAACCTACCTATGAATTGCCTTCTCTTTTTTTAGAGCAGCTAATTTCTCAGACTTCTTTTTTTTCTGACTTTGCTAGTTGCTTTGTCCAATTAGCAATTTGCTTATTGTAAACAATAAGACAAATACCTGTTAGTGCAATAACTAGTCCTATGATCAATGTTCTTAAAGCACCATCGACAAGCGCCACTATGAGACAAGCCCCTGCAATAGGCGAGCAGTACCAACACCATTTGTCAGCCCAAAGTGGAGCCGATTCTTTCTTGCTGATGATGTAATAACCAGTTGTTGCCCATGCAGGAAAGTAAAGTAGAAACGCCACTATCAAAAATGACACCCACCCAATTACTAGCATTGTAATAAGTATTGCCAAGATTATTACCGCAGTAACTGGCAATAGATAGCTTTTTGGAGTCTTTGCGAAAGAATCCTTTATCGTTTTGAAAATAACCTTCATCATCCATGTGACCTTTCATGAAAAACCTTGAGATCTACCCGTTTATTAGGGTTTTAACATGAAATAGATGTAAAAAGGAAGGTTAGTAGAGAGATTTTTCCTACAATTTTCCATTAAAGGCCTTAAGCTACTTATCGCTTAAGGCCTTTTTATTGAACGTTTCAAAAAACTAGGCTAGTCCAATTAGGAATTCCTGACTTTCTCTGATTCGTTCGGTAATCGGCCTAACAAAATGAGAAACGGGGCCGCCGTTTGCTCTTTTTGGAGTCGATGGAAGTGGCGCTACGGGAATAGCAACTACTTCCTTTTTTTTCGAAAATTCTAACTCTTTCTCTAGCTCGCCGGATTTGGCGAATTGAGAAAGTTGAGCCTTGAAATTTGACCGGCTTCGAACACGCAATCTTGCCACGATAGTTTCCTTTGTCTATCGGTGATGTTTCGGGGAAAATGCAAACCATTGCTCTTCAGACCCCCCAGAATAACTTTAGTGAAAACTACACTAAAGCATCCAAATCTGAATATTTGAAAAAGTACTTCTCAAATATTCAGACTGAAGCTTTAAATAATAATTTAACAAAGATATTGGCAGGTTATAAACCTTAATATCTCTCTACTTTAACCAAAAATATAAAGAGCGCTATCGATACATTAGTTATTATCAAAACAACTCTACATTAGATTATGTTGCATCTACTATAATCTGTAGCCAATATTTGTAACTTTTTGTCTTTATTGAAATAAAAAGAAGGCCAGAATAGTTTCTGGCCTCTTGTGTGAAGGGGAGAAAAACTTTTTATGAACTTTATTGCTACGAAGATTTCATAGCGGAGGCATATTTTTGCCGAGTTGTTCGAACTTGCTTTATTATTTTCAAAACTTTTGGTTTCCGTTCCTCGGGTAATTGAAGCGTACCTTCAATCCTTTCGCAAATTACCTCTAGAATAATTCTTGGACAGTATCCAATTGGTTTTGTTTGATCATTGTACCGCATTCTTGTTACTGCGAAAATCAATTCGAACTCACCTATCCATCCTTTAGTCAGGGTGTATTCAAAGTGCTCTAGTCTTTTGCCTTTGTAGCTTAGAGCTCTATTAACTAGAATTTGAAGGCCGAGACGAAGATCGGTTTGATGAGACAAATCAAGATGTCTTTGAAGTGGATCAGTATCCGAAAGCTTAGCTACTTCGGTAACTAAATCCAGAAATTCCCAGATGTTTGTAACTCGATTACGATCTTCATTCTGCATCTCTCTATTCAGAGCAAGCAAAAATCCAGGTTCGCTATTGGTAATGTTCATAAAACAACCTTTCAAAAAAACGTTAGAAAAAAATTGGTCCTTCTTGTAGTTTGCTTAGTATGAGGACAACAAACTACAAGTAAGACCAAAAAATTATAACACTTCTACCGAACTATTGATTTTCTTCTAATGTAGCAACCTAACAAACCAGAAGTCATTAAAATTAAACTAGCTGGCTCTGGGACTGCTTGATAAGTAACTGTTAAATTGGAGCTGTATATCGAAGAGAAGTCTAATGCTGCTAGTCCGCCAGTCCCGTTATTTTTGTTGATAGTAATGTCTAAGTAGCCATTAACAAAAATTGTATTTAGAGTCATGGCTCCTGAAGGAAATATTGTTGTAGTGAATCTTTCCAATAATGTTCCATCGTTATTGAGAGATCCAATATTAACAAGATCTGCAAAAACTATATCGTTTCCGCCGTCTATGCCAAATGCTTTTATTGTTAGTGTTGCACTTACAAAACTTACGTAAGTTGGGCTTAGCCAGTTTACTAAATGTCTGTATGATACTCTACCATTGTTGTAAGTACCAAAATTGTTGTTTACGTTATTTTGAGAGGTTATTATTGAATCAGAACTTTCTACTATTAATAGACCATTGTTATCTAAGCGTATTCTATTAAGATCTCTGTTAAATAAGCTAGAAGTTCTAATATCTTCTATTATTTCAGTCGCAGTTATTGGAGTTGCGCTAACATTGGTGTAACTAATTAATAAGATTAATAAAAAGCAAACCGCACTCTTCATTTATACTACCATTTAAATTCTGAATTCTATTAATTTTGTATCCTTATCCAATTCATGTAATAAGGCAAGGATCGGAAGGGCATTATTACTATTTTTTGAAACAAGGGGATACTATTAATCTTCAAGTCAAACATTGAGTCCTAACACAGTATTATCAGTTCGGTAGTTCTGTGACTAAATTAGGATTCGGATGCTAAGATTAGTAGAACGGGGTTGTAACTAAGGTTTTGTCAAAATGACTGATAGAGCAGCCCTTCCCCTTTTATAAGCGTACACAATTTTCCGCACTCTGCGCTTTCTAAGCGGCTAAAAATGCTCATGTACCATCTGTACACTCCGCTTTTTAGCCACTCAGAAAGCCTTAATTGCGGAACAATTCTGAACGCTTATATTATCGAGTAAACGGCCACCTATTTCTTTCGTCCTACTATCCATTGAAAAAAACAATGCTATCTTATCTTAGCCTCGCATGCTACCAATAATAGTGCAGTCGTATTTTCCTAGTTGTACATATATTTAATCTGGGTAGATGAGATTTCTGGCCTCTATTATTTTCTAATTGGGGCTAGAGGGATTTGGTTTTTTATTGGAGGATTTACCATGCGATTGAATGCTGTATCGTTGTCGTTTGTGAAGTTCGTCTTTGTAAGACTTTTTATGGTTTCTTTTTTTCTTCCAGTAGCTTGCTACGCTGGGAATAAGGAAGGTACATCTGGTACTGGAGTCGCTGAAGAGTTTGTGGATTTGATTGAGTTAAATCACTTCTACGACTGTTTGTGCCGCCCAGTCTATGACCAGGTCATCTTTTGGGAGAATGATCCAGTTACGGGCAAGTTTCAAGTGAGAGCTTGGTGCTTAGTGGAAGATCGTGATGTTCGCAATCGAAGACCAGTTAAGAACCTTGATACTGATCTCTATCAAGTTGATTGGTTTGATGCGGAAAAACGAATTTCAAGGAAAGTGTCGTCAAAGCTTTATCGCGAGTCTTGGACTCAGGTTGACCCAGAGAGGCAAAATAAACGAGTTCTACCTGAGAATGATAGGCTTTTCTTGATTCAAACTCCCCCAAAAAATTGTGATACTGCAAAAAACGAGGAGGAGAGAAGGTTACTAGAACAAGAACAAAGGGAAGCTGAAGAGATGTTTCGAAGATTTTTAAATCTGCCTTGTGAGAAGCCTGCTAAGTAAATTTTACACATTACTTAATGCTAAGAATGTTTTAGGGAAGGTTTAAAATCCCTCCCTAATTCTATTATAAAGTAAACTCTGCCTCTAAAGTGCCTTAAAACGCATTAGAACCATTCGGAAAAATATACTTAAAGAAATAATTGAAATAGTCCGTTAAAGTTTTAATATGGACGAAAAATCAAGATTAGCTCAGCTTAGAAACTATAGGATTCTGGACTCAGAGCCGGATGAAGATTTCGATGCTTTAACTAAGTTAGCATCAAGTATCTTTGATGCTAAAATTTCACTTATTTCGCTTGTTGATGAAAATCGACAGTGGTTTAAATCTAGAATTGGTTTAAATATAACTGAAACAGAACGTAAACATTCTTTTTGCTCAGTCGCAATAGAAGATAAAAATAATGTTATGGTCGTTCCTAATGCGAAATTAGATGAACGATTTAAGAATAATCCTTTAGTAACTGGAGATCCTAGTATTGTTTTCTACGCCGGGGCTCCGGTGGTAGATTCTGAAGGTTATGCTTTGGGTACAATTTGTATCATTGACTCTGAGGAGAAGGAATTTACGCAGAAAGATATTTTAACTTTAGCAGCACTTGCTAAGGTAGTCGCTGAAAAAATAGAAAGTAAAAAATTAAAAAATGATTTAATTAAGGAAAGGAAAGAGAGAGATATTATTATTAATAGCCTTCCTTCGTTATTATTTCTTAAGGACACTAAAAATAATATACTTTTAGTTAATGAAACCGCAGCGGCGGCAGCAGGCTATAGTGTCGAAGAAATGATAAATAAGCCCACGGTAGATTTTTTCCCACTTGCAGATCAGTATTATAAAGCTGATTTAGAAGTTATAAAAAGTAAACAATCTAAATTTGGTATCGAAGAAGAATATATTACCGACAAGAAAGAACATCTTTGGATAAAGACAGATAAGATACCATTTCTTAATGAGAATGGAGAAGTGGAGTCTTTACTAGTTGTCTCTTCTGATATTACCGAAACTAAAAAGTTAGAAAATAAATTATTATCAGAAGTTTCTACAAAAACAAAAATTCTTAATTCAGCAAAACTTTCTATTATCGCTACAGATAAAAATGGAATAGTTGAGTTATTTAGTAAGGGTGCCGAAACTTTACTAGGTTATGATTCCACCGAGGTAGTTGGGGTTCAAAAATTAGACTTTTTTCATGTTAAGGAAGAAATTGAGTCTCGTGCTAGTTATCTTAGTCAAGAATTTTCTATAACAATTTCTCCTGATTTTTCTTTATTTGCCGAAAAAGCGAAGAGAGGATTAAGTCATTCTAGAGAATGGAGCTACGTCAGAAAAGATAATACTATTGTGCCCGTATTACTTAGTATTACTTCTATCGAGGATCAAAATAATGAGATCACAGGCTATCTAGCAATAGCAAAAGATATTAGCTTGGAGAAAATAGTAGAAAGGGAAAGCAAGGTTAGAGAAGAACTAGAAAAAAAGATAGTTCAGGCAGGAAATATAGCAATTCGAAAAAATAGGTTTTTGGCAAATATTAGCCATGAAATAAGGACACCTTTAACCACAATAATTTCTTTAAGCGAGTTACTATCTGAGGAAAAGTTACCGGATGGTATGGTAGAGGATTTAAATGAAATAGTTAGTTCGGCTCATCATTTAAATAAGATGATAGGCGGCATTTTAGATTTTTCAAAAATTGAATCAGGTCAACTTCCAATTATTCCTGTTCGTACAGAGTTGAAAACATTTATTCGTGGAATTAGTAAAAGTCTTCAAGCATTCGCTGAAAATAAAAATGTAAAATATGAAGTGGATGTTATTGGAGTTCTTCCTGAATTCATAGAGATAGACTCAACAAGAGTTCGACAAGTCATTGATAATTTAACAAGTAACGCATGTAAGTTTACTCAATCAGGTGGACTTGTTAGATTAGTTATTGACGTAAGTGAAGGAGTTATTGATTTTTCAGTTATTGATACTGGGGCCGGTATTCCTGAATCGGTAGTTGATACAATATTTGAACCTTATTTTCAAATCGACGGCTCTCTTGCTAGGCAAGAATCTGGAATAGGCCTTGGTCTCGCGATCTCTAAGGAACTTGCTTCTGTAATGGGAGGAGAGCTTAAAGTAATATCTAAACTAGAAGTAGGTAGTACTTTTAGTTTTTCTGTGCCTTATACGAAAGTCGTTAGCCATTCTGTTGATAAGCCAAAAACTTGTAGGTTATTTTTAAATAGAAAAATTTTAATTGCAGATGATAACTTAGTAAATAGAATTGCTGCTGTTCGAATTTTAAATAGTATGGGTATTAATACAGTAGAAGCAAAAGATGGCCAGGAAGTTTTAGAGGCTATAGATAAAGAAGATTTTGATTTGATATTATTAGATATTCATATGCCCAAGATGGACGGTTTGGAAGTGCTTAAGACTCTTAATGTTAAGGAAACATCTAGGCCGCCAATTGCTATGTTAACGGCTTGTGCTACTAACGAGGAACGTCAAAATGCTTTTAGATTGGGAGCAGAGGGATATATTGTAAAGCCGTTTGGTAGAAAAGCTTTTGAGGTAGAGTTAGAAACCTTACTTACTCTCCAAGCCGTTGATCAAAATATTTCCTAGTTTCTTTGCCCCAATTAAATGTCGATGCAAAAACTTGATAAATATCACCAATGTTAAAAGGCTTTGTAAGAATGCCCGATGCTCCTAGGGATTTTGCTTCTTTTACTATTTCTTTATCTAGGTCTGAGCTATAGCAAACAAATGCAATATCTTTAAATCTTTCACCTGCCTCTCCAAATCTAATCCATCTGAGTAACTCGATGCCGGAACCGTCTGGTAAATTTATATCGCATAAAATTATATTAAAGTTACTATTGGAAAGTAATTTATCTTTTGCAGATTTAATATTTTCAGCCTCTTCGTATTTATATTCCCCAAATACATTTAGCAAACGTCTAAGCATTTTTCTGGGGGCCATAACGTCTTCGATAATTAGTAGGCTAGTGTTCTTTAATGGTTCTGGATGTATCATTAACTATCTAAGATTTTTTGTGTAAATTAAAAAGTTACTACTTTTTAGGATAAACTAAACATAATTAACCCAATACAAAACGTACTAATAAAAAACGTATTATGTCAAGTTTTTAGGGAAAGATTCCTTATCTTATTTTCCTATGCAAAACTTAGAAAAAATTCTTCCTAGTATATCTTCTGTGTTAGTGACGCCAACTATCTCATTTAAGTTAGTAAGGGCAGTTCTTAGTTCGAAAGAAATATACTCTTCTGTATTAAGGCTGTTAATGGACTCTATCGCCTTATATAGGTTTTTAGAAGCAATAGATAGGCAATCTCTTTGTCTCTCACTAGTGATCAGGGTTTGATTTGAGATTTGTTTTAAGCCAATAAGATTTGAAATTTCATCTTTTAGCTCGTTCAGTCCAAGGGAGGATAACGTAGAAATAAATACAACTTGGAAGTTTTCTAGAGATTTACCTAAGGTTGTTTTCTTTTCTTCTGACAGTAAGTCGGCTTTATTTATTACTACTAATAAATTTTTAGATTTGATATCAGCTAATATTTCTAGTTGTTTTTTTAAGTCTTCGATTGGATCTATTAGAAAGATAATTAAATCAGCTTTTGTTATAAATTCTTGGCTTCTCTTTATTCCAATTAATTCTACTGCATCTATAGTTCTACCTTCTGAGATTTGCTCAGCGAGTCCTGCAGTATCAACTAATCTTATTAATATTTCATCTATACTGATCTTTTCTTCAATGTAATCTCTTGTCGTGCCGGGTATGTCAGTTACGATTGCTCTTTCCTCTTTGAGAAGCGCATTTAGTAAGCTTGATTTCCCTGCATTTGGAATACCAACTAATGGTACTAGCACTCCGTCCTTAATTAGTTTTCCGCTTTCAAAGCTTGCAATATATTTGTTTAGCTCGTTAATAACCTCGTTAATAACTCGTAACCAAGCATCAGATTTTTCTGGATTAATATCTTCTTCTGGAAAATCTATATGCGCTTCTATCTCTGCGAGCAGGTCTCTTAGAGGCTCGCCAAGTTTTAGAACTGATCCAGATAGCTTCCCTGAGAGTTGATTTTGAGCAGCTTTCAGTTGGGAGTCTGTTTCTGAAATTATTAAATCATGAACTGCCTCTGCTTGAACTAGATCAAGTTTCCCGTTTAAGAATGCTCTTCTAGTGAATTCTCCAGGGTCGGCTTTTCTAATTCCGTAATTACTAGTACATCTTAAGAATTTTTTAATAACTAAAGGCGAGCCATGAAGAGATACTTCTAATAGATCTTCTCCTGTATAGCTTTTTGGTCCCTTGAAGAAGGTGCATAGGGCGTAGTCTATTAAGTCTTTATCATTTTTAGGGTTGTTTTGAGGTGTGTTGTATACAGCTGTATAAACTTGCTGACGTTCTAAGTTCAGAACAGATTCACCTTCTTTACATACTGCTAGTATGAACTCTTCTACCGCAGGACCAGATATTCTAACTACTCCAAGAGCACCGATGCCGATAGGTGTTGATAAAGCTGCTATAGTGTCCACTGTCGTGAGCTTTATATATTAAAATTTAGTAAATAAATAAGCTATGCCGTAGACGAGTAGGGCAACAAGAGCTGTTATCTTAAATCCAGATTTGCCTGATTTCTCAGAGTACATTAATGACTGTTGTTGGCCAATTCCTATTAAGTTATTTGTAAGCCAATATAGTGCAAGTCCTGCAGGAAAGCTCACAAACATAAAGAACATTACTAGCGGCATAAACATCATAACTTTCTTTTGAGCAGGATCCATCGTTGATGGAGTGATATATTGTTGTACCATCATGCTTGCAGTAAATAAAACTACTAACATTGGTATTCCAACTCCACCAACCATTAGCCTGTCTGCTACTGATAAGTCATGTACCCACATACCAAAATCCGCATGTCTTAATTCTACTGCTAGCATTAGAGCCGAGTATAAGCCTATGAAAACTGGCATTTGCACTAGAACAGGAAGACAGCCACCTAGTGGATTAACTCCTTTCTTTTTGTATAGCTCCATCATTGCGGCTTGTTGAAGTTGTTTATCGGTGATTGTTTCTTTGATTTTATCCATCTCTGGTTTAAGTGCAGAGAGGGCTTTCATTTGTTTGAACTGCGAGGAATTAAGAGGATATAGAACTAACTTAACCATGATTGTTAAAAGTACTATTGCTAGGCCGTAGTTATTGACTAATTTATAGAATACATTCAGTAATGAAAGTAGGGGAGCCGAGATCAAACCGCTTTTACCTAGATCTAGTAATCTTCTTAGCTCGTAACCTAGATCTTCTAAAATAGAGTAACTTTTAGGGCCTGAAAATACTTGAACTGAGACTTCGTTATTAGAAGACGAAACATAAATCATTCTTCCGCCACTTGTATCTTTTGTTACTTTCGATCCACTTGCTCCAGGTGTTGGAGTGAGTACGTTTGATGAATTCATTTTGGGCTCGCCAATAATTGCGGTAGCAAAATACTTATCTCCGACACCTAGCCATAGCGGAGATAGGATTTCAGTTGTTGCCTTTTCTGCGCTCATTTCCGTAAAAGTTAATCTATGAGAGTCTTCCCCGTTAAACCAGACGAAACCCTTTGAGTCATAGGGATCTAGAATACTCGTATCTTCGTTACTTAAAACTTTTTTAGTCCATTCAAATGATATTGGTTGGGTTAATGCAGGGTCTTTTATTTTCGCAAAGACCTTAAATAAGTATGAGTCTTTAAAGAAAACAAAAGTTTTTTCTATCTCTCCTCCTGTTGGAAGTGTGCCGATTAGTTTTATTTCTTGGCTATTTTCACTTTCTGATAGCTCATAGCTTGTTTTGTTATTACTAGAATAAACTATCTGAGAGTCGTCACCATTACTCCATTTAATTCCAGCGGGAAGTTCAAGATTGGAATCTGAAAAAATATTATTAACAAAATTATCCGAATCGGGTTCTTTTTTAAATTTAGATAATTCTAGTGATGAGATTCTACCACCGAGATTTGATATTTTAACTTTAGTTACTCCTGTGTTTATTTCAATAGTTCCGCTAGCGATAATTTTTTCATAGTCTAGTTTTTTAGTGTTATCTGTAGTGGGATTAGACTTCGTTGCTGATGTTGTGATTGTGGGATTAGTTTTATTTAGTCCTGTTGATTCTTCTGGGGTGCTTGTTGTTGGTGAAGAATTTGTTGCTTGCTGAGGTCGACTTGTATCTTTAGGCGCAAGATACGGAATTAAAATTCTATCTAAGTAGATAAAACCTATTAAGCTAATTATTAAGATTGCTAGTGATCGTCTTTGTGGTTCTTTTAATTCTATCATTATCTATTTAAATCTTATTTCTTTAATTTCACTGAATTTTATTTGGATCTTTTAAAGTAAAACGCTTAGGAACTAAATCTATTCCGCCCTTGCAAAGTGGATTGCAGCGAATAATTCTTGAAATACCCAAGATTGAGCCAAGAATTAAACCATGCTTTTTCAGAGCTTCATAATAATAGTCTGAGCAGGAAGGATAAAAGCGACAGCGCTCTCCTATGAAAAGAACAGCAAGTTTTTTCCAGATGAAAAACAGCGGATATAGCATTTTGACTATTATCTTATTCACTTTGTCGAAATAGTTGGAGTCGGTCGCATTAAGGATGCTTTAGCAAGACTACTTAAGATTTCAGTTTTTATATCTTCAAAACTTAATGAAGTAGCTCCAACTTGAGCAATGACCACAAAGTCAAAGCCCTTTTTAATATCGGGATAGTTCAATCTAAAAACTTCTCTAATTCTTCTTTTTAGAGTGTTTCTTTTCGTAGCAAGTTTATCTACTTTTGTTGTGACCGTAATACCAAGTCTAGAAACTAGTAAATGTTCGTTATTTTTTAGATCGGACTTGAAAACACAAACTAAAAAAGATCCTGTCCTTAACTTTCGCCCATTTTTTTGAGCTAATAGAAAGGAGGATCTTTTTTTTACGCGTTGCTCTGCTTTGAATTTAAACAAAACAATAACGGCTTAGTATTAAAAGCAGTAGGCTTTTTATACCACTCTACCCTTAACTGCGATCTCAGCAGCTAGGCGATGTCTACCCTTAGCACGTCTACGGCTGAGCACAGCTCTACCATTTTTTGTTTTCATTCTAGCTCTAAACCCGTGAGTTCTAAGCCTGCTTATGTTACTTGGTTGGAATGTTCTTTTCATAGTGCCGTGCTATTTGCCAGTTTTATAATCATAGGTCAATACGTCTAACGCGAAAGAAATAAGATAAATTGTTGCTAACATATGAACAAGTTATCCACAGGTAATGTGATTTTTTGAACTATTTGCTTAAGCCCTTGTAATCTATCAGAAAAGTGTGTGTTCTTACGGTTGTTTAAGTGACTTAAAACAAAAACTATCAACATTTAGAGTATGAATTTTTTTATAACTTTATCATGGCCTAATATTAAATGTCGTTTAACTCTAGATTTAAGACATAATACGTCGTATCATACGCGTTCGTAGAAAAGTTTTGATTAGGCCAAGTATATCGAGATTTGTAGGCTTGTTTTATAGTTTCTTAAGGCATCTATTAAGCAAGCGTCCATGTATTGTTATTATTTTATTTAAAATGCCATATTTTGTTAATACTCAAATTTATTACTGCTAGGTAAAAGTGATAGAAACTCAGAATTCAGAGATTAAACAGCTTAATAATTCACCATTAAGTAATCAAACTGCTTATTCTTCTAAGTCTAATGATATAGTCTTAAGTTTAGGGGATGATAAAATTTCTGATGCTGCACTTTTGGATACCAAGTTAAATTCATATACCCTTAAAATTGGTAAAAATGAGTACGCGCCTATTATGCAGGGCGGTATGGGAGTAGACATCTCTACATCTGCTTTAGCTCTTGCTGTCGCTAGAATGGGTGGAATCGGTCATATTTCCGATGCTTTAGCCCCTTATCTTTCTGATATAAAAAACGGCACAAAATTTCAAAATGAAAAATTAAAGCGCTTTAAGCAATATTCTAAAACATTAGATAAGTCTCAAGTAAAATGGGATTTTGAATCTACATATCAAGGTGGTTTAAACCACGTTAGAAATACAGTTGATGCTAAGCGTGGAAGTGGTGGGGTTTTTGTTAACGTAATGGAAAAGCTCACAATGGGTAATCCAAACGAAACAATGCGAGCAAGAGTTAAAGCTTGTATGGATGGTGGAGCGGACGGGATTACTCTTTCTGCGGGTCTTCATACTAATACTTTAAAGCTTATAGAGGATCTTCCAAGATTTAGAGATATAAAGCTTGGTATTATCGTATCTTCATCAAGAGCTCTTAGAATATTTTTAAGAAGTGCATCAAGAGTTTCTAGATTGCCAGATTATATAGTGGTTGAAGGACCGTTAGCAGGTGGGCATCTTGGCTTTGGTCTTGATTGGGCAAAGTATGATTTGTTAGATATTTTTAAAGAAGTAAAAGATTTTCTTGCTGCAGAGAAACTTGATATCCCTCTTATACCAGCGGGCGGTATCTTTACCGGTACTGAAGCTGTTAGATATATGATGATGGGAGCGGCTGGAGTACAAGTTGCAACTAGATTTACAATATCTCAAGAGTGCGGACTACCTTCTAATGTTAAGCAAGCATATGTACTTGCTAGAGAAGAGGATGTGGAAGTTAATACTTCATCGCCGACTGGTTATCCAATGAGAATGTTAAGTAACAGTCCTTCACTTAGCTCTAATGTTAAGCCAAACTGTGAATCTCTTGGTTATATTTTAGATAAAGATGGTCAGTGTCAGTACCATCAAGCATGGGACAATGCTCCACTTGATGCTGAAGGCAAAAAAATGCCAATCAGAGAAAAGATGTGTATCTGTTATCACTTCATGAAGTATAATACTTATACCTGCGGACAGAATGTTCATAAGCTTAAAAATACAACTCTAGATCTTGGAAATGGAAAATATCTTATTCCATCAGCTGAACATATTTTTAATGATTACATGATCAGTAAGAATAATGAAGTTCTACTACCTGCGTTACCAGTTGAGGATAGTGCTAAGCCTGTCGAGTTGACTAAGCCAATCGCGATAGCCGCCCTTTAATTTAGCCCCCTCCTGACCTCCTATCCTTCCTGTTAATTTAATTCTTGAATAAAAAAACAGGAAGCGCAGGAGGATAGGAGAAAAATAATCTAAAAAAATAGAGAAGCGCGGTGCGCTTCTCTGTAAGTGTTGGTGATTTAGATTAAAAACCTTAAACTGCGAATCTCCTAAACAGCAAGACCCAGTGTGATGCAGTTCAAAACGCCGATTTGTCCAGGGCTCTTTAGACGAAGGCTTGTTCTGACAAGAGAATCGATAATAACTGATTCTCTGCCAAATCTGAATTCGTCGATTCGCAAAATTCCGTTTGTAAGAGCCTTGGAAAGCAAATCTGTAAATTGAGTAGCTGAGTACTCAACCGAGGAGAATTCTTCCATAGCAGACTTTCCTTTATAGCTTATTCCAACTTTAGCCATTGTCCTAGCAAGAGTAACACCGTTTCTTGTGCCAAACTCTTTGCAGTAGCTTTCAAGTAAGTAAATGCTTGCCGATGCGCGTCTTCGTTCGTGACAAAGGGCACGGGTCGAGATTTTTCTATTCTCAGCTGTCGTACGCCTTGTACAAATTTCTTTCACGAAGACTTGAATACCATCGAGATCGAAGCAGTACTTGCTTAGAAAGCTAAGCGCCGGAGCTCTTGTTTTCGCTTTGTTTTCAATGTCTCTACAAAAAGACTTTGTAAACTCAACAAGCTCAGAAAGCCAAGCAAAGACTTTTTTGCTACCCGGAGTCTTGTCCCCTGCGGTAGTATTGATCGCTTCGAGAATGCTTCTTTTCTTTTGTTGAGCAATTTTTGAACTGAGAATATCTCTCAGATAAACAAGAGAAGAACTGCCTGACTTCACAAGAGTGCTTGTTATCATTTTGATGACTTGCGTACTTTTGCAGTTTTTAATGCAGCGAGTAAGCTTTGTGTAGAGGTCGCTATCGAAAACAATACGAGAACTTACTCTCAGTAGGGAGTTTGCAATTTCTGATGCATAACTTCTGTTTGAATGCTCTGCAAACAAAGAAACGATCGCTTCAGGCTTTAAAATTTCAAGCCTGCTTAGGATGAGTTTCATTGAAGTTAGGTTCGAACTTTTTGTATCTAACCTTGGTAAGTCAGCTAGTACTTTTTTCCTTTTTCTGTGAATGGAAGGACCAGGACCTCCGTCGGTGATACGACGTTTGTTTACAACTATCTTGAAGTCTTTTTTGCTCTGAGCATTTTTTGCATGCCCACGTTGTGAAGCTCTTCGTCCCTCGTTTGTGTCACTTTTGTTCCTTCTTGGAAAACCAAGAAGCTCACTTCCCATTCTTGAAAATTCGGAAGTAAGAAAAGTTAAGTCATTCGATAAATCAAAAAACATGTTTGAAACCTTTTGGTGAAAACCATAAATCTACCCAAATCACGATGGGATATTATGGCATAGAAATAAAAAAAGACATAGACCTGCTCGGATTAAGGAGGACTATGTCTTTGTGAAGAACCTTTTTGAGTGTTGAGCCTTTATTGTTCTAAGCTTCTTAATCTTCTTGTAGTTTTTTGAGGGGATCTGTTCTGGTGTGCCCTGAAAGATATTTTTTAGAAATTCCATGTGCTTGGATTCTCATCGGTAAATTCTCCAACCAAAATACAAATTCGATAAGTGTTTTAATCAAATCTGCGCTTTCTGAAATAGCGACCCTGCATTTTTCTTCTGGCTCAGAGTAATTTTCTGCTATAAATTCACCTAAAATTTTGATAGTAGATTGGAATAATATGATGTAATTTTGCGAGTTAGAAAAAATAGCTGATTTAACTGCTTCCTCTTTTTCTGTTGCATTAATCTCTTCGTCTTTGCTTCGCATTGTTTTTTTTAAGGCAGAAAGTAATTCACTGCAGCGGCCAGTGACTTCTCTTTTCTCGCGATAGTTACAAATTTCAATCGCTCTTTCTACTGCGTACTCGAAATTAGTAGCAAAATGACTAATAGGCACACTTCTACGTTTGTCCATCGCATTAAATACCTTCGCTACCTGCTCGTTGCTCACTTGTTTCGAGCTAGCAAATAGGGACGGCCAACTACCTTGCTTGCTAGTAAGTAGATGCAGCAAAGGATCACCATTTGGGTTCGTACTCATAACTTCTACCTCCGATTGAAACCACGAAACAAAAACCTTGTTTCGATTATTTAATCTAATTTCTGTGCTAAATCAAGTAACTAGAAAAAAATAAAAAAGACATAGACCACTCAGATCGAGAAGGTCTATGTCTTGGTGCGAAAACCTTTTTTGTTGTATTTATTACGTATTCGCGACTCTTTTATTATCTACTACTGCAGATTTCTTATCTGCAATCGCAAGCTTAAGTTTCGCAAATTTCTCTTGCCAATCGAGACTTGTTAAGAGCTTAATTGTTGACTCTTCTCCTTCTTGACACATGGAAGTATATGAAAATTCAGCTAAAATTCTAAAAGCTCTAATTAGCAAAAAACTTACAGCTTCGGAGCGCTCCATTAGAGTTTCTATTGCTAGTTCGTGGCTGATAGATTGCTTTTTATGGGAGCTTCTCTGATCTCGGCAATCGCTAATTAGTTCTTTAATATTTTGAACTAGTTCTGCATTTTCTATTTCACAAGAGCAAACATTACTAGCATGAAATAAGGTTCGCTCGAAATGACGAAACGGGTCTAGGATATTTCTACCCCGCTCTTCTTTCCATCCAAATACTCTCGTGTCGGCCAGAGGCTCAGAAGAAGTAAGAACTGCACCTACAAGTTTATGACTTTCAATATCCATAACAAAGAACTCCAGAATTTGAGAAGCATTAAAACCTAGTTGGAATTATCTAAAATAAGTTAAATAATTTATCAAGTGAGTGTTCGTTAATATTAAAAATTATATTATATTGAACATCTTATAACCTTACTTAGAGAAAATTTATGAATTTAAAAGAAGCAAAAGTTTTAGTAACAGGTGGAAGTCAGGGAATTGGATTTGCTACTGCTAAGATTTTAGTTGAAGCAGGTGCGGAAGTTGTAATTAGCGCAAGAGATGAGCAGCGTTTGAAAACAGCTACCGAAAGTATTGGAGCTAAGTTTGTTACAGCTGATGTGTCCGATGAAGAAAGTGTTAAACAACTTTTTGCAAATACTATAGATAAACTTAATGGCTTAAATGTCGTTATTAATAATGCGGCTTACGGTTACTTTTCAACAATCGACCAAATTGAAACTGCTGCCTTTCAAAAAATGCTTCAAACTAATTTAATGGGCGCAATGTTTGTCGGCAGAGAAAGTGCAAAATATTTTATTTCTAAAAATTATGGAAATATCATTAATATTTCTTCAACTGCTGGGTTAAATGGATTTGCTAGTGGTAGTGCTTACGTCGCATCTAAGTTTGCTCTAAAGGGAATGACTGAGTGTTGGAGGGCAGAATTAAGAAAGCATAATATTAGAGTAATGTTAGTGAATCCTAGTGAAGTGCAAACTGAGTTTGTTAAAAATTCTGGTAGAGAAGTTAAAGAGCATAATGCTACAAAACTAATGGCCGAAGATTTGGCTTTGACTATGAAGTCGATATTAGAGCTTGATGATAGGGCGTTTATACCGGAGCTCAGCGTGTGGGCGACGAATCCAAGAAACTAAGGGAATATCGACTTCAGATTGAGAGTACTTGAAACTTGTTTTCGCCCTAGACAAGCCCCCGTGTATTAGTCTGCAAAGAACTTTTTTTGCAGAGCAAAAAATTTTCCAGCCTAATACTCCACCCCTGTGCGTCCCAACCCCTACGGGTCTTCAAACAAGTTTCAAGTACTCTCAATCTTATAATTACTATATAGATAATTTATTAATTATTAGTTTCTTGGGATTCTAAATATAAAAAATAAATTAAAATCCTAACTTTCTTTTAGTTTTATTTTCTTTGAGGTCGCATTTTGCGACCTCAAAGATGTAAGTTCTTGATATTCCAGCTGAAACATGAAGTCATTAGGAAATCTGTCTAGATTACGTTTTACCTGTTCATTTAGTCTTTTAGTCGATACGCCATAAAGTAAAGCCAGTTCGCTATCGAGTATGACCCTTTGACCGCGGACATTTATAATAACTTCTTCTATTTTTTCTTTCATAATTTAATATATTCATTAAATTTGTTAATCACCTAGAGTTATCGTTGAAAATTAAAGTTATAAGCATATTGATATCTGAAACTTTCACGCTTAACCTAACCAATTAAAAAGCAATCTATGAAAATTATTTACCGTTTATTAAAAGGCATTGTTTTTATCTTTGGATGGACAGCATTTATTATGTTTGTCGTACAGGATGCGTTAATTTTTCCTTCATCTATCCAGTCTAAGATAGGAGTGGTCTCGCCGCCTAGTAATTTATTTGTCGAGAGGATCAGACATAGAGTTGTGGATGGGACGGAGTTGGAAGTTTGGAGGTTGCCAGCTACTAATGTTGTTCCAGAGAGAAAACATTTACGTGCGCTTATTTTGCATGGAAATGGTGGAAGCTTGGAAATGTTTTTTTCAATGCAGCAGTGGATGGCTTCAGAGGGGATTGTTAGTTATTCTTTTGACTATAGAGGCACTGGTAATAGCACTGGTTGGCCAAGTGAGAAGGGAGTTTTTTTAGATGCTATAAGTGTTTTTGAATTAATAGTAGATAGAGAAAAAGTACTGGCGAAAGATATTATTGTTATTGGTCAGTCTATCGGGACTGGCTTTGCGGCAGGTTTAGCTTCGGTGGTAAAGCCTAGTGCACTTGTACTATTTTCTCCTTATCAAAGTATTCCAGCAATTGTAGAAGGTCGACCTCTAGTTCGTTATTTAAAACCATTGTTACGTTACAATGTTGATACTGAATCTTACATTAAGAATTTACAAGAAACATGTATTTTAATTACTCATGGTGATGCTGATAATATAATACCTATTTCTCATTCTGATTTTTTAGCAAAAGACTTCGGAGATAATCCGCTCAGATGGTATAAGAGATATCAGGGAGTAGGGCATAATGAATTGTTTTTTAAGACAGCAAAAGATGTGGGCCCTGCTTTGTTTGATTGTTTGGAAAAGAAGTTGAAGATGTCTAGTGCGCACTCTTAGGTTTGATTTATTATTAAAGAAAGCGACTCGATTATGTATTCGATTAGTTAACATTAAATAATATAATAATACTAAATAACGATTTTGTAATAAAATATACTTATTTTATAAAGCTATTTAGAGATTATAATATATTAAAATGTAAACTATCGAAATTACAAGATTATCTTAATTTAAAAAAACATGTTTAACTTCTTTCACGACAGATAAATATTGTCGGAGAAAAAATTAGGTATCGGGTAGAAGAGTTTCTCTCCGGGGTCTGATCCCCAGACGGTGGAGGGCTAAAAATGGTTTTTAGCGTATCGCATCGGTTTTTATTGGGAGATTAAGATGAGATCTGTATTCGCTTGGTTTCTATCTAGTATGGGCATTACCGGTTCGAATAATCCTCGAGATCTTTCAGAAATGTTCCTAGAACTATTTCTGCGAGACAAAAAGTTTCTCGCGGGAATTTCTTTGAGAATGCTTGATGAGCATGGTGTTACTGCAAGTCAGCATATGACTCTATACAGAGAGTATGCTCGATACATGGCTTTGAAGGCTACATCTGTAAACGATTTTGAAGTTCCAAGTAAGCTCGTTGATTTAGTATGGCATGAACATTTACAGTTTAACTTCAGTTACGAGAATATTTGTAAAGAAGTTTTTGGTAGAGTGATCTATCATCATCCAGCAGTTCCTGGTGAAGATGTTTCAAAGTATGAGGATGTTTATCAAGAAACACTTGCTCGCTATTGTGATATCTTTGGTATTCCCCCAAAGGATATTTGGGGAGAAGTTCCAAATGAGGTTTCTCAGGCAACTATTAGCAAGTTAAGCACTACAAGCGTGAGCTCTAGTCTAAAGGCAGTTGCGAAAGCGTCGCCTAAGAAAACAGAAAAATCACGACCTAGTAATAGTTCAGGAACTAGTAGTAATTCAAGCACTGCTAGCGACGATGGGGGAATTATTAGCAGTATGGCAACTTTTGCTGCATTAAGCCCCCCTTCTACACCTTCCTGTGATACCTCTAGTTCATCAGGTTACACTACCCCTGCTTCATCATGTGGAAGTTCTAGTTCTAGTTCGTGTGGAAGTTCTAGCTCTTCTTCTTGTGGTGGAGGATCGAGCTGTGGAGGTGGTAGCGGTTGTGGTGGTGGCGGATCGTAACTTAACAGTCTCTGGTTTGTGATTAATAAAGGGAGTGCTCTACTTTATGGTATTGCGCTCCCTGTTTAATGTTTTCTAGTTTCACCGTCATAATTCTTAAAAGGCAACATCAGGTTTTTATCCTAAGGAGATGGGAAAATGGGGTATGAAAAAGAGTTAGTTTTTAAATTTAAAAGTTTTGCAGCTTTTATGTTAGGAGCAACGATCACTTCGCTTATTGGCTCCTACAGCGTTTTTTATCTTGGTCCTCCACAACAAAAGGTACCGACTACTCGAGTCGAGACACCTCAAGCAGAGTACCAAAAAGCAATTGGTGCTATCGAAGAAAAGCTTGGTAAGTTTGTTAGAGAAGTCGTTGTTGAGAAAGTGGCCACTGTCGATAGAAGTAGCTATCAAAAACGCAGGAATGAAAATTGGAGCGGCTCATTTAGTCTGGCTGAAAAGTCTATTAGTATCAAGATAGCAAGTAGATTCGCTACGGAAGACAGTTATCGCTATTACTTGAGTAGGGCGAGAATTGAAGAACTTCGGACTGCAAATACTTCTACTTGGATTCTAGTAGGGTTACCACATTGTATGAGATTTCAAAGTGGTTTTGATGAAGATTCGTTTAGACTTCTGAAAAAATATGGCTTTGAAGAAGAGCTGAAGGAACCTGATCTCGAGATGATGAAAAGTGATCCAGAATATAGAGACAGGATGAGAGGTGAATCTTGGTTACTTGTTTATTTTCTGATGAAGAAATGGCATAAAGAGCCAACTGAGTTGATTTCGAAACAGTTGTTTGAGATTCCTTCAAAATCTGAACTACAAGAATTCTTAGAAACTATAAAGTAAGGTTAGTTTTAAAAGGTAAAATGGAGTTGCCTTTTAAAACTAAACTGCTATTTCGCTAGTTTAATTTCCTCATTAGGGAAAACTAAAATGTTATGATTATAATAGTAAATAAATGAGTACATTTATCATAGTACTAGCGAGTATTGGAGCCTTTGTAGCTGGTATTGTAGATGCTATTGCCGGTGGTGGTGGAGTGATTACTCTGCCAATACTATTAACTTTTGGATTCCCTGTAGATTTAACCCTTGGTACCAGTAAGCTTATCAGTACAAGCGGAACACTCTTTGCTTCAGCTAATTTTATTCGTAACAAAAAATACTCACAGTATGTAGTACGATACAACATTCATGTTTAATAAAAAGATAATCTGGAGTCTTGGTATCCCAATGGCGCTAGCAAATATGGCAGGCGGTTATCTTGGGGCTCAAATTGCTATGCGTCAAGGTGCGCAGTGGGTAAGGTGGATTTTTATTGTAATGGCTTGTGTGGTGGGAGTGAAGCAGTTATTTTAATTTACTCGAAGTCCGACCAGTAAAATTTAAGAGTTTAGAACTCTCCCCTCTTTAAATATTATATACTGCTTGTATGTTGTATCTGTAAAGTATAGAGATGATGATCTTTGTTTAATTGACCGAGGTAGGTAGTCGGTGTAGCTTATTTATTGTGAACTTATTATGATTGATAATTAGAAATTTAAGTATGAAAGATTTAACTAAGATAATGTCTGAAATAGTTCTTGAAGCTGGTGCTAAGCTTTTAAGTATGAAGTCAGATAATCTTAAGCGCATATCAAAAGGTCTACGTGATTTTGCGACAGAAGCAGATTTGATATCACAGGAAATAATTGTTTCTAAGCTTAATGAAAATTTTCCAGAATCATTTGTGCTTGCGGAAGAGCAAGAGTTTCATACAATTTCAGAAAAGTCATACTTTGTTGTAGATCCCTTGGATGGAACTTTTAATTATGCTTTAGGATTTGACACTTGGGGCGTGCTGCTTTCCTATGTTAAAGAATCACAGCCTTATGCTGGTGTTATTTATTTACCGGAGAAGGGAGTTATAATTACTGGCGAAGTCGGTAAGGGAGCTTTTGTAAATGATGTTCCGGTAACTCTATCTAAAATTGATAATATTGAAGAAGCTATTTTAAATATTGAATTAGGGTCTTGGTTATCTCCTGAAGTGACATCTCGATACGCAGTTCCTTTAATAAACAAGGTTCTAGTTTCAAGAAGTATTGGTTGTGCTGCTGTAGATTTTTATGAAATGTTTATTGGTGCTTCTTCTGCTTGTGTTATTATATTAGGTTCTAAAATTTGGGACGTATCTGCTGGGGCTGCAATTCTAAAAGAATCAGGTGGTGTCTTTTCTACAATTGATGGTGCTGATATTGTCTGGGATACTATAGCAATGCCAGGAGTCTTTTCTTCAAATAGTCTAATTCATAAAGAGATTATTAATACGTTAAATAATAATAGTGATCTACAAAAAAATAATTAAAATAGCCTGGCCTTTGGTCATTGCAAATAGTTTTTGGAATTTGCAACTGACTATAGATAGAGTTTATCTCGGAATGTACTCGACAGAATCACTAGGTGCAGCGATGACTGTAATGGGTGTGTTCTGGGTGCCGATGGCTCTATTGCAACAAACTGCTAGTTACGTGATGACTTTTGTTGCGCAGTATTACGGGGCTAAAGAGAATCATAAAATAGGTTCTGCTGTTTGGAATGCTATATATGTAAGTATTGTTGGCGGCCTAGCATTTTTATTATTAAATTTAATTTCGCCTAGTTTTTTTTCGGCCGTAAATCACTCTCCTTCTATTCAAGGTTTAGAAGTTGAATACTTTAACTCCGTAACATATTCAGCTTTGCCTGCTGCTATAATTGCTGTTGTTGGCGGTTTCTTTACAGGCTTAGGTCAGACAAGAACAGTTATTTGGATCAATTTTGTTGGTCTAATCTTAAATGTCATTTTAGATTATGTGATGATTTTTGGGCATTGGGGTAGTAAGGCTTATGGAATAGCAGGGGCGGGATATGCTACCTCGATATCTACATTTATCGCAGCTGCTTTCGGACTTTATTTATTATTTACTAAAAAACATGAAGAGGAATATTCAATAAGGAGTGGTTATAGTTTTGACTTAAAAACAATGCTTAAGTTTCTTAAGTATGGAATACCAAGTGGTCTTCAATGGTCTCTGGAAGGCTTAGCGTTTACTCTGTTTTTGATTATAATGGGACATCTAAAAAACGGAGAAGCTGCTTTAGCTAGTAGTAGCATTGCTGTTACAGTAATGATGATTTCTATATTGCCTAGTATGGGAGTTGCTCAAGCGGTGATGACTTTAGTGGGACAAAGCTTAGGTGAAAAAAATCCAAAAAAAGCAGAGCAGTTTACTTGGGCGGGTGTTAAGATCTCTTCTGTTTATATGATTTCAATAGCTTCTACTTTTTATTTTCTACCAGAATTTTATTTATCATGGTTTAAAAATAGTGATGATGTAGGACTATGGAATCAGGTAGCAGAAATTGCTCCGCATCTTTTAAAAATAGTAGCTCTGTTCTCTATATTCGATAGCACTTACTTTAATATTTCGTTTGCTCTAAAAGGGGCAGGAGATACTAAGTTTGTTTCCTTACTAGCACTAACATTACCTTGGCCATTAATGGTGTTACCTGCGTGGTTGTTTCGAGGATTTGATAATGCTGTCTATATAGCTTGGGCCTTTGTCGCGTTGTATTCAATGGTAATTACTTTTTGTTTGTATCTGCGCTTTCGTCAGGGACGCTGGAAGTCGATGAGTGTAATATCGGATTAAGGAAGGTCTTCTATTTCAGAGGTATGACAGGAAGGAATGCTGGAGGCGGGAAGAGGAACAGGAAGGGGTTTTCGGGGGTAGGGTAAAATAGTTTCTGCTTACCCGTAAGTTATGTGATATCCACAAGCAACTCTAAATTTTCTATACTTCTTCTTCCTTTTCCTCTTCCTTCCTCGAGCATTTTCTTCCTGTTTCGCTTCTTGAATAAAACGGAAAACAAATAGGTGTATTTAGCTAAGGAAAAAATTGCTCGAAGTCCGTCGATTTAGACTTAAGGGCTCAGAACTTTTTTATCAACTATAATTTGATAATCACCTTATTTTTTAGATAGTCTAGCTTATGTTTCTAGATCTATTATAAATGTTGTATCTAATAGGAGTGACATTTATTCTTTTAGCTACTTATCTTTTAAGGGGTAATTATTTTGCTGAAGATAGTCTAAGATGTCTAGCTGTTATTCACTTAGGTTCTCTTTTTCTTTGTTATAGAAATCTATAATACTAGCACCGGTTGTAGCTTCTATATCCCACTTTGCTCTTCTTATTATCTGAGAAAAGGATTCTGTTGATAATTGCTTCATACTAATAAGCTTATTGTTACATCTAGTTTTATGGAGATAGTTTTTGTTGCCATACACAATCATGCATGAAGAAAGTAGAATACTTAAGGGAAAATATGTAGATGTGATATGGGTATTTATGAATAGCTTTATAATTATTTACGACTTTTGACTCGGGAGATAAAAACAGGCTGGTACCACCCAAGCCAAACTCAATAAATATAAAAACTATAATAGAGCCTGCTTTAATGGATATTATATAGTTCCTGTATCTCTATTCTTAGTATATACAAAAAACAAAAGCGTTTTAAGACTTAACTAATTAATTTCTTGGTTTTACTCTATGGATTTAAAATGGGAGCTGAAACTCATGCGAGTAAGCTCATCTAGTAACCTTATCTCTAGAATCGTCAAATTCGCCCTGTATTAAATAATAAAAATAGAAATTTGAACTTAAGATATGAAATAGAAAGAGGAAGGATATTTTTTTAATGGGGGTTATTTGAGTGGAAACAACCCCCTAGCTAGTCAAGTTGTGAATATTTAAGACATATATAGTCTTTGTCTTCGTATATTCCAAATTGCAATGATAGACAAAAAGAGTACTAGATAAAAGGTATGACATAGGATACCAAAAATTTTCATATCCATAGGAAAACTTTTATATTCAAATGCACCCGATTTTCTTGTTACGCAATCTCCGCACTGTACCCAATCATCTATATCGTCTACTATTGGTGTTTTTGCGGAAAGATCGAAGTTTTTTCTGAAGAACATATATCTCCAGCCATGAAATCCTCCTGCTTCGGGAGTGTGAGAAGCGATACCAGCAAACATTTGTTTCGAAATCACCCGACCATTTTTATAGACGCCGTAATGACTAGAGCGGACTAATTCTTTTGGTAGATTTTTAAAATCATAATCATCGTCTGTTATCCCTTTTATCTTAGGATCTTCAATGTACCTAAAGTAGAAGCATAGATCATTTTCTCCGACTTCTGAGACTTCAACTGGTTCATAACCTTGTGCAACCAGAACAGAGATAGGACATTTTGCGCCATGTGGACTAACAAAAGAATATGGATCTTCTCTCCTCAAGATATGCAAAGCGTAGTTTTTGCAACTAAAGCATCCCATCCAATCGCGTTCGAAAACTACAGGATAATAGTAGTCTGGATGCCTATTATTTGTCCTTAGGATAAAATTCATTGCACCGCTTTCTAACCATATACAACCACACTCATCAAATAGCTTATGTATCGGCTCTTGATTTATATAAGTCGAATATCTACTGACTATTTGCCGAATTTTATCTTCACCAAGTAGAGACTTCTCAATAATTTCCTCTTCTTTTTTATTCATAATGTCAATCATTTCTGATCTTATATGCATATATCTGTCATAATCTTCATTGCTGATATTATGCTTTGATAATTTTTTTTCAGCATTAATGTACAACTGTTGTTGCTCAACTGTGAGATCATCAAAATCAGATCTTGGCTTAAATACCTCTAGTTCTTTATAGCTCAGTTTATTAATGTAAATGTAGCTGTATACTGCTGAAGTAGTAACCGTCGATAGAAGAAATGGAAAAAGAGCAATAAATAAAAAAGACTTAAAAAATCGTAACATTTTACTCCCTCAAACCTTAAAGAAAACCTAAGCTCTGAAAAAAATTCAGATTCACCCAAATACCCAAATGTTGAGTATCAAAATGTACTAATTAGTCAATATGTGCTCTGTAATGATGTGACTATTGAAGAGGTTGGTACTAAGTAAATACTCTCTTTTATATATATAGTACAATAATTAAAAGAGCTTGTATGAATAATCTACTAATTTTTAAAAACACTAGTACCTATTATTCTTATTCCGCTTAGTTCTCTCTTATTCTGGAATGGTTGGTATCTCTGTGGGAGTTGGGGATATTATTTATAGATAAAACTTTCTTATGTTTTTCAGTAGTCGTTAATGTAAGAACACAGTTTGTGAAAATTTAAGTGACAAAATAAGTTCTGACCCTTTAAGTCTTAATCGGCGGACTTCGAGCAAATTTTTTTCCTCAGCTATATTTAGCTGAAAAAATTTGGGGCACCTCGCAGCTACATTCCAAGTGGAATGTGCGAGAATGAGACGATTAGGACTTAAGGGGTCAGAACTTATAGAAATTTTAGTGAGTAGTTACATATACTAAAATGTTAACTTGAGCTATTCATGTCTTACATTTTACTTCTAGAATAGATGAATAAACAAAACATATTAGAGCTTCATAAAAACGAAAAATTCACCTTATCAACATTCCAGTTCTTTAACGTTGGTCTGTTTTCTTTCTACATAGCGTTCTTACCTTTGTATCTAAATCATATTGGACTTAGCGCGCAGCAGATTGCGGTGCAGAATTTTTTAGCAACTCTTACAATGATGTTTTCCGCACCTTTGGTTTTAGAAATTACTGGAGGTAAGCTTACTCCTTCAAGAGTGATAAGGGTTTTATCTATTTTGTCTTTAGTTACTTATCTTTTATTTTTAGGTTCAGTAGACTTTATTAGTGTGAGTATTTTTTGGTCTATTTTTATTGCTTCGAGAGTATCTACTACAACTTTAATAGATGTTGATATTTTAGGTAGAATAAAGGGAGATGCTAGTATTAAATTTGAGCATATTAGACTTTGGGGATCGGTTGGCTTTATCGTTATTGGTTTTATGCTTGGTATCTTGTTTAAGTCTTATGACGCTGTCTTTGGTGCACGAGCTGTCATTGTATTGGTATTAATACAAACAGCATTAAGTTTTAATATCTCAAGAATTTTAGCAAACCCAGTTGCTCAACATGTAAAACCTTATGAAGTAATCAAGGCATTAAAAACCAAAAAAGTATTTTTACTTTTTACAGTAGTCGGACTTATTTGGGTTTCTCATGCCCCTCTTTATACTTTCTTTTCATTGTATCTAGAGCGCCTTGGTTTTTCACCTTCTTTTATATCCTTATGCTGGAATCTCGGGGTAGTAGGGGAGATAGTTCTTTTTATGCTGTTTTCTAGATTAGAAAAGTTTTTTTCTTTAAAATCTATTCTTCAGTTTTCTATTATAGCAACAGTATTTCGCTGGTTACTACTTGCAAATTGTCAGAGTGCTATTGTGATTATTTTTAGCCAACTATTGCATGCTTTTTCATTTGGCGGCGTCTATCTATGCGGAGTGAAGCTTTCATATTTATTTTTCCCAGAAGGTATAAAGCATAAGTCTCAAGGTTATCTAAGTTTATTAGGTATAGGTTTGGGGTCTTTAATAGGGAGAATAGGATTGAGCGCTTTGACGGGTTCACTTCAGGATTATTCTGATGTGACGGTGTATTTTGTGATGGCGATGATGGTTTCTATTGTCGCGTTTGTAGTGAGTTTGTTTATGCAGGATGAGGCTGTTAGCTAGGCGGTTAAGCGATTTGTCTATTTCTAAAACGCTGCTGTCTTTCCGAATTACTAAGTGCCTTTCCAGTTTTAATACGGCCCATTGGTACTGGGATCCTAGACCAAGTGAGATTTTTTATACTTTCTTTTGCGACTAGGTCGTGTAGGGCGTAAGCTAATACTAGTAAGGCAGTTTGCGCTTCTTTTACTACAGTGGATTTTTTCATTGTGATTCTAACTGCGCCCCAGTCACCTGGCTCAGATTCGATGATTAGCTGTTGTCCGTATTTAATTTCTACTTTCCTTTCTATCCAGTCACCACTTGCCTTGCAGGGAATCTTTAACTGACTACATAAACGAGCGATCGAGAGGGGTTTGTTCAATTTTATTGAATTAAGAAATATAATTGGAGGGTAGAAGAATATATTTGACATTTCGTTACTGTAACGTTATATATGCAAAATGTCAATTAAAAATTCAGAATTTGAGCTTTTATTATCTTATTGTCATGAAATCTCTTCTTTGTTTACGGAGGGCGTAGTTTATATAGGCGGTATCGCCGTTTATTTACATACTATAAACATACAAGAGATAGCCTATCTTGCTGAGTTTACTCATGATGCGGACTTTTATATTTCGATATCTGATATGTCCGACCTCAGAGATATTGAAGAAGTTACCCCGAACAGAAGGTTGAGCAAACATCAGTTAATTAAAGGGGGCTTTGAGTTTGATATATATACTGAAAGATATTCTTCTTTGATAGTGCCTTTTGATCAAGTTAAGGCATACTCGGAAAGATATGACGTTGTCTCAGTTGCAAGTCTTGAACACTTGTTAGTGTTGAAATTAGAGGCTTACAGAGATAGGATAAAAAGTTCTAAGGGGTCGAAGGATGCAAAAGACATTTTTAGAATTTCTCAGATTGCAGCCGCTAGTAAAAAGAAACTAAGACCAGATCTCATTGAGGGATATATTTCAGATAGTCATATAGATCTTTTGAGGCAGTTAGAAAAGGGTTCTGAGCCCATGGCACTAGCAAAGGGAAATGCTCAGTTAGCAAAAAATATTAGGAAAGTGTTCTCTAAACAGTTTGAATTTCTACTGAAATGACTATAAGATATTGAAAAATGAATTTACTAAAGAGATTATGAAAACAATACTAGTGTTATTTTTAGCTTTACAATTAGCAGCATGCACTACTGTTACTCAGCCACCGGTATCGCAAAACAATAACCCTCTTACTCAGGGTAATGTTCAGCTTACCTTGAAAAAGGGCGTTACTAAAAAATTAGAAGTACTAGAAAAATTTGGTGCACCTAATATTACAACAAGAGATTCGAGCGGTATGGAAGTTTGGACTTATCAGCGTAACGCAACAGTTACTGCTAATTCATCGACTTCAAGTTATTGGACTGTTATTCTTCTTGGTGGAAACTCTCAGGCTTCTGGATTTGAGCAAACGAACCGAACTATGACTTTAATCATTAAGTTTGATGGGTCGGATACTTTATATGATTTTAGAAGTCGAACTTCCAGTTTTTAGTTTGAGTAAATATTTATGAGTACAGTTAAAACAGTTTTATTTTTGTTAGCTACTATTACAATTGCTAGTTGTAACTATTCTGTTCCACCAGCGCCGAATCCTCTTGAATTACAGCTAATCCAATCTAGAGAATTTGAAACAACTAAAGATATAGCTTTTGCTTCTACTGTTAGTGTCTTTCAAGATTTGGGATACATTATAGAAGGGGCAGACAAGGATACTGGTTTTATAACTGCAAAAAGTACCACTGCAAATTCAACAAGTTTCTTGAGCGCGTTAAATTCAAGTTCGGTTAATACTTACACCAAGGCCACTGCTTTTGTAGAGCAAATGAGAAAAGGAATTGCTAGGATTAGATTGAACTTCGTAATCACAAGCTCTATGAGCGGTCCTTATGGTCAAATTAATACAAATGATAGTGCTGTGGTAGATCCGCAAACTTATAATGTTGCTTTTGATAAAATTAGCGATACTGTCTTTATTAGGCAGGGGAATTAGGAAAAGTAGAAAAGAGTAGTCGCAGGGTTTTGAAACCGCTGCGACTTAAAAAGTTAAAAAACAGTTTGACGAGTTCAACTAGACGAAGCAGCCAACAGAATCAAGACTACTAGCTGAACTGATCTCATCACGTGTGATCGGAGCATTTAGTACTTGATCACTAGGTCGAGACCAGCCAAAATCCGGACGAGCGAGCTTTTCCACGGCCTTTTCGTCATTGGCAAAGTCAGGACAACGAAAGATCGGCTTGTAGCCAGTCTTTCCTGAATTGTCCCTTACTTCTTCAAAGTCGAAGTGCTGTCCTATCAAGGCCGCTTTTTTCAAAGTTGCCCAAGCTCTCGACTTCCGTTCCTGACAGTCGTTTCGAGTGATAATAATCCGGTACCAGCGACTCGCTTGTTCGTCGGTGAGTTCAGGATTCAGAAGCTTCAAAAACGAAGAGCCATCATAGCTTAATGGCATTCCTGTTTTTCGAATGCTTTCGATTCCTTTTATTCCTACTCGTCGAGCACAAATAAATCCTGCACCCAGTGCACAGATGACTTTCATGTTGCCTGTGTAGAGTGTCCTTGATAAGTCTAAGAACCCTCTCACGTCAATCGTTGCCGTTTTCACAGTAACGTCTCCTTAAAAAAACAATGGTGCGATAAATGCCTCGCACAATAGGCATTTAAAATATTAATTTATATCTTAAATGCCTATTGCCTCAGGGCTAAATGCGCCAAGTATTTAGTTTAAAGCTAAGCTCTACTTGCTCGTCAAACACTTAAAACCTAATATTCCTACGACTACTCTCCATAAAAACCAATACCAATAGATAAAGATATCTAAGATATTGAATCTTTGTAAAAAGCAGCTTTTTAAAGACCCATCTAAATATAAAATATGTAAAAGAACAAAAAATGTTTAAAAGCTTGACAATTAAACAATTCATGAGTAATATACTCTATTTTTATTGTTTGGTCAATAAAAACTGATACTTTAGATCTTTTTAAAATTAAGTTTGTGTAGAAGAGATAGCCTTAAGATCTAAGTCTGAGCTTATAAATAGTTCTGACTTGGGTGATTTTTAAGGTTTTTTTTAGAAAGAATTTCCAAGTCCGCGTTCCTTACGGAGCATTCCTTACAGAGCATTTATTGCTAAATTTTAGATTTATTTAGGTCTCTTGCGGAAATAACTAGTGAAACCTGTGGAAACGGGAATTGTTAGAAGTTGAAACAAGTAGTTTATTGCTTACAAAAGCAAACTAATGAATTTTTGATTTAGTTTTTAGGTGAAACTGGCATTTGAAAGGAGTTGCGCTCGACGAGTATTAGCAGCGCACAACTAATTTTTTAAAAGGTTATACTCTACTAGGGGGACACGTTCGACTCTCCCCCTACTTTTCTACTTCATCTACTTATCTTTATTACCTTGTCTCATTGCACCACTACCATCTATCCCATTTTATGAAAAAAAAATAAGTTAAAAATCTTGACAATAATTTATGAGTAATATACTATGCCTTTGGGCAGGTTTTTACTTTTTAATTCAATTAGGTCGCTTATGAAAGCATACTGCATCTACCTGTGAAAACGGGCTAGCTTGGTGTGTGGAAGTAAGATGTTTATTGCTATATTGTTATTTAGCAAACTATTGAATTTCCGATTTCATTACACTTTGTGGCATTTTGAAAGGAGGAGCACGCTATGAGAATGAGCAGTGCACCGTAAAGTTTTTTTAATTTAATATAAGGTTTGCCGAGCAAGAGAGGCGTTTAAGCAATTGTGAAAACGATTGTGTCGCCTCTCTTCCTCTCTTTATCTATCTTAGATGTTCAAATGATAAAGCAACACCACAGTAATCGTTATAACTTACTAAATTATTTAGATATCCATGAACTCTAATCAGAGCTTTTGAATATTTATATTATTCTACGTTAACATTTCGTCATGATCTGTGAGCGCGAGACAATAATAGTCATTTTTGTCTTTGCAAGCCTCAAGCTGTTTATCTTTAGGCGCATTAGTCTTCAAAGTATTACCTAGCCTAATTGCTCCACCACACCCCCCAATCCCCTACGGGACTGCAAGCAAGAATGATTACCCCACTCTTACTCGCTTATTTTTTGTATAAAAATCTAATTTGTTTGTTTTAAAAACTCTTTATGAACAATGAATAAATCATTTATGATTCTTGTTACATCATTGTTAATGGTAGAACTATTCAAAAACATGGAGTTCCTTCAGTATTAAAATTGAAATAGAAAGAATAAGTGGGCGTGAGACAATAATGCTCGTTTGCAGACCCGTAGGGGTTGGGATTGTTGGTGGTGGAGCAATTAGACTGGAAATTTTTTTGCTTTGCAAAAAAAGTTCTTTGCAGTCTAATGCGCGGGGAGCTTGCTAGGGCAAAAACGAGCATTATTGGCTCACGCCCACAGATCAATAAGATACTAAGGATGTTTAGAATTTATAAATTAAGAGATTTTAAGTCAACGGTTCTTTACTTCGCATAATAATAAGTAAAGAAAAAACCTGCAAAAGGATATGTTTTTTCGCTACAGTATTGAAAGTAATCGCAGTACTTTGAATCTTCCACACAAAGAAAAGCGAGTCCTGCATTTCCTTGAATATAACTTCCTTCTTTGCATTTTAAAATAGCCCAGTTTGCACAGTCTTTGCTGTTGCCGTCGCTACATGATTTTTTAGTAAGGCTTAGAACGTGATCTTTAACCAAATTGTGATAATAGGGATCTTTGTCGTCATAATCTAAAAGAAAAGTAATACAACTGAAGATATGATTCTTTTCCATGCAGTTGTTTCTGAATAAGGTCTTACGTTCTTCTCGAGTGAGTCTAATTTCTGCTATGGTTCTAACTTTTAAACATAGTTCATGATTGTTGCCGCTAATATTGTTAGTAGTGCAACGATTGTTTAGTTCCGCAAGATCTTCATTAGTTGGACTATTTTCTTCTGCTGCTTCAGGCTCTATGTTTTTTGTATTTTCTTCTTTTGTTAAATTATTCAAAGTCGTTTCAAGGACTGATTCTGTATTCGTGTTTTTATCTATTTTTATTTCTGTAATTCTTCTTTGTATTAAGTTGTAATTATCTGCCGATATTTGAGATTTTAATGATTCATTATTTCTTAAATCTATTAGTTTATCCTCAAGAACCCTTAAGTATTTTTGACCGTTTTCTCTGAACTGAGACACATCCAAGTATGCTAATGTTTTTGTTATCACTATTGGGCTTTTATCAGAGAGCCCTTTTAAGAATATTTCAAAACTTTTGTCGCTTTCTTTATACTTATGATTTTCATTTAGTGGGGATGATACTGAGTTTTCGTAATGACTAAATTGGACACTTCCTAATGCAAATATAGTATTAGTTCTTACTATTTCGTTCTCGTCATTCATGGATTCGTAGAGAGCATTTTTTATTTCATCATTAAAATAACGAATATGACCTAGTGCTCCGGCACTTCTCCAACGAACGGAAGGATCTGAGTCTTTTAATAGTTCTACTAATTTAGGAACTGCACTCTTTCCTTCTCTTCCAATTTTCTGAAGATCAAAAGCAGCTTTTGATCTTTTGCAGGCACGAGAAGAAGATAGGTCGCTTATTAACGAGTTTATATTTGTATTTGGTTCTGTGCTTTCAAGTGCACAGGTTGCATATAATCTAGTATAATATATCCATATGAGCGTTAAGAATAATAATAAATTTATTATTCTAATTTTCATATGGATATATTTTTTATTAAACAGTTCTTAAACTATTCACTAGCCTTAGAGCTATTCTTGGTATCTATCATCTCCATTAATTTCATTCCCATAAGTCCGCTAAGACTTGAGTCGCTAGTATTACCTCCACTAATGATAATATCAGGAATAATTTTTATATTACCCTTAGAAACTTCTTCTGTTATTTTATAGCGAGTAAAGTTTTCATCACCCATAGCTTTAACTTGAAGGTTGTAAGATTCCGCTGTGCTTTTACCGATCGCCATAATCTTACCTGCCTCTGCACTACCGGTAATGCTTATTTCTTCTGCAAGAGCCGCTGCATTTAGTCTGGTAGCTTCAGCTTGTGCTGAGGCGCGCATTCTTGTTGCTTCTGCTTCTGCGTTAACTTGAAGTTTTAAGCTAGTAGCATCCCCTTCGGCTTTTTTAACTGTAGCATCGGCAGTACGCTGTGATATTTCAACACTTTGTTGAGCTCGTACTATATCTTTTTGCATGTCAGCAATAGCCGTTTCTCTCTCCATTCCTTGGCGCTTTTCTTGAGCCATTCTTTGGTTTTCGTATGTCTTTTCTTCTTCTTGAGCAAGCTTTCTATTCGTTAATGTTTTCATTAAGCTTTCAGGTGGGACAATGTCACCAATAAGAGTGTCAACTGCATTTACGTTATACTCTTCTAAAACTTCTTTAATATGCTCTTTAGCAGAAACTTGTCTTTCTTTTCTTGTAGTTAGAAATGAAATAACATCACTATCCTGAGCGCTATTTCTAAAGTAGTTCCCAATAGTAGGTTCTAAAACTTGGCTCACTAGATTATGCATACTTCCAAATCTAGCTATAACTTTAGGAGCTTCGTTTGCTGGGATGTGAATAATCTGCGCTACATCTAGATTAAAAGGAAAGCCATCTTTACTTCTAACAGTTATGGTACTTAAGTTTTTATCTAAAGCATGTGCTTCACTTCTAGCATTAGCCCAGTTTAAAACTAGATTAGTTGTTGGAACTAATTCCATATTTAGGATGTATTTATTTAAAGGATATTTCCCTGGCCCAAGTGGCTCCATCCAAACACCGCGGTAACCTTTGCTGACAATGTTTCCGTGTTTGAAACTATCGCCTGTTAAGTCTTTTCCGTCTTCGCCTACGTAACTTATAACAACACCAACGTATCCGATAGGAACGTCAGTCATTGGAGTTTCTTCTACTTGAACAGCCCATGGATTTATATAGTAACTACCAGCTAAGATAACCTGAGGTTGAAGTCCTCTACAGCCACCGTTATCTAAGAAAGTATCTATATCTTGAAAGTTATTGTGACCAGTCACATCACTACCTGCAATTTTCCCTGAAGATATTGGATCACCGTCAAGAGTGGTTATAATACCAACCATATTTTCTCTGATAATTAATTGGTCTACGATGGTTACTTCAAAAAGATATGGATTTATTCTGTAAGTACCAGCAGTGATAAAAGAAGTTTGTCTTCCTCTTTGTCCATTGTTCTCTAAAAATTTAGTAGCATCTTGGAAGTTATCGCTATCTACTCTTCTCGCTAGAATTCTACCAGTCGGTATTTGTGACCCGTCTTTTGCTAGTACTAGTCCGATTTTTCCTTCTGGAATGACTGTAAAGTCTGACATTTCTACACCATACTGCCAAGGCCACATCCACCAATATAATCCAGGAGGTAATGTTCTAGCTTGATATCCAGCTTCTCCGTTAGTAGCAATAATTCTTCCATCTGGAAGTTCTTTATATTCACCAAAGAGAACAAACTTTTTAGTAACTAAACCAATTGCACTTTCTGGAACTATCACCATTCCAAAAAAAACACGTAGTACAAATTCATAACAAATAAGAGCCAGCAATAAAATTGGTATCCACCAGTAATCAAGAAAAAGAATGAAATAGGCCACTGTAGTTTCCTTTGAATAGAATTAAATCGAAAAATGATGCCTAGAGTAGATGATTTAATTGTTTGGAAAGGTTCGTTGGGTCTTATTGAATTGAATTTATTTACAGATAATCAACTCTAATAAATAGAAATTTTGTTAAAATCAACATGCTTTTCATTAGCTTTATGCTGTGCTAATTTAAGTTTGGGTAGAAGATTTAACCCACATCACTTTTAGCTATCACTTGCTAGCAGTGTAGTGGGCGTAGTTTTGTTTTTTTGAAGGTTAGAAAAAAGGATTTAAAATGGCAACTAAAAAATGTCTTTCAGGTGAAGAACTCGTATTGGCTGCTAATCACTGGGTTAGTGAAGTTGAAAAGAATGGTAATCTTTGGCCATCTCTTATTGTAATGCTGATAAATAATCCAGATACAAGAGAAATGGGAATTAGAAAGTTTGTTAGCTCCAATACTTATGTTGCTCAGCAGGTCCTAGAGAAGTTACCGTCTAATTTTCTATTTGATCTTGTTTGTAATAGAAGTGATGAAGATACAAACGAAATTTTAAGTGAACTAACAGATAAAATTTCAGAACTATATGAAATTTCAGAAGAGTTATTAGCTAAAATTAAGATAGTCGAATGGATTCACTCCGATTTAAGAACATTAGCAAAATCTCGAAATCAGAAACTTAGGGAATGGGCAAGAAATCAGTTTCAAGAGCTTGAGAACTCTAAGAGTAGACAAAATACAGCTAGAGTAATCGATGAAGAAGTTTTAGCCGCATCCGAAATTTGGTTATATTCAAATAGTAACCCTTTTAAATTTTTACATCTGAATGGAGTAAAGCGTTGTACGGAGTGGACTCTAGACGATTTTTTGCATAGTGAAAATATTTCTCTTTATTCAAAAGAAAAACTTGTAGAGAGATTTGAGGATGCAGAAAATGAAATCATTCTTTTGGTACTTTTAGCATTCTTGCCTGAGGATGATGTTAGAAGAAAGAATCTATGGGATAGACTTTTTTCCTTTACTAGAATTTGGTGGAGTCGAATTCCTAGAAAGACAGTAATTCTAACTCATCCGAAGATTGGAGAAGCTGTCAAAACGCAGTCTGAGTTGGATCGAGTTTTGAAGTATGTACTACGTTGTGAGGAAGGTATATTAGATTTTTTCTCAACTTATCTTCAATATGCAAGCAAACCTGAATTTCGTGGGCAAGTATTTAGGCTGGTGCAACCTGAGTATGAAGTAATAATTTATGGTAATTATTACTCTCTTTTTAAAGAATCTGACATACCAATTTTATCAGATTTCTCACCTCCGTTATTAAATAAGTATTATGAATTTGAGCTAAGTAAGCTTCTTTCATAGGTCTTTTTTAGTCTGATCATTGCTGTTAGGGGTTCTTGTGTTCTACGCCCCTACAGCTTATATATTGCAACAAATTCTACATTTGAGCTATCTACATATGTTAACATAACAGAAGGATAATAATTTAAAATAAACTCATGATAACCTTTTCCGTCACATCAACATTCCCTCAAATGAGAGTAGAATCAGTACTTAGAGATACTTTTCCTGAGTTTTCAAGGGCGAAGTGGAGAGCTCAAGTTGATAAGGGTAGTGTTTTAGTTAACGGTAAAAAAGTACGCGCAGGACATATTTTAAAACTTCATGATTTTATAGAAGCAGAAGAGCCAAGAGAGTTTTTCCCAGGTAATCAAAGAATCTCTACTTCAGAAATTAAGCTAGATGTAATATTTGAAGATCAATATTTAATATGTGTGAAAAAGCCTAGAGGTATGCATACTGTATTGCAGCGCGAAGGTGATCCAGTTACGCTTGCTGATCTTGTTGTTGCTTATGATAAGGATTGTTTATTCTCAAGCCCTAATCCGCTAGATGGTGGTCTAGTACAGAGATTAGATTATTTTACTTCAGGTGTATGTATCGCTGCAAAGTCTAGAGAAATTTGGACAAGCTTACATGATCTTTTGGTAGATAAGAAAGTTAGAAAAACATATATTGCTAGAGTTTCAGATACTATAACAAAAGGTGATATTGAAATATCTGAAATATTTGAAAGCCCTCAAATTATAAATACAATAGAGGGACAACATTCAGATGTTAGGGTCGCTTTGAGAGATGGTTCAAGACATATTGTTAGAAGAGAATTTAGAAAGTTGGGCTTTCCGCTTATTGGAGATAGGGACTACGGTAGTGAGGATAGTTCTTCGCAAAACAAGGGAGCTTCTGATTATTTACTACATGCAGAAGAAATAGAATTTCGTCATCCTAAGAGTAGGCAGGAGATGAAGTTGGTTTGTGAGTTGTAGGTAGTTCGTTACTTTTTTGCCACCGAGCTGAGTTCCAAACCCTTAAATCTTTCTGGCCTTATTCTCGCGCATTCCACCTGGAATGCAGCTCCGAGATGCCGGAAATTTTTTTCAGCTAAATATAGCTGAGGAAAAAAATTTCCTTGAAGTCCGGCCAGTAAGACTTAAGGGTTTGGAACTCTTTTATTCGCTGAATGCTGCATTTCTAAATACTTCTTGAAAGTTTTGACCTATTATTTTTTTTACTACGATAGGGTATTCAAAAAATTTTCCTTCAGTAGGAGAGTTAACATAGTGATAAGAGCTGCCCGCCCCATTATGTATTCTGTCTTGACTATATAGTTCTAATATTTTTTCAGTAGTAGGTTTTGTTTCTAAATTATTAAATAACTCAGATGATAATGTTACAAAGTCATAAGCATTTGCTGCCCAAGGAATTTGTATGTCGTTTTTAAAACGCTCGATATATTTAGTTTCGAATTCTTGACTTACATCGTTGTGAAAAAATATAGAATTATCCATCATACCTTTAGCTTGTTTGATAAGTGTATGGCTTTGAAATGGTGATGCTCCAAAAAAAGAAGCATCAAATTTTTGAATCTTCGCTTCTTTTAAGAAACTTAGAATTTGAGTGGGGCTAAGGAACATCCCGAACATATCAAATTTCATCTTTTTTGATTTAGTGACTACTCTTTTAAAGTCATTATCAGTTGGTAGTAGATCTTCTATAACTTCTATTGATTCATCAGCGTGTAAATTTTTCTTCATACCTTCAATTAAGATATCATAGAAAGACATCTGCGCTTTTATTATTGCAATTTTTTTTATTCCTTTTGTTCTAAAGTATTTTAAAATTGTTTGTGCTTGTTGTTCTGCGTAGTTTATAGTGCGAATTACATATTTCCTATTTCTAGCGGTAGAAGAGACTATCGCTGAAACTATTAGAGGGGTTTTATTTTGTTCTGCTAAGGGAGCAACCGCTAATGCGGGTTCAACTCCCCATACAAAGGTAAGATCTACTTTATCTATTGAATGTAGTTTATTGTATGCTGTAACTGCATCTTTTCCGTTACCTCGACTATCTTCTGTTATGAAACGAATATTTGAAAATTTATTCGGATAATCTTCTAGGGCTAATTTTATGGCTTGAGATTGTGCTTCTCCAAATTCGGCCCATGGACCTGTTTGAGCAAGTATTAGGCCGATTTTAAATTCATATTTTTGCTCAGTTCTTACTTCTTCAGCACTAAGCATCGAGTAGGATAGGAACAAGCAAAGATAGAAGATTATTTTTAGTGATTTGATTAGCATTTCTAGTTTTTATTATAGTTAATAGCCTGTTATCGCTATTTTGTCATAGCACTTTTTTATTTAAAATCTAGAAGAATTACACTCTCTTTTGACTTCAAATTAGTATTTCGTTAATCTCACATAATCGGTTTGTGGAAGGATTTGTAAAAGGTTCTCTGATAGACAGGACGCGTGGTAGATGAGTCATTTAATTTTCGTAGGTGGCCCAAGTTGTAGTGGCAAGTCGCAATTAATAAGAACATTGAGCTCATACCTTACTGATCTAAAAGGATTGTCAGTAGGAAGTTTGCAAATTGAAAATTATAGAATAGATCATTCGGATATGTCTCACGACGATAGATGGTCTATTAATCGTTTGAATCCAAAAGAGCTTGATCATAAACTATTACGAGAGCATTTGATTTCTGTTAAGAAAAAGCTTTCATTTCCTAGGTTGCATTATGATACTTCAAAGTATCAGAGAATAGTCATGGATATGGTCTCTAGGAAATTTGATGTATTGTTTGTAGAGGGCGAATTAATTTTCTGCTTACAAAATTTGTTAGATCTTGCTAGTTTAAATATTTTTGTTTCAACTCCTTTGACTGAATGTTTAAAGCGGTATGTAGCTCGTGTTGAACAATTGCGACCCGCATTTGCTACGTTAGCAGAGGACTACTGGGATAAGCATATAAAGCCATTAACAGTTAAGAATGTTATTCCTTCTGTTTCAAAAACACCTTGTCACTTTATCTCCAGAGAAAAGGAAAAAGACCATATGATTTGGGACATAATTAAAGAGCTTGAAAAAGTAATTTGGCCAGTACCAGAATCATCAGAATCTAGAAGCGTGAGTAGGGAATTTACGTCTTTAGAAGTTTGGGAAAACTGACTTATCTGGAACGTGCTAGGTTTTACAGGGGCTTAGTTAAGACTAGCCCCAATTCTTTTTTATGGAAGGTAAATTGAAAAATTTACAGCGTGTTTTAGAAATATATTTTTATTGATTAGGTCGGTGGTCTCATGTATGTATAGGGATATAAACCTAAACGGAGTAGTCATATATGTATAAATTAATTTCTTTCTTACTTTTTTTAATCATTCCTTCCCTCTCTTTCGCGCAGTCATGCCCTTTGAATTACAATCAGAGCGAGCAAAATTATGTTAAGAATAAGATTGATATAGTTACTGATGTTTTACAAAGACTGCACTTTTTAGCAGTTCAATGTAATCAGCTTGATTTAAATCCAAGAACTCAACGTGCTGCAATGAATGCTGAATATCAAGCATTAATGGCTGAAATTACTAGAATTGGTGATGGACCACATCCAAAAAGAATTAGTAAAAGAACCGTTGCTTTTTTAAATACTATTGTGGACTCTTCTTTTTTAAAGTTAGTCGGTTCTAGCCTTGATGCTAATACAAGGGAAGAAGCAATTGCAAATACATATCAAGCAATATATTTAAACATGGATGCTTTGGTTACATTGGAAAAGTGTTTATAGGTTAGTATTTGTAACAATAATAAAAGAGTACGTGAGAAAAGTGGAATACAAAACTACAATTGAAACGTGCTCTATATTAGTTCTTATACTCTGAGTAGCTTGTAATCAATTCATACTCCTAACGTCATTTGTAAATGACAAAAAGAACACTAGAAATACCCATAGCTCCGGAGCGAGATAGAAATTGGCTTTTAGCAGCTGCTATATATAATGGAATTTGGGCAATATGGGTTGGTGTTTTTCCTGAGCACTATTTTGACCTTATTGAGATGCCTCATCCAAATTATATTGGTATTTGGCAATGTATAGGAATGTTTGTTGGGGTTTTTGGAATAGGCTATGCAATTGCTGCTCTTGATCCTTTTCGATATTGGCCAATAGTCTTAGTTGGCTTAATGGGTAAAATTCTTGGTCCCTTAGGTTTCTTTTATCATGCAAGTATTGGCTTGCTGCCATTAAAATTTGGACTAATAACTTTAACAAATGACTTCATTTGGATTTATCCTTTTTTTAGGATTCTTAAAGAATATTATAACTTACATATTAACGAAGAACCTTCACTATATAGTCCAAATGAAGTTATTAAGAACTCGGTAGATCAATTTGGTAGTTCTAATTCCAAACTTCTTAAGGAAAATAGTAAATTAGCTTTTATATTTTTAAGACATATTGGATGTACCTTCTGTAGAGAGTTTACGGATGATGTTTCAAAAAGAATAAGTGAAATTGAAAAAAATTATAAAGTAGTTTTCGTTCATGGAGAAAGTCATGAAGATGCAGGGCCATTCTTTTCCGGATATAAGTTAGAACATTGTACTAGAATTAGTGATCCAACTAGGATAATTTATAAGGCAGTAGGGCTTTCAAGGGGTAGTTTTCTAGAATTATTAGGACCAAGAGAGTGGATGAAAGGTTTTATTTCTGCGACTATAAAAGGTTATGGAGTGGGTTGGTCAAATGCGGATCCATTACAAATGCCTGGAATAGTAATTTTTGAAAATGAAGAAATTATTAAGAAAGATTTTCCAAAACAAGCTTCAGATCAACCTGATATAGAATTACTAGTTAAAGAATTAGTGAGAAATGCAGTTAATTAGTTTAATAAATTTATGTTACGTGCGCTTGGTGCCTGTGTGCATTAAGGTGGAAAGAAGCACTAAGTTTTTTAAAAAAAGAAGACTTAATAAAGCATCAAGAAAATTAAAAAGAGCACGTGAGAAAAGTGGATACAAAACCACATTTAAAACGTGCTCAGTGCTCGTTGTTAAGTTCGCTAGGCACTGACAAGAGTCATTAGTCTTGGACACAGAAAATTATCTAATAATTCTCTGATTACATCTTGTGGGCGATCTGTTTTATTTGAAACCAAATCCCAACTTTGATCGCCCAATTCTGTTTGATTTCCCTTTAGAGCAATTAGTTTGTGGAACTTGCGATTAAAGCGTGCGGAGGCTTTTAGTATTTCGCGCGCTGTATCTTCTCCCATTTTCAAGTCAACTAAAATAAAACTTGGAGTTGCGACTGCAAGTTTCCATATGGCTTCAGCTTTGTCGCTAGCTTTAATTAGTTTCTTGCTTAAGGCTTCATTTATCTGTCTTTTTAATTGAGTTTCGAACAAATTAGTAAACTTATTATCGTCAGATACTAAGATCACATTTTCTTTGTCGATATCTTCAAGTACGCCAAGCGGCATTTTGTTTTCTATGAGAAACTTAATAAGATTATCACGAGGAATTCTTCGATCATCGGAACCAGGAAGTGTGTATCCCTCTAGTATTTTTTTATCAAACCATCTAGCAATCATTGAAATATTTGAATTACAAATACGCCCGACTTCGCCAGTAGTTAAAATTACCGTAGCTTTATTTTGAGGATTCTCGTAATCCTGTAAAAGGGAAAGGGGCATATTATATTGAGTAAAAAAATCTATGAGATTTGTTCTTGGGATTTTTCTAAATTTAGTAGTGGGTACTTTATAGCCTTTTAGTATTCCTGAATCGAACCAACTTGTAGCGAAATTTGGTGAAACTTTACAAATTTTAGCCACCTCGCCCGTCGTAAAAACCTCTTTTATTGCCATGATTCTTCTCCGTTATGGAAATGAGTTGCAAAAATAAAAACATTTTTTCTCACGTCTCTCAGCTATGGAAGTGAAACTATAGCTGAGAGACTATTGTCGATTTACGACATACCCGGATTTAATTTAGAAAGAGCAGATAATGAACATCTGAGATGTTCATTATTATGGTCTAGTAGATGTTATAGAAATTTTTAGATAATGCTAGAGTAAGAGGTATTTTTTACTTAAGTCTTTTGAAGTATTGAAATTTTAGGAATTATTTTAATTAAAAAAACTAACTTATGGCACTATGTTTGACTCAATAAATCATTCATAATACCTTAGTTTTGTTATCTTAGTTTGTCGTCCTTCATAGGCGATTTCACATTTTAATTTAGTAGAAGAAAAATTCAGTACAAATTTTTTGTGCTGCTATTAATTTACAAAAAGGTTTTGGCGGTTTGTATTTCTCTTGTTGAGATTTGCAATTTGTATTCGTCATTTAAGTTGATGGCGATAGCTAGTGGTCTTTCGGTCTGACATGGCTTAAAGATTGGTTTTTTCGATGGAGGGTTTTAACATGTCGCATTCACTGTTTGAATATCCAAATCGTATTGTGTTGATGAATGACCAGAAAAAATTTCTAGAATCGACGCTTGAGTTGAATGATGGCGTTTTGCCATTAGCACATCGATTTGCTGGTAGGTCTTTCTGTACTCCTGGTGAGCGTCTGAGGCTTGCGAAAAATGATCTTCGGCCTGCGCGCTTGGGTGGTGTTGGTCTGGACGAATTGTGGATTTGTTGCACTACGCCTATTGTAACAGGAACTATAGACAGTGAAATTGGAAGTACTCCTTTTCGCGAAGGCCTAGATGTTCAAATGAAAAAGCAACACCCCGAGCAACCGTTATTACTTACTAAATTATATGTGTATCCAAGAACTCTAATCAGAGCTTTTGAATATTTATATTAATAGTAAGTTAAC
>JAIYCX010000049.1 GCA_027487795.1 Pseudomonadota bacterium | reverse complement strand
TTTCAGAATACAAACTCCAATATAGTCAGGATTAACTCCGAATGGGTAACTACTAATGAATTTAGTGGCTTTAAAAATTTATTATCTCATATTTTAAGTTTAGGTATTTTAAACGATAGTTTAAACTTTGAATCAGTAGTCTTCGCGGCAGCTGGTCCGGTAACTTCAATGAGGTATTGTGATCCTCCAAATATTCCTTGGGCAATCGATTTAGAAGAAGCTAAAACTTTTTTCTCAGATTATAAATCATTCAATCAGGCAAACTTATATTTAATAAATGATTTTATCGCACAGGGATTTTCTGCATTATCAGAATTGGGAAGTTCGTCTATTGAGATTAAAGTTTCTGCTAAAGGTAATGATGGTGTCGCACCAGAGGGAACTATTGCAATTATTGGTCCTGGCACTGGGCTTGGCAAGGCGATGTTAGTCAAAGATCAAACAACAGGAAAGTATATCGGAGTTCCTTCTGAGGGTGGTCATTCTTTGTTTCCTGTATGTAATAAAGAGGAATTATCTTTTTATGAATTTGCAGCTAAGAAGCTTAATATATCTGAATTAACTTTTGAGAATGTAGTCTGCGGACAGGGTCTAAGCTTATTTTATGAATATTTTGAGTCTAAGGAATTAAAACCTGCTGAAGTAGCTAAGATAATTTCTGATAATAATGATCATCCAGTAGTCGGGCTTTATGCTAATTTTTTTGCTAGAGCTTGTAAGGCATTTTGTCTGGAGTCTTACGCTACGGGAGGACTATATATAATGGGTGGTGTGGTAGGGAAGAATCCATTTTTAGTGCAAAATAATATTTTTAAAGAAGAATTTGAAAGGTCTAATACAATGTCTAAGGTGCTAAAATCTATAGAAATAAGGCTTATTTCGAATCAAGAAAGTGGCTTATACGGGGCAGCTTTTTATGCATTAACAAATTAGAGCTAATTAAATTAAAAAGAAGTTAATACTCGAGTTTAAAGAGATTATTCATAACAACAAAAATACAAATTTATTTAACATATGAAACTAACTAAGCTTTTAATATTAGTGTTACTTTGGTCAACAAGTCTTTATGCTGACGGAGTTTATGAAGATAAAGTGTCTTCTAATAGCTCATCGAGTAGTTCTTCTTTGGGGCAGGGCAAGCAATATAGTTTAAGTGCGAAAGAACTTTTAAAGTATCAATACTGCGGCAAGGATTCTGATTGTATGGCAGTAATAAATGGTTGCTGTCAGTGCATTCAGGGCGATCCCTATGTTGCGATTAATAAAGATAGCCTTGAAGCATTTAAATCTAAATTTTATTGTGAGGATGTTCTTTGTCCAAAAGAAGAATCTACTTTTGCATGTGAAGATGGAGTGGTTTCTTGTGTAAGCCACAAGTGTAAGTATTTTGCTCCATAATATTTAGTGTTCACAAACCGAACGCTAAAAATTTGAATGAACTGCTATAATTTATTTAGTCTTCTATGTAAGGATTAATCGGGTCTTTTGGCACCTGAGTTACGTCAAAGTTTATTGCTGCAATAATTAAATTAAAACCTACGAGGACTGGAAGACCGGCTAGCATTACAGTTCCTGCTGATGCTGTTGTTTGTGATTGTATATGCTGGAGCCATTTGTATGCGCCAAAAAATCCTCCAAACATAAGTAATGGTAGGCCGCATACAAGTTCTATTGAACAAGCATTGAAATCTCTTACAAAATAAGAATATGTTATTCTTTTTATAATTCTATCTAAGTATTTAGGTGGAAAGTCTTTTAACACTTTTTTAATATTGAGACTGCTTTTTTCCTGTCCGTATATTGATTTCATCGGAATATCTTTAACAACAGCTCTAAGAATACCTAATTGAAAAAGCATGTCACTTTCAAAAAAATATCCTTTATCAACTTTATCAAGTGGGATTAATGTTAATACTTTTTTGTGTATTACTGTAAATCCGTTTGTTGGATCCATGACGTTCCAGTATCCACTTGAAATTTTATTAATAAAGGAAAGTGAGGCATTTCCGAAAAGTCTTATCTTCGGCATGTCTTTTAAAAAGTCAGCTATATAAAATCTATTTCCTTTAACGTAATCAGCTTTTCCGGATAATATAGGTGCAGTAAAACTTGTTATTAGTTCTGGTGGCATTTGCCCATCACCGTCTATTTTGACAATTGCAACTGCATCAGTATTTAATGCTGCGGTATAACCAGAGATCATAGCTCCACCAACACCTTGGTTCTGAGTGTGTTTAATTACTACAATTCTTGGATCCTGTAATTTTACTTCTTCAGCAATCTCATAACTTTTTTCAGGACAGTGGTCATCTACTACAAAAATATAGCTTATTTCGTTAGTTATTCTTGCTAGGATATTTTTTAAATGAGACCTAACTTTGTAAGCCGGTATGATAACTGCAATTTTAGATGAAGAAGACATTCTAAATTTTCTTTAAATAATAGAAAATAACTAAGATATAGACGCGGTGGCTTTGTCTCTAGTTCCAAAAAGTTATCATAAGTATAGTCTTATGGCTACATTATCTTGTTTTATGAGTCATAAGTCACATTTTTTATGTCCTTGGTCATACTAATAATGACATGGAGGTTCTATATTACTCTATAGCTTATAATTTTATTATTCCGTTTTGAATGGGAGTCTATTACGAGTACTAGCGCATTATTTAGATTAGGTTCGGATATAGTCGTCTTTGACGATAAGTATGAGCTTGGGCCGATGATAGGA
>JAIYCX010000021.1 GCA_027487795.1 Pseudomonadota bacterium | reverse complement strand
TTATTTGGTGCTATAGAGCTTTATTGCTTATCGTAAGCGAGATATTTTTCTACTAATAATATTTTTTACTTTTTTTCATTTTTAGGCTTGATTTTTAACACAGTCGCTTCCTGTTTTTTCTCCCCTCTTACTTATGAAATCCAACAGAAATCATTTTCAATTTCTCTAGTAAAAGCGGAAAAGTTTTATAACCAAATTCAGCATTAAGATGACCTCCATCTTCAATTATAATTGGCACCACACCTAGATTACTAGCCAATTCTACCCCTTGATCCTTAGGTACGTAAGGATCATTAGCTCCAGAAAAACTTAAGATGCTACCTGCATTCTTCTTAATATTTTCCCAATCGTAATCACCTTCTATAAAAGTAGCATTCAAAGAATCAAATTCAGGAATATTCAATACTCCAGTAAAACCAGCGACAAATACTGATGCCATAATAGGAGAAGATATTTTCTCTAATAGTCTAAGCAAAAATACTGCACCTACACTATGACCTATAACAATAGTTGAACTATCAGGAAAAATACCCTGCTCGGATAATGCTTGAAACCAGTTAGATAAAGATTGATTATCTGGAGTAGGCATTTCAGGAATAAAAACTGTATGACCAATGGAACGCAGCTCGTCAGCTAACCAAGGAAACCAATTCCCACTTGGTGATCCTTTAGTACCATGAATTATAATTACATTTGCCATAGCTCTAATATTATTTATAATTTAAAACTAAGACTTCCATGATCTATAAAAAAAGAAACATCCGCATATCCAAATCCATAAATTAGTTACTGAATAAGATATTGGAGTTAGAGCATATGTATAGCAAGTATGAACCTCTGTATATTGTACTGTAGAACCAAAACATATTTCTTTTTTATACAGCAAAATATACACGCTCAAGCAGACGACTAAAATTCCAACTACAAAGTTAATTATTTTACTGTAATCTGATTGTGTCATCATGATTGTTATATACTAGAGTTCAAAATTATTAGAAATATAAAAAAATTAAATAAATAATCAGGGTGGTAAGAGGTCTTGGCTTCTTTCTCTTCGCAGATGGCGAGGGGTGGTTGTTGGGTGGGCTTGATTTCGGAAATTTTGTTGCGACCGCAAGAAAAGTTCCGAAACTAGCGGTGGCTTCAGTTCGACACAAGAAGAGAAAGAAGCCAAGACCTCTGGGGGCGGGCTAATATAAAAGATAAAAAGATTTATTTATGTAATCCCTCACCCTAGCCTGAAACAACTGCGCAAATAGACTTATTCATTAAAATTAGATTCAACATCTCTAGCAGCATGAAGGATGCGAATAATTTCGATATTTGAATTCTTAATTCGATAGAAGATTATATAATTTCTAATTGGAAAACTTCTAAGTTCGAATCCAAGCTCTTCTCTTTTTCTACCTATTTCTGGAGATGATGCAACAATTTGGAGTTTTTCTTGAATAGAATTTATAAAACTAAGAGCAATTGTTGGATTATCTTGGGATATAAAATCATGGATTTCTTCTAAGTCTTTTTTAGCTTGAAGAGTAAGTAAAAATGAACTCATTTTTTAGGAGCAATCGAACTGTTCTTTTTGCGAAGTTCTGCAAATACCTCCTCACTATCAAGAAGCTCACCGCGATCCGCTTGCTCCAAGCCAAGAGCAATATCTTTTTTAAGGGCTTGGAGTTTTAGCTCTTTTAGTTCATCTCTTTCTTCTAAAAGTCTTAAAGCTTCTCGAATTACTTCGCTAGCGGAGTTATAACGACCAGAAGAAACTTTCTGTTGAACTAATTCTTCAAGTTGACTTGTTAGTGATACATTCATAGTTATATGATAACAGTTTTTGTCATTAAATGTCAATGATTGTTATTGTGAAGTTAAATATATTTTATAAGATTTTTAAACAAACTATAACCTCACACCTTACAAACTAAGTATTTTCAATAAGTTAAACAAAGTCTAGCTTTTAGAAAAAGTTTCAGCGTTGCAATTCGAAAAAAATAAAAAATCTTAGAAATATAAAAAATTAACGGGTGGAAAGAAGCCAAGACCTCTGGGCGGGGGATAAATATAAAAGATTTAACTACGAATCCCTCTCTCTAGGCTGAAGCAACTTCGCAACTAGCGCTGTCCAACCAGTTTGATGAGAAGCCCCTGCTCCTCTTCCTGTTTCAGGATGAAAGTATTCATAAAAACTTATTAAGTCTTTAAAGCTAGGATCTTTTTTAAATAAATCTTTTTTATCCTGAAATGGTCTAGAGTCTCCATCTTTTTCAAAGATGGAAATCAATCTTTTAGAAAGATCTAAGGATACTTGTTCTAGAGTTAAATTATTTCCTGATCCAGTAGGATGCTCAACTTTAAAGTCATCACCGTAGTAGTGATGAAAGCGTTGAAGAGATTCTATAATTAAATAATTTACAGGAAACCAAACTGGACCACGCCAATTTGAATTTCCGCCGAACATTTTTGTAGTAGACTCTGCTGGCTGATATTTTACAGATAAACTTTGATCGTTAAAGTTAAACTCATAAGGAGTCTCATCATAGACCTTTGAAAGAGCTCTAATACCGAAACTAGATAAAAATTCTTCGGAATCTAACATTCTAAATAATATTTTTTTCATTCGGTGACCTCTTAATAGAGAAAGAAGTCTACGTTGTCCTTTTCCTGGAACATCCCAATGCGATACAAGGGTAGCAAGTTCAGGACGGTTATCTAGTACCCAATTCATTCTTCGACTAAAATTTGGTAAGCGATCTAATAGTTCAGGCTCTATTGTTTCGACTGCAAATAAAGGAATAAGTCCGACCATTGATCGTAATCTTAGAACCTTACTCTTACCTTCTGGTAGTTCAAGAACGTCATAGAAAAACTCATCCTCTTCATCCCAAAGTCCTATTCCAGCTTCCGCCATATTAGTCATGGCTTGTGCAATATATAAGAAGTGCTCAAAAAACTTTGAAGCGATATCTTCATATATTGAATTATGCTTTGCTAGCTCAAGTGCAATACGCATTAAGTTTAGACAATACATAGCCATCCAGCTCGTACCATCTGCTTGATTTATAAAACCACCTGTAGGTAGCGGCGCACTTCTATCAAAGACTCCGATATTATCTAAGCCTAAGAACCCGCCCTGAAATATATTTCTACCACCAATATCTTTTCTATTAACCCACCATGTAAAGTTAATCATTAACTTATGAAAAACTCTTTCCAAAAAGCGAAGATCCCCCTCGTCACCTCTAGCTTTTCTATCTATCTGAAATACTCTCCAAGTTGCCCAAGCATGAACTGGAGGATTTACATCACCAAATGCCCATTCATAAGCAGGCATTTGACCATTCGGATGCATGTACCATTCTCTAGTCATGAGAACGAGTTGCTTTTTAGCAAAATCAGGATCAATTAGTGCTATCGGTACACAATGAAATGCTAAATCCCAAGCGGCATACCAAGGATACTCCCATTTATCTGGCATGGAGATGATATCGGAATTATATAAATGCTTCCATTGACTATTTCTACCATGCTTTCTACCTTCTGGAGGTTTGGGATATCCGGGATCTCCTTCTAACCATCTATTCAGATCAAAATGATAAAACTGTTTACACCATAATAGTCCGGCATAGGCTTGCCTTTGAATATTTTTTTGATCTTCAGAAATTTTATCACAGGTATTTTTATCAGCATGAAGTGCATTATAAAAAATATCTGCTTCATTTTTTCTAGTTACTAAAGTAGCTTCTGCTTCTTGAAGACTTGTATGATTCTGATTACTGCTAAGTCTTAAAGTTATAGTAGTAGAAGATTTTGCAGGGACAGTTTTACTAAATAAAATACCAACTTTAGTTCCTGGGCCCGTCTTAGAGATTGCATCTTTTTTATTATGGACTAGATATTCTTCTATACCATCTTTAAAAAATCTTCCTCCAGAAGGCAAGCTATACAACTTAGTACCATTTCTCTCGTTATCACAAAATAAAGGCTGTCCGCCTTCTTCGTAAGTTAAAAAGTAACTACCGAGATTAGAATGTATTGCTTTAATACTATTTTTTGTATTTTGTTCTAATCTAGGAATAAGTGCTGAATCTCCCCAAGACCAAGTATTCCTAAACCATAACTGAGGTATTATATCTATAGTGCTCTCTTCGCTACTTAAATTATCAATAGTATATTTTATTGATAAATCTTCAGTATCTGCTTTTGCATATTCAATAGTAATATTGAAATACTTTTCGTTATCGAAGACTCCTGTATCTACTATTTCATACTCTTGCTCTTCTTTCCCACGCTTACTGTTTTCTTCTTTAATCTTATCATAAGGAAATTTTGCTATTGGATACTTATAAAGCATCTTCATGTATGAGTGAGTGGGAGTATTATCTAAATAATAATAAAGCTCTTTTACATCTTCCCCGTGATTACCTTCATTACCAGATAATCCAAACAATCTTTCTTTTAGTCTATCATCTTTCCTATTCCAAAGAGCTAGCGAAAAACATAATAATTGGTCAATATCAGAAATACCACCAATGCCGTCCTCTCCCCAGCGATAAGCATAGCTTTGCGCAATATCAAAAGGAACAGAATCCCAAGCAGTGCCGTGCGGGCTATAATCCTCTCTTACAGTACCCCATTGTCTATCAGAAACGTAAGGACCCCAAAGTCTCCAAGCTGAGTCTTTTTTTGTAATGTTCGCTACTCTATACTTCTCTGGATTAGTTACTTTTAAATCTGACATAGTTTTATTTTAGTAATTCCCTACAATATCTTATTGCTCCAACACTCCAAGCCTGAGAAGCTGTTCCTCCTAGCAAGTGTGGACTATCACCGTCAAAAACTTCTGATATACTACCTAAGCAACCTTCTTCTAAATGAGCTGAAAAATCATCTATCAAATATTCTAACTCTGATCTAAAATCATTCTCAGCGTAAGTTATAACTCCCTTCGCATAGTATGCTAGTAGCCAAGGCCAAACTGTCCCTTGATGATAAGCATTATCTCTGGACTCTGGACCACCAATAAAAACTTTCTTATATGAAGGATCTCTAGAATCAAGAGTTCTTAAGCCTCGATTTGTAAGTAATCTACTTCTAATTTCAAATAATAGAAGCCTAGATTCTTTTATAGAAAGAAGTGAGTAAGGCAGAGAAAAAGCAAATAATTGATTTGGCCTAAATGATTTGTCTATTAGATCACCATCAATATAATCTGCTAACTGTACTGAATTTTTTATAAAAAATTTACTTCTAAAACTAGACTTACAAAGTTCAGCGTTAGATAAAAAGTACATTACATCTGAGTCATTTGATACAAGCTTTGCATATTCACTCATTATCATTAATGAATTATACCATAAGGCTTGAATATCAACTGCGATACCACTTCTTGGAGTAACCGGTTTTCCATTAACCTTAGCATCCATCCAAGTTAGTTGTTGATTCAGACTTCCCTGCGTTAGAAGTCCATTATCTAGCATTTTTATTCCGAAGTCTGTTCCAGTAGAATAAGCTAATAATGATTTCTTTATTTTTGGATAAACTTCTTTTAAGAAATTTATATTTTTATACTTTTCATAAAATTCTTTAGAAGCAAGAACTAACCATAACAATGCATCAACGCTATTGTATTCTGCACCTAAAACTGGCTCCTCGCTATGATTAGATAAGTCAGCATTTGCAGCATGAAAATAATTTGGAATTAAACCATTTCTTGAAGAATCTAAGAAATCATTAAATATCTGAGTGATTTCATTCTCATCTTTAATAACATCCATTATTAAAGGTAACGTAATAAATGTATCTCGACCCCATTCTTCAAACCAATGGTACCCTGCTACTATACTTTTTCTTCCACGTGCTGACTTAATAACAAATTGTTTTGCACTTTTATCTAAGAAATTATCTACTATTTTATCAGACTTCCAGAAGTCTTTCTTAGCAACTTGAAAATTTTTATTATAGACTCCAGTAAGATCTGAATTTAGAGCTGAATCCGAAAATGAAATATACGAACTGCCACCTGAGGGAATATGTAATTTTATTTGAATAAGACTAAAAAGATCCTCTATATAATCAAGACCTCTTTTCTTTTCTTCGAGATATTCAAAATTATAAAACCAATCAAAACTATCCCGTACTTCAGCATCTTGAAACTCAATAAAAACTCGATAACTAGGATCCCATGGACAAAAAGATATTCCTCGTGATTCTCGTTCTACTATTTTATTAGGATTTGAGTTTTTATGTTGAAGGCTGTGAAAATTACGGCAAGACATCAAAGGTAGGATACTAAGTTCTATAGAATCATTACCTTCCCAAGAATATTTAATTAAAGTTGAACTTGAATTGTTTATTTTAAGTATTTCTTTAGTTAGAAGGCCGTCACCTAGTCGATATCGAATTCTTAAAGCTGGCCCTAGTCCTACATCTTGAATAAACTTATATCCAGCTGGATGAATCGCACCTGAATATTGATTACTACTAATTGGATAAGTACTTCCCTGGTAGGTTACCCACTCTTCAAGTTGAGAAACGAGAACTCTTCTTCCGTAAATAGAATTAGTCACTAAAAGTCCGTGATAACGACGAGTATTAATACAAGCAGCAGACTGACTGGACCAACCACCAAGCCCGTCAACTTCTAACCATTCTTTCTCAATTAGCTCTTCTGGCTTATTGAATTTATCAAATATAACGTAGTCACCATCTTTTACCATTAACTATATCATCTCCAGATTAGCTAATGGACTTATAGTAGTGCTTCCATCTAAAAAATTAACTTCAGCGGCAAATGTTTCAATTCCTGAATCAAAAATAACAGGCTGCGCTATCAGATTTTTTATCTTACCGAGATTTCCTATTTTGTTACCTCTTATGATTCTAACAGTAGCACCCTCTTCTAGTTTTGAACTACTATCCTCTGATTCTATTGGATATTCTGAAAATCTTTTATGAATTATCAGTTCAGGTCTAATTGCACCTGCTCTTATTTGAACCGCACCACTAAGAGAACAGTTCTCTCCGTCTCCGAGAGTGTATATTTGAAATAAGTTACTTTTCTCAAAATGTTTACCAAAGCCTTCAGTAATTACAAAGACTAATTTATTTGAAAACTCAGAATTAATAAAACTAGTAGAACAAGATGCCGTAATAACTCCCCTTACGCGAAGCTTTACTAATTCCCTAACCGCCTCAAGAGAGAACTGAGACCCGCCTGCGATGATGCAAGAATCTAGATCTCTAGTTTTTGAAAGTTCTCTAATATCTTCTTCTGTAATAATTTTATCAGACGAATTTTTAATATAAACTAAGGTTCCTGCTACTTCACCACCAAAACCGTATAATCCTTTTACTAAAGCCGCTTCTGATTCTACTGTAATACTAATATTATCACATTCTGTTACAACACCTGTAACATAGGCGTTTAACTCAAATTTTCTTCCAGCTGATCTTATTCCAACATGTCCTGCTTCATAGTTTATAAATTCTATTAATCCAGTAATTGGGCTTTTTATAATTTCTGGAAAGAATCCAAACAAACCTTTACGTATAAATAAACTATCTCCTGATTGGACTTCTTGTCCTTCAGAAATTTGAAAAAAGTCTTTTATGTTTTCTTCTTTGATTCCTAATAATTCTCTAACTTTTACAACTCGGATATCACCTTTAATGATAGTTTGAAGAACTGGTTGAAATGAATTTACAGTAGCACCTTTTGAAACTAAACATTCTCCAGGAATAGGAAGTTCCCGCTTTCTTTTTATGTGCACACGCGGTGAGACTAATAATCTAGGTGTATATTGCATGCTAATTAATATCTAAAACAGACTGCCAATTTATTACATTTTTAATCTGGGATTTCCTGTCAGATTTTAGATGCTGATCTAAATCTCTAGTATCAAAAATAAGTCCTGAATAACCGCCTTTTACCGTAGATTTAATCTTTTTTCCGCCTCCAAGGCCTAAATCAAGCTTTTTACTCAATGGGACTACTTCTACCTGCATTATTTCCTTAGCTTTAAGAGGAATCACTACTAATTCCCCGCTCTTAAGAATCTGCGATTTATTATCACCAAGGTTAACTTTTGCGATCTCAGATCCAGCAATTAAACTTTTATGCATAGCTTTTGGTGAAACAACAGTTCCAAGTGGAATGATACATTCATTTAAGAATATTTCTAAAGAAGCACTTTCATAAACCTGACTTAATGATCCCAAATGAGGAAGCATAAAAATAGAATCAACTGCTAAAAATGTAACACCCTTTGGTCTAAAAGAATCTAAGAGCATTAAAGTGGCACTACCGCGATTTGGTGCATGACTAACAACACCACCAGAACCTAAAATAAAATCTATTTGATCAATTTTAAAACCAGACTCTTCCTCTAAATTAAAGAAAGATGAAATTCCTTTTTCTTTCTTTGCGCTAGGCACTCCTCCGACTAAATCGGCATGATGTTGTAAACTAAGTCTTAATGCCTCTCTAGCAACTGCTTGTTCTAGTAACAATTCTTTTTTGGTATCTGGAAGAGATGTGGGTCGATACATTTTATTCCAGATAACTTCAGAAATCCAATCCTGATCAACTTCAAAAGGAAGCCATTGTGCTATTCGTTCTATAGAAGAATTTTTTAAAACGTTTCCTATTGAATAGCTCATTCCTAGATTTGCACTAACGGAGCGCTCGCATTCACCAAATTCTATTGTTTTATTTTCCTTATCTTCAGAATTAAAATTTGCTCCTGAAATATCTCTTACAGAAAAAATATCGGTGGTAGCCCCTCCGATATCTGATGCAAGAATCGATGTATTTAAATTTCTAGCAACTGCACTTATAATTTTCGACACTGCTACAGGAGTAGGAATTACTTCCTTATCAGACCATTCTAATAGTTTTGAGTATCCTGGTGCTTGGCTCATTACATGCGACAAGAAAACATCGTGTATTGCCTCTCTTGCAGGATGAAAATTATCTACTTGAATATTCGGCATTAAGTTAGGAACGACTGTTAAAGAAAAATTCTTTTCAATTATTTTTCTTAGCTCTTCGATAACATTAGAAGTTCCAGCATAAATTACAGGAATTTTTGCTGGATTTAATATGTCTGTAGAAAAGCGATTTTTTGGTTCTGCTGAAATTAAAATTTCTACTAGTTCTCTAACTTGATCAAATCCACCACCTTCAACTCCTCCAGCAATTAAAATAATATCAGGTCTAAGATCTCTTAGCTCTTTTACTCTTTCAAAAAAAGTAGCTTCATCATCTAGTGAAATTTCAGAAAGAACAATTGCACCTCCTCCTAATGCGGCTTTTGATGCTGCTTTAGTGCTTAGCTCAGACATTATACCCATTACTAACATTTGAAGGCCTCCGCCCGCAGAGCTAGTACTACAGTATAAATCATAATTAGTATTCTGCACAGAATCTACTTGATCATTATTTAATAAAATAAGATCTGATACTTTTTCAAGATTTCTAAAAGCATTTGATACCCCGATTGTAACATCTGCTAATGGCTTCTCTACTGTAGTGGGAGCTTCGGCTTGATGTAAAACCTTCCAAACGTTGTTATCTTTCTTAAACCATATTGCCTTGGTGGTAGTAGAGCCGCAGTCTGTTACTATAATAGAACTAAATTCACTCATAGTAATCCTTGTATTACAGGAATCCACTTTGTGGTTAAAAATTCTATCCTATCTACTAATAAAGACATTCTAGCCATTATAGTAGATCCAAAGAAAGCACCGAAACAACTCATCATTAAATAACGACCTAATGATGATATCTTCTGAACCGCAAAATAATCCGAAACTTTAAAAGTAAAAAAGAAATACGAACAAGAGCTTAATAATGTAATCATAAAGAAAGCATTTGAGTATGAGTCTATTGGCCTAGCGGAGTCATAAAGCTGTGGTAAAAATTCTACAAAAAAACCTTTAAACGCTAATCCACCTGCACAGCCTAATTGAAATGAAATAACTAACTGGGCTAACTTTCTATATTTTTCAAAATAGAGAGTATAATAAAGTAATCCAAATATAGTTGGGATTAAATAATATAAAGAACTATCTTCATAAGGAACTACTACAGTACCATCTGGTAGACTAAGAGTATTAAAACCAAACATAGTTTTAAAAAATCTTTGCCAAAGCACGTCCTTTACTACTGATACTAACCCCCAGGCTGTAGCAATACCAATAAAGATGTGCTCAAAAGCTCTATAAACAGAGTTTTCTCTATATAAAAAAGAATAAATTGCTAAAGTACTAATACCAGCAAGCAGTATTTCTATATTTTCACTACTCACTTCTTTTCTTCCTCCATCCCAAATACGTCTTAATGTTACCAATTATAATAATGAAAATTATCATTAGTTGGGCAAAGGACGTTCCAGTATTTACTGATTGTGCATAGTTTAACACTCTCTGAGGGTATGATTGTTTTATACGTTCTTCATACCAAGCTGCTCCTGCTATGCCTTCAAAAAAACCTCTAATTTGTCCAGAAGAAAAAAAGATAAAAGCATCAGGTATAGTAATAGAAGTACAACCATGTATCATTACAGGTGTATATTCCGTTGTTTGGAAAAACTGAAGCCATGATGAAAAGACTCCAGTTAGCCCTGTAAGTTCAACCAGCGAACTAACTGATTTTAGATTCTTAAAGCTCTTCATTACTGGCAATTGTTCTAAAGGTGTTCCATTCACATCTGCTTTTATTTGTGATATCCAATCTTCTGATCTAGCTAAGCTCTGTAAAAAAATAGTTCCATTCTGAAAATAACCTAAATTTACCCAGTCACGACCATATTCTCTTTTTAAACTGGGATTTTCTTTTTCAAGATCTTTTGCTACTTGCTGGGGTAGATCTTTTAAAAAGGGTGTTGAAAGTACGTACAAAGATGTTACAGCGAATGGAATTCTTTTTCTCATTAAGTGCTCCATTACTAACTTAGCTTGAGGCTTATTTTCAGCACTTGTACCTGGACCAAAATCAAGAGCTACTACCACTCCTTTAGAATCTCCCTCTGGCAAGCTTTCTATATAATCAAAAGCTTTATTTGCGGTTTTCATTGGAGCAGGAACAGTAGATATTCCCATTACTATTGGAACACTAAGGCAGATTGCAACTAGTATGAAAACGACATGTCTATCGGTAAACTTCATTAATTAAAGCTCCCCTTATCCATAGATAGCCACATTCTAAGAGATAAACTTAAACCTGCTACTGCTGAACCAAAAGCGATGGCTCTTAAAGCAGGCGTAGATAAATTCTCCATTATCCACAAACGAAACTCAGGCAAACTTTCTGAAATATACATAGAACCTTGAGGTATCTGTCCCAAGATAATTAATAATGCAGCTAACATCATACAAGCTGCTTCAAGAGATCTGATTCTAAAGGATCTATATGCTGCATAAGAAATATAAAATGCCAAAAGAGAGAACATCGAAGCTCCGAGAGGAAAAAATAATCCATTTAAAATTACCTTCTCGCTTCTTTCATAAAAAGTGTTAGCTAACATCTTCTCATGCTCTCGAAGAGAGATATTTTTAAACTCACTTATTTTATTTGAAATTATTTCCTTCAAAGAAGTAGGAAAAATATCTTTATTAGTATTTAGATTAAATTCTAACTCTTTTCTAAGATTTGAAATAAATAATAGATATGACTCTTTACTAACCCCTTCTGGAGTTCTATTATTTTCTAGAACTATTTTTAAATTATTATCTAATTTTTCAAGACTAGTATCAGGTGCTTTTGATACATAAGTAGAGATAGCATCAAGATCCTTCCAAGAAGAAAGATGAGATTCTTTATTTATCCAACTTGCTGACTGAATGAATAAGGAGAAGAAAAAACTTAGTATTAGGACCAATGAAGAAGAAAAACCTGACTTCTTTGATAGAATAACACTTCCATGAATTGTTAGAATATTAATCACTCCAAGACCAACTGCTACACAAGAAATCAGGACTAAAGATAAACTTATTTGATCGTGGTATTTTCCAAAAAATATTTCACTCTGAAATATAGAAAACTTTTTGGGCAAAATAAATTCTAGGAAAAAATATAAGCCTCCTATGAACGTAATTACTTTAGTAATAAAATTAATCATCTCTAGTAAGCTACCAACTCATTGAAAAAATATTTTTTAAAATTCCACTCTCGAAATATTGAAAATGAAGCGATAAGGTTTCCCAGACTGTGCCGATAATTATCAAAGTCAATAAAACTAACTTTGCAATATCTTGACCTCTTAAACTTCCTAGCTGAGTTTTATCTTTGGTTAAATAGGCACTTACTGCAAAAAGTTCTTCTCCTAATAATGTATAATCACAAGAAGTGATAAAAAAAGGAATTTGCTCCGCTGAAACAGTACCTGCTATCTGTCTTGCGCCCACTTGACTGCCAGCTTCTGCTAAAATCAAAGATTCTGCTGCAAAACTTCCAAACAAGAAAGCAGTTCCTATTTTTTCACGATGCACTATCCCCTGATAACCTGAGGCAAATGCTAATTGATCTGAGGAAAGATACTTAATGCGGTTTGAATCATACTGATGAAGCTTTCCTTTTTCCTCATAAGCAGACTTTAAAGTTAAATCAATTAAAGCTAGCGACTCCGGATCTCGCAAAGGAACAATAACTGGAATATTAACCTTCGCACATATTTTTGAAACATGGCTTAGTATACCTAAACATGCGTATAAAAGCGGAGAGACATCAGTCATACCCATGGTGAAAATTATTGGCTTCCCCTGCTCTGCTGAAGTAGCAACGGAAAAATTTATCTCGTCTATGCCCTTTATTTTTCTCAGATAATAAACAGTCCCATTTCTACATTTTCTTATGCAATAGAGCACAGGTGAAAGAAGTAGAATGATTAGAATACAAATTGCTGGCGTAGAATGTTCCAACTATCTAACGTCCTCAGAATAAAGAAGATCTAAAATTAACTCTCTTTGTTTTTCATCTTTAATCATTTCAAAAAAATGATTAACACCAGAGGTAGATCCAAACATAGAGACTAGAGGTGAAATAAGAGGGCTCATACAATGAAAGACATTATGCAGGAGGTTAAAAACAGGTACATTTGAGTCGATTATAAATCTAGCCGGAAGCTCAAGCCCTGCTTTTTTAATCTTCTCTACTATCTGCTCTGGTGTCATTACTAGTTAACTATAGTTATTTTCTATATCTTTTAATCGCTTATTTAATAAAGATTGAATAGAGTAAATTTCGAGTAAATACTTATATGCTTTAGTTTTCAGCTAATTAGCCTTAAGTAAACATTCCCTTAAGTAAGGCTATTTCATACTTTACATTTGTCATGTGGAAATCTAAAATTGTGAATAATATTAAAATTAGATGTACTAATTATGATTTTCGGAAAAAATAAAAAAACAGATAGCGTAGATAACGGGCAAAAATCAGTTGAAGAAGCTGCAATTAGCCGTTGGAGAACTATTAACTCAGATAGTACTGCCAATAGTACAAACGCGGCTAACCCAATAAACAAAGATGACTCGAACATCGCCCTATCTTTAACGCAGATCATCGATGAAGATATTTATAGAGATGAAAAATACGGAAATCAAAACTACGAAGAAGGAATATTACAAACAATTTCCGATGAAAATACCGCCTCTCTACAGATGACGGCACCACCAGAAATGAGGCCAGAAATAAAGCGATTCAGCTCTAAGATGACTGAAGAGAAACAGGAAGATGTCGGGTTTAAAGAAATACCTGTAGTTAAATTGGATACGGTATTTGAAGAAAGTCCTGTTAACGTTTCAAAACCTAAGAATACACCTGTTATACCAGTCGCAGATTTCTCAGTTGCTTGCGAGGATGATCTTAAAGCTAGATTTGGAAACGAACTTAAATCCGCTCTGGGATCAGGGACTGTAATAGAAGGGATATTTAGCTTTAATAGTCCAGTAAGAATAGATGGAGTACTAAAAGGAGAAATTCGATCTAACAGTGCTCTAATCGTAGGAAAAAAAGCAAAAGTTCACGCCAATATAAAAGTCGGTTCTTTAATAGTACTTGGTACTGTGGAAGGTGAAGTAGAAGCTGATGATTTAGTTGAAATAAGATCTAGCGGTCAATTAATTGCAGATATTACAACTAGTAGACTGGCCCTAGAAGAGGGTGGAGTATTTTCTGGTTCCTGCGCGATGATATAAAAAAAGCTGGCCATTAATGCCAGCTTTTTTATTACCTAACTATAAGTCTAAACTAATTAGCCAAAACTAATTAGCAGGCGTTGGTTGAGCGTAGTTAGTTTCTTGTTGAATTCTAGCAGCCTTACCACTTAAGTTTCTTAGGTAGTAAATTCTAGCTCTTCTAACACGTCCTCTTTGCTTAACTTCAATCTTGCTAACTCTTGGAGAATGTAGAGGGAAAATTCTTTCTACACCTACTTTATAAGAGATCTTTCTAACTGTGAAAGTTTCAGCTATACCGCCACCATTTCTACAGATAACAACACCTTCAAACACCTGAGTGTTTTCTTTTGCTCCTTCTTGAATGGTTTGGAATACCCTAACAGTATCTCCTGGAGAGAACTTTGGTATATCTGCTTTTAATTGATGTGTGGTAACGAAATCTAGAGTTTTCATAAATAATTCCTAAATACAGGGCCTGTAGATATTTCAGAGAAGATAATTAGTCAAGGTAGGGCTTGTTAGTAATATGTGATATTGTACGAATATATGAAAAAACTACTCTTTATACTCATTGGAAACGAACTCACTTCCGGGAAAATAGCCGACAAAAATGCTGCTTATTTTATCCGTAAACATGAAAACTACGACTTATCTCCAGATGAAATTAGAATAATCCCAGATGATAGAGAAAAAATCATCTCTGTTATTAGCGAAAGCATAGGTAAATTTGCCCTAATCATTACAAGCGGTGGCTTGGGACCAACAAGTGACGATATTACTACAGAATGCATTGCCGAAGCTTGTAATAAAAAACTATACTTAGACCCTGCCTCAGAAAAAAGATTAAGAGATAAATACGCTAGTCGATCTAGACCAGTTCACGAAAATAGCCTTAAACAATCAAAATTCCCCGAAGGCTGTATTATTTTTCCAAATGAAGTTGGTACCGCTGATTCTTTCTGCCTTACTTCAGAAAAGAATAATCAAAAAACTCATATTATATCCCTACCTGGAGTACCTAAAGAATTTAGGCACTACATAGATAATAGTGTTGGTACTTGGATACTAAAAGAATTAGAACTTTCAATAACGGGACACTCCGAACATTTAAGACTGTTTGGACTATCTGAAGCATTCGTTGGCAATCTAATTGGCCCTCTAAGTAAGAATAGTGACAATAGTGAAAACAAAGAAATCACTATTGCTTATCGACCACAATTTCCAGAAATTTTACTCTCGGTTTCTTCTAACAAAGAAAATTCAGAACGACTATGTAAAGAAACTATTACAAAAATATACTCTCTTCTACCCAACGAAAATATTATCTCCTCAAACTACGAAGAAGGAGTACCCCTAACCACATTTCAATTATTAAATGAGCATAAAAAAACAATCTCCTACGCTGAGTCATGCACGGGTGGCAAAGTTAGCTCAGAAATAACTAAATTTGCTGGATCTTCAGAAGTCTTTCTTGGTGCTGTAGTTTCATACTCAAACCAATCAAAAACAAAATTTTTAGATGTACCAACAGAACTAATTAAAAGAGTTGGCGCAGTCAGTCCAGAAGTAGCAGAAGAAATGGCAAGAGCTGTTAGAATTAAAATGGCCTCAAGCTTTGGAGTATCGATAACTGGAATTGCTGGCCCTGCTAATGGTAGTGCCAGTGAAAAACCTGTGGGACTTATATACATTGGTTTTAGTTCAGAGGCTGGGACTACTAGCTTCAAGTTTAACCTTCCATGGGAAAGAAGGGAAAATCAAATTTATGCTAGCTATCTTGCTTTAGATATTATTAGAAGAACTTTACTAGGTTTGCCACTTAGTTTTGAGAATAGATAACCACTCTATACTCCTTCCCTTCTTCCACTCTTGTATGTTGAAAAAGATCTTTTTTAGTTAGATAAGAAAGGTCCCCTTGGTGTAGGATTTCGTTCCACCCCGTTACTTAAAAAGTACGTCAGGAAGCATGA
>JAIYCX010000042.1 GCA_027487795.1 Pseudomonadota bacterium | reverse complement strand
TCAATACCTTCAACTATTACAACTGCAAATATTGTTAGAGTCTTAGGTTCGCAAAGTTCAATATTTCTTGAACTCTTAGCTGCGAATAAAGGTTGCAGACCTATGAGTGGTTCTATCCGAATTGGTAGTCCGCCCATAGAGGTGAAAAATGTTCGTAGATCTATTTTGTTCATTCCTAAAATTATTCCCAAATTCAGAAAGGGCAGAATAATTGATATCTTCAAGCAAAGAATTCCAGAAGATTTAAGAAACTTTGTTAAGGAGTCAAGTAGATACCCAACTGAGTTATCCATAGTTGAAAGCTTCTTGGATAAATTTGGCCTACTAAGCCAAATCAAACATGAAGGCCAAGAAGAGTGGACTGGTGGAAATTTAATTCTTGGTAGAAATGGCTTCTCCTTTGATGAAAATCAAAATAGGCTATTCTTTTTGGCACTCGAGTATTTAACTTGGAAGACGCAAATCAAAAAAGGTCTAATAAGGCCAAGACTCATTGTGCTAGATGGAATAGATCTTATAAAAGCCGAAAAACAGAGAATTAAAATAGTCAAAATTTTTGAAGGTCTTGCGACTGAGGCTAGGGCTACTTTAATTGTTTCAGCAAAAGATATTAGAGAAATTGGCACTATAAGAAAGGAGGACGAATTTGTAATACTTTGCGAAGGCCCAGAGGATCGAATAATACCAGCAGATGAAGAGCCAGAACCTTGCTCTCTGCTACGTTTCAACACTCACGGAAACTTCGCAAATCATTTTATTCCAGCGGATAAGAAAAAGTATCTAGATTTTGTTTCACCAGCAAATCCTAGGAACTAATAGAAAGGCAAAATAAAAAACTTCTGTACTATTTGTAGTACAGAAGTTTAGCGGAATTCCTTACGACAGAGACTTTTTAGGTTTATATTTTTTTCACATTTCCCTAAATCACTTTTAAGAACTGATGATGTAATAGTGTCCTAGTAGTAGTCTAAAAATCCTCTACTAGGACGCTGAGTTTATAATTAAAGGTTTTTTATTTTAGAAAGAGAGTCTCCCATGTCAGGACAGCAAGTTCTTAGACGTTTTGTGATACTGATACTTTTTGTTCTGTGCGTAACTTTATTTTCCTACCTTGCTTCAAGCAAAAAAGCTAAATATTCAGACACGCCCTCATACGCAGAAAAGAAACATGTTCCAATAACCGAGAAACATCCACCATATGAACGATATGGTGTCCTTGGTATCCCTAAAATATCCGAAGAACATACAATTCTTTATAACATTGGTTATGTTGTAGCTTTTTCTGAAAAACATAGAATTCCACTTTGGTGCTCTTACCGTTTGAGTGAAGTTGTATTTCCAGATGAATATAAAAGATATTCCAGTTGGCATTCAGATCCTAGAGTTAAAGGCTCTCCAGATCCAAAAGATTACGATTATAAAATAAGCAAAAAACATAGAGGACACCTTGCTCCTTCTTTTGCTATGAATCGCTCTTATGGCACCATTGGAATGATTGAATCATTTTACATGACGAACGCAACTCCAATGTCCGAGAAACTAAACACCGGCATCTGGGCAGAACTGGAAAATAATATCTTTGGAGCAAAAAGTAGCTGGGCAAATATCGAAAATGAAACTTGGGTTATATGCGGGCCAATATTAGGAGAAACTCCTAAAGCAATAGGTAAAAAAATAACACTACCAAAAGAATATTTTAAAATAATTCTACTTGATGCGAATAACAAACGCATCGACGAAGATAATTTTAAAGTAATCGCTTTTCGATTTCCAGAAGAAGGAGTAGAGAAAAAGTTTCAACTAAAAGATTTTTTGTGTTCAATTGATTCAATAGAGGAGAGTACAGGAATTGATTTCTTCTCTGAATTAGCCGATCCAAAAGAAGAAGAAATTGAAGCAAAAATTCCTCTTGATATTTGGAAATAGTTTAAGGCGCAAAGGTTACAAAGAAAACTCAGCGCCTTTTTTTAATTCGTAGCAAACCATCTCTTGGCCACTATTACAGACTCCTCTATACAAGCTAGGCGATCATCACCATCCTTCGGAAGTATCTCAATACTAATAGGCTTGCCCTCTAGGTATTTATCAAATGCATTTTTATATAGTTCGTATCTACAGTTACTTTCTGTAAGAGGTCTTATTTGATCTGTACTTAAATGTATATGACCAACTTCTTTATGATATTCTCTTAAAAGAGAAAGTGGATCTTCTTGGTTTATCTCCATTGCCCCTGTATCAATTTGTAGTTTTATATTTGGGTGGTTTAGGTCTCTAACAAACTGAGCAGTTTCTTGGGTAGTAGTAAAATAGTTAGCTCCGTAAACAGGTGGATTAGGTTCTAAGCAAAATATAGTCCCATGCTGTTTACTTAACTCACCAAGCTTATAGAAAAAATCTTTAGCTATCAAATCTGTTTCAACATCACTTAAACCAGATCTATCCCTATTTCTAGGAGAGCCAAAAACTAAGTATGAAGCCTCTAGAATATTACCTATGTAGGAAAGTCTCTCAAGTAACTTTAACATCTTATCTTGAACCTCCTTAGGTCCAAAAAGATTCATTGGCTCTTCTTTAAAAAATAATGATTGAAAGCCAAAAATAGAAAAACCTAAATCTGCCCAATACTTTTTTACTTTAAGAATTTCTTCTTTAGTAACGTTTAATCTGTCTGAAAAATATTTTGCAGGAACGAGATCAACTTTTGATATTCCATGTCTTTTTAAAATTGGAATTACATCTTTATCAATCTCGGAGTCCCAAGCGATTGAAGAAATTAAAATCTCGTTCATTACAGAGTTTTCTCCTCTGATTGAGCATATGCTCGTATTGCTTGTAATGTTTCTCTTTTAGAGTAAGTATAATTACTTTTTCCTCCTAAGACTTCAGCATACTTGCTTTGAAAGTCATAAGTAATCAGAGGAGCTTCCCTATGATTATTAAAATCTATTCCAAAGCCCTCAATTGCCACTTCGCCTACACTAATGGGCTCTGCTGTTAAGTGTAATAATTTTGTGCCTAGCTCCATAGCTTTCTGAATATCACTCCATAGGTTAACCATAGGGTAGAACTGAAATACGTTTCTGGATTCTATAGAACCAATATTGTTATTATTAAGAAAATCAAAAATAATATTCTTCTTAAGTCCTGGGCCTACTAGTCCCGGTAGTCTAATAATGAGAGAAGAACTAAATTTCTCCCTTACTGCTTCTTCTAAGTAATATCTGTGAAGCCCGTAAGCTGCAAGATTTTCAGTATCTATCTTGGTATCTTCATTTACCCCTATAGGATTTTCAAGTACATCAACTGTGCTAATCAAGATAAAAGTTTTAGCCTGAACCGTATTTAATATTTCGATCAAAGAATTAATATTTTTAAGATCACCCTCAGGATCTTTATTTGCCAGCCACTTCTGAGCAGGAGCTCCTGCACAAACTACAAAATCAAACTCTCTGCCTTTGATATCTGATATGTTTTTAGAATTGTAGAAATGATTAAAAGAGGTTTGCTGCAGCAGCGTACTACCGACAAATCCCGTATGACCGATTAGTGCTTTGTTCATATTGATATAGTGTCCACACATGAGTTTTCCTTTATTTAAAATTATCATAAGTATGATACTAAGTGAAGCTGAGCACTGCTATCAGCACTTCATTAGTGCTTCATTATTGCCTTCAGCTATTATTTTACTTCCATTGTTTACTTATGTAACCAAAATGTTAAAAAAGAAATTTGAAAGGAATTTATTGCCCATGAAATTCACGCTCTTAGACGACATCCGCGAAAAACACGAAACCCATCCTGTATTGATTCAATCGATAGCAGTGTTTAGTTTCTTCTTTTCATTTTTTATAAATGTGCCTTATCTAAATATTATTTTGGATTTTAAACCCAAAATAAGAGATTTTTCGAAACATATAATTTCGGACGGTACATATAATAATTTCGATATTTCTTCACGAGTTAAAATCTATTATCTTGCTTTTACGAGTATTTTTTTAATTACATGTTTTATTTTCATTGGAATATTTTACTTTGTAAGAAGACGATTTAGTGAGCCTGTAGAAAACAAAAAAATCCTAATAGCGATTCAGCACACAGCTTTCATTGGTATTGCTTCGGTGTTAGCTAGCGTGTTTCTAGTTGAGGTTGATTTGGCTGGTTTCTTTCTATTGTTTTTGGGAATTTATTTCTTCTGCTCCAATGATAAAACAACAAATGCATACTATAACAACGGATTGTGGATCCTAATTACAGCGTTTCCTATAGCTTACTTAACGCATAAAATTTTTGAAACTATAGATACTTTTTCCTTCCTACGAGGAAGATTTTCTTTCTATGAAGTTTTTATCCCAGTATCGGGAAATACACTTTCATTCTTTTTCTTTTTTATTATTACTGCAATGATACTTCATCTTCTACTCAAAGTACTGATGATGACAAAGGTAGATGACTCCGATCTTAGCATTCAACGTCTCCGAAGAATTTACTTATCAACGGTACCGATATCGATGATAATAATTATACTATCTATCTCATTTGAAATTTGTAACGTTATAAACCTCAAGACAGGGTTAGTTTTTAATAGTCCTAAAACCTTATTTACTGGCTTGGTTGTCCTTGGAATAGCTGCTTCTATCATTCTGTATCAAAGTCAAATAAAAAAAGGTAACTCTAAGAATATTATATTTGACCCGATAGAGAAGTATCATTTTCCGTTATTTATTTTAAGTTTAGCTTTTATGATTTCGCAGCCTGGTCGAATGTATGCGCCAGACAATGAGTTTTTTGAATTCGCGAATCATGGCCTTTCCGTTGATCATTTTTTTAGATACGGGAGCATCCCAATTATTGAAACATTTGATGCTCACATGTTATCTTATCAATTGTACGCCTACCTATATGGGTTAATAGTTGGATACGAACCATGGGCCCCCTTCCTTTATAACTCTTATAATCTTATTTTTACTTATCTGTTGGTTTACATTCTGCTAAAAAGATTTATCGGTGCTTTTTCAGCATTCTCTCTGTTACTATGTTTTCCAATGATTAATGTGATTATTACTAACTATATTTATAGTGGGTTTGTTGCATTAACTCTATTTTCTTTATTTTATCGAAAGGAAAATAAACAATTTTATTGGTTTTGGGCTTCAATTATTTTTCTATTACTTTATAGATTGGATCTAGGTTACGCTGCTGCAATGGCCGGCTTCTTAGGATATTTCCTGATCCACTTCATGACTCAAAAGCCTTATCATTTAAAATCATTTATAAAAACTGGAGCAATTTCAGCTAGTGCTACGGCGTCCGTTTTTGTTTTTTTATGTTTTATAAAAGGAGTAAATCCAATTTATCGCTTATTAGAAATTCTATCGCTCGTAACTTCTAACCAAAATTGGACATTTGAAAACTTAGGCGATTCCAATCATGTTGTCTTTAGGATTACCTATTATCTTCTACCAATTATAACTCTCTTCTTGCTATTCAAAACAATTTGGAAATCGATTCTTTTTAGAAATTTTTTTATTAAAATAGCAGAAAGCAAGCCACAGTTAGCAGCCTTACTTTTTTTCGTATTTTTTAGTTTGTTTTTTTACTTTAATGCCCCTCGTGGAATCGTGAGACATAGTTTTTTCTTTAATAATATTTCGATGGCAATAAGTACAATCCCTATGGCTTTCATTTGTTATACCCATATATTAAGAAAAAAAAATAATCTTATTTACCTGCTTTGTATTTTAATCAGCACTTTTTATGTAACTAATATATTAAGTACTACTTTTAGTAATAAAGAAGTTAGCTATTTTACTAAAGCATTTGCTTCTGTTTCATTTAACGAAAAATTCCAACCGCTGCTCGCATTTCCTCAAACTCGGGTAATAGAATCTTTCAGTTTCGAAGAAATTCGTAATTTTAAAAAGATTGTTAACGACTTATTACTTCCAGATGAAACTTATTTTGATTTTTCATCAACGAATTATTATTATGCTCTGGTTGAACGAAAGAACCCACTATACGTTAACCAATCTCCCTTACTTCTTAATGGAGACATATCTCAGGATTTTGCCTTAGAACAAATAAAAAAGGCTAAAATTCCATTAGTTTTAATACCCACTCTTTCAAACTTTTGGCATCGCATAGATGGTATTCCCGTAGAATATAAATATTTTAAAATAGCGGAACATATTTTTCAAAATTATTCGCCCTTTTTAACAATGAGTGGATTTACCATTTATGTGAAAAATAAAAAAAATGATCATTTTAAAAAGAAGTTAAAAAAGATAAGACCTGAGAAGAGGCCAATTTTGAATCCCGTTAGCTATAACTTAGGAGAAATTCCTATGGTTTGGGGCGAATTAGCAGATCAAAAATTGTTCAACTCTGTAAGTAATTTGAGTCGTGAATTAGTCCAAAATTCTCTATTTTTGCCACTCGACTTGGGTACCCAAAAGAAGAACTCCTACTATTTGTTTCTTGAAATAGAATCAAATAGTACTCAAACTGCTAAAGTAGAGTTACTTGACGAAAAGAAAATTAAAAGAGTAGATTATGTATTTACAGCAAACCCAGGAAAGCACCGCTACGCGATTCGTTTAAGCTCAACACCTCATTGGTGGAGTGAGATAATTTCAAATATCAGCCTAGCTACCGATAAGTCTGTTAAGATATCTAAATTTGCCGTAATATCAGAAGATGGGAAAAAAGAGGTCTCGTTTACAGATAGTGATTTAAACATAGGTAATAACGCCAATAATCTTCACCTTAGTAATATCACAGATAAAAATTGGCTTGGTGGAACTAGTACTTTTTATAACGTTATCTCATTAGATAACTCACAACAAAATCTTAGTGCACTACTAAAAGGCAATAAAATTAAACTGCATAATGGGTCAATTCTTACAGTGACAAACTATAAGGTTATAGGCAATTTCATTCATATTAATATTAAGGAACCCTTAGCTCCATATATCTCAGCAATTAGTTATCCTAATAGCTTTGAGATAATTGAATAACTAACATCAACCTAAGGCTACTGAAGGGGTGATATAGTGCCCACGATTAAACCCCTTCAGTAGCCTTAAATACGTCATAAACGTTATCAATCTTACTACCCAGAATCGAGTATACATTAGGCAAGCCTTGATTTTGTTCAAATAGAATTGGCCTACCGTCATCTTTTTCGTTTTTTATTAAAACAGTTTTTAGTTCAAAGATAGATTTTTTATAAGTACAGTTTTCTATAAAAGGTAAATATCTTTTCGAGTCTCTAATCATTCGATCTACTCTGGTCTCTTTTTCAAATTTTATCATACCTTCATAAGCAGATTTACCCACTTCATCAAAGTAAGAGTGATGTGGTGTGTATCTTACATGAGAAAGTGTATGCAATTTCTCCGCAGGATATGGCATAACAGAGAAGAAAGGTCCGTCTACAACAGTAATACCAATATCT
>JAIYCX010000016.1 GCA_027487795.1 Pseudomonadota bacterium | reverse complement strand
TTTGAAAGATTTATTTGTTGAGCCGAATAGTCAGAAAGTTGAAATAGTAGATTTTCATACCTTTGAACACTAACTCCACCGCTTTGATTTGGATTAAAAGGATATCTTACAACTCTATTGAAGCTTCTACCGCTTGAATCTGTTAATTCAAGAGAAATAATGCTGTCTCGTCCTGAAGCCACGTGGTCTGTGTACCATCGAAGAGCAAAAGCTGTTCCTTTAGTTAAGTTTAAACCAAGACCTGCTCCGTTATTATCATATATAATTTCAAAGGCTCCCGCAGTTGAGGTATTTGATCCTAGATCAAAAACTCCGTCAGACGTATTTGTAATTATGTCTTGAAGATAAAACTCGGTATCTTTGTTCGATGTGGTATTGTTTGTAGTTATAGGAAATGAAGTTAAAGTTACTTTTCTTGATCTACCAGAGACTCTATTTAAATTTTGCTCTGTAAAGTTTATTTGATCAATTATATTGTTTGGTGTGTTTCTATTTCGAAAAGTTTCTCTCCAACCTACTGTCTGGCCATTTATAATAGAGGGTATAAATCCAGCTCTAGTACTGTCGTAATCTTTAAATTCATCTATACTAGTAATATAAACAGGAAGACTGAGTCTAGCTGAAAACGTATTAGTTTGCTTACTATCAGGAGCAGCAATTACTAATAATATGGTAATAACTGATATTATCAATAAAAAAAGGCTTTTCTTTGACATTAGAAGCATAGAATCCTCGAACAATTATGGACGTATAGTAAAAATTATAATCAACAGAGTTTTAAATCGGAAGTTTATCTAATTTTCATGAGTACTATTTTAGGACTAGAATGATCATTTTGTTGACTAATTAAAATTACTCACCTTTAAAGGATACTACATAATCACTTCTTCTAACGTAGTTTCTGAAAGATATTCCAGGAGTAGTGCTTTGTGCTACTATTGTTCCGTAAGTATCCTTAGGTAAAGTTAATGTTACTCTCTCAGTACTAAATGGTCTAACTATGATAGTGCTGTTTAGTACTAGATTATTACTAGCATCTCTAGCTTGAATTTGAACACTTGCTTCCCTGTCAGTCGAGTTAAATAGTTCAGAGACATTTATATTACCGATGAAACTATTGAACTCGCTAAATTGTACCGTTTTGTTAGCCCCGGCTAAAGGAGCAGCATAAGCATACTCTAGTACACCTTTGTTATCTAGCTTATAGAATATTGATGTAGTGGCTACTGAGCCAGTCATTGCATCAACATTTATACCACCTACGGTATTGTTATCTAATAATCCGACACCATTATGCTTGTTTATTGTAACATGAGCAGTTCCGTTTGCTGGAATTGCTTTTCTCATATTACTAGTGGCACCGAGAGCCGCGTACGATTTAAGATCAACATCAGCACTTGAGTTATCAGTATTATTATTTAATTCCAATACAACAGTTTCTCCTTCTATAGTGCTAACTCCTCCAGATGTCATAACATCAGTGGACGGTCTTTTTGGTAATACGAAAGCAGTATAGAAGTTCGTGCATGATGCTCCTATACAGTCATAGAAGTATCTACCAGTACTCATATAGTACTTTGCAGCAGATCCATCAGACTTTGAAGCTGGCATGAATTTTACCATACCGATATTATCTAGATTTTTATAGGTTCCAATTGCTTCATGACCTGAGTAGTCAAATCTTCCTCCGTCTGGAATATTTACTATATCTTGGAAAATTATAGCTCCACTAGCGTCAGTGTAAACTAGAACTCCTCTAAGTCTTTCTCCATCACCTCTTTGCGCATCAGTAATTCTGATCCAATTTGCTACAGTACCGTCTTTTCTAACTCCAAAGTGATTTGTATTTAGAGGTTGAGTGAATGTCCCAACTTGGGGATTCCTATATGGATAGTAAAGTACAAAGTCGAAAGCATCTCCAAAAGTACCTTGAGTTTTTCTAGCATCAGCTTTATACAGGGACAGTCCTCCACCCCATGCTCCATTAGTTCTAGCGTCTGTTTTCACGCAAACAGTTCCGTAGGTATCTTTAACAAGACCTAGGTCATTTATGATGAAGTCCATTTTCTGATAAGGGATTAACCTAGTATTTGTTGATCCTCTGACTATTCCTTCCAGATCTCTGTACTCAACAGTAGTATTTAGATCTATGTTACCTCTATTTAATACGCTAGCTATATTAATTTGATTTAAGAATCCATTAGCACTAGCGCATGCAGTAGGTTCGAGGTCAGAATCTAAACAATCTACTCCTGTAGGGCATGAATTATTTTGTGGCACTCTGTAGCCTTCATTTTCGTCACTCACAAGTCCACCACATTTTACTTGATAAAGATATTTTGTTCCTGGTACTGAAGAGGTATCTTCATGTCTAGTTCCTGTGATTCCAATAGCAATCACAGTATATTGTCCACCCGAACTAGGCTTTCTACTTAATTCACAAGATGAGCCATTAGGCGCACCTACCCAAGTAACAAGAACATGTGGTAAAAAAGTTCCATCCGATGCATCTATACTCATGCCGGGTAGGCATTCATTACCTTGTAATGTATAACCAGGCGCACAATCAAATTCAAAGTTTACGTTATTTCTATTTTGACCAGCAATAACTATTGGATTTGTAAAATTTGTTCCTACTAGAACATACCCAGGCTTTGATATTGACATTGAATAACTTCCATCACTGATATCAGGAATAAGATAATTTCCGCCAGTTTCAGTTGATTTAGTTAATACATTTGTTCCAATTGTAGTTGTGACTTCGGCTCCGTTTACTGAAATTGATGTTCCTCTAATTTTTACATTTCCGCTTAGTGAGTATGGATTAGTATTTACTCTTAAATAATCTATTATAGGATCTTGAGCGATCCCACCTTCTAAGTAGAGTCTAATTTTAGATATATTTGAAAGATTTACTTGTTGAGCCGAATATTCAGAAAGCTGAAATAGTAGATTCTCGTACCTTTGAACACTAATTCCACCGCTTTGATTTGGATTAAAAAGATATCTCACAACTCTATTGAAGCTTCTACCGCTTGAATCTGTTAATTCAAGCGAAACAATGCTGTCTCGTCCTGCAGCTACGTGGTCTGTGTACCATCGAAGATCAAAAGCTGTTCCTTTACTTAAGTTTAAACCAAGACCTGCTCCGTTATTATCATATGTTATTTCAAAGGCACCAGGAAGTGAATTATCACTTCCCATTATAAAAATTCCATCAGCAGAATTACTTTTTATATTTTGTAGGTAAAAATCATTTGTTCTGTGACTAAGCCAGCTATTGTTTGTAGCTGGCAAGGAAATTAATTTAATTTTTCTTGATTTTCCAGTAACTTGATTTACATTTTGCTCAGTTAAATTTATTTCATCTATTATGCTACTTGGAACAGTACTATCATTAAAACTTATTCTCCAACCTATCGTCTGGCCATTTATAATTATGGGTATTAATCCAGCTCTAGTTCTATCGAAATCTTTAAATTCATCTATGCTAGTTGTTACTGCAGGAGCATTTCTAGCTGTAAAAGTATTAGTGAGTTCTCTACTAGGAGTTGCAATTACTAATAATATGGTAGTGACTGACAGTAGCAATAAAAAAAGAGTTTTCTTTGACATAGAAAGCATAGAATCCTCGAACAATTACAGACATAAAGTAAAAAAATATAATCAAGTGATTTGTAAATCGGAAGTTTGATTAATTTTCATGAGTACTATTTTAGGACTAGAATGATCATTTTGTTGACTAACGTAGTGAAAATGTAGTTTTATCTAATAGTTGGCAAGGGGAAAAGATGGTTTTAGTTGTTCCAAGTTTAAGGAGAATTGGGATGGCATGCTTGAATGAGTTGGTGACTGTTGCGTCGAATGGCTACATCAGATTTGTACTTGGGATGCTACAAAAAGAGCTGTGTAAAAAACAACACTTTGACTATGAGTTTGCTAGGGTTAATCGTTTGGTAGAGATTTCATTTAATGAGAACTCGCTTACGGGCGACGAGTTAGCAGATCTGGCTGTGTTACTACTTTTTGTTTATAGTAAGCACCATTACAGAGCTCAGGCTGAAATGATGTCTTTGAATTTGTATGAAGAAGCAGGACTTTCGCTTAGTTTTGAGTTAAATTAGTGAAGGTTATGCTTTCTAAGCAAGTTGAAATTTCTTGGTAAGGTTCTAAAGTGGTTTTCACTTTCCTTGCCATTTATTTTTTACTTGATTGTTATTGATTAAATTTTTACTTTGATTTTTTTAAACGATATTACAAATTCATCAGATACAGACATTATTTTATTATATGGCTTAGCTGGGGCAGGGAAGTCTTATGTCGGTGACTTATTAGGAACCGAATTTGGTTATTATGTTTACCATGCAGATATTGATTCCACTCCAGAGATGAAGCTAGCTATTTCTGAACAACAACCTTTTACAATGGAGATGAGAGATCGCTTTTTTGAAATAGTAGCAGAGAAAATATTACTACTAAGAAAAAATCATAAAAAACTTGTAATTACTCAGGCAACATATAAAAAAAGGCATAGAGACTACCTTAAGACTAAAATTCCAGGACTTAAATGTGTTTGTATCGAGGCTGATGATAATACAATAGTCACACGTCTTTCTTCTAGAGGTGATCTTATCTCACCAGAGTATGCCAAAGTTCTAAGACAGAGCTTTGAAGCTCCTGATAAAGATGATTTTATTTTTATAAATTCTTAGCTTGGACAATTAATAAGCACTTGAAAGACTATTCTAGTCTAATTATATCTTATGCTCATCTAATATTAGTGTATAATGTAATTAATATACTTAGTTAAATATGCCCAATTTTTTAAATGACAATGATAGAATAGCTCTTGTACTTTCTGGCGGGGGTTCTAGAGCGGCTTATCAAGTTGGTGCTTTAAAAGCATTAGTTGATAAGACAGATTTAAATTCTAGAAAAATAACTGTTATTGCAGGTACAAGTATTGGAGCAGTGAATTCTTTAATTCTTGGCGCTGGGGCAGGGCACTCTTTGTCGGAAGTCTTAAGTGTAATAGAAGAAGTATGGAAGAGAAGAACTTTTAGAAATACTTTTTCAGGACACATGAGCAAGACTTTTATTAGAGCAATACAAGTAGCTATGCTTCGTTATCGATCACCAGGTCCTATTGCGACTTCAGCATCTATCTTTGATCCGACACCGTTAAGACAAGAAGTAGACGAAGCTATAAAACATTTCGGTGGAATCCAGGCGAATAATTTAAAAGGAAATCTAACAGCCGTAGCGGTAATGGCTACTTTAGAAGGTGTTACTAGAAAAGCTTTGCTTCTGGCTTCATTAAAACAAATGCCAACAGAAGATGATCTTCATGGTTCTAATTTTGATTTAATAACTTTACCTGAATTAACTGCTGCTCATGGATTAGCCTCTGCAGCTCTTCCATCAGTACTTCCAGCTGTCGATCTTAATATTGATAAAAGAGAAGTAAGATTAATAGACGGTGGAATATGTGATAACGTTCCGGTAGATCCAGCTTTGCGATTAGGTGCTGATTCCGCAATTTTATTAGACTCTTCAGGTAGAAGATGGTGGTTTGATCAGTACGGAGAGCCTTACGATACTAAGCCAACTTGGGAGGTGCCAGCGTCTGATACTACTTTTTGTATGGTTCCAAAGAATATGCTTGAGTGCGTTAATAAGGCTCCACTTGGCCCATTGTTAAAGGCCGCAGTTGGAAAATCTAATAAGGCATTTATGGATGCCTTGGGGCCCACCTGGCCAATTTTTAGAATTTTAAAATATAAAATGGGCGAAGAACTAGCTTATGAAGTTTTATCCTATGCGGCTTTACACACTGAGTATATTCAGGCTCTTATAGAGCAAGGTTACAATGAGACTGTTACGTTACTTAATTCTTCTACCGAAGAGAAAAGAAGAACTATGCCTGTTGTTATAAAATAGTTATACTCTGGAAAATTAAAATTTAATTTTCCAGAGTATGTTAAGAAAGATCCTACGCTCAAAACTTCATCGTGCAACAATTACTCATGCTGACGTCCTATATGAAGGAAGCATATCTATTCCACCAGTTTTGTTAGAAGCTGCCGGTATTATTCCTTACGAAGCAGTTGAAATTTGGAATGTGACAAATGGTAATAGGTTAGAAACTTATGCAATCAAAGGCGAAGATAATCCGTCGTCCATTAATACTATTGCTATAAATGGCGCTGCGGCACATCTGTGCCATCCTGGTGATATTATAATAATTGCATGTTTTGGATTTTTTAATAATGAAGATGCAATTAAATATACACCAAAATGTATTTTCTTAGATGAGAAGAATCAAATAAAGAACATCGGAAAAGAAGTACCTGGGCCTTTATTAAGAAATTAAGGAGCTTTCTACTTCTTCCCGTGATACTTTAAGAATTGTAAGGCCTCTTCTTTCCCAAAATATTTTTCAAGCATTTTAATATCTGTTTCTCTTAGGTCTACATAAATTAAGCCATCAAGAACATCACCAAAGCTATTATCTATGTTAAATCCTAATAACTTCCCACCAAGTTTTAGGTACTGTCTTAATAGAACTGGTATGGAATGGTTTTTTGCCTCTATCTCAGCAATAAGCTCATTAACGTCTTTTAAATCTTTTACTAACACACTAGTTTCTTTAGAGTTTACACCTTTTAGAGGATGAGGCTTATGTGGATTTCTCGCTTTTATTAGGTTTGCAAATTCAGGTATAAAACTATTATCTTTTAAGAAAGAAGTAATAAGCATTTGAGATACTGAATTATACTCACTGCTTATGCTTACTGTACCAAATAATATTTTATAATCTGGAAATTTGCCTACGTAACTACCGATTCCTCTCCATAGTAGTTGAAGAGATAGATAATTTTTTTGATATTCTTCTCTAATGAAAGACCTTCCCATTTCTAGTGCAGGACAAAGCTGTTCAAGTAAGCTCTTTTTGTATGCAAATAAGGTACTCGTATACAAACCACTAATGCCATACTTTTCTAGTATGTCTCCGACGCTACCCAGTCTGTAAGCTCCTACAATTTTATCTTGGCTTTTATCCCAAATAAATAAATGTTTGTAATAGTTGTCAAAGCCGTCAAGATCGATACTTTTACCTGATCCTTCAGAAACTTTTCTAAATGTAATTTCTCTTAGTCTTCCAATCTCTCTCAAGCAGAATGGTATTTGATCTGCATCTGCGTATATAACTGAGAAGTCACCAGATTCTACAAGTATTTGTTCTAGTGGTAAGCTACTTACCTCTCTACTAGTTAAACTAGAATCAACTTCTGGAACTATCGGTTCTAGTATACGGTTTGTACCTGAACTCGATTTAGATAATTTCTTTTTCTTATCCAGTTTTAGATGATGTTGCTGAGAGCCAAGTAGGTATGTTCTCAGTCTCAAATAATTTAGTACTTCGGTATCATTTTTAAACTGTTTTAACTTAGCAGTGCTAATTTCAGATCCTACTCTTACTGTTATTTCTTTCCCTCGTTTATTGTATAATTCTCTTGGAATCATAAGGGTTCTAAGCAGTGGATGAATTAATCCAGCAGTCTGAAAAAGAGGCCCATTATGCCCTTCAAAAAATAGTGGTACAACTGTGGCACCTGCTTTTCTGGTAATTCTTGCGATATTTGTATTCCAATCAGGGTCCGCAACTTGTCTTAGCTTCAATTGTAAATGAGAGACTGCACCTGATGGAAATGTAGCAAGTAGTCCGCCTGATTTTAGATAATCAATTGAATCTCTTAATGGCTGAGTATTTTTTCTAGTGCTTGATTTAGATCCAAAAGGGTCTACAAGAATAAAGTTATCTTTTAACTCTTCAACTCTACCCAAAATAAAATTAGCAAGAACCTTAAAGTCTGGTCTAACTCTTTTTAGTATATTGATTAAGATAATTCCTTCTATTCCACCAAATGGATGATTAGCTACAATAACCACTGGCCCAGTTTTTGGTATTTTTGAAAGTTCTTCTGCTGAGATGCTGTACTTTATATTAAGCATCTCAAGGGCAACTTCTGGAAAGTTTGAAGAGTTAATACCCTGACTTTTAGCCAGATCATATTGCTCTGCTAAAGCTTGTAAACTTGTCCATTTTTCTAAGGAGCTTTCAAAAGGCTTGATTAAGGATACGACTTTTTTTAAAGTCCCACTGGACTTCTGTTCTATCTCTGCAAGATTAAGACGAAATGGGTTCTTGTCCGTCATGATAGTGAGTTATTGGAGTTCAAAAATATAAAAATAATAATTTATTAAGATAATTGTTAGATCATAATATTAGTTAGTTATCCATTTTTGAGGTTTTGATTTAGTATTGCTATGAAATAATGACTTTTTTACTTAACAATCTTACTTAATAACTAAGCTGCTGTAGTCATTTAACGCCGATGATCTACTTACTGTTTGTAAGTAGATCAAAAAATATGTTCATGCGAAAGAATTAAACTTTCTTATTCCAAGTATTCAGTTTCAATCCCTGTTTCGTTAGATCTTTGACAACACTCTATAAAAATATTTCCACTATATCCATCTCCTACATTAGGAGCGAGCGCTAGAAGGTCAGTTGGTAGAGCTAGTCCATTTTCAATGCAGTGAATTTGATTTGCAACTTGTGAATACACATTTGCAAATCCTTCAAGATAAGCTTCTGGATGGCCTCCGGGAACTCGGCAAAGACTTGCTGCGATGGGTGTCATGGTGCAGGCATTTCTTTGATAGGTTGACTTTGGTTTTCCATTCACCTTAAGCTCAAGATAATCAGGATCCTCTTGTCTCCAAAGTAAACTTCCCTTAGTCCCACAAACTTCAATCCAATGATTATTGACATGCCCTTGCATTACCTGTGATGCTTGAAGTATGATTCTAGCACCTTGTAGAGTTGAAATTATCGCAAATCCATGATCGTCGACTTCTCTTCCTTCTACTAAGGTATTAAGTTGGGCCATGATAGTGTCTGGATCTAGATTACTCATCATTATAGCTTGCATAAAAGCGTGAACTCCAATGTCTCCAAATGCACCAGCACCAGCTTGATCTGGATTAGTTCTCCATGAAGCTTGTTTATGCCCTTCATCTTCAAGTTTGTCTGCAAGCCAACCTTGAAAATAGTTAGCAGAAACATAATGAATTCCACCGAGATCACCATTCCGAACCATTTCAGCGGCCATTACAGCCATTGGATTTCTCATATAGTTATGAGTTATCGCAAAGACCTGTTTTTTTCTTGTATCATTTTTAACAAGATAGTAGAGTTTCTCGGCTTCTGCTAAGGTATTTGACATTGGCTTATCAGTCACTACGTGATAGCCAAGATTCCAAGCTGCAATTGCAATAGGAACATGCAAGTGATTTGGAGTTCCAATAACAACCATTCTTGCACCGTCTTCACGTTCGATCTCTTTTTCGAGCATTTCTTGCCAGCTGCCATATGCTCTATCTTCATCTACGCGGAAATGAGCAGCTGAAGCCTTTGACCTTTCTGGATTACTGCTAAATGCACCAGCGACAACTTCGTAATGATTGTCCATCATGATAGCCGGCATGTGCGCAGCACGTATGATGAAACTTCCCTCTCCACCACCAACAAGTGCTACTTTGATCTTGGTATTGTTCGACATAATAAAAACCCTTTCAAGAGATTTGAGAAAACCTTAACACTACAGCAGTGTTAAAAAAACTTTATATAAAATTATTTTATCACTGCTTATATAGCTTAATTTACCCAGATAAGAATTTTAAAGAACTATGACTAAGGTAACAAAAATCTGCGCCCAAGACGATTCGAACGTCTGCTTGCCCTGAGCCTCTCGAAGGGACCTACTGATTAGAAGTTAGCGAGCTCGGGTCAGCGTGACATTTAGTCACTCTGACTGGAACCTAACTCGTTCTATCCAGCTGAGCTACCGCCACCCAAAATATCATTAAATAATTGCGCCCAAGACGATTCGAACGTCTGACCTACTGATTAGAAGTCAGTTGCTCTATCCAGCTGAGCTATGGGCGCATAATTTTGAGGGTTTATATATAAAAATTTATGGTTTGCCAAGTATACCCTAAGATATTGATAATTTTAGGGCTAGCTAGAGTAGAAATACTGGTTTTTAATGGGGAAAAGTAATTATATTTTAATAGCATGCCCAATACTGGACGAAAAATTGATTCATTAACAGGTTTACGGGCGATTGCGGCTTTTTTAGTTTTTTTTCATCATTATACTCCATCAGCTGATATTGTAGGGGTTCGTCTTTTTTCAATGTTCTGGCAGGGGCATATTGGAGTATCTGTTTTTTTCGTTTTGAGTGGTTTTCTTATTGCTTTAAATTATTATGACTCGGTTCAGCTTAGTAGAGTGTGGATTTTTCGCTTTTTGAGAAATCGCTTTGCTAGGATTTATCCTATGTACTTTATAACTTCGGTCGCGGCTTATATTATTGTTGATGATTATAGAGTTAAAGCATGGATTTTAAATCTTACTTTTTTGAGGGGCTTTTTTAAAGAATATTATTTTTATCATATTGGTCAAGCTTGGTCTTTAAGTGTTGAAGTGGTTTTTTATTTATTAGCCCCATTATTGTTGAAGGCGATTTGTCGCATACCGCTTGGTGTTCTTTGTCTTGTCTTTTATTCAATAGCTTATTTATGTGCAAGTAATCCAAATATATTTGGAACAAATGATTTTTTTTATCCTCATAGAATGGTTGTAATTAATACTTTTTTTGGAAGGTGTTTTGAATTTTTATTTGGAATGTGGATTTATGTTTATTTTAAAAATTCCTTGTTTCAAGACAAGTATAGTAAAATTTCTTGGATTACTTATCTGGGACTAATAGGTAGTTTATTTATATTTTATGAATTAAATTATTGTCCTGGTATCGCTGTATATTGTGCCCCATGTGCTCCTATTGTGCATTATCTGTTACCACTTTTTATTGGGATTTTTATCTTAGGATTATGGAAGGAAAGTTCATATATTGGGCAAATTTTAAGTACTAAGCTTTTTGTAATTTTAGGTTGTTCTTCCTATATTTTTTATTTGATACACGCTGCACCATTTGTTGATTTGCCATTTAATATTGGTATTTTTACTGGTCCAACGACAATTGAGTCTATGGGTTTGATTCCTCATTTTTTGATTATAAATATAATTTCTATTGTATTATATTATCTTATTGAGCGACCTTTTCATCGTTTGCTTCGTGAGAAGTGATTTTTGTTATTGCTATTCCATCTATGCCAATTTGATATTTAGGATCTATTTGATACTCGGCTATAGATGAATTTGGCTCAGATCCGATTACTTCTATTCGTAAAATATCATTCTCTCCATTTAGCTTTACTTTGGTTGTATTATGGATGATAGGCTTATAATGAGTTTGAAATAAATTAACTTGATCTGCAATCTGAATGCCATTAATTGATGCTTTAACCGCACCGAAATCTTTATTAGAAGCCATTATGAGACTGATATTATAATCGCCAGAAGGAAACGATGGAATTTTGTATTCGATATAATCTCCAATTTTTGAAGTCATAAAATATACAAAATCATCTTCTACAAAAATACTAGGAGCTATTGTTTCGGTATTTTGAATGTTAGGTTTAATTTTTTTTGAGGTCGAGACAAAGATTAGTTCTTTAGCATCAATGAACCCCTCTATGACTACAGGAGTTGGGATTTCTGCAAGAAACACAGCTCTTAGTGTTAAGCTACCTATTATTAAGGCAGGAATCAGAAATAAAATTTCCTGTTTGATATTAAGAAATTGAGTTTTCAAGAGATTAACAACAACCAGTAGTCGAACAACAAGAGTCATTATTTATAACATTAAGATCAACTTTACATTTATCTTTTGCTAAGCAGTCTGTGTGTTTAGATCCTAATTGAAATATTAATTCTGAATCCGATACTTTAAAATCAATCACGGGAAATTGAGAAATTAAATTATTTTCATATTCCACTTCAACTGGAAGATTATCGTCCTTTAGTATTGGAGTAGCTAGTTTAATTATTTCAGATAATTTTTTTGAAGTTAATCTATGATCTAAATCATTAGCTATCCAAGTTTGTAAAAGACAAGTTTTAACTTCACGTATCGTTCCCCCGCAATCAATGAAATTCTTTTGTATTCGACCAACTTCAGTTATATGAAAATGACTAGGTATGAGTCTATTGTCAGGAAGAAGAAATCTGATGTTTAAAGTGGGATGTGAGAGAAGGGTGGATTGAAATTCGTTGATGTTCATTTTAGATTAAAGTCAAATATTTTTATAGAGATGATTTTATATCATATTTATGGATTCATAGAATATTTTTATAATTTAATGATTAAACTTATTAGCTACTTATCTTGTTTTTATACTTAATTGCTTCGGTATTTAGCAGAGTGTGCGGGATCGTTTTTTATAAGTTGGCATCTAAATTACTCATTTATTTCACGCAAGTCATTTTCATATTTAAATGTTCAAAGAAGAAATCAAAAAAACAAAACTAGGTGCAGACATTCCTTTGATTTATCATTTCGCAATGCTTCAGGATGAGCAAAGAATGTTGAATTTTAAGGATGCGATAGATTCAAGTGTTCCTGTTGGTGGAAAAGTTTTAGAACTTGGTGGCGGCACTGGTGTGATGTCTTATTATGCGGCACAAAAAGCTTCTAAGGTTTATTGCGTTGAGCAAATTCCAGAAAATGTAAAAGCTGCTAGAAAGTTTCTTAGTTCAAATCCAAATGGCGATAGAGTTGAAGTTGTGCAAGCTAATGCATTTGAATATCTTCCACCTGAACCAGTAGATGTTGTTATTTGTGAAATGATTCACGTAGGAATGTTAAGAGAAAAACAAATAGAAATGATGGAGTCTTTTAAGCGAAGATATAGAGCTCGCTTTGGTGATAGACTTCCGCATTTTATACCTGAAGGCTTCATTCAGGCAGTGCAAGCATTGGAATATGACTTTAATTTTTTTGGCTATAACGCGCCAGTTCCTTTATTTCAAATTCCGGGGGATAAAACAAGAAAATCAAACGAGCTTTCTGATCCTGTTGTTTTTCAAACAGCTCAGTATAAAGATTCTTTACCAAATAGCATCAGTTGGAATGGTACGTTTAAAATTACTGAGGACGGAAATTTAAATTCAGTAAGGGTGATATTAAAAAATTTGCTTACAGCAATACCTTCAGAAAATAGAGGAATTTTTTGGCACAATCAGTACTTGATTTTACCTTTGTATAATCCTTTAAGTGTCAGAGCTGGCGAAGAAGTAGAATTAAGCTTTTCTTATATTATGGGCTGTGAAATTGAAGATTTATTAGATAGTATGACATTAAACACCAAGTTCGCTCCTAATCACTTTTCTAAACCCGAACAAACTTTAGCAGGCTACTTAAGTAGATAGCCATATGTAGTTATGGTTCTGTTAATTAGCACTTGCGCTAAGTAGAACTATTGCGTCAATTGTTTGTTTGGTATATAAAGCAAACGCTTAGTATGCTCTAATATCCGATCATTAATAGTGCTAAATAAATAGATATAATGTCTAATAATAAAAAATTAAGTGAATTAAATCTGGGGGATAGAGCTATAATCTATTCTATAAGCGAGAAAGATAAAAATTTAAGCACTAGATTGATGTCTCTTGGTCTTGTGGCGATGACAACTTTAGAGGTGGTATCAGTCGCTCCACTAGGTGATCCAATAATGATTTCATTTCGGGATACCGTAGTATCTTTACGAAGAAGTGAAGCTGCTGGAATTGAGGTACAATTAATAGAAGAGCAAATTTCTCTAAGTCCAACTAGTCATGATTATCACAATACAGAAAACTTTTCTTTAGGAGAGCTTCCAAATTCTAGTGCTGTATTGAGTGAAGTATTAAGTTACAATTCTTTTGTATTAGGCTCTAGTTAGTTATAACTAAGTGCAAACTACCGATCATAAAAATACCGATAAGATATATTCAGAAAAAGAATATCGCTTCATACTTGTAGGAAACCCAAACAGTGGGAAAACTACGATTTTTAATCTTCTAACAGGCCTACGATATAAAGTTGGAAATTATGCAGGCGTTACTGTTGAAAGTAAGGAAGGTAATTTAATTTTAGATAAGTTATCTAAGCATTCTGTTATGGATGTTCCAGGTATCTATAGTTTAGTTGGTATCTCTGATGATGAGCAGGTTACTTTAAAATTAATACAAGGTGAATTAATACAGGACGAATTCAAACAAAGTGACTTAAAAAGAGGAGAACTTTCTAACTCACAATCCGGTCGTCCAGATGGAATTATTTTAACTTTAGATTGTTTACACTTAGAGCGAAATTTATTTCTAGCCACCCAAATAATCGATCTTGGTTATCCTACGGTTGGTTTATTGACCATGACTGACTTAGCAGAGGAGAGGGGAATTAAAATTTATCCAGAGATCCTAAGAAGAGAACTCGATATAGAGATTTTTACCTCTAAAAATAGCAAACAGAGCCAGCTTAATAAGAATAATTTATCAGAAATAATTTTAAATCTAATAAAGACTATAGAAGAAAATAAGGTTTCTAAATTTAAAGGACAGTGGTTTAAGGGTCAGCCTGTCAAAAGTCAGCAGATTATAGATGATTTATTAGAGAGAGATACGGATAAAGATACTGAGAAGTTTGATTTAGAATCTAGATACTTCGCTGCAAATAACATTTCTAGGAAAGTATCAAAAACCAGACAAGTAAAAACACTTTTATCTGAAAGTTTAGATAAGATTCTACTTGGAAGATTATCCGGAGTATTTGTCTTCTTTTTATTGATGTTAGCATTTTTTAATTCGATTTTTACTCTATCACAGTATCCAATGAGTTTAATTGAAAATTCTATATCCTATATTAGCAATTTTATCGGTACTTTTATGACCGATGGTATTCTAAAAAGTTTGATACTTGATGGAGTAATCTCTGGAGTTGGAAATGTAATTATTTTTGTCCCACAAGTTGGAGTTTTGTTTCTATTACTAGGTATTCTAGATGACTCAGGCTATTTAGCCCGTGCCGCTTTTATCATGGACAGACTTATGAGACCTTTCGGACTTCAGGGTCGATCATTTATTCCGTTATTAAATTCTTTTGGCTGTGCTATTCCAGGAATATTAAGTACTAGAACTATTCCATCAAGATCAGATAGATTAGCTACTATACTTGTAGCACCTTTAATGAGTTGTAGTGCCAGATTGCCAGTTTATACTGTTTTGATCGCTGCATTTATTCCAGCAAGTGATAAAATCTTTGGTTTATCTCAGCAGGGTGTAGTACTTTTTGTGATGTATGCACTTGGTATAATTGCCGCTGGTATAATTTCTTTCGCCGTCAGAAGAACAATCTTAAAAGGTGAGTCTTCTTTATTTTTAATGGAGGTGCCACCGCTTCGACTTCCTAATTTACGGATCGTTCTTGTAGAAGTTTATGATAGGGTATTGTCGTTTCTTAAAAGTGCAGGGAGTATGATACTCGCATGCTCAATAATCTTATGGTTTTTAGCCAGTTTCCCTAGGCCTGATAAGCTTGATACTCAGCTTGAAACTCATAGCACTGTATCTCAAAGTTACGCTGCTCAAATAGGGAAAATAATGGAGCCAGCGATTAAACCGATTGGATTTAATTGGGAGATAGGATTTAGTATTTTAGCCTCGTTTGCTGCTCGAGAAGTTTTTATTTCTTCACTTTCTACTATTTATAATTTAGAATCTACCGACGATGAAACTAGTTCTATAATCAAAGAGTTGCAGCATAGAAGAGATGACGGTACTTTTACAAAAGCTGCTGCTTATTCTTTAATGGTTTTTTATGTTTTCTCTTGTCAGTGTATGTCCACACTTGCAGTCTGTCGAAGGGAAACTGGATCATGGACTTGGGTTTTCTTTATATTTATTTATATGTCTGCTTTAGCCTATATAGGTTCATTCATAACTTATAGGATTTTCTCCTAATGGATGCTTCTAGTACACAGATTGTAGGAAATGATATTTCATCCATTGAGATATTGTCTTTGACAATTATTTTACTTCTTGCCATTGGCTTTGTGATTAGGAAATTTACAAAGTGTAAAATTGGAACTTGTGATTCATGTAGTTGCGTGAAGAAGACATATACGAAAAATAAAGACACAGAAGTTAATTAAAGTAATTTTGATTGAGTTGTCCCTGTCTATACATTCTTTCGCTTGACATACCGAGCAACTTCGCTATAACTACTGCAAAAAAATACTATACCTTTAGACGGTCTAGATAATAGCAGTGTTAAATTAATAAATGAATAACTTGAAAATTAAAAAAAATATAATTATTTTAATTACTTATCTATTTATAAGTGATATCTATTATTCCTCTATTTTACTAGCTGAAGATAGAGAGGTAACTACAATGACAGTTACTCCTTCTGGTTACGATGAGGAAAGACTTAGAAATTATTTTTTACCTAAATCTGAATCTGGAAAATTATTTGAAGGTAAAAAAGCTACTAATATTGAGCTATCAGATATTCCTGAGATCTCTACAAATAATGCAAGGCAGTTATTTTCAAGAACACCTGGCCTACTAGTAAGTGAAGTCTCAAATGAAAGTTTTCTATCTGTAAGTTATAGAGGAGTAGGGGATCCACATGAAACTTTTAATTTGAATGTTCTATCAGATGAAATACCTCTTAATGCTGATCCATACGGATACCCAGCTGTATATTTTGCGCCACCTTTTGATTATGTAGATTCTGTTCAGTTTACTAGAGGCGGTGCCGCTCTTATTCATGGGCCACAGCCTGGCGGTGCTTTGAATTTTATCACCAGAGACCCAAGTTCTGAGCCTTTTTCATTCCGCACAAAACAAGTAACAGGTTCTAAAGGACTTTATAATACTTACAATGAAATGAGTGGAACTAAAGATGGTATAGAGTATTTAGCAGCTTACCATAGAAGGCAGTCTGATGGTTTTAGACTTAATAATAGCGACTATCAATTAGATTACGGCACATTTAAGTTAGGTGGGCAGCTAACACAAAAGACGCATATTATGTTTAACCAAGATTTATATCAAGGAACTTTTGGTGAGCCTGGAGGATTAAGCAAAGCCCGAGCGACTGAAGGCAGTGGTCAGAACGTAGCTAACTACTATGATGATAGGTGGCAGACATCGTTAAACTTTGATACGCTAAGTGTAAGTAGATATAATTCATCACTTCATTTAGATCATAGGTTTTCAGCGTCTACAAAGTTAATTTCAAAAACATGGGCTGGATATCTTGATCGTACTTCAAGAAGACAAACATTAGGTACTGCCCCTGGATTTGGAGGGATTGCAAATGGCTCTACCAATGTTATTCAATCTCAAGAGTTTACTACTTTTGGAAATTTAGGAAGAGTAGTTCATGATTGGAATTTATTACAAGATAAAGATTCTACTTTTGTAGCAGGATATCAATTATTTGGGGCAATTTCTCCATTCACACAAGAAACTGGTAAAACTCCCAATGCTGTTAGGGGTGATCTGAGTAGAAAAATAGATAGAGATACTTTTACAACAGCTATTTTTGCTGAGAATAGATTTTCTTTTGGTGATTTTTCAATAACTCCTGGGGTTAGATTTGAAAATATTAACCAATCTATTGATGAGACATTTAATGCGTCTAGCATGGCGAATCTAAGGCATACAAGTAAAACCAATAATGTACCACTTTTTGGACTAGGTCTTTCTTATGATCTAACAAATAATGTACAAGCTTACGGAAATATTTCTCAATCTTTTAAACCTGTAACTTTTCAAGATACTTTACCACTGGGACCTGCTGATCAAATATCTTCTGATATTGAGGAGGGTAGCGCTACTAATTATGAAGTTGGATTAAAAGGTAATCCAGTTTCTGCTATGATGTTTGATGTTAGTGCGTTCTATATTAATTACTCAAATCAGTTTGGTAGAGTGGGGCCAGAGATAAGAAATACAGGAGAAGCTAGATATTATGGTATTGATATATCATCAGATCTTAGTATTTCTAAAATTGTAGATCAGACACTATCTACAAATTTAGAAAATTCTATTGGTAATTTATCTTTATATGGAAACGCCTCAATTCTTAAAGCTGAATTTACAGAAGGTCCACTAGATAATAAAACACCCCAGTATGCTCCAGACTACATGATTAGAACTGGCCTTATGTATTCACCTTACGAAGGTACTAAAGTTGCGTTGTTAGGTAGCACACTAGCTTCTCATTACGCAGATGATGGTAATACTAGTAATTTCTATATTCCATCATATAGAGTATGGGATCTTACAGGTGACATAAGTTTAATAAAAGATAGATTATCTCTTACATCTGGGATTAATAATCTTTTTGATGAGAACTATTATGCCAGAATACGAAGTAACGGTATTGATCCTGCGTTGCCTAGGAATTTTTATGTAGGGTTTAATGCTTTCTTTTAAGTAAAATTAGCAGCACATTAAATAAAAACCTCCTTATAACATAAGAGCTATAGGGAGGTATTTTAAATGGGCGACTTAATAACAGTAGCTAATAATAAACAAGCTAGTAAGAATAGTGATTCTAAAATCAATAATTCTGAAGTTACTATTAGTAATACTGTAAATAGATTCAATGAATATTATTTAAATCAAAACAGCTTTGAACAAATAAAAGTGCCTGGATATTTTACTAGTTGTATCCAAAGCGATAATTTTTTAGTTTATGCTAAGGATGAAAGAACGGCACAGGTAATATCTAATGAGGCTGAAAAATTAAGAAAATCTCTAGCAAAAGAGTGGCTTGGATATGAGCTAAAAGCTTGGAAAGAGCCATTAGCAATTGGTGTAATTTTAGATCCAAGTAAGCAATGCTCAGGAGAGACTTTATACTCTTCTTATAATGGCGGATTTCAATTTAAGGGCTCTATAATTCAAGGTAGCGAGCAAAGAATTTTAGATTCAGTTTTGCCACATGAATTAATGCATGCAATTTTATTAACACATTTGAATAAAACTCCTCCACGATGGGCAGATGAAGGAATAAGTACATATGTAGAATCAAAAATCGAAACACAAAAAATTGATAATAATTTAATTATATATCTATCTCAAGGTCGCGGAATTCCATTTGCGACTTTATTTGCTACGAAGGATTATCCAAATGACATGTCACCGTTTTATTCTCAAGGTTATTCTTTAACTAAATATTTAGTAGAACTTGGAGATAAAAAGAAGAAAGATGAAGATGCTACTGTATTGAGTGGAAAACAACATTTTGTTAAATATCTTGAAAAAGGGATGTCTGATGAAGACTGGGTATCGGCAACAAAAGAATTTTACGGATTTGAAAGAATCGGAAAATTACAAACTGCTTGGGATCTATCAGTAACTGATTCGATATCAAATCAATCCAAACCTGAAGAAATTCAAGCGGAGCCAGTAAATCCTCAAAAAAAGGAAACTAAGAACAATAATGGCAGAATAAAACTTAAAGATGATGACTTAAGTGAATTAAGATTTCCTTCTAAGTATTTTAAAGTTTAATTAAACTTAAATAATTCACAGATCCTATCTCTTTTTCTAAAATCTTTTAACTTTAAAGAGAATACGTTATTTAAATTTTTAAAGTCTATTAAAAAAGTTTCTTTAAAGGACTTACTCTCATTTTCTTCTAAATTTAATAATAAAAAGTCCGCTCCAAATGATTTATATTTAGATATAGGAAATGCTGTGTTTTCAACAACAACTCCTTTTCGCTCTGCATAATAAGCAAGTGAATTATATCTGCTTACATCAGTATAAATAGCAATTAAATCTGATTCGCTAGTTTTAATCTTTATTATCTCGCTACATTCCAGAACATCAAAGTTAGCTCTCGTCGCTTTCTCGAATCGTTTTAAAGCAAAAAAACTTCCGCAACATAATATAATCAATAATACTATTTGTAGTTTATTAAAGTTATTACTTTCTGTAACGCGAAGAATGTAAGAAATAAAAAGAGCTATGCATGGAGTTAGTAATGCCGCAATCGGAAGATAATAATAATCATGATCGCTTAGTTTGTCAGCGGTAGCTAACAAATATAGAAAGCCTAAAAGTAATGAGGGGATAATTAATGGTGGAATGAAATCATTTAGTCTGAGTTTTTCAAATATTCTCCCTTGTAGAAAGTAATATAGAGATATGAAGAGAACTAAACACTCCCCAAAAAATAAACATAATCTCTTTAATATGATTAATGGGAACCCAGAAGAAAAAATAAAACTAAGTTTGTTAGTAATGGAATGTGAGAGATATTCTTGATTGCCATCTTGAAGTGAACACCAAATATGCCAGCTTAGAATAGGAGAAGACATTAATGCAATGACAAGAATTGCTTTTAGTAAGGACAGAATCGGTCGTGTATTATTATAAAATATAAAAAATACTAGCGGAAACCAGAATATTGCAAATGACTTAAAGAGTGAGGCTAGTATTAAAAATACTATACCGAAAATTAAAAGCTTTTTTTGTTTATTTGAATAATATTCACTTAATAGTGTGATTCCAAATATAAGACATGACGTCATGGCCATATCGCTCATGATAGCTTGACCATAGAATAGATAAGGAGAGCAGGATAAAAGTAATATGGTTGTTATGTAGAGTGCAGATTGATCTTGCTTGAGATTATTACTTTTAGTTAATCGATAGATTGAATAACCCAACAGAAAAAAGCTAAAAAGTGAAATTATCCTAGCTCCTAAAAAAGTAGGAATACCAATATTACTAAGTTTCGCAGAAATAAATGCGTAAAGAGGAAATTCTTCGAAAATTCTGAATCTATCTTTAGATTCCCAAGTAACTCTTGTCATAACATCTCTTTGGTAACCTATATGACTGCTATCAGAGGCTAGGTCGTCTACGTTAACAAGGGTAGTAATTTGGTTCCAGCTATGAAGATAACCAGTTGGTGGGGTATTAATTCGTTGAATTAGAATTACTAAGTAAGCAACGAGCAGTATTAAAATATAAAAGTTTAGAATTTTATTGAGTGAGGAAATCTTTAACACTAGAAAGTTTTAAATTGCTCTACTGAATTCGCCCCGTCCACTAAAGCTTCAATGATAATTTTAGCCTTGTTATTATATGTTTCTTTAATGGTCGCTTCAAGCACTGATTTATTAGTTACTTTTTTGTAGTTAATGCCAAAGCCAGCTGCGAAGTTTTCAAATCCTAGTCCATGAGGATTAATTAAGCTGTTTCCTAGCTCAGGTTTGCTCATAAAATGGAATATAGATCCACCGTTATTATTTACAATAAGAATTATAACTGGATTATCATTCTTGTTAATTAGAGATAAGCTATTTAAATCATGCAGAGCAGCTTGATCTCCTACTATGCAGAGTAATGCTTTATCTGAGTTTTGAACAGTACCAAGCGCTGAGGCGATTATTCCATCTATACCAGTTGCTCCTCTGTTTCCATAAATTATAGATGACTCAGGGATATTGTGACAAAAAGCATCACATTCTCTAAAAATTAAACTAGCTGATAGGAATATGGAAGAGTCAGTAGGGCTATTATTTATCGCTGTTGTTATAAAAGATCTTTCTGTGTTTTCTTCCTGTGCTAGCGTATATAAAAGTTTATCTTTTGTATTATTCTCCATTTCTGAAATGCTATTAAGAAATTCTACTGAGCTTGAAGTATTTGAATACTGTTCTAAAAATTGCTCTGTACTTATGATTTCATTAAAATATAGAAATTCATTTTCTATAATGTCTTTTCTGTAGGGAGTATCAGAGATTTGAATTACTTTACTGCGAAGTTTATTTAAGAATTTATAAATATTATCCGAAATTATACGCTCACCAAAGTAGAAAATTGTATCAGGTAAAATTTTTAGATCTCTAAGATAGTGGTTGTATAGTGAGAATATATTTGGATTCTTGAGTTGTCTTAAGTTCGAATGAATATCTGCAAATACTGGGATATTGTTATTCTTACTGAGTGTGTTTATTAAATTTATATCGTATTCACTAGTCAGTGGCCCCGCTATGAAAGCGATATTATTATTATTTGTAGTTGTTTCCTTTTTAAGGGAAGTCGAATCAAATTTCTTTATTTTCTTAGAATATTTAGTGTATGGATCTTTTGATAAGTGCCATTCATTAAAAATATTAAAGTTTTCTTTAGTTAAGTTTGTTTCTGGTGAAAAACCTGCATCATAAAAAGGTTTTCTAAAGCAAATATTTAAGTGTACTGGTTGACTAGTTTCCTGTCCCACTCTGATGAGTTGATCGATATTACTTAGCACCGAGTGCATTGGAATATCCTGTTCCACTCCTGAAAATTCTATATTTAAACTTGTATAGTCTTTAAAAATATTTTTTTGATCTATGGTCTGATTTGCATTTCCATAATGTAGTTCCCAAGGTCTGTCGGTTGTGATGATCAAAAGAGGAGTATCGGAATAGTAAGCTTCGATAACGCCAGGAAGATAATTTGCAACAGCAGTGCCTGAAGTGCAGATTAAGACGGGAAGTTTATTTGCATTGGATGAAATATTAGCTTTAGATATTCCTTGAGCAAAAAAAGCTGCTGCTCGTTCATCGTTGATATAATTTATATTAAATTTTTTACTATTTTCCGAGTTATTAAGAGCCAGTATTAAAGGAATGGCACGTGCACCCGGGCTACAAATGAAATCTGTTACCCCGAGCCTATACAACTCTTCAATTATAATTTCAGCCAAAAAAGCTTGGCTACTATGATGATTATTCACTAATTTTTTTGATCCTAAAGCGAAATATTAAGTGCGTTAATATACTAAGTAAAGCTAAGTGCAAAATGACTAAGCGTTCACAATTTTCCTCACTCTGCGTTTTCTAAGTGTCTAAAAATGCTCATGTACCATATGTACACTCCGCTTTTTAGCCACTTAGAAAGCCTTAATTGCGGAACAATTCTGAACGCTTACATAT
>JAIYCX010000040.1 GCA_027487795.1 Pseudomonadota bacterium | reverse complement strand
CCTCAGTAAAATATCGTGCAGGAGATTTTAATGTAGAGTTCCCGTCCGGAATGTACCGCCCCTATGTCGGGCCGCCGAAGGGGCAGTAGAGCTCCCAATAATCTTTCAAAAGTTATCTAAAACCAACATCAGAAGTCATCTGAGGACAGACTGTTTCTTAAGCCTCATTTTTGTTTGATTTGGGACGGATTTTTATCTAGTGGGATTTGGTATTTGGCTTAAATTGAACTCAAGTTGAAATTTTAAGAGGAAATTTAACCAAGTTAAACTAAATGTGAAGACTAAAAGATATAAAAATCAAACGTGCTTAAAAGTCACTGAGAGTTATGAGCTGTGGTCACTGAGAGTTATGAGCTGTGATATTTCTTTTGCATAAAGGGGTCTCAGTCGTCCTAAGTCTCCGTAACCACATAATACCACTTCAGTTTTCAATAAATTATGCCGTATTCCATATGCTAAGTGTTCAAAACTTTTAACTAAAAGAAATTTAAGAGCAGATGAGTTACCGGTTTACAGAAATTTTATTTAGACTGCGGAAAATTGGGCGGAGGGAAAGTCGTAAGGGGGATTTGAGGAAGATGGTGATTAGCTACGCGATCACTCAAATACTTATGTTATGCTACTATCAAATCCCTTATATCGCGAGCCAAGATCAAGTATTATTACAAAATGTGTTTTATCACATTAGAGGCAATACCACTCCACCTAAAGATGTTGTTATCGTGAGCATCGATGATAAAACATTTACAGAACTTAAACTATCAACAAAAAAACCCATTCCTAGACAAGTTTTTGCCGATAGTTTTTTCAAAATTCAACAAGATAAACCTAAATTAGTTGTTTTAGATTTATTCGCTCCTCACTCTCAAGGTGAAGAAGAAGCTACAAAAAAAGTTGCAGAAGCTATGAAATTGGGCCCCACAACTCTTACAAAAATTAAAGGCGCTGGAAACGAATCATACTCTGATCCAATCATTGTGGACGAAGCATTTATGGAAATTCCGATGGAAATTACCTATAATGATAAATATCAAAATTTACGCTTAGCCTCTCTAATCAGTAGAGAAAATACCAGAGGCTTAAATCCTGAAGAGTATGTTCCCTTACTAAAACCTTTAAACTCTGTTTTGAATTCGAACCTCGAAAGACCAAACAAATTTGATCTAATAAATTTTTACGGAGAAGCTGGGACGATCACACATTATTCGATGTGGGAGCTATTATCTGATAAAGCAAAAATCCCTAAAGGATTTTTTAAGGATAAAATAGTTTTTGTAGGATTCCAAAGCAATATTAAAGATCGTGGCACAGGTAATAATGAAATTTTCAATACTAGCCTTCCTAGCTCACTAAAATACGGTGAGATGTACGGTGTTGAAATTCATGCAAATATTTTAGGTAATTTAATTGAAGGTAATTGGATTCGTAGCTTAAATCAAATAACAGAAGCTTTATACTTTTTCTTTACGATATTCTTTTTAATTCTAGGTATCTTACTTTTAAATCCTCTCTCATCTCTAATCCACATGACTATCTATCTTTCTTTTTGGTTTAGTTTTTCATATTACGCATTCGTATATCTAAATTATTTTTTTCCAGGATTCTTTTTTATACTTTTAATAGCTCCTTTTATATTCGGAGCCTCCTCATGCGTCATCGCCACCCAAGCCCTGAAAGAACTTAAAGAAACTAAAAAAATGCTAGGGATGAAAGAGAAGCTAGGTTAAGCTATTTAAAATACATAAAAATTAAATTATTCTTGTAATTTAGTGCTCACACATGAGTTTTCCATTATATACCTCTATTAGTATATAAAATTATCATCAGTGCGGCATGTTTTGAATAGTGAGATTATTTTAGGACATTTTTTTTATTGGTTTCCGACTATCAACAAATCTACCAATTTCTCCAACTAAATATAAGGGAATATCGAGTATATTATTAGAAGTAATTTCCTGATGCAGTGATGTTCTGAATGCTATTTTTGGTTGATATTTTTTAACATAAGTATTCAAACTTTTTGATTTTCTATTTAATCCAGATTTCACTTCTAATGGAATGATATTTGATTTAAATTCAAGCAGAAAATCTACTTCTGCCTGAGCTGAACTTGTCCAGTAATATAGTTCAATCATATTATTAGCAGTAAGTTCTTGTGCAGTTATACTTTCAGCTAAAATACCTTTGTAGTTATTAAATATATTTGTATTATCTAATAAGAAACTTTTATCGATATTTAATCTAGCTCCAAGTAGGCCAACATCTAACATAAAGATTTTAAAATAATCACTAATAGAACTTCCTTCTAATGGTATCTCCGGTGATTCTACTACTTTAGATTTTAATAAAATTCCCGCGTCTATTAACCATTGTAGCGCATTTTCATATTCTCTTGCTCTCGCACTTTTTGCTATGGCACTAAATATAAATTTTCGATTTTCTTTGGTAAACTGACGAGGTAGAGCATCCCAAATTTTTCTAATTTTAATGATCTCAGAAGGTTCTAGATGTTTAGAAAAGTCATTTTGATAGGCTAATAAAATAGAACTTTGTACCTCTCTAGCAATATCAAGATCATTAGACTCTATATATTTATTTAATACTTCTGGCATTCCACCAAGATAACTATATATATTAAAGTGTTTTAAAAGTTTATTATGAAAATGATCTTCTATTTTTTGTGAAAGTTGTATCTCACTAAGATATTCGGATAATGAATCCTTACCAATAGCAGTTAAGTATTCTCTAAAGTTTAAAGGGTGAAGAGATAAAAAATCAACTTTTCCAACTGGATAAGAATTTCCAGATGAAAGAGTGATCCCTAGTAAAGATCCAGCTGCAATTATATTATATTTTTCAGAAGATTCTTGAAAATACTTCAAGCTAGTAAGAGCAAGTCCACAATTTTGTATCTCATCAAAAAATATTAAAGTATTCTCTGGATCTATCTTTTTATTGACCGCAATTTCTATTTTTCTTACTATCTCTTTTGACTCTAAGTTCTCCTTAAAAAGTGAAGAAAAATCTGGATTAGTTTCAAAATTTAAATAAACTAGATTTTCATAGTTTAATTTAGCAAATTCTCTAACCACATAAGTTTTCCCAACTTGCCTAGCTCCTTGAATAATAAGAGGTTTCTTATCTTTTTTTTGAGACCAATTCTTTAATTTTTCTAAAATTTGTCGATACATATCAGAGCATAATATATAGTGAATAACGTGGCTGTTGTCACACTATTCACTATATATTATGTGATAAAGTTTAGCAATCCCGATGAAGGACACTCTGAGCTAACTTACTTAAAATACAGAAAATTAAATTATTCTTGTAATTTAGTGCTCTCTACACTAAATTGCTGGAAATGGGAGTAAGTAACTATATTTAATCAACATTCCCTATCCCTCACTTGCATCGTTTTACCTAACAAACTAACTTCGCTTAGCCAATCACCTGTGATAAATCGAAATACATCTTACTAAACTAGTTCTTAATATCCTATGCATTTATCAGCCGAAGAAATTATAAACATCGTTAAACCCATAGTTTCAAAACATGAAACTGTATCTTTAGCTTACCTATTTGGGTCTAGTATCACTGGAGACACAGGGCCACTTTCAGATTATGACTTTGCTTTTTATCTTACTAATAACAAAGACAGTGACTACAGTAAAACCATAGATCCTAAAATAGTATTCGAAACTCAGTCAATGCTAATTTCAGAAATTTCTATCGCTCTAAAAACAGACAAAGTAGATGTAGTCATATTGAACAATTCAAATCTTGGTTCAGAGATTAAGTTTGATGTTATTTCTCAGGGCATACTATTTCATGAAGTAGAACCATATAAAGTTATAGTTGAGCCTCAAATCATGAATGAATATTATGACTTTAAAATGTTTCTTAAACTTAATACACTTTAGTATAAGAATTTTTAAATATAGTAGAACGCTTATTCTAAGCTTCGTAATTTCAACATTACATCCCAAACCCTAGATTTATAATCCATATTAAGCTAGTTTAATGCTGCTTGTTTTTACGGTTTTTTAAGGGATTTTGGAAAGGATTTGAAAAATGGTAGACGGGAAAGCAATCAATATAGATGTTCTCAAGCGCGCCGCAATTCAAGAACAATGGAATTTATCATTTGTACTGGAGCAAAATGAGACAAAAAAGACGCTACTTGATACAGAAGTCAGCATTCGCTACGTAGAAATAGGACGTTACTATTTTGTAACAATTAATGGCAGTGCGACAGAGGACGGAGACATCACAGAGCTCCAAATTAAGGCAACGTATGACACCGAAAGTACTCCTAGACCGAATTGTAGACTACGCTTTTATTTTAACTACACGACAGTCAATGGTGAGTGGATCGGGAACATGAGCTCAAAGAGAGGACTTGCAATACGTTGCTTAGATATTTTGGAGAATGCCTTTGTTAATTTTGTGCGTTGAATTTCAACACTAAGGTTAATTCTTCATCAGGTTTTTAGATCAAAAAACTGAGCTTCAAGTGAGGCTCAGTTTTATTTTAGGATCAATCCTTCACGATTTAACTTTCTTCTTCATATCTAATATCTACAGAATCAAATTGCCCATTTAGTTTATAGGACTTAATATCTTTCTTTTCTAACGTACTTTCTTCTAACGATTCTAAAATTCCACGATCTAATTGCTTAGCTGCATACTCTAAAGCAGCGAAAATATCATCCTTTTCTAAGTAAGGGTACTCTACTAGAATCTCATCATGTGTATTTCCATGAGCAAGTAAAGATAGAATATCAGAAACCCGTATGCGCATATTTCTGATGCAAGGCTTTCCACCACATTGATTTACATTAAATGTGATTCTATTTTGACCAGTGAGGTTTTCTTTTTCGATCATTAAAAATATCACTAAAAAATTTAGGGCACAATAAAACGATCATTTTAGTCTCTTTAAATTATCATTTAATTCGCTTTTTAAGAATAGAAACATCGGCTAAATCTTGAGGCCTAGCTGCAATTTCTTTAACTTTAATTAAATGTCTAATAGAAATATATCTAACTGTTAAACTTCCAAAAGGCGCGATTAATGAATCGGTATACGCTTCATCAAATTCTAATTCTGGTAAGCTCGTTATGAAGTCCACTCTAAAAGGTTCCTTACCTAATTTGGTTAGCATACCTGGCGTTGTAAATTTTGCTTTATCTAGACCAATACTACTACCAAAAAAACTATTAATGGCAGCGATTGTTTTATCTGCATTTTCTTCTGTAGGCTCTACCCAAATATCTATATCTTTTGTATATCTAGTATAGCCATGCGCACTTACGGCGATTCCACCAATAATTAGATATCTAACTTCTTGATTATTTAAACAAGATAACAAATCTTCCCAGTCTTTATTAGAATAAGTCATTGGAAAAGATATTTTTAAATATTATCTATAAGTTTCGAAACTTCAAAATATCTATTTTCTGCTAATGAAAATTCTTTGATTGAAATTTTATTCATTGAAATATACTGATCTCTGATTTGAAAGCAGGTTTTTATTCTATCTTCTACTGACATTTCTGCATAGTATCTATCATCATCAGAATCTGCTTCTTCAAAAGAACTAAAAGAGGTAAAAATTTTTTCCATGGTTTGATGTTAACAGAATATTTAATTTATTACCAAGGTAAAATAAGTATTCTAACTATTCAACAGACTCCCTTCGACAGAGCTCAGGTCATGCGGAGCATGCCCCATTTATAAGCCTTCAGGATTATTACGCTATTAAGGCTTTTTGAGTGGCTAAAAGGCGGACCCTGAAAATAACTTGGCAGATTGTACATGAGCATTTTAGCCGCTTAAAAAACGAAGAGTGCGGGAAATAGTGAACGCTTAAGAAAAAAACCTAAAGTTTTATCCTTCCCCTACCGACCAATTACTTAGGTACGAGACAAACCTCCTATCCTTCTATCCTTCCTGTTGTTTTATCTTTAAAATAAACAGGAAGGATAGGAGGATGGAAGGGGTGAGCTTATGAAAGTAATAATAAAGCAAAGCAGTGAAAAAGTGGGCAGTATCGCTATGAAAGAAAAATCTAAAATCCCAACTCCCAAAAAATCCTGGTCCGACAAAAACCAATCCGGCGCGGCGATGGTTGAATATGCTTTGTTAGTGGCTTTGATTTTGACGGGGTGTATAACTGCGGTGCAAACAATAGGTGATAATGCTGATGTAGGATTTACTAAAGCCGCCAATGCGCTAGCGTCAGCGCAAGTCACAAATTAAAATTTGAGGCTAGACAGAAACATTATCAATTAGCCTGAGCAAGATCATAACTTACTCAGGCTAAAAATAAAAAATATAGAACTAAGCTTTTTTGCTTTTCCTCTTCCTTAAAAAAGGAACAAACCCAGTCACAGCTGTACCAAAAAGAATCAGACTAGTGGGCTCTGGAACAGCAGTTAAATTCGCGACGGTGTTTTCATAAAACAAAATATCATTTTTAGTATAAAATGTTCCCGCATTGAAAGTGCTACTGATTGATATCGAGTCAAAAGTTGCAGCAAACATCCCATTAACTAAAAGAGCTCCTCCGGAGTCTCTCGGTCTACCACCATATTCATTCTCACGATAATTGGGGTTGAAAGATCTGTTAAAGGTTGTTTGAAAATCCAATATATCTCCTCCAGCTACTACGTTCACTCCATCAATAACATCAAACCCAACTCTCCGATCGCCTGTGAATTCGACTAAGGGATCATTAACATACTGCCTGTTTCCAAATCCGATTTGCGTTACCTCTGTGCCTACTCCGATGGGACCAGTGTAATACTGAGCAGGAATAGTAAACAGCACAGGTGTTGCAAGCTCAAGAAATGCAAGATCTTTACTCCCATGAGTAAAAATCTTTACGACATCATACCTTTGGCTACCGTTATTCACATTACTCCCAAAACTCACTTTTATATTCGAATAAAACGAGCTTGGATCACTAAGGTTATTAAGCAATTGATGATTAGTAACCTGAACTAGTCTTTCATGAACAAGAACTGCACTACCCCTAACATCATTAACGTTAGAAGAACTAACACCTTCCATTGCACCAACGAAATTGTACTGTGCCTTTTGACCTTCAGCGACACTCCATGCATCGTGAGCTGCATTTAACATCAACCCAGCATTCGCTTCACCACCGAACAGACAAACACTAAAGAAAAACAAACTAGGCAAGAGCCCAAGAACTTTCTTAATTCCGATCATCATAATCTCCTTCGCTCATTCCTGAGCAGTAAAATTAACACAAAACTTAGTTTCAAAAACCTTGAGGGATATAACCTTATATCCAGCCTCAAGTTGACAAACAATCCAAAAGTAAAAGTTAGATTTTGTTCAAAGTCGAAGAGCGGGAACTCTGAAAAGCGCAGTGTACATTTAGTACATGAGCATTTGAAGAGTCTCCCGCGATGAAGAATTTGAGCAAAAGCTAACTTTTACAGTTATGGTAGGTTTATCAACTTGAGTATCTTTCCCCCTCTACCCTGATTTGAATTTACGAATATATAGCATGGATTTTGGGTGAAAAGAACAGGAAAGGACCCCTTACCCTCCTATTCTCCTATCCTTCCTGTCCAATTTCTTTGATTATAAAAAAACAGGAAGGATAGGAGGTTAGAAGGGGGGGATTATGGGAAGTACTGCAATTAAATAGCCTAATTTACGATAACGGGAGGAAAGTAAATTACCCGATAGATAATTAATCAATAAATTCATATGCTTGGATCTCTATACATAGAAACTACAATAATAAGCTACCTAGTAAGTAGAACGAGTTCAGATGAACGGATTTCTGCCATGCAAAACTTTACTAAAGAATGGTGGTCGAAAAAACGCTTTAATTATGATATCCTCATATCTGAGGCCGTGTTGGATGAAATAAAGATCGGCGATAGACAGCATGTAGAAATGAGACTTGAGATTGTAAAGGACATACCAGTAATATCACAAACTACTGATATTATAAATCTATCTAAAAATTTAACTAATAAAAATATAGTTCCTCCAAAAGCTAAAATAGACGCACTGCATATTTCATATGCTGCCATGAGCGGAGTCGATGCATTAGTTACATGGAATTGTAAACATTTAGCAAATATAAATACTCAAAAAGCACTATATCGCTACTTAGCTTTTGAAAATATCGAATGTCCAATTATATGCACCCCACTAGAACTTTTGGAGAACTAAAATGGAAAAGAAAAAAAAATGGGAAGATCCTATTTTATTAGAAGTAAGAAAGAACAGAGAGAAACTTTTATCGCAACATGGTAATGACATAGATAAATATTGTGAGAGTATTTCAGCTAGTGAAGAGGAATCGAAAAAGAATGGTTTTAAGTTTGTAGACAGAAAACCTAAGAAGTTAAATTCTGCACAGCCAGCTTAGATTTTGCTTTATTTTATTACCCGTCTCTAACATCTTCTTCCCGTTCCTCTTCCGTTCTCCCATGCTTACTGTTTTTTATAACTAAAAACTTGGACAGGAGATAAATGTCTCCCAGAAAAGGCATTAATTATAACGACTTAGTGGCTCAAAAGCTACAATAAGGTCTTGTAAATAATGTATAGAGAAAAATCCCAGCTAATAAAATCCCTAAATATCCATTGAAATTTAAGGGATTTTATGTCATAATCAAAATATGGAAAAACAATCTAAAGCATTTCAGCTACTTAACAGCTTAAAGGTCGGTAAAATATATCGACAATCTGATCTTCAGGTGAAATGGCCGAATGCTAGTCATGACTTAGCTACTTTGTTGGCTGACGGTCAGATAAAAAAAATATCTGGTGGTTTGTACTACAGACCCAAAAAAACAAAATATGGAGAAGTGGCTCCAAAGGATGAAGATATGGTTAGGAACTTCCTTCAAGATGATGATTTTTTATTAGTAGATACTAATAGCTATTCTTCTTTAGTGGGAGGTCTTACACAATTATCTATGGGGTATAAAGTTTTAAATAAAAGACGTCATGGATTATTTAATTTAGCTGGATTTCATTTTGATTTTCGCGTAAGGCGAGCTTACCCAAATCAAATGACAAGAGAATTTCTCTTAATTGACTTACTTGATAACATCAAAGAAGTTGAAGATGGAACCCCAATAGAAAATAAAATACTTCCTCGCTTAGCAGACTACGACGCGAAGGAACTACTAAAAGCCGCATACATGTATGGAAATCGCAGTACAAATAAGTTATTAAAAAGGGTACTGACTTGAAAAATAAATTATTTCTTCATCAACATCAAGATTTTAAAGAAATCTGCGAAAGTGCGCGCGATGCCACTAAAGCCTCACTTCAAATAGTAGAAAAAGACTACTGGTTAATGCATGCGATATGGTCACTCACTGAAAGCGCGCACAAATTTGAGCTTAAAGGCGGGACCTCACTATCTAAAGCTTGGAAGATTATTAATAGATTTTCTGAAGATGTCGACATTCATATTCATCCGCCAGATGATATTAAAGTATTCCATGGGAGAAATGATACTCTCCCAAAACATATAGCTTCAAGAAATAACTTCTATAACTGGCTTCCTGAAAATATTAAAGTTGAGGGAGCATTATCAATTTCTCGTGATCCTGAATGGGATGATCCCAAAAATAGAAATTGTGGTATCGCTATCTCCTACCCTTCTAATTATATAAGTTTGGAATCTATCAAATCCTATATATTACTCGAAGTAGGTTTTGCAGAAGTTGAGCCTAATAAGTTACTAACGATAAGCTCGTGGGTATTTGATATTGCTCATAAAGCGAACTTACATATCATAGATAACAGAGCAATAAATGTCCCATGCTATCTTCCACAATATACTTTTGTGGGAAAGCTCTCAGCAATTTCTAGTAAGTATCGCAAAGAGCAAGAGGGTAAAATAATGCCCGTTAATTTTATAAGGCATTACTACGATATTTATCAATTACTAAAAAATAACGAAGTACAAAACTTCATAGGAACAGAGGAATATATTAAACTTAAAACTTTACGTTTTAGAAAAAAAGACAATCAAAACATTTCAAAAAACGAGGCATTTATTTTAAGTAACAAGAACACTAGAAAAAAATATGAAGATCAGTATCTAAAAACACAGTCACTTTACTATAATGATTTTCCAAGTTTTGATAATATTATGAAGGGAATCGAAATTTATATTGATAAACTTTAGCTACACTTAAAAAGTCTTCCTTTTAGACCTTGCTGTTCCTCTTCCGTTCTTCTATCCTTCCTGTTTTTTCTCTTAATAAATTACTTATTGCAAAATACTCCTAATAGAAGTATAATAAAAATTACAACAACATGACTACTAAAAATAAATATTTTAACACTCTAGAAACAAAATTTGGACACTTGTCTTTTGGTAATGCATTAAAATCCATCAGACTGGGAGAAAATAAAACTCAGAAAGAATTTGCTTTAAAACTAGAAATTTCTCCTCAAAATCTAAATGATTTAGAACATGACAGAAAAACTCCTTCCCCAACTAGAGCATCCCAAATAGCCAAAAAATTAAAACTTCCTGAAGTAATACTAATACAGCTAGCACTAAGAGATCAGTTAAAAAAAGAAGGGTTTGATTATTCGTTAAGTATTAGCTAACTTAAACTGTCTAGGTCTTACTAGTAAACTACTTAAAAACTAATAACGAAGAGTTGGTATGGACATTTTAAACTTTAAGTCACTGGCTAAAAATATAAAATTTGAAAATAATGAAATGTGGGTCGAGCTTCTAGATGGTAGAACTTTAGGAGTTCCGCTTTCTTACTTTCCTAGACTAGCTAATGCGACTGATTCACAGCTAAAAAATTATATCATAAGCGGTGGTGGAATTGGTATTCATTGGGAAGAGTTGGACGAAGATATTTCGGTCAGAGGGTTATTGATTGGGGCGTTTGATTTGAATAGTGAAAGTAAGGAGGCGGCGTAGAATCTCAATCTCGCTAGAACCTTTGGATTAAAAATTATGAATTATTTACCAAGTATTGTTAAAGCTGAATATGTTCGTGGATACAATATAAGGGTTAAATTTGATGATGGGACTCAAAAAACCGTAGATTTTTCGCAATGGTTTAAGGGTCCAGTTTTTGAGCCTATTAAAGACGTTAAAAATTTTCAAGAATTTTTTATTGAAGCAGGTACTATCACATGGCCATTTGGTGTTGATATAGCTCCTGAAGCTATTTACAGTACGGAAGACATTCAAAAAGCAGCCTAATAAAATATTTGTACCCTGCTAGAACTTTTGGAGTACTAAAATGGATAATAAAAAAAACTGGGAAGATCCTATTTTATTAGAAGTAAGAAAGAACAGAGAGAAACTTTTATCGCAACATGGTAATGACATAGATAAATATTGTGAGAGTATTTCAGCTAGTGAAGAAGAATCGAAAAAGAATGGTTTTAAGTTTGTAAATAGAAAACCTAAGAAGTTAAATTCTGCATAGACGGCTTAGATTTTGCTTTATTTTATTACCCGTCTCTAACATCTTCTTCCCGTTCCTCTTCCGTTCTTCCATGCTTCCTGTTTTTTATCACAAAAAAATGAACAGAAGATAAATACCTTCCAGAAAAAGCTTTAATTATAATAACTTAGTGTCTCAAAAATGATAATTAGTAACCGTTCACTGAAAATCTCTAAAATTTCTAACCCCTTAAGTCTTCCTCGACTCATTCTCAAACGTTCCACCTGGAACGTATTTCCGAGGTGCCCCAAATTTTTTCCAGCTAAATATAGCTAAGGAAAAAAATTTGCTCGAAGTCCGTCGATTAAGACTTAAGGGG
>JAIYCX010000006.1 GCA_027487795.1 Pseudomonadota bacterium | reverse complement strand
TTTCGAAAAGTTTCTCTCCAACCTACTGTCTGGCCATTTCTAATAGAGGGAACTAATCCTGGCCTAGTTCTATCGTAATCTTTGTACTCATCAATGGAGGTTACTTGTGAGGAGGCGCTGTTCGCTAGTGCTAAGAAACTAGCTATTGCTAGGAATGCTGACTTAATTACTTTCATATTGACACCCGAATTTTGTCTAAGACCGTTAGTTGTTGTTCGTATTTCCATTACTTCTCAAAATCCTTCTTGTTAAAAAGCTAGCAAAAACTGTTTAGCTAAATAACCATAGTTAAATTACCTGACGGTTATGCTGTTGGTATTAGAAACAGTGATATCGTTTGCTTAGAAGCTGTTTTATAACTTATTTATTTTATATTTTAAAATATGAGGATGGTAGGCACGTGCGGGATCGAACCGCAGACCCTCTCCACGTCAAGGAGATGCTCTACCGCTGAGCTACGCGCCTGTAAGTAATTGAAATTACGGTGTGAATATAATACTATATATATTGCATCAAGACAAATGGGAAGGGTACTATCGAAATATAAATATATAGCACTGAAATTTACTGTTGGACTTGTATTTTATTATGAGTTTGATATACCCCCCGCAATAAATTAGCTCGATATGAATTTAGTACAATTTAGAGCTCACGAAATAAGCAGCCGATAATAGAAAGCAGGGGATATTAAAATGCCTAAAATGAAAACAAACCGCGCAGCGGCAAAAAGATTTAAAAAGACAGGCGGTTCAAGGATCAAGAGAGCAACAGCTTTTAGAAGACACATCCTTACCAAGAAGTCATCTAAGAGAAAGAGACACTTACGAGCGCCAGCTTATGTAGAGTCAGCAAATATAAAAGCAGTAGAGAAGAGACTTCTACCATACGGTTAGTAGTTTAATTTCAATTAATTATAGTTAAGTTAAGTTTATTAGTATTAGTGTTTTATGAGAGTAAAAAGAGGCGTAAAAGCTAGAAAGAGAAGAAATAGAGTTTTAAAACTTGCTAGCGGGTTTAGAGGAAGATCTGGTAACACTATCAGACAAGCTAGTAGCAGAGTCGATAAGGCTATGCGCTACATGTATAGAGATAGAAAGAAGAATAAAGGTAACTTTAGAGCTCTTTGGATCGCTAGAATAAGTGCAGCTGTTTCTCTTATGGGTATGAGTTATAGTAGATTTACTCACTCTTTAAAAGTTTCTAATATTGAACTAGATAGAAGAATGCTTGCTAAACTTGGTGCTGAGCATCCTGTTGCTTTTAAAGCAGTAGTTGACGCTGCCGGAAAGGGAAGCGAAATTCAAGCGAGCTAGAGTTTGAGTCCTATAGAGACTATATATAATGAGTTCTTAACTAGTTTAGGTCTTACTACTAGTCTCAATAGTCAACTTGATTTAGATAATCTAGTCTCTACTGTTGATATATCCAAATTAAATCAAAAAGATCTTGAAACCAGTCGCTTACACTTCTTAGGTAAAAAAGGAGTTGTAACCGACTTACTTAAATCATTAGGTAAGTTAGATCCTGCCGAGAGAAAAACATTTGGCGAACAAGTTAATACTCTTAAAACTAACATCACTTATATATTAGATTCCGTTATTAAATCTCTTAAAGCAAGGGATGAAGAGTTGTTGTTAGCTGAAGAGTGGATAGATGTAACTTTACCAGTTAGTATTGCAGCAGGTTCTAATAATATTGGTCACCTTCATCCATTAAGTCAGGTACAAAAAGAGTTAGAAGATATTTTTTTAGGACTTGGTTTTGATGTTGTTGATGGCCCAGAGGTAGAAACTGAATATTACAATTTTGAAGCATTAAATGTTCCTGAATGGCATCCTGCTAGAGATATGCAAGATACAATTTGGACTTCTCTTCCAGGAACATTATTTAGAACTCAAACATCCGCAATGCAGGTTCGGGCTATGAAGGCTCGAATAGGGGAGACAGAAGATAGTCAGCCACCACTTCGAATTGTAGCTCCTGGAAGATGTTTCCGTTACGAGAGAATGGACGCAACTCATGAGCATACCTTTTATCAGATGGAAGGGATGATGATTGATAAAGAGGTATCTGTTGGCCATTTAATTTTCTTTATGAAAAATTTGTTAAAGGAAATTTTTGGTTTCTCCCCCAAAATTAGACTCCGACCAGGATATTTCCCTTTTGTTGAGCCTGGCTTTGAACTTGATATTTGGTTTAATGATCGTTGGCTTGAGCTTCTACCTTGTGGTTTAGTACACCCTAAGGTTTTAGAACATGGAGGAATTGATCCGAAAAAATGGCAAGGATTTGCTTTCGGTTTAGGTTTAAGCAGACTTGTTATGACTCGTTATAATATTACCGACATTAGGCATCTCCAAGCGGGCGATTTTAGATTTTTAAATCAGTTTTAGTTTCTAAAAATATTTGCAAAGTTTATTCTTACAGTAGCGATTACATTATATGAAAATTTCCAAAGATTGGCTTCTTGATTATGTAGATATTTCAAAGCACAACTTTGAAGAAGTTTGTGAACTTATAACTACTCGTGTAGCAGAGATAGAAGGGGTTCATAATGTTTCTACTCCTGTAAAATACGGAGTTGTAGTTAAGGTAGAAGAAGTAAAAAACTTTGAACTTGAAAATAAAAAGAACTTAAAATTTGCTACTGTATTTGATGGTAACAGAAAATATACTTTAGCTTGTGGTGCCCCTAATCTTGAAAAAGATATGCTAACAGTTCTTATTCCTCCTGGCGGCTATGTAAGAAAAGTTTCTCCTATTAAAACTAAGATTAATGAAAAAGAAGAACTCCATGAGGATCAGTTAGCAGACGTCATTGAAGATGATCTTGAACAACTTGTACTAGTCGAAATTAAATCTTTTGGAGAGCAAAAATCTGAAGGTATTTTAGTTTCTGAAGCTGAGCTTGGAATTAGTTCTAATCATGATGGGATTATAAATTTAGGTCTACTAGGAGTCGTACCTGGAGATAAGTTAGATAAACTTAGGCTTTATGAAGACCAGATTATAGAGATTGATAATAAATCTTTAACGCATCGGCCTGATCTTTGGAGTCACTTTGGCTTTGCTAGAGAAATTAGTGCCGTACTAGGTATTCCATTAAAAAGAGATTTTGATGAAGTTATACTTACTGTTCAAGATTTACTTAATTCTAGAATAGATTCTTCTAACAAAAACATAAGAAAAATAGAGCCTGTCATTAAACAAAATGAAGGATGTAGAAGAATTTCTGTTTTAGGTATATCAGGTGTCTCAGATTGTCCTTCTCCGTTATGGATGAAGAGAAGATTATTTGCTGTCGGTGCGGGGATACGAGGGATCTTAGTTGATAGTAGCAACTATGTCCTTCATGATATTGGCCAACCAAACCATGCTTATGATCTATCTCTTATTAAAGGAGATAACTTAATAGCGAAAGCTGCTAATGATAGCGAATCTTTTACGGGATTAGATACTGTTAAAAGATCTTTAAGTAAGCAGGATTTAGTTATTGCTGATAGTGAATCTGCTGTGTCACTTGCAGGTATAATAGGCGGAATGAATTCTAGTATTACTAATGGAACTACAGATATAGTTCTAGAATCAGCGAATTTTGATCCAGTTCTTATTAGAAAAGGTTGTAAGGTACATCAACTGAGAACCGATTCATCAGTTAGGTTTGAAAAGAGTTTATCTCCATATCAGACTCCTTTGGCGCTTCTAAGATATTCAGAGCTTTTAGAAGAGGCCGGGCAGAAAATTAGTATTAATTTTTATGCAGACACTGATAATATTTCTACTAATAAAACATCAAGCTTCGCTCACTATCCAAGTAAAGTAGATTTTTCTTTTTCTTATATTCGTACACGATTAGGCGGAGTGCCGGAGACAGATCAAGAGATTGATAATATTTTAACTTCTTTAAAATTCAAAATTAGTAAAAATGACACGAATAATCTAACAGCTGAAATTCCTTATTACAGGGCAACTAAAGATATCGGCATAGAAGATGATTTAGTTGAAGAAGTGGGTAGAATTATAGGATATGAAAGAGTTCCAGAGAGCCCACCTTATATCTTATCTACAGGTAGTTCTAGAACTAAAACTCAAGAAGCAGAAATCAAAATAAGAGATTCTTTATCTTCTCAAGGATTTACGGAAGTTTATAATTATACTTTTTCTTCAGATCAGCGAACTAAAGACTTAGGCTATGATTTATCTAATGCAATCGAAGTACAAAATCCAGTTGATACTAATTTAAAAATAGTTCAGTTAAGTTTAGTACCTAACTTATTAAATGTCGTTTCAAATAATTTAAAGAATCAAAGTTTATTCGCTGGATTTGAAATCGGTAGAGCATATAGTAAGAAAACGGATACTTCTAATAGTAAATCAGATTCTGAAGTTCTAGAGACTCGTCTACTTGGATGTTTTATGACAGGTAGCAAAAAAGAAAAATTGGCTAATGCTGTCCCTGAAGTAAAAGAAGGAGAAGTTTTTTATTCTCTAAGAAAAGCCGTTTCTAGATTAAGCTTTCAATTAACGGGTAGGGAAGTAGAGTATGCTTCATTTGATACTACTAAAACTTCTGAAGTATTTGGATTTAAAAAATGGATGCATCCTGGAAGAGCTGCTAAAATTATACTTGGTGATAAAGTAATTGGACATATTGCCGAAGTACGTCCCTCGGTACTAGATACTCAGACGGAGAGAGTCGTCATTGCGGAAATAGATACTAATAATTTAATATCTAGTAGTACGCTCCCAAATAGTTTCAAAGAATTCTCAAAATATCCTGAAAGTTTTTTTGAAATTTCTATCGTTATGAATAAAAGAGTAGAGTTTTCAACTGTTAAAACTTTTTTCTTTAATGAGTTACGTAGTACTAATTTGAACTCTATAGACCCCTTAAGTATTTATACTGGTGCTCCTATGAAAGAGGATCAAAAAAGTATGTCCCTTAATTTTACTTTTTCTTCTCTTGATAGAACTTTATCTCAGAAAGAGGTTAATGATCTTAGAGATTTAGTAATGTCTCTTGTGGAGAAGGGTGGATACTCACTTCGAAGTTAGACCGATCTCTTTAGAACATTTAAATGAGATTTCGATAATTGAAAATTTATCACATATAACTCCTTGGACTGATCAGCAAATTAAAGAAGAGTTTGGTCGAGTAGGGGCTTATAATTTTGGCGTCTTTGAAAAGAATAATCTACTAGCATATTTTTTTAGCTACATTTTTCTTGATGAGCTTCATATCCTTAACTTGAGTGTGGAGGAGAAGTCTCGAAAGCAAGGACTTGCTGTGTTACTTATTGATTTTACTACACATGCTGCAAAGAGTGCTGGAGTGAGTAAAGTTTTTTTAGAATGTCGTGAGTCAAATACTGCTGCTAGGTTACTTTATACTAAGTGTGGGTTTCTTTTGAACGGTAGAAGAAAGTCATATTATAGTTTAGGTAGCAGCAATACTAGCGATGAAAGCCTTAGAGAAGATGGGTTGTTGTTTATAAAAGAGTTATAGAAAGTAATTATCAGCACGGAAAAATCTAGCTTAGAATTAGAATAGTGATTTAGGATAGATTTAGTCGTGATTGACGGATTGAGCTTTTTATGCTAGTAATGTCCATGTTTAAATCTGAAAAGGTCTAGAATGTCTAAAAAATCTACTGTAATTTCAACGAAGTCGGTAACTTCTAAGAAAAGTAAGGCTACTAAGTCTGAAACTGGTAAGTTTAGTGCAGGGAAAGCAAGTGTAAAACAAGTTAGCAAGATTTCTGATAAGAAGATGGCTAAATCATCTGATAAAAATTCTAGCAAGGTAAATTCAAGCAATCAAAAGGCGGCAAAATTGAAGAAAAAGATAGTTCCAACAAAGTCTACTAAAAGTTCAAGTGCGAAAAATGGGAAAGGTACTAATAAGTTAGCTGCTAAAGTTACAGATTCAAAAGCTAAAGTAGCTAGTGGGAAATTAGCTAGCCCTAAAAAACAACAAGCAGTTGCTTCAGAAAAGAAGTCTATGGGAAAAAAGCCAGCAGAAAAAAAATTAGTAGAAAAGAAGTTAGTAGGGAGACCTGCTATGAATAAAGAAGTTTCTAAGAAAGCTGATATTGATAAGAGTAAGAAGCTTAAGGATGTTAAAGCAAGCTCATTAAAATCAAAACAAGAGCCAGAAGTAGCACCAAGAAAAAGAGGAAGACCTAGTCTAGCTTCTCTTGGGCTAGCATCTAAGGCCGATCAAAGAGATGAAATAAAAGAAATGTCCTTAGATGAGATAAAGGATTTTCTTAATCAACCAAAAAAACGTGGACGTAAACCTAAGGCGTTTTTAGATGCGATAGCAAAAGCTAAAGAGGCAGGAGTTCATATTGAAGGTGTTACAAATTTCGGAGAATCACCACTGCTGTCACCTGACACTCCTCCTAAGAGAAAAAGAGGGAGACCAAGGAAGTCAGAGCAGTTAGGTTACGGTGGCTCAGGACCAGGTAGATATAACTTCGCTCCAAGAGCAAATGTTGCTGCTAAGAGGTATGTTTGGAGTGCAGAAACTGGTACATCATTGGTACCTGATCTTGATGCAGTACTAAGCGGCGAAGTAGATGCAATCGGGCCAGCTTTTGAATTTGAAGTAGAATTCAGAGAAAAGGATAAGATAGTATATCCAGCTCATGGTCTAGGTGTAATAGAAGCTATTCAAAGTAGAAGTGTCGGAACTGGTGGACAAAAGTTTTATATGATTTCTATAGTTGAGACTGGTATGAGAATCATGGTTCCAGTAAGTCAGGCTAAAACAGTTGGTCTTAGAAGAGTGGTAGACCCGTCTACTGTAGATAAGGTTTATGCAATCTTAAAAAATAAGGATGTTGAGATTGATAACCAGACCTGGAATAGAAGATATAGAGAGTATTCTCAAAAGATTAAAACTGGTTCTGTATTAGAGATAGCATCTGTTATTAGAGATCTTACAGTCTTAAAAGTAGATAAAGAGCTTTCTTTCAATGAAAGAAGAATGCTTGATACTGCACAAGGATTATTAGTTAAGGAACTTTCAATAGCTAAGTCTAGTTCAGAGGATACAATAAGAGAAGAGCTAGAGCAGATCTGCCAATTATAAGAAGTTAGCTTGTCATCTAATACTGCGTCTTCAAGTCCAGCTTGTATCTTAATGTGTGCGGGAGAAAGCTCCCGCATGTTCTCAGGTGCGAGAGATCACGGTACTAATTTACGTTCATCAACTACTTCTAAAGTACTATTAGAGCTTAGTCCTGGTATTACCATATTTTCTGAAAATATAAGAAAATTAGAGAGCACTAGCATTCAGCACTTAGTTATAGTTTGTCGGGATGAGCATCGAGCTCAATTACAGGATGAGCTTGCTAAATTAGATATCAATAAAAATATATTATTTTCTACAGGTGGTAGTTCGAGAGCCGAATCTGTTAAAAATGGTTTAAAAACTTTATTTGCTAATAGTGAACCTGAAGTTATAGCTGTTCATGATGGTGCAAGACCATTTTTCTCAGTTGAACTTTTAGAAAAAGCGATTATTAAAGCTCAAATTGGAGAGAGTTTAGTTTTTGCTTCAAAAATTACTTCTACTATTAAAGAATCTGACAGTGAGCTAAGTATTTTACGTACTGTACCAAGGTCAAATCTTTGGGAAGTACAAACTCCACAAGTATTTCCAACAAAAATACTTTTTGCAGCTTATGAAAATTCTAATCTGAATAATGTGAATGATGATTCTGAATTAGTGGAAAGATTAGGAGTTAAGGTGACTTTATTAGAAAGTCCAAGAGATAATATAAAGATAACACTTCCTGAAGACTTAGCAGTAGCTAAGTATCTATTTAGTACACAAAACTAAGTTACTGAATCCTTATGTTATAATGTTTCTAGAACTTTCATTCTAGAGATTTTTTGTAACAAATTGAAGCAAGCATCATAACATTCTTGATAAGTGGGAAGAGTGAGATGCTCTAAGTTTATGAAGCTAGGAATGTATGCAAGCTAGAATTAGAAAATCAAAAGAAAGAAAAGAAAAAGGAGTCGCTCTAGTAGAGGCTGCCTTGATTCTTCCTATCTTTTTATTTTTTATATTCAGTACTTTGATAGTTTGTGGCCAGTGTTTTTATATGTATACAGCTTATTATCAAACTTTTAAATCATTAAGATCAATATCCGTTGGTCCTGTTAGTCCCGGAGTTAGTGTAGTATCATCATTTCGTACGGATCTTGAAGAAAGATTAAAGCCATACAAAATAGCTATAAATTTGAATCATATTAAAGTTACTACTCCAGAAAATACTTATGGTCTTTACGATAACGGATTACAAATTAGACCAAATTCATTTATCTCAGTAGAAGTTCCTGTTCAGTTTATGGATGTTCAAATATTAAACTTTAGTATGCCTGAAATTAAAGTAAGATCGGCTGTGCAAACTTATGACTGGACGTGAGTAAAAAAGTAGAGATATTTGAGTAGTAAAAAGTTTGTTAGGTATTAGGGGTTTTTTATGAATATAAAAAAAGAAAAAGGAGCAGTACTTCTTGAGTTCTCTTTTGCTCTACCTATTTTAGTACTACTTGCTTTTCTTGGTTATAATCTTATGAGCATGATTGATGTTCATATGGTGAAGAGAGATTTATCTAGAACTTTGTCATTATCATATTTATGTTCATTTAGAACTGGCTTAGTCAGTCAAACTTGTTTTAATGATGTTGTTTCTTCACTAGATCAAACATTTAGTAGAAAATTTAAAAAAATTGAATACGGAGTGCAAACTTATAGACTTTCTCAAGATCCAAATGCTCAAAACAATATTTCTAATCAAAGGAATAATAATTGTAATGATATAGATTTCCCATTAGAAGTTGTTAGTAATTTTAGTTCTCCAGGTTTTGTAAGTAATTTTACTCCGCCTCCTGGTCAAACTATAAGTTCATATGTTTTATTTCCTAACACACATAATAATCCTAATGATCCAGATTATCAGAAGGCTAGGCAACAATTATGTATGAATGGACGGATAACAATATCAGAAATAAGAGTAACTCAGCCGTTGTTATTTAATTTTACAGGATCAGCCATAAGAGATCAGGAGTATTATGAATATGGCTTCATTTAATTACTCTTCAAGTAAATTTACTAAAAATTCACTAAATAAAGAAAGTGGATTTGTGTTTATAATAATGCCCTTCGTAGTTATTATGTTAATTACGACAATTGGCTTAGTAGTAGACTCTGCTAATTTATATTCAGCTAGTTTAAAGGCTGCCGGTGCATCAGAAGCTGCTGTAACTTCAGCTGTTTCTTCTTACATCAATGAAAGAGATCAAAATATTTTAAATAAATTAAGAACTGACAATACTTTTGAGAATAATTATTTAAGAAGTAGGGTAAGTCATGGAATCTTTGTTAATCTTGAGCGAAATGGAGTAGGGGTTTTTAATTCGGGCAGAAGTATTTCAGATCGTTCACTTGGTTATCTTCCAGATGAAATAAGATCAAGAGTAAAAATAGAGAAAGACCCGATTAATGAGAATATTATAGTTACAGGTGAAGCAGTAATCAAAGTTCCAACTTTGATTATGCATTTAGTTTCTCCAGCTAGTTATTCAGAATTAAATAATGCGAATCAAGTTTCTGCATTAGCAAGAGCACAAATACCTGCAGCAAATATTGTATTCGTAGTTGACTTATCAAGTTCTCAGAATTGTCCAACAGATACTGCTCCAGCTATAGGAAGATTTTGTATATGTAATACAGCAGATAGATATTTTAATGGACAGCGTCTTAGTTGTAGAGCTGAGTCTCAATTAGTCCCTGGTGCATTTCAAGGAAAACTCAAGTCTGAATTATTAGTAGATGCTATTAAAAGAACTATTACGAGACTGGATCCTAGAAGAGATAGGATTAGTATTGTTGGTTTTAACAATTCAGCCTTTGTACTTTTCCCTTTTAACGATAAAGTTAATGGAATAGCAAAGAAAGGTTTTGATCCTAATGCTTTAAATGCGGCACTTGATTCAATATTATCTAGAGATGTCGCCTTATCTAGATTAAATAACCTTCCAAGTCCTGTGATTATACCAAGAGGTAATACAAATATTTCAGATGGTTTTATCACTGCATATGAAGAAGTACGTGAGGCAGGACTAACTACTGCGAATGGACAAAAGTTTGATGTCATTTTTTATAGTGATGGTGGGGCTACTGCTATGAGAGGTAATGTTACGCTAAATTCAGATAGTGATAATCCACTACCATCACCACGATCATTTGGAGGCAGGTCTTTTTCTACTAATTTTTCCAATAGAGATTATATAAATTATCAAGTATCTCTGCCTGCAGGTGGAGGGAATTTTATACAAGCACCTGGGCCATTTGTTAAAACTGCGCAGTATAAGTTGGATTATAAAAATAGAGTTTTTGGTGTTGTTTTAAATGGTTCTGAAATTCGAAGCCAGGTGATTTATGAACCTTATAGCAGTAATCGTGATAATCCTAAGTATGGTTTTGATGATGTTACTGTGCTTCCTAGTTGTGAACTAAATGGTGTTATATTTAATACTAATATTTTTACTACTGATATCTCAACAAGAGCCCCTGCTTTTGCTAATTGTTTATCTGGATTAAATTTTACTATTGGCGGAACTCAAAATATAGCAGAGAAGTTTGATTTATTTAATTCCTTTGCGACTGGTGGTATGCCTGATTTTAGATATTATTATTATCTTGCAGCATTAGAAGCGGCTGAATATTTGAGATCAAATGGCGGAAAAATATATACAGTTGGATACGGTCCTCTTGCTGCAACTAATACTGATCCAATTCAAGGAGTCGAGGATGTTAATCAATTGAAGGGCGAATTAATGGCTAATTTAGCATCAGATTATCATGCAGTTATGGAAACTGAATCAGCTCAAGCACAAGAATTTAAGAAGAATATTTTCCCAGCGTATAAATCTTTAGATGAAAGAAAAAAAGCCGGAGTAGGGAGCGGGGCGTTTTACGGAAGTCCAGATCCTGATGGTTTTGAGAATTTATTACAGTCTTTGATTTCTTTAATTAAACTTAGATTAGTAAAATTAAGTTAATTAATCTATAGAAATAGGTTTGCCATTTGCATCTACTGCAACCATTACAACTTCAGCCTCTGTAACCTTAATAGCTTTTCTAGTTTCAATTCCTCTTTCAGCTTCAACATAAACTTTTACTGATATTGAAGTTGTACCTTTTTTAATAGTTTCAGTATAAAAACTTACGGCGTCACCTACGTGAACAGGAGCTATAAATTCTACCTCTCGCATAACCTTAGTAACATACTGCCTAGGTTTAATTAATACAGCATGCTGCGCCGCTGCTTGGTCAATATAACTAAGTATGACACCACCAAATATACTACCCATTGCATTAGTATCTTTAGGGAGCATTGCTACTCTTATTTGAAGGTGTCTAGTTTGGGGCATGGGGTTATTAGATTAGTTTATATCATTTAAAGGTTTGATTTTAATAGTAAATAGCACTAAAATGATAGTAATGAAAACAGATTTTAAAGAAGACATTCCAGCTCATGAATCTCCTGAAATGATTAAACTTATCTCTGAGTTAAGTGTTGATGAGAGAGCAGTCAGATTTTTTAATTTCTGGAATTTTACTAGGGAACTTCAATGGGCAGGTATTAAAATGAGGAATCCTGAGTTAAGTGATTTGGAAGTTGATGACAAATTTAGATCTATGATGATGGATTTTTATAAGAAAGAGTCAGAGAAATGAATGAAGTAGGTATCGTAATATGTGAGATAGTAGATTTTTTTACTAAGCATAAAATAAGTTACTTTGTTGGAGGGTCACTTTCTAGTAGCTTGAATGGAATTTTCAGATCTACTAATGACATTGATATTATTTTAGAAAATGTTTTGACTAAGAATATACTGAAAGATTTAGAGAATAATTTTATTATTGACACTCCAGCATTATTAGAAAGCCACTCCCGAAATAGAGCATATAATATTTTTCATAAAGCTACGTCACTCAAGTTGGATTTATTCCCAGCACATAATGAATTTCATACTTCGCAGTTAAGTAGAGCGATATTAGTGAAACTTCCATCAGCTCCTTGTTCTTTTAACATAGCTTCACCTGAAGATATTATATTAGCCAAGTTAATATGGTTTAAAAAATCTTCATCTGATCGTCAGTTATCTGATATTAAAGGTGTTATTGGGACAAATGAAGGGAAGTTAGATCTAGGGTATTTAAATCTTTGGGCAGAAAAATTAGATGTCTTAAAAGAGCTAAATTTTCTTTTTTGATCTGAAGTTGATGGTGAGTCTTCCCCCAACTGAAGAAACTAAACAGGAAGAAAATGCTCGAGGAGGGAAGAGGAAGAAGTAGTGTAAAAAAATTAGAAGAGCATGTGCCTAGTACAAAACTTTGTGCTAAACCGAAAACCGATATACCCAATACTTCCCTGGAAACCCTTCCTAGTCTACCCTGAGCTAGTCGAAGGGTTCCTCTTCCGGTCTTCCTCTCTTCCTGTTTACTCTCTTTAAAACCATCATCATAAATCTCCCAATAATAAGAGAACCAATCTAGTCTGCTGACCTCCTAGCCTGCAACAACGCAGCACCCCACTATGCTAGGCGAGCCTATAAGTCTCGTAGCAGGTTCAAAACTAGTTGCGGTTGCTGGTTAGCTTGCGCTAAAATGCTAGCGGCTGATTGTTGAAGTATTTGAGTCGCAGCTAGTCTTGATGACTCTTCTGCTACGTCGATATCAGTGATTCTACTATTTGCTTCTTGATAGTTTAGTGAACTAGTTTGTAGAGTGCTTGTTGCTACTTCTAAACGAGATTGAAATGCTCCGATTTCTCCGCGTTGTTTGGAGATTCTATTTAAAGCTCCAGATAGATAATCCATAGCTGATTTGGCATCCGATCTAGTCTTAAGAGAAAAAGATTGTAAAGCAGAGATACCGGAATTAGAATTCCCTATCAATACGCTTATTCCATTAGTTAAAGAATCTGCAGAAATTAAATCAAGCACACCATCTTGATTTAAATCTCCAGCACTTACTGAGATTGGTGAGCTACCAGTTACATAAGATTGTCTATTTTTAAAAGATCCGTTACCATTACCAATTAATACAGATAAAGAATTTGAAGAAGTATCTGTAGTGACCAAATCAGAATACCCATCTCCATCAAAATCTCCTGTTATTACCCAAATTGGATTATTACCTGTTACAAAAGATTGTCTAGCTTGAAAACTACCATCTCCATTTCCTAATAAAATACTCAAAGAGTTACTAGTACTATCAGCTGTAACTAAATCAAAAATACCATCTCCATTAAAATCACTCACTTCAACTGATCTAGGACCAGTACCAACACTAAAAGAGTTGTTAGCTTTAAACGTTCCGTCACCATTTCCAATAACCAAAGTTAGTGTATTACTATTAGACTCGACAGTAAATAGATCAAGAATGCCATCTCCATTTAAATCGTTTGCAACTATTTCCCTAGGCCCGTCTCCTACTAGAAAAGATCTTCTAGCCTGGAAAGTACCATTTCCATTTCCTATATTAATACTAATGCTATCACCAGAAATACTAGTAGAGGCTAAATCAGAGATACCATCTCCATTAAAATCTCCAACTGTTACACTCTCAGTAGTAAGGATTGGGAAAATAGTACTTCTCGTTTTAAAAGAACCATCTCCATTTCCTAATAATATGCTCAGTCCGCCGCTGGTGCGATCAGAGCTAACTAAATCAAAAATTCCATCTCCATTAAAATCTCCAAAAGTAACAGAAAATGGACCAAGGCCTGTTGCATATGACTGTGCTGCTTTTAACGTACCATCACCATTACCTAAAAAAATACTCAAAGAATTACCACCCCGATCTGCAGTGACTAAATCAGAAAGACCATCATTATTAAAGTCGCCAACAATGACCGAATTTGGTCCAGAACCTGAAATATATGATTGGCTAGCTTCAAATGTTCCATCTCCGATAGCACCTCCTAAATCATCAACGATCAAACTTTCACTACCTCCACCAGCAGCTAAACTTAAATCTCCAAAGTCTCCATTAAAAATCTTTCTACCATTAAACTCAGTAGTACGTGCTATTCGGTTATATTCCTTTGACAAACTCTGTGCTTCTTTATCTAGAGCTAGTCTTTGCTTATTACTAAAAGTTCCATTTGCACTTTGTGTGGCGAGTTCTCTTAGGCGAATTGTTATATTTGAAAGTTCATTCAAAGCGCCGTCAGCTATATTTAATAAACTCACGCCATCATTTAAATTTCTTACTCCCTGATTAAATAATCTAGTATCAGCTTTTAGAGATTCAGAGATAGACAATCCCGCAGCATCATCAGATGCTTTATTAATGCGTAGGCCTGAAGATAGACGAGTGTAACTATCGCCAAGTTTCTTGGTAGCGTTCGCTAAACTACGCTGAGCGTTTAGGGATGGGATGTTGGAGTTGATGGTGAGTCTACTCATTCTGCTTCGCCCCCTCTATAACCACACCACCCCGGGCTACGCAGAACAAGTTCTGCCACATATACATAAGTCCTGCGTAGTCCAATGTGGTAGAGGTAGTTGCTGGGACGAAGCAG
>JAIYCX010000039.1 GCA_027487795.1 Pseudomonadota bacterium | reverse complement strand
CTACGATATCAAATGGGGTACAAACTTCAGCAAGTGGTCAGATAAAAATTAAGTTTTCCAGTTGTGATGGGACAGCAGATTTTAAAGATATCGGTGCTTTAGTCTTTACAGTAAAGACTTTGGGTAGGACGTTAATAGATTTAACTTTGCAGCAGATAGCGATAGATAAAGTGACTGTGATGAGTCCAGAGGATATTTCTCTTTTTGGTATAGAAGGGCCTGAAGATGCTTCGCCAGTACCATCATTTGGCGAACAACCTGTATCTCCGAGCAATTCACCGGTAGAGAGTGTTTCTGCAAGTGCTAGTAACTCAGCGAGTGTTTTTCCTAGTCAGAGTCCTTCTGCAAGTGCATCTCCTCCTTGCGTACCGACTGGTTGTGATAATCAGTGTGGGTCGAGTAAGATTGTTGATGAATGTGGAGTTTGTGGTGGGGATGGGAGTAGTTGTAAATGTATTTTTGCAGCATCATGGACGCAAGCTTCAGGTTATGATTCAGATGCTGGAGGTCTTAAGAATATTACTCCAGAAAAAATAATAAAAAGTAAGTTTTTTGATATAGAGCCTACTCAAAGTATACCTGCTTGTATGAATAAGTATGCAAATGACAATTGTCGTTGTGGGCCAGGTTATTCTAGACCTTCTGATGTGTATTATGAATTAGATTGTAATGCAATTCCAAATGTAACTATGGATGAGTCGACTAAGATCTGGGGTCTTTGTCGATTTGGTTCACGCGACTTATTTGAACTCTACTGGAGAAAATGTTTTAATTACAATTACATTCCTAACGAAACCAGAACGTGCGATCAACTATATAACGAACTATTTAATGCGGAGCTTACCGCAATCCAGAAGTTTTTAAAAATACCTAATCCTCTAGGAATGGATTTCATGGGTACGATAACTAACCCAGGAGAGGGTGTAAATGATAAAAGTGCGTTTTATTGGTATTTTGATGAAAATTGCAAAGCTGTACTACCTACTGCTAATACTAAAGTTTGTGGTTATGCAGGATTGTCTTGGAGTCCAATTTCTCTAATCTTTGGTGAAGAAGATGATTTAAACAAAGACATGAAAGTAGTTGAATTTTCTTTAAATCCAGAGACTAATGAGAAGTTTGCACTTTGGAAAGCGTCGAGCAATACTCCACTTTTAGTTTATGATAATGGAAATTTAGATAAAGGAATTTCTATTAAAAATCTTTTTGGAAATTTTTTAGAGTTACCAAAAAATCAATTATCAAATAAGCGATGGAAAAATGGATTTGAAGCTTTAGGTAGTCTAGATGAAGATAAAAATAATGTAATTGAAAATGAGGAACTAGTTAATATTAAACTTTGGTTTGATATTAACAAAAACGGCAAGCTTGATCCAAACGAGTTAAGAACTTTAGCTCAAGAAAATATAATCAAGTTATTTTATAAAAACTATAAAGATAATTCTCAAAATAAGGATCTTGTTTTGGAAGTAGGTTTTGAGAGAAGCATTGATGGTCAAGTTAAAGTTGGGAAATCTGTAGATTGGTATGGTGAAAGTTTTACTTCAATTCAAGAAGCAGAAACTGCGCTACGAGCTAAATTTAGTCTATTAGATTCTACTGAGCAAGTTAATAACTCTAGTTTAAATTCTGAAAAGACAGTTGTTAGTGAAGCTGCTAGATCTCAATTAATAAATGAGAATGTCATAAGCGGCAGTTGGATTTGGACCGTAAGTGCAAAAGGTGGTTCAAATGTGCCAGGTTTATTTGTTTTAGCACAAAAAACAGATGGATTTCTTGCTGGAGTAACAATAGCAGAAACTATTTTAGGTGAAAATTCAAATAATTTAAAATCTGCATTTGTTGTTGTTCCAGGAAAAGGAAAAGTTTATGAAGAAGAAGGTAAAGTGAAATTTGAAATTTCATTCCGTGATAAAAGTTCTGGGGGAGTTGCCCATGCAAAAGGTGAGGTATTAAAAGAAGGGAGAATACTTCAAGGTAAAACAACTCAATCTTTTTCTGCAGAAATTGAAGGTAAAAAGCAATCAGCAGAAGTGGAATATGATTGGGTTGCAGTACGAAATGAATAGAAAATCCTGACTTTCTAAAATCCTGACTTTCTAAAATCTCAGAGACTTTTGAAATACACCGAAATTATAAATTAAATTTTGGTGTATTTCTGTTTTTTGGAGCTAATTTGATATTTGATGAATGAGTCTGTAATTTTTATATATAAAATCAGATAGAAAATCTGTCCCAAAACAAACAAAAATACCCTTTAGACAATACCTTGCCAACGTTAGAGGTTTAGTTTGTCATTTTATATATTGTAGATTAGATTTTTACACCCTAGGTGGGTCTAAATAAGGCCTGTACATTCCTGGCGGAAACACTACATTTAAATTTCCTGCTCTATACTCACATGATGCTCTTCGATATTTCAGTAAACAATCAAAGTAAAAATCTAATAACTGCTGCCTTCTTAACGCACTTACTGATAGCACTCTTGGTCTTCTACTATAGCGCTCGGATGTTTTACTATTATTTGGTAAGCTGCCCGGTTCTATTTGTTTAAGTCTATTCACTCCTATAGTTACATAAGAATAATGTTCTCTTGTTTTTATTCTTGGATCGTAGGGCATTTTGATAACGTTCTAAGGTTCTTAACCTACCGTTATCGCGATTTTTACGAAAGATTTTCAGTCATTTTATATTACTCAAATTACATCTTATTAAGCGGAGTAATCCCTAATATTTCCAAAGTCTGCCCAAGTTTTTCTTTAGCTTTATTAAATAGCTGTAATCTCAGCAGCGAAACTTCTTTTTCTTCTCCAATTACTTTTAACCCTAAATAAGCCTTTGAAATACTTTTAGCTAAATTTAGTGCATATGTAGTCAGCACTAAAGGCTCTAAGTCTTCTGCCGTTTTTTCTAATGCTTCTTCGAAGTACAAAATAGATCTGATCAGTTCTTTACTATCATCGTTAATCAAGGATTTGGAAATTTCTGTTATGTAATCTGTCTTGCTATTTAAATCTTTTAAATTTAAGCCAGAAGCTGCTGCTCTATCTTCAATTCCTTGGATTCTAGCAAAGGCATAAAGTAAATACGGCCCAGTATCACCTTGAAACGATAGCGCATCATCCCAATTAAAAGTTACATCTTTGATATTAGTTCTATTTAAAGTACTAAAAATAATTGCAGCTAGTGACACTGAATTTGAAACACTATCCTGGTCTAGCCCTTCAGGTCTTTTTGTTACTTGATTATTGTAAGCATCCAGTGCTCTTTCTTTTGCTTCATCGAGGAAAAAATTAAGTTCAATAGCTTGACCATCTCCTCTAGTTTTCATTCCTAGTACGTGACCAAATGCGACATGCTTAATATTCTGAGCATAATCTCTGCCAAGTTTTTTTAATATTCCAATTAGCTGTTCAAAATGAAGAGTTTGTGGAGAACCAACTACATAAATACTTTTATCAAATTTAAATCTAGAAGCACGGTACTCAGCTGCTGCGATATCTCTACTTAAGTATAAGGATCTACCATCGGGAGTAGTTATTCTTGCGAAACCAAGTGATTCTCCTAAGTCCACACCTAGCGCACCTTTAGACTCTGTTAAAAGTTCAGCATCAGTGAGAGATTTTTTTACATCTTCTAATTTATCTGAATAAAAACTTTCTCCTAAGTAATGATCAAATGAGATCCCCATTCTCTGGTAAGTTTCTTTTAGGTACTTTATAGAAACACTGACACACTTTTCCCAAAAAATAGTCTCATCCTTTTCTCCAGCTTCGAGTTTCGAAAAATAAGATCTAGCTAGTTCATTAACATCTATTTCTCCTTCTTTTAGCTTAGTACCTGCATCGCTATTCTTTTCTTGATCTTCTTTTAATCCAGTAGCTTTTTTATATAATTCTACCAATGAAGAAACTGAATATTCTTCAGGCTCACCCCAAATTTTACAGCCTGCGTAGACGAATCCAAATTGAGTGCCCCAGTCACCTAGATGATTAATGCTTTCGACTTTGTACCCTAGCTTTCTGTATAGTTTATCTAAACAATTCCCTATCAGAGTAGCTCTCAGGTGACCGACGTGAAAAGGTTTTGCAATATTAGGACTAGAGTATTCTATTGTAATAACTTTATCTTGAGTTTGTTCTTGTTGAACTTCTTTAAATAAAATTTCGTTAGCAATTTCTTCAAAAGAAAATTTGAAATTTAGAAAAGGGCCTATTGCAGTAACAGTTGAAATAAATTTATTTGGACTATTTTTATAGTAGTCATTAAGACTCGTAGCTAAGTTACTTGCTAACTGTGCCGGATTTATTTTTTGATTTTTAGCAATTTGAAAGCAAGGGTATGATAAATCTCCATGATCTGATTGTTTTGGTTGTTCAAGGAGTTTTACAATGTCTGTAGATGTGATGTTCGTAAGATTTGAAAGCTCTTCTGAAATACTTCGCCTTAATTTATTTAGAAAACTACTCATTATTTTAAATATTTATAATTTATTTTATTAAGTTTAAAAGAGTAAAATTATGTATAATAAGTGCGGATATTTTACTCTATATTAATAATGCACTTATCTAGTATTTTATAATTTAAAATAAGTCTATAAAATATTAGAACTTTTGCTTGCAGAAAAATCACCAACATCCTAAATATAGTGTTCTCTAAAATTTTCAAAGAGTAAGAATACAAAAGGACTCCTGAAGTTTAAATATAGATGAAAAATCTTTTTCTGGGCTTAACGGCTCTTATCATTACCTCGGTATTTACAGCTTTAGTCATCACTGACTCTAGTTTGTCTAATTCATTTTTAACCAGTTTTTTTGCAGAAGCTCAGGATAAAGCTGCTGATACACAAGATAGTCAACAAGATGCTGCAAAAACTACTAATATTTCTCGGGATCAAATCCTTGCAGGTCTTTGGAGAGGTGGTCAGGCCGTCTTCTCTGATATTCCTCTATTAGATTTCCTGATACCAGAGCATTATCGTAGAGGTTATAAGCCAGAACAACCAGTTCCATTTAGCCACGTATTACACGTAAAACAAAATGGTATTGAATGTCAGTATTGTCACTCTGGTGTTTCAAAGAGTTCATATGCAACAGTACCTTCGTTAGAAGTTTGTATGGGTTGTCACTCAGTAGTAAAGGTCGATTCACCTAAAATAAAAATCCTAAAAGAACATTGGGATAAGAAAATTCCAGTTGAATGGATGCCTGTTCATAATTTACCAGAACACGCTAATTTCAATCACCAAAGGCATATAAAAGCTGGTGTAGGATGTCAAAATTGCCATGGTCAAGTGCAGAATATGGAAGTTGTTGAGAGAGTATCTACTCTTAAAATGGGATTCTGTGTTAGCTGTCACAGAGATCAGGGTGTGAGTATCGATTGTGGCTTGTGCCATTATTAATTAATTATTTTAATTTTATCTAAACTAATAGAGTGAGAAAGCTTGATAATGAGTGAAAAGAAAGGCTTTAACAGAAGAGATTTTTTAAAAGTACTTGGTGCAGGAACCGGACTAGTTGCTTCGGGTTGTGCAAAGGATCTTCCAGAAAAAATTATTCCATACGTAATACAACCTGATGAGGTTGTTCCAGGAAATGCCACTTGGTATGCTGGTACTTGTAATGAATGTTCTGCTGGTTGCGGTGTTCTAGTTAGAACAAAAGAGGGTAGAGTTCTTAAAGTAGAAGGTAATCCTCAGCATCCAGTAAACAAGGGTGGTCTTTGCTCAATCGGACAATCTTCTGTTCAAGCAGTTTATGATCCAGATAGAGTTAGAACACCATTAATGAGAAAAGTTGGTGAGCCTTTCAAGGCAGCTACTTGGATGGAAGCGGTATCAGCAGTTTCTGAAAAAGTTACCACAACAGCAACGTCAGGAAAAAAGACTGTTTTCTTAACTAAAGAATTATCAGGATCTGAAAAGAAAATTCTAAAACAGTTTGCATCAAAAATTAAGGGCTCAGAAATAATTACTTATGAGCTTCTAAATGAAAATGCATTAAATTTTGCGACCGAAACTGTTTACGGTGCTAATGTTAAAGCTAATTTTGATTTCTCTAAGGCTGAAGTAGTTTTAGGAATTGGGGCTGATTATTTAGAAACATGGGTTTCTCCTGTTAAGTTTACAAAGGAATATTCTTCCAAGAGAGTTCCTGAAAAGAACGCTGGGAAGATCAGTAAGGTCTATCATGTAGAGCCAAGATTATCTCTAACGGCTTCAAATGCAGATGTTTGGCTTAAAAATTCACCTTCCTCTGAAATTTCATTTCTTAAATTAGTTCTTTCTAATTTAGTAAAGAAAAGAACAGTAAATGGCGAGTTAAAAGAAGCTGCTAAGAAAGTTTTAATTGCGTTTGATGAATCAAAAGCGCTAGCAGAGACTGATATAAAGCAAGAGCTATTTACAGATCTAATAAATGATTTGATTAATGCAAAGAGTAGTTTAGTAGTCGCTGGTGGATCCTCTGTCAGTGAGTACTCTGGTGAAGCTGCTATTTTAGCTTTGATGATAAATGATTGTTTAGGCAATATTGGTAAATCAGTTCTTTTATCTAAAGAAGCTGCAAATATCTCAGGTGAATCTGACATTATTACTGGCACACCAGATAAATTATCAGCTTTAATAGAAGACATGAAGGGTAATAAAGTCGGTACTTTATTCCTAATAGATATCAACCCAGCTTTCTCTATTCCAAGATCATCAGGTTTTGATGCTGCGACAGGAAAAGTAGAAACAGTAGTTTCAATTAGTAGATCATTAGATGAAACATCTAAGTTATCTAATGTAATTTTGCCACTAAGTACAAACTTCGAAACTTGGTCAGATTCAGAGCCACTTCCTGGTGTCTTTGCAATCAACCAACCTGCAATGCAACCTCTTCATAAAACACAAGGTCTAGGGGATATAATTTTATCACTGGATGCTTCTGATAAACTTGAAGGTGCAGGGCAGTTTAAGAAGAAATATACAAATTTCAGAGATTATATAGTTGATCAATGGAAGGATAGATTAGGAGACAGTAGCTCAAACTTCGAAGAAAAATTTCAAGATTTTGTTTCAAAGGGTGGAGACTTAAAAGATCCTAAGTATTTAAATGCGAGTCTTCCTTCAGATTGGGCGAAAGCTTCAAAAATTATTTCAGATCTTAAAGTTGAGACTGTTTCTGGAATTTCTTGTTTAACTTTCCCGACTGTTCATTACGGAGATGGTAGAGGAGCGAATCGTCCTTGGTTACATGAAGTGCCAGATCCAATGACAACCTCTGTTTGGGGATCATGGATTGAAATACATCCTGATACAGCTGAAAAGCATGGTATTAACCATGGTGATACGATCAATATCAAAGGTAACCACGGCGGAGTCGATGCTCCAGCTTTTGTTACAAAATATATTCATCCAAACTTAGTAGCTCTGCCACTTGGTTTAGGGCATGATTCTTTTGGAAGATTTGGAAGTGGCGTTGGTGTTAATCCACTTAAGATGATGCCAGAACTAAATGGTAGTAAGAGCATTAAGCTTATTACTAGAAATGCTTCAATACGACCTTCGGTTGCACTAGATAGTCTAGTTGAACTTCAATTTAGTAATACTCAATTGAAGAGAGGTTTCATAAGAAGTGTTACTGAGGAAAAGTTTGAAAAAACTCAAAAAGAAGCTCCTGGTAATGTTAAATTAGATCCTCATAATCCTCATGCTGGTGCACTAGCACTAGGGACTCAAGCTGAGAGACCACAGATGTATAAACAGATGGAACATCCTTTATACCGTTGGGGTATGACGATAGATTTATCTGCATGTACTGGTTGTTCTGCTTGTGTGACAGCCTGTTATGCTGAAAATAATATTGCAGTTGTCGGTAAGCAAATAGCTAAGCAAGGTAGAGAAATGAGCTGGCTTAGAATTGCAAGATATACAGATGGACCAGACGAGCATCCTGTAACAGGCTTTGGACCGATGCTTTGTCAACATTGCGGAAATGCTCCTTGTGAGCCTGTTTGTCCAGTCTACGCAACATACCATGCTGAAGATGGTTTAAATACTATGGTTTATAACCGTTGTGTTGGAACTAGGTATTGTTCAAACAACTGTAACTACAAAGTTAGAAGATTTAATTGGTTTAACTATGAATGGCCAGAGCCTCTTAATTGGCAACTTAATCCTGATGTTACAGTACGTAGCGTAGGGATTATGGAAAAGTGTACTTTCTGTATTCAGAGAGTACGTGAAGCTCAGGTTAATTCAAAGGATGAAGGTAGACCAATTCAAGATGGTGAAGTGAAGACTGCTTGTCAATCAAGTTGTCCAGCTGATGCTATTAAGTTTGGAAATCTATTGGATGAGAAAAGTGAAGTTAGTAAGTGGTCAAAGAGTAAGAGAGGGTATAAGACTCTTGATTTTGAGTTAAATACTCAGCCTGCGATTACTTATTTGGCAAAAGTTACACATAAGGAACTTGAGCCTGTAGATTCTCACGGTGATGCATCTCATGGTGACGCGTCTCATGGGGCTGCTCATGAAGAAAGCTCAGAACATAAACACGGCTAATAGAATATTTAGAATAGTAAAATAGATTAAGATAGGTAGTGATCAAAATATGAAAGATCCGGGCGCAATAATTGTCGATTATAAAACGGTAAACGATGATATCTTGCGAACAATAAGTGCGCCTAGAATGGGCTGGTACTTATTGATTGCTACTTCGTTAAGCTTCCTATTAGTAGGAGCTATGAGTTGGAAGAATCAGCTAATGCAAGGTATTGGTCTAGCTGGTATTAACAATCCAATAGCTTGGGGTGTGTACATCACTGACTTCGTTTTTTGGGTTGGTATTGCTCACTCTGGTACACTTATTTCTGCTGTTCTTTTTCTTTTCCGCGCAAAGTGGAGAGTGCCAATTTACAGAATTGCTGAAACTATGACAGTTTTTGCTGTAGCAACAGCTGGATTATTTCCAATCATTCACTTGGGTAGACCTTGGAACTTTTATTGGCTACTACCATATCCGAATCAGAGATATCTTTGGGTAAACTTTAAGAGCCCACTTCTCTGGGACGTATTTGCGGTTAGTACTTACTTAACAATAAGCGTATTGTTTTTTATTATCGGTCTTATTCCAGATATTGCCGCTGCTAGAGACAGAGCAACTGGTTTTAGAAAACTTTTATACAGTGCCACAGCACTGGGCTGGAGAGGTAGCGGAAGTCAGTGGAGACACTACATGGCAGCTTATGGATTTTTCGCTGCTTTAGCTACACCGCTTGTACTATCAGTTCACTCTGTAGTTTCTTGGGACTTTGCGATGTCAAACGTACCTGGATGGCATACTACAATCTTCCCTCCGTATTTCGTAGCGGGAGCGATTTTCTCAGGTTTAGCAATGGTAATGACTATTACTATTCCAATGAGAAAATGGTGGGGATTAGAGAAGTATTTAACTATCTGGCACTATGAAAAAATGAGCCAGTTAATAATGTTTACTTCTGGTATCGTTACATACGCTTATTCTATAGAGTTCTTTATAGCATGGTACAGTAACAATCCTTACGAAAGATATCAGTTCTGGTACAGACCTTTTGGAGATATGGCATGGGCATTTTGGATAATGGTTTCATGTAACTGTTTCTTCCCACTAACACTTTGGTTTAAAAAGTGCCGAACTAACTTAACTTGGTTATTCATACTATCGATTCTAATTAACATTGGAATGTGGTTTGAAAGATTTAACATCGTGGTTCAATCACTGGCTAGAGAGTTTGATCCTTATGCTTGGGGAACTTATAATTTTAGTTGGACTGAAGTTGGTATGACGATAGGTTCTTTTGGATGGTTTTTCACTCTATTACTAGTTTTTATAAAGTTTTTCCCTTCAATGGCGCTAACAGAAATAAAAGAAATTGTGACCCTACCGGATTCTGAACACAAAGATATCAATTTAAATGCGGAGGGTTCTAAACATGAGTAAAGATCATTTTATAATTGGAACATTTTCACTTCCATCAGCTGCTAATAATGCAATTACTGAGATTAAGAAGTTAGGTACTGACGTTTCAGATGAACTTGAGTTTTATTCTCCTTTTCCTGACCATCACTTGGAAGATAACAAGTATGACGGCAAGAAAAGAAGCCCAGTTAGGCGTTTTACTTTACTAGGTGCTACTACTGGATGTTTAGGTGCTTTCTTATTTACTAGTTGGATGTCACTTGATTATCCAATCAGAGTTAGTGCCAAGCCGATTCTATCTTATCCAGCATTTGTGGTTATAGCATTTGAATGTACTATATTACTTGGTGGTATTTTTACTCTCTTATCTATGTTTCATTTTTGTAGATTACCTAATTTTTCTAGACCAGTATCTTTTAAAAGAGAATTTACAGAGGATAAGTTCGGAGTTGTAGTTAAAGTTAATAAAGATAAAGCTTCAGAGCTAGAGAAAGTTTTAATGAATGCAGGAGCAGAAAAGGTGGAGCTTCAATATGCAGGTTAAGTATTTTATTATTTTTAGTTTGTTTGTTTCTAGTTTAATGACTAACAGTTCAACTGTTATGGCATTACCATGGGATACGGATTTATATAATCAGCAAAGCTTAAAATCTAACGAAATTGCTCGTTCGCCAGTCATGGGTACTGTACCTGTCGGGTTTGAGCGTTTTAATATGACAATAGAAGAAGCTGAGAAAAATTTAACTAACCCGGTACCATTTGAAGAAAATTCAGTTTGGAGAGGTCAGAGACTTTGGGGTCAACAATGTTCTGCGTGTCATGGAGTTAACGGTGACTCAAGTCATTTCGTAGGTAAGTCAGTAGCCGCACCTAATTTATTAGAAGAGCGTTTCAAGGCTTATACTGATGGAAGAGTATATGCGACTATATATTATGGGATCAGAAGTATGCCAAGATACGGATATAAATTATCAGAAGGTGAAAGATGGGATATTGTTAATTATCTTAAATTTCTTCAAGGTAAGGAAACTGTTAGTACTGTAAAGAAGCCAGAATAATTCAAGCAGAGTAATTAGATCTGAGTAATTAAAAATATTAGGAAATATAGATGTCTCAAAGCAGCGCACATTTAAGTGAAAGTGAAATAAAAATAATAGCTCAAGATGGTACTTACAAAGTACCATCAGGTGTAAGACTCTGTTTTTATTTGTTTATGTTAATTGGAGTTCTTTCATTCTTCCAAGAGTATATTTCAGGTGGAGCTTCTAGAAAGCATGCTTGGATGGCACTTCATGTGAACTTTATTTATTGGTTTGGAATGGCAGCAGCTGCCAGCGGATTTAGTGCAGTATTTCATATTTGTAACGCCCAGTGGGTTAGACCAATTAGAAGAATTTTTGAATCTGCATCTTCTTTTTTAATAGTCTCTCCAATTTTTATTTTAATTTTAAGCTTTGGAGCAGGGGACTTATTTATTTGGGCGAATACTCCGATTCATGGAAAAGAATTTTGGCTACAAACAAATTTTGTCTATATTAGAAACTTCTTAGCTACATGCCTCATGGTCTTTACTTTAACCAGAGTAGTAAAGAGATCAATTGGCCTAGATATTACTGCAATTAGAAGTGGCTTAGTTAAGGTTGAAGGTGAGGCAAAAAACAAATGGGCAGATAAATTTTATGATAGTTTTTATCTAGGAGATAAAAATTCAAAAGATTTAATAAGATCTTCTTATGATAGAATGGGTAATCTTAGCCCACTATGCGTAATGGTTTATGCACTTGCAATGTCGTTAGTAGCTTTTGATTTATTGATGTCCGTAGATCCTCATTGGTATTCCACAATGTTTGGCGGTTTTTATTTTATGTCTGCAGTTTATCTCGCGGTGGCTTTTGTTTCTATCTCAGTTTTCTTTTCTAGATCTTTTAGCCCGCTTTACAGTGGCGCAATCAAAAGAAAAACGCTTCATGACTTAGGAAAGTTATTATTTGGCTTTGGAATATTCTGGGCATACTTATTTTGGAGTCATTACCTTCCGATTTGGTATGCAAACTTACCTGAAGAAACTGGTTATATTATATTAAGACTTAGAGCTCATCCTTGGAGAAATGTAGCTTGGTTAGTTCTAGGAATGTGCTTTATCGTGCCGTTTTTACTAGGTCTAAGTAGGGATATTAAGCAAATACCAGGTTTACTAGCTAGTACTGCTTTAATACCTGCTGTCGGTCTTTGGATACAGTATTATTTATTATTTGCTCCAAGTTTATATCCTGATTCTGTCCCTTTAACTTTAACAGACTTTGGAGTAGCGATTGGATTTTTAGGATTGTTTGCAAGTATGTCTACGTCTTTCTTAGAGAGGTATCCTTTGATTCCTTTTGGAGACTTAGTTATGTCTGAAGAAAGTCCTTCTTAATCAAAATTCATTTAACAATTATAATGAAATTACACTACTTTGGTTTATTGTTATTTCTATCTGCGCTTAATTTCTCATGCACTAGTTCAGTTGCAGAAACTGATCCTCAGATGATCGGGAATGCAGTAACAAATACTTTAAGTCCAAAGACATGTGAGTTATTTGTTGACGGAAAAATAAATACTAAAGATTGTGCAGAAGGCGAATTTTGTTTTTCCCCAAAGGGAGAATGTAAAGATATTTCTGCAAAAGGTATTTGCAAAGAAAAATCTCAAATTTGTACAAAAATTTATAAGCCAGTATGTGGCTGTGATAACAATACTTATCCTAATGAGTGTGTCGCACTTTCTAAAGGTATTTCTGTAAAGATTGAAGGCGACTGCAACAAGGCTATTGACTAGGTTCAGACTTTTGCTATAAGTTACTTGAAGTTTGAGTTCTTAACTTAAACTTTACAGATTATACAAGATTTTGACTTAGTGAGGCTGCCTGTGAGTGACTTAATTAGTAGTAATGTTCCTGAGGACGCCATATTTAAAACTCGTACTGCTAAAGTATTTAGTAGTGACGGTATGGATCTCGGAACTGATGATATCAGCGGTACAGATTTGGGTCTCGATTCTGGCGCTGCTGTAGTCACTGCTAGAGGCACAGAAGATGGTTTAGTTTTACGTATTGATGGTAAAGCTGAATGGTCTAGTATCTTAAATGAACTAAATGCTTTTCTCGGTGGTAAAAAAAGATTTTTCCAAGGTGGAGAAGTTTTAGTCGAGTGGCTAGAAAAGCTTCCTACAAAAGAACAAACTCAAGACTTAGAAAACTTCCTTAAAACTAATTTTTCCATTGGGATTCAACAAAGAAAAAGACGTCTAAGTAAATTAATAAAGACAGTAGTTGACAGTAAGGTTTCTTCATTAAATAGCACTTTAACTACTGATATGTCCTTAATTAATCAGGGCATAGATAATCAGAGAATTGATAATCAAGGCATGGATCATATTCCAAATAAACATCCGCAGGGCTTAAATTCGCCGGGTTCATACTCTCAAAATTCTTACCCTCAAAATTCTTATACTGATGATAGCCAAGATTCAAGCTTCTCAAATCCATCCGGAGGTACAGCTGTCGAATCTTTACTTGAGAGAGTAGAGCGTTTGTCTAAAGCAGAATCTTATGAGGGGATTTCAAGAGAAGGAGCAATTTCTTTTTCCTCTGACCGTGAAATATCTCTATCTGGGTCTGGTTATGTTAAAAAGGTAGCACAATTTTTAGGTGAAGATTTGCTTTTCGAAGAAGAAGCCAATGCCAGAGTAGTATTTGGTACTATGAGATCAGGCCAGAGAATTGAAACTCCATTTTCTCTAATAGTAGTAGGGGATGTAAATCCGGGAGCGGATTTAGTTGCTGGTGGTGATATTATAGTAATGGGGAGTTTAAAGGGAACTGCTCATGCTGGGGCTTATGAGGATGAAAATTTTGAAAAATTCATATTTGCTATGCAAATGCAGCCTATGCAGCTGAGAATAGGTTCAGTGATTTCAAGAGGTAGCGGGGAAAGTGGAAAAGGGGCAGAAGTGGCAAGGATTGACAATCGATCCATAGTTGTGGAACCTTACTCTGCAAAAACTCTATCAAAAAGAAATAGGGTAGTTTAGTAAGTTCATAGTGTAGTTTTAGTATTTTCAGGTGTTAAAGTTTTTTAAAGTATAATGAAGGAATAACTAATGACGGGAAAAGCGATAGTAATCACTTCTGGCAAGGGCGGAGTAGGTAAAACAACTACTACAGCGAATCTAGGCGCAGCCTTAGCTCAGAAAGGTAAGAGGGTTCTTGTCATCGACGGTGATATAGGACTTCGTAATCTAGATGTGATTATGGGGCTTGAAAACAGAATTGTTTTTAACGTCATCGACGTGATCAAAGGAATTTGTAAACCTCAACAAGCTTTAATTAAGTCTAAGAGATCAAATAATTTATTTTTACTTCCAGCTTCTCAAACAGATGACAAAGACTCTGTGACACCTGCTGAGATGGCAGATCTTGTTAAGAAGCTTAAATCAGAATTCCATTTTATTTTGATCGACTCACCAGCAGGCATAGAACAAGGGTTTAGAAATGCTTGCGCTGGAGCAGATTTAGCAGTCATCGTCACGACACCAGAAGTATCTGCGATAAGAGATGCTGATAGAGTTGTTGGATTATTAGCAGCTCAAGGTATTGAGCCTCAGTTAATTATAAACAGAGTCGACAGAGATATGGTTAAGAGAGGAGACATGCTCTCACCTCAAGATGTTATTGATATCCTTGGTATTGAACAAATTGGGCTTGTGCTTAGGGATAATGACATAGTAGTTTCTTCTAACACTGGTGATCCAGTAGTTTATAACCCTAAATCAAAAGCAGGGCAGGCATTTTTAGAAGTAGCAGAAAGGTTAATGGGAGCAGAAGTTCCAATAGAGAATCCTGATCTATCTCAGACTCTATGGGCGAAGCTTGGTAGAAGATTAAGAGCTGCGTAAGTATATAAATTACGTAGCTATAAAAATTACGTAAGGTAAAAATAAAGGATAAACCATGATAAGAAATTTAACTGCTCGTTTATTTGGTACAAAGTTATCTAATGTTGCAGCTAAGAATCGTCTTCAGATGGTGCTAGTTCAAGATAGAAGCGGATTGACTTCAATTGAGATGGAACTTTTTAAGAAGGATCTTCTCGGGGTCATTTCAAAGTATTTCGTAATAGAAAATAAGTCACTAGATGTAGAATGGAAGAGAACTGATTCAGAAACAGAATTAGTTATTAACACGCCAATAAATGGTAAGTTAAGAGCAGTTCCAAGAGAAGAACCAGTAACTAAAGAAGTGGCTAATAAGAATCCAAAAGAAGCTACTGCTTAATTTTTTCTCAATCTAATAAATTATTCTATTAAACTGTACGGAAGCCCAAAAGCTTCTGCTATTTTTTGATTCCTTAATTTAGAATCTTTGCACACTATGGACTTTATAAGTGATTTTTCTTGATTACTTTTAGTCGCATTCGCTTTCGAATCCAACACACCAGACGCTATTAACTTTATCCAGCTAATTGTCTCATTTGTAAGAGCTTGTGTAGAAGTTTCTGGTACCATTGCCGGCATATTAGACACCATATAATGAATTATCCCGTCGACTACATATGTTGGATTAGTTAGACTAGTAGCCTTAGAGGTTTCAAGCATTCCTCCTTGGTCTATAGAAATATCAACAACTACTGAGCCTTTTTTCATTATTTGAAGATCTTGTTTTTGTATTAAAACAGGAGCTTTCCCTCCAGGGATAAGTACAGCACCGACCACAATATCCGCATTTTTTAATTCATTAAGTAAATTTCCGCGGTTAGAAAATAAAGTTCTGATTCCTGGGCAAAGTTCTTTTAGTTTTGATAACTTTGTTGTTGAAAGATCAAGTACCGTCACAGTGCAACCTAGAGAATAAGCTCTTTTTGCAGCAGCACTTCCAGAGACACCAGCTCCGATAACTAAAACATTTGCACTAGGAACACCCGGGACTCCATCAATCAAAAGTCCTTTGCCTTTATTGTGGGACAATAAAGAATCAGCAGCAGCATGAATTGCTAATTTCCCAGCTATTATGCTCATTGGCTCTAATATGCATAATCTTCCATCCTCGCTCTGAACTAGGTCATAATCTATTCCAAGCACACCCGAATTAATTAGAGCATCTGTTAGTGTCCTTGACGCTGCTGGATGAAGAAAGGAAAATACTTTTAAGTTTGGTCTAAGATATTCATATTCTTCAGGAGCAGGCTCTTTTACTTTTACTAAAAGTGTAGCTTGTTCCCAGGTTTCTTTTAGAGTTTTTGTAATCTTAGCCCCTGCGCTTGCATATTCAGAGTCCGAGAATGAACTACCAAGACCAGCACCTTCTTCGATAAATAACTCATGTCCGAGGGAGCTCAGGTACTCTACTCCAGCAGGGGTTATTCCCACTCTTTTTTCTGCTTCTTTTCTTTCTCTGGGGACTGAAATTTTCATAAATTTTTTCTATAGAAATGTATATTTAAATTTACTTATGCTAAGTAAATCATATGTCTTTAAATTCATCCTCTAAAGCTTTTATTTTAGACGGAAAGCAAATTGCTTCCGATCTAAATACTAATACTAAAAAATCTACCTCATTATTATCCCGTCCGCCTAAGCTTGTTATTATTCAAGTCGGTGGCAATGAAGATTCTTCCAAGTATATAAATTCAAAACTTAAACTAGCAGAAAGTTTAGGAATTGAAGCCATAAAGTATACTTTTGATGAAGATCAAGAGCTAAAAGTTTTAGAAAAGATTTATGAGTTAAATGAAGATAAATCAGTAGATGCGATTCTTCCTCAATTACCACTTCCTGCATCTTTTGATGAGAAAAGATTGATAAATTCTATCTCATCTGAGAAAGACTGTGACGGTTTACATCCAGTAAATGTTGCTAAGCTGAATTTATTATCAAAATTAGAAGATCATTTATCAGTAGGGGCAGATTTTCCGATTCCTGTTACTGCAAGAGGAATTTTACATTTAATAAAAATAGCTCTCGAGAAGACTAGAAATACAAAAAGCTTAGAAGGCTTAAATGTAGTTATCGTTGGTCGGTCTGAGTTAGTGGGGAAACCTACAGCTGCTTTAATGTTACTAGAAAATGCAACTTTAACAGTCTGTCATAGTAAAACAAAAGATTTACAATCTCATACAAAAAATGCAGATATTTTAATTTCAGCAGCAGGCTGCCCAGGTTTAATTAACAGTAAAATGATAAAATCTGACAGTATCCTAATAGACGTCGGTCTAACTTACTTAGCAGATACCAATGGAGTTTATAAGGCAGTAGGGGATATATTATTTGAAGAGTGCTCTTTAATAGCATCTGCAATAACTCCAGTTCCTGGCGGCGTAGGACCTCTAACAGTCGCTATGCTAATGGATAATGTTTTAAAAATTGCTGAAGTAAGGAAAGAGGTAAAATAAAAATATGAAAGAATTACTACTTGCAGATTTACATAAAGATCTAGGCGCAAAGTTTATGCCTTTCTCTGGCTGGAATATGCCCCTTCAGTACACTAGTATTACAGACGAGCATATTGCTGTGAGGCAAAATCTGGGCTTCTTTGATGTTAGTCATATGGGCGAGCTAAGAGTCAGCGGAGAAGATGCAGAAAAATTTATTCAGTATGTTAGTACAAATGATATTTCAAAGCTTGTTCCAGGGAAAGCACAGTATGGCTTAGTACTGAACCCAGAAGGCGGAGTAATTGATGATATTATCGTTTATAAGTTAGCTAATGATGATTTTTTTATCTGTGCTAATGCTTCAAATGTTCATACCGTTTTTGATTGGTTCAATAAAAATATAAAAGATTATAAAGTTCAAATCTCTAATCATACTGAGTTTTATTCCCAGTTTGCGATACAGGGGCCAAATGCGATGGCTTTAATTAATAGCTTCTTTGGAGATGCAGTCTTAGAATTAAAAAAGTTTTGGTTCGCGACAATTTCAAAATACTCTACTAAACAGTATCCCTGTCTAGTCGCCAGAACAGGATATAGCGGAGAGGATGGAGTTGAAATTTTTTTACCAAATGAATTTGCTAGAGACTTATGGACATCCCTTTTTACTTTTGCAAAAGAAAATAGTTTTGACTTAAAACCATGTGGGCTCGGTGCAAGAGATACTTTAAGATTGGAAGCGGCACTACCTCTACACGGTCATGAAATAAAAGAGGATGTTACTCCTCTGAGTGCAGGTCTTTCCAGATTTGTATCTTTTGAAAAAGGTAATTTCATTGGTTATAATTCACTAGAAATGCAAAAGTCATTGACTGTAAGTCCAGTATTAGTTGGGCTTCAAGTTATAGATTCTGGGATTATAAGAGCAGATTATCCAGTAAAACAAGGCGGAAAAACAGTAGGATGGGTAACAAGTGGTACTAAAACTCCAACAGTAAATGCTGCTATTGGACTTGCATTGGTTTTAGCAAACTCAATACCGGAGGAAGGAGATCCGAAATTTACAGTTTTAGTTAGGGATAAGGAAGTAGCAGTGAAGTTAACTGAAATTCCATTTTATAAAAGAAGTGTTAAATAACGTTATTAAACAATAGGGGGAGTAAAAAAGTGTCAAACAGACCTGAATCATATTTTTATACAAAAAGTCACGAGTGGATATCTAATGAGGGTGCTAGTGTTGTGGTTGGAATAACTGATTATGCTCAAACTGAATTAGGAGATGTTGTCTATGCTGATCTACCTAAGGTTGGTGCAAAAATAACTAAGGGTTCAAGCATGTTTACTGTTGAATCAGTAAAAGCTGTTAGTGATATCTATGCCCCTGTAGATGGCGAAATAACTGCTGTTAATGAAGAGTTAAAAAACTCACCAGAACTAATTAACCAAGATCCATTTAAGGCAGGTTGGATGGTAAAAGTTACACCAACGGAAGAAGTGACTGCAAGCAGTCCTGATTTATTAACTGTAGCAGCTTATGATTCATTAATAGCAGAAGTTTCTAAATAATATATATTTTTAAATAAGGAAGTATGAATATGCGTGATTTCTCCTCAAGACATATCGGGCCTGATAAAAAGCAAATTGATAATATGCTAAGTTATCTAGGTGAAAAAGAAATCAATCAGTTCATAAAAAAAATAGTTCCAGAAAGTATTTATTTTGAAGGTGAGTTAAATCTTCCAGCACCTCTATCTGAAGAAGAAGCGCTAAAAGAAATAACCACCTACGCCAAGCAAAATCAAATTTTTCGCTCATATCTAGGACTAGGTTATTACAATAATTTCACCCCTAAAGTTATTCAAAGAACTATTTTAGAAAATCCTTGTTGGTATACTCAGTACACTCCGTATCAAGCAGAAATAGCACAGGGTAGATTAGAAGCTCTTTTAAATTTCCAGACTATGGTTTGTGATTTAACTGGGATGGAGTTAGCAAATGCTTCTTTGCTAGATGAGGCTACGGCGGTGGCTGAAGCAGTAACTATGATTTGGAGAGTAAAAAAACAGAGCGAAAATGCTGTATTTGCAATTCATTCAGGTATTCATCCGAACTCTCTTCAAGTGCTAAAAACTAGATCTGAGCCGCTTAATATAAAACTTAAAATATTTACTAAGTTAGAAGAATTAGCTGATGTAGCTCAACATATACAGGGTATAGTCATACAATCTCCTGATACTTATGGTGAGATTATTGATTTAGCTAGCTTCTCTAAGTTTTCAAAAGATCACGATGCTGCCTTAATAGTTGCATCAGATTTATTATATTTATGTAAAGGCAAGTCACCAGGAGAATACGGGGCTGATGTAGTAGTTGGTAACTCTCAAAGATTTGGAGTGCCATTAGGTTACGGTGGACCTCATGCTGCTTTTTTTGCTACCAAAACTGAATATCAAAGAGAAATACCAGGAAGATTAGTTGGAGTTTCTAAAGATATCACAGGTAAGCCTGCTTTAAGACTCGCACTTCAAACCAGAGAGCAGCATATTAGAAGAGAAAGAGCGACAAGTAATATTTGCACTGCGCAAGTGCTACTGGCGATCATGTCTAGTATGTACGCCGTTTATCATGGGCCAAGTGGTTTAAAAAATATATCCGATAGAGTACATAATTTAACAGCTTTTTTAGCTAAAAAAATATCAGATCAAGGATTAAAACTTAGATCAGATAATTATTTCGACACTCTTACAATGGATAAGATTAGCGGAATACAGAGAATAATAGAAAGAGCTTTAGCTAAGAAGATTAATCTTAGATATATCAGTCCAACAAGCATTTCATTAAGCCTTGATGAGACAACTTCTTTATCGGATCTAGAAGATCTATTTTTTGTAATTACCGGACATGAGGAAACGTTCCAAGATATAGAATTAAAATCAAGCTTCCCAAAAGATCAAGAAAGAACAACTAAGTACCTACAAGCAAAAGTATTTAACAGTCATCATTCAGAAACTGAACTTTTAAGATACATTACTAAACTTCAAGGTAGAGATCTTTCTCTTGCTCATTCCATGATTCCACTTGGTTCTTGCACTATGAAATTAAATGCAGCCAGTGAAATGATGCCAGTGTCATACCCTGAGTTTGGTAATATTCATCCATTTGCACCGACTGATCAAGCTAGTGGCTATCAAAAATTATTCAAGGACCTTGAAAGTTGGATTGGGGACATTACTGGCCTTCCAGCAGTATCTTTGCAGCCAAATGCTGGCTCGCAAGGGGAGTATGCAGGCTTGATGGTAATTAGAGAATATTTTAAGAGTAAGGGAGAATCTCGGGATGTTTGTATCATTCCATCTTCTGCTCACGGAACAAATCCAGCAAGTGCGCAGATGGCTGGGATGAAAGTGGTAGTAACAAAGTGCGATGAATCTGGAAATATAGATTTAGAAGATATTAAAGCTAAGGTTTTTGAGCATAAAGGTAAGGTTGCAGCGTTAATGGTAACTTATCCTTCTACTCACGGAGTTTTTGAATCCGGGATTAAATCATTATGCGAAATAATTCACGAAGAAGGTGGCTTAGTCTATATGGACGGAGCAAATTTAAATGCTCAAGTAGGAGTTTGTAAAGCTGGGCAGTTCGGAGCTGATGTCTGTCACTTAAATCTTCATAAAACATTTTGTATCCCACACGGTGGCGGTGGGCCAGGAATGGGGCCAATTGCAGGGAGAGAATTTTTAAGAGAGTTTTTACCTGGACATAATTTAATGGGTCAAGAGGGAAGTGGCTCTGTCTCAGGTGCTCCATATGGATCTGCATTAATACTAGTCATCCCATGGATGTATATGAGAATGATGGGCGGAGAGTCTTTAAAATATGCCTCTCAAGTAGCAATACTAAATGCAAATTATGTAGCTAAACGTTTAAAAGATCATTTTCCGATTTTATATACTGGAGCAAATGGTTATATCGCTCATGAGTGTATTTTAGATTTAAGAAATTTAAAAAGAACAGTTGGTATTGAAGTAATTGATGTTGCAAAAAGATTAATTGATTTTGGCTTTCATGCACCGACAGTTTCTTTTCCAGTAGCTGAAACATTAATGATAGAACCGACTGAGAGCGAATCAATAGAAGAACTAGATTATTTCTGCGATGCCATGATTCAGATCAAAAAGGAAATAGATCAAGTAGCAAATGGCACTGCAAATAAAGAAAATAATTTATTAAAAAATTCTCCCCACACTGTAGATTCGCTAGTCTCCGAATGGAGCTATCCGTATAGCAAAGAAGAAGCTGTCTATCCTTTACCTTGGGTAAAAGAGAGAAAGTTTTGGCCATATGTTGCTAGAATAGATAATGCTTATGGCGATAGGAATTTGTTTTGTAGTTGTGAGATGTTAACTGAATAATCTACTTGTTACTATATAATTAAAGGAGATAGTGCAAATGCGCAGAACCTCCGAGGATCTTGATTTATTCAAGAACTGATAACCGGAAAAATATATGGTGGATCTCGGTATTCGATATTTAGTCTAATTAAACCCTTAATCGTAGAATCTAAAATCAAACAAAATTCACCTTCATTATTATGAACTAATCCTGCGATACGATTTGTAAAGGGAATCTCGTCAAAATCAGATGACCAGAATTCCAAAAAATATTTTTGATACTCTTCTTTAAATGGAAGAGTTAAAAGTTTTTCGGCTCTGATACTACCAGCATATTTACATAAAGTGGAATTGTAAAAGAGGTTATTAAACCATCTATGAGTCATCCCGTTTAAGTACATCTTTTGATCCATGCAATTATTAACGAATGCGATTAGGCTTAAAGTAAGAGCCTCCTTATTTTTAGTGAATAAAACTCCTAACGGACCTGAATATTGTAGTGGAAGTTTTTCGCAAGTATGAAATTGCACTCTCGAAGTTAGAATTTCACCACGTTCATAAAAATATGGTAAAGTTGCTAATATCATTTGAGCAAGTCCAAAATTACATGCTTCTTTTAGATCAATGATTTCTTGACTTGAAAAGAGATGACTAGGGAAGTCGTTATTAACTACCTGTAAAGCAATTTCAATGCTACTCAAGTGCATTTGGAAATCGAACAAGGATTCTTCCCCTAATTGCTCTGAGCGAATATGCATCGCGTGAACAAATAAACCTAAAGCGATTGTCCAGTAGCGATATCGATCTGGAAGCGTTTTCCACTTTTCAGTTAGCTCAATTACTGCACCTAAGTTCTTTGTATTATCGTAGATGTAATTAACTAAAACAACAGCGGCAAAAGGAACACTGAATGCCATTTTTTCTTGAATATTATGTCGATGAACTATATCCTCTACTCGGTGAAGATGTTCTTCTTTAGTACTTGGATACTCAAGATAATAAGTAACTATAGCAAACAAAATAAAGGAAAATTTTTCAACTTTTTTATTTACGAAGAAGGAGTAATTTAGGAGTTCCTTCTCATTTTGTTGCTTATTAGATCTTTTTGCATAGTCTATTATATTTCTATACAAAACATCTCGATAACTAGGGCGAATATTCGAAACGATATCTTGAAAAAGCTGCGCATATGATTCTTCATCAAAAGCAGAAGTTTCCAGAGCGCTAGTTTCGAGATCATCTAAGCGATCAACCCAAGAACTCATCATTTCACTTTCAGACATTTAAAAAGTCCTTTCATGTTATTGAAAGTAAAAGAAATAAAAACCTATTTTTTTGCACCATCTCTGCTTTAAATAGCAAAGATGATTTTTTTAAATCTACCCGATATGAAATTATAAGGAACGCGTTATATAGTGATTACACTATTATAATGTAGCAGTTCGAGGCAGTCTTAATAACGCAATACGCGCGAGAATAAGATTATTCTCGCGCTTGATAAACCCAATTGTTAACTAGCTTGTTACTAGTGGTCGGAAGTGACACATGAGTCTCTCCATTAGCTCGTGTGCATTGAAGTCCTCTTCTGCCTCCACCCGTATAACCCTATTATTTACAAAAATTAGGGAGAACTTTTTAAATGATTCACGTCTTTCAGATTCTTCCAAATGCAGAGTTGAAGATAATCGAAATTCTACTCTTTCATTTGTCGACTTAACGAATTCATTTGATAGAAATTCAAGCTCGAATTTGGAGCAGTAGCCGCTAACTACTCGACCATTATCAGTGCTTATTAGCACAACATCACTCCCAGAGAAGTCACGTCCAATGATCTGACCATTATTGTTCAGTTGATCGATTTCTAGATAGTATCCCGAAGTTCCTTTCTTTCTGGTAAACAAAAATATTCTATCTTGTATCTTCATCGGCGAGTTAATATCACCATAAAGTTCATATTTCCTTTCTAGAGGAGCAAGCGGACGTGGATTTTGGTTGATCAAATACACGTTTTTGTCGTAAACGAAAAACCTCATCATAATTTTCTTCTTTCAGAAAGAAATTTTAAAAAACTGTTAAGACTGCCGAACGCTAGAGCTAGTAATTCTAGCATTCGGCAAAATATGCTCTTCTTCCCATTGGATTATTTTATACTTAGTAATATATATTAATTGATAAATATACTCAATAATAGTTAGCTCTATATTTTTTACTCGTTCTTGTAAGAGTTTTGTTTATTAATATTAAATACTTAAATGATACTGATATTCTCAAGGCCTTTGAATTTATAGAAGACACAGGAAATAGAGGACTAAAAAAATACTAGAGATTAGTAATTTTTTAGTCCAAAATTTATCTTTGCACGCAAGCTCTAAACGATACATTTCGCGAAGCACGTTCTGACATTTCGCAGTAGCCATCGAGTGGGAAATTTGGAATATCTACAGCTAACTGAGGATCTGTAACACTTGTTCCTACTCTTTGTGGAGAAGGATTACCCGTAGGCCCAGTATGCTTTGGTGTTGTTAATTCAAATCGAAAGCTACCATCTGAATTTATAGTTGGTACAGTTGATCTATATTCTCCAGATCTATAGTTCTCAAGAAAAATTTGTAAGTCTAAATTTTCAAAGTTAGTTGAACGATTTATAATTTTCCCTACAACCGTAAGTTTTGTACCAGCTCTAACGCATCTTCTAGCTCTCACGATTCTTTCCGACTCCGGACTTAAACTATAAGTGACAATTCCCTCGGGAGTATTCGATTTATTACACTTGAATCTTGGCAGATCAAAGGCATAAGCCGAACTGCTAATTGACATAAGCAATATCAAACAAATAGATATTTTTTTCATAAATCCTTTTTGAAATAGTGTTAAAATTTTGCATTATATAAAATAGTTTTAGCGCCAGAGTCAAGTAAATAATGTGATAATTTAACATTATTTATTAATATATTATAATTATTACATATTATGGAGAAAGCTGCGTAGGTATTACAATGTCGAGTTTTTCAAAGGTCTCTGTGACTTTTGTATTGAGTCTTTCACAAGTCTCTGAGGCTTTATTAGGTCAGGAAATTGATATTAGTGCTTACACGAGCATAATATATCTAAAGAACAATCTCATCTATATATTGTAACTGAACTAAAACAATTGTATTCTTGATTCTCTTCACAATTGTTACTTCATAACAATCTAGTATTATTTTATCATTTGGAAACGGTATTTTGCCAAATCTATCAATTACTAATCCTGCTAAAGTATCAAATTTCGAAGGGTTCTCAAATGGTGTTGGAAGATAATTATTGATGTCATTAATCGACGCGGTTGAAATTACCTTAAAAGAGATGTCGTCAATTTTTTCTACAATTGGCGTTTCGTTGTCGTATTCGTCTTGAATTTCTCCTACTATTTCTTCAATTATATCCTCCATAGTAACAATTCCCATAGTTCCACCAAATTCACTTACTACAACTGCAAGATGAATATGTTGTGCTTGAAATTCTTTTAAAAGAGTACCAATTTTTTTAGTTTCAGGGATAAAAATTACTGGTCTAATTAATTTTCGAATTTCGATTATTTCTTTCTTTTTAAGTTTTGCAAGAATATCTTTTATATAAATAATTCCAATTATATTATCTATCGACTCTTCATAACAAGGTATTCTAGAGTAACCTTCATCAAGTAATCTTTCGATTTGTTCATCATTAAACTTATCTATATTAAGCGCCGTAACCTGATTACGTGGAATAATAATTTCTTTTGCAGCACGTTCCGAAAAATCAAATGCATTTTTAATTATACTATAATCAGTACCAGCGATTGTCCCACCTTCACTACTTTGGTTAATTAGGTATTTTAACTCCTCCGCACTATGTAGCTCAGATCCATGTACTGCCTCAATTCCTATAATACGAAGAATGACATTTGCAAAACCATTTAACACGCTAATAAAAGGTTTGAAAATAAAATAAAAAATATTTAAGGGATATGCAATAATTAAAGTAGTAGTTTCTGCTCGTTGTATTGCAATTGATTTTGGCGCAAGTTCTCCAAATACTATGTGCAGAACAGTAATAACGGCAAAAGCAAAAGGGAGAGCTATTTTATGTGCTAGATCGGGTTCAATTTCTACTCCTAATCCATTTATGACATTAAAAATTATTTTGGAAACTACAGGTTCCCCAACCCAACCGAGTCCAAGACTAGCTAAAGTAATTCCAAGTTGAGTCGCAGCCAAGTATCCATCTAAATTACCAATAATGTAGGAGGATAATTTAGCACTGCGACTACCCCCTTGAGCCTTCATTTCAATTTGTGAAGAGCGAACCTTTACAATTGCAAATTCAGCAGCAACAAAAAATCCATTAAGTAAAACAAGAAATAGTGTAATTAAAATATCAAAAAACATGTATTAAAGTGGGCTTAATTTACAGAGTTAATTATTAGCACAATGTTAAAAAAGCTAAAACAAAGAAAATAGTGTACATTATTTAAGTGATTAGGTTTAGCAGACTAAAATATACTAAATTGTAAATAAATGTATTTTATTCTTCTAAAAGTCACTGAGGCATTAGATGTTCAGGTCAGTTCACGAATGTACCATAGATCATATAAATATTTAACAGCTACTAGTACTGGTCCATACAAAAGTAAAAGAAAGCTAAATTCAAAAATATAATAGCTGATATAACATACTGAGTAGATACCTAACATTAGAAACAAAGATTAGTCGAATGAAATATTCGAAGTAATTATTAATCCAATAACACCTATTATGAAAAAATAAGCCCCACTTAAACTTATTATCGGACCTAATAAGAGTTCTAATATTTTGATTGGTTTGTTTAATTTTTTCATTTAATTGTTAGTCTTAAAAAAGCCTAGTTACTATTCTAATACAACTAATTCTCTTCATTTTTAACTGTAATAATAAAATAAAGTAACATCACCAAAAATAGTAATACTGGTACAATTCTTTGTACTTCTAAGTTTTCTAAACTGTAAATGGTACATTTATTAAACTCTAAAGAATTATATTCATAAGAATACCCACATTGAAAATAAGAAAGGACGAAAAAGAATATACCTAATATAACGAGACCTATTCCAACATTTCTTGCCTTATCTCCTCTAAGAATTTCCTCTTCAGGAGCAAGTTCACTATCTTCTTTTAGAACAGTGCATGTTCGGGTAATAAGAGCAAAAATCCCATAAAGAAAATAGCCTAGTCCTGTAAGGACATAAATAATTTGTAAAATTTTATCTAAACTGTTTTCTAACATAAATAAAAGTTTGCTTTCTTTAACTTATTGAAAGAGTGAAATCTTTCATAACAAAACGAAAGCTAAGAGCCCCTTTAGGTTTTAAGCTGTAGAGGGGGAAGGGTGGAGTGGGTGAGACGCTGGAAACCACTTTGCCCCTTTTGAGATATTAGCAAAGTATGTTCCAGCGCGAGCAGCGGCGCCATACTTGGTCGTGAGATTAAAACCTAAAGGGGCTCTTAGCTTTCTCTCCCCCTATTTCAACAATCCAAACTCCTTAACACTCTCAACCTGTATAACCCCAGCCTTACGATAAACTTCCAACTTCTCTCTAGAATCCGTAATATCATTATTCAAAAGCGTAAGCTGTCCGATTCTATCTTGGACTCCGAAGGCGCCTTCAACTTTTTCCATACTTAATCTTTCAACGTGGTATGTTAAATTCGGGCTTTCAGTGTTTAGGATTGAGTAGTCGTCACCTCTTCTTAGTTCTAAAGTAACAGATCCAGTGACTGCTTTTCCTACCCATTTTTGAAGGCTCTCTCTTAGCATTAGAGATTGTGGGTCGAACCATTTTCCTTCGTATAGTAAGCGTCCTAGTTTTCGCCCTAATGTGTGGTAATTTTCTAAAGTGCCTTCATTGTGAATGCCGGTTAGCAGTCTTTCATAACATGCAAATAAAAGCGCCATACCAGGAGCTTCGTAAATACCACGGCTCTTTGCTTCGATGATTCTATTTTCAATTTGATCACACATGCCAAGACCATGTCTTCCGCCGATTGCATTAGCTTCAAGAACTAATGCTACAGGTGAACTAAATTCTTTACCGTTTATTTTAACAGGTCGTCCTTCGAAAAATTCAACTGTGATTTCTTCTGGAGCTACTGGAACTGTTGCATCCCAGTATCTTGTTCCCATTATTGGCTGAACAAGTTTTAAGCTTTCATTTAAATATTCGAGCTGCTTCGCTTCATGAGTAGCACCCCAAATATTTGAATCTGTTGAATAAGCCTTTTCTGCGCTCATTCTATAGTTAAAACCTCGCTCTAAAAGCCAGTCTGACATTTCTTTTCTGCCACCTAGCTCTGAAACAAAGGCTTCATCTAACCACGGCTTGTAAATCTGTAACTTACTATTTACCATTAAACCGTAACGATAAAATCTCTGAATATCGTTACCTTTATAAGTTGAGCCGTCTCCCCAAATATTTACTCCGTCCTCTTTCATAGCGTTTACTAGCATAGTACCAGTAACTGCACGTCCTAGTGGAGTTGTATTGAAATAAGTTTTCCCAGCAGTAGTGACATGAAATGCACCACAAGCTAGAGCTGATAAACCTTCTCTGACTAGTTCTTCTTTGCAATCTACTAGAGTCGCTTTTGTCGCTCCGTGTTCTTTTGCTCTAGTTAAAATATCAGCAGGATCTTTTTCATCAGGTTGTCCAAGGTCAGCAGTGTATGCGTACGGGTCAGCACCTTTTTCTTTCATCCAAGTAAGAGCTGCGCAAGTATCAAGACCTCCGGAAAATGCGATACCTACTTTCTGACCTTTTGGTAGTGAAGAGATAATAGTTGCCATGATAGGATCTAGCTCCAAATAAGATAATGTAAAAAAAATTGTTTAGGGAAAATTTAAACATAAAACACTTCTGTCCGAAATCAAATAGCTAGGACCAGAAAAAAGTGCATAGATAGTCTGCTAGTTCTATTTCAAACAATTTTGAGCGAAAGTGTTTATTTTGGAATCTTACAACTTCCAGTAGTACAGCGGCCAAAAAATATCTCGCCTATTCTGATTCTGTTTCTAGCAAACCAAGTATAGAATAAATCCGCTATTGGTTTTATTACAGGAAGTTTAGTTGCAGCTAAGAGCCAACCTAATCCAACTCTGCTGTATGCTTGCCTAAATACTTCAACACCTTCTATAACTGTCCCATCAGGTGTTAAGGCATGAATTCTCGACATTAATTGATCTCTTGTTTTATTTACTGAGGCAGGGTTAAAATCTGGATTGGCTATGTCTATTAGAGAGATTTTATCTTTTTTATCTCTTCTTTTAAGAAATGCCATTTCTTTTTCACAGATAGGACAGTCTCCATCATAGAATATTTTTAGATTATCTTTAGAATTATTCAATGTTGCTTCTGTATTCATGAGGAAATTTAATTATTACTAGGTAATAGTAACATTAAAGACGTCGCAGTAGGGATTATATTAATATAATCTTTATATAATTCTTCCTGCTTATTCATCAGGGAAACTTTCTATATCTTCTACTGGTAGTTCTTCTAATTTTTTTAGATTTTTCTCATCTTCTATCTTTGATGTTTCAGTTTTAACATTCTCAATGGTTTTAGTTACACTTGTTACTTCTTGATCTGCTAAGTACTTGTTTCTAGCTTCTTTTTCGTCAGTTTGGCTTCCGCCCATAGCTTCTTCTGGGATATCTTCTCCCAAATCTTCATTGGTAGTTTCCTTTGCTTCGTAATCAGGGTTAGTTTTAGCTGGGAGCTCACTAGTACTATCTAAGGGCTCCTCCTTGCTCTTACAGCCAAAAGCTAAAAATGCAGCAAATAAAAGGACAAATTTAATGACAGATAAGTTTTTGAACATATTTATAGTCTATAGAGCTTTAAAATACTTAATTAGTATAGCATAAAATCCTAGAATTACTATATTTATTCCATTCTTAGATGATTTATTAGCTCTAGGACTTGAAACTATTTTCTATATAATCTATTTAGCTCTCATAAATCCAGCTATTTGGGCGGAATTAGGAGAAATATATGCAAGCGCCGAAAAAGAAAAGTTCAAAATCAAGAAGAGATATGAGAAGATCTCACCACGCACTAGTTCCTGTAAGAATTGGTAGTTGTTTAAATTGTGGAGAGCCAGTTAGATCACACTGTGTATGTGTAAGTTGTGGCTATTACAAGGGTAAGTTTGTTTTACCAGCAAAGAATTTAGCTAAAAATACTGCACAAGTTGCTGCTTAAGGGCAGCTGCTTAAAGAATGCTTCTAGAAATAGTTTTCTAACATTACTCCTCTTATTAGAGGTAGGAGATATCTTTGTCTAAAATCAGTACAGGTTCCGCTGCTAATCTAAGAGTCATAGTTGATACAATGGGTGGAGACCTTGGACCAAGTGTCCAGGTAGAAGGTGCTATTCAGGCTGTTAAAGAGTTTGATGCTAGATGTATTCTAGTAGGTGATAAAAGTGAACTTCAAGATTTAATAAAAAGCTTTGGAGCTGAAAGTCTTGTTTCTAATTCCTCGTTTGAACTAGTTCACTCTAGCCAGGTAATAGATATGAAAGATTCTCCAGCAAGAGCTGTGAGAAAAAAGCCAGACTCAAGTCTTTGCGTAAGTTATAATTTACTTATGGAGGGCAGGGGATCTGCTGTTCTAAGTTCCGGTAATTCAGGCGCAATGATGGCGGCTGGTCGTATGATCTGCGGATTAATTCCCGGCATTGATCGACCTGCGATTGCAACCCTCATTCCTACAGTCGGACATAGTTTCCCAAATGTAGTTATAGATTCTGGGGCAAATGTTGAGTGCCATGCAAATAACTTAGTTCAGTTTGCCGTAATGGGCAGCATTTATCACTCTGCATTATTCGGATCTGATAGCCCTTTAAATCATAAACCAAAAATAGCACTACTATCTAACGGCACTGAAGCTTCTAAGGGCACTGACATGATCAGATCTGCTTCTATGATGTTAAGTAAGATGGAAGTTCTAAATTATATTGGTTACGTTGAAGGCCGTGATGTTGCAAGGTCTGTTGCTGAAGTAATAGTTTGTGACGGCTTTGTGGGGAATGTTGTATTAAAGGTCATGGAGGGAAGTGTTTCTATGATCTATGATCAGATTAAGTTAGAAGCAAGTAGCCGACCATTAGCAAAGCTAGGACTGATGATTGCAAAACCTATTCTTCTGGCTGTATTTAAAGAAAAGCTTGATTATTCAGCTTACGGAGGGGCGCCTCTTTTAGGACTTAAAGAATTAGGTATAGTGCTTCATGGCTCCTCTGGCTCTAGGGCAGTAAAGAATGCAATTAAATTTAGCAGAAGCTTTGTTGAGTCCCAAATGATTGCAAAAATAAAATCAGCATTATCTCAACTTGAAGCACAGTTGGTAGATCTCGATGCTACTTTTGACTCTGATGTTTTGACTCATGCGGATGTTTTATCTGCTAATGATTCTGGCCGAGATTCGAATTTTGGCAGGGAATCAAGCAGAGAAGAGAAGATTTCTAATAAATAATTTTTTATCAATATAGAGGAAGTTATGTCATCATTGAAGGGCAAGGTATCAATTGTAACTGGTGGTTCTAGAGGTATAGGTAGCGCTATCTGTTATAAGCTAGCAGAACTTGGATCCAACGTAGTTGTTAACTATAGCGGAAATCAGGAGAAGGCTGAGTTTGTAGCAAAAGATATTTCAGAAAAATTTGATATTCAAGCTTTGGCTTTAAAATTTGATGTAGGATCTGAGACTGAAGTTGAAGCTGCCGTCGCACAAATTATCGAAAAATTTGGTAGAGTTGATATCTTAGTTAATAATGCTGGTATCACCAGCGATGGGCTTTTTGTTAGGAGTAAACTTTCTGAATGGGAGAAAGTTATGAATACTAATTTAACTGGGCCATACCTCTGTTCTAGAGCTGTGACTAAGCATATGATGAAGGCAAAAAGCGGAAGAATCATTAATATGTCTTCGGTTATTGGAGAAACTGGGAATGCTGGTCAGGCTTCTTATGCAGCTTCTAAAAGTGCCTTATTTGGGCTAACGAAGAGTTTAGCAAAAGAACTAGGTTCACGAGGGATTACTGTAAATTGTATCACCCCAGGCTTTATTCAAACGGATATGACTGCCGTCATGAAAGAAGAGCAAATTTCTCAAATGTTAGAGCAAATACCACTAAAAAAACTAGGAGATGCTAAAGACATAGCCTCATTGGTCGCTTATTTATCACTGGATGACTCTTCTTATATTACAGGGCAGGTAATTGGGGTTAACGGTGGGATGAATATGTAGAAAATGTTTATTTCTGACATTTTTTTCATAAAAACACTTGATTAAAAACGTTTACTATAGTTTATCGGAATCAAATTAAGGTATGTATCCCTAGGATACGACAATAATTAATTAGCTTTATTTATTATGTGTGGTTCTTAGAGTGATTTCTAAGCGCCTAATTGGAGGATAAATCAATCTCATGTCGACTAATGCTGCATCCACTGCTGAGCGAGTAAAAAGTATTATTGTAGAGCAACTTGGTGTTGCTGCTGAAGAAGTTCAAGAAAGCGCTTCTTTCATTGAAGATCTAGGAGCTGATTCTTTAGATATCGTTGAGTTAGTTATGGCTCTTGAAGAAGAGTATGACATTGAAATATCTGATGAAGACGCAGAAAAGATTCTTACTGTTGGAGATGCTGTAAAGTATATCCAAAATCATACTGCTTAAATCCTTACAGATTTAGCATTCAAGTTAAATATTTTAGCTTGAAAAACTTAAAAAAAGAGGAAGCATAACATTATGCTCCCTCTTTTTTTTTTGCTATCATAACGGCAATAAATCTTAAAATTGAACTCTAAGGAAACTCAAAATGGCTGAATCAGTAGTTTTAGATTATCTAAACAAAAATGGCTCAAACATAAATCAGAATTTTTTAGCTTATTTATGTTCGCTAAACAGTATTCATGCAGTGAATCCTAAAATTTCTAGAAGCATTGTAGCCGAACTAGAATCTCAAAGAACAAGTCTTAAATTAATCGCCTCTGAAAATTATTGTTCACTTCCGACACAGTTAGCGATGGGGAATTTACTTACAGATAAATACGCCGAAGGTTTTCCACTTCATAGATTTTATGCCGGTTGTAATAACGTAGATGATATCGAAGTAGAAGCTTGTGAGCAGGCAAAGAAACTTTTTGGTTGTGACCATGCTTATGTTCAACCTCATTCTGGGGCTGACGCAAATATGATTGCCTTTATCGCAGTCCTTCACGCAAGAGTCGGCGGCAAAGTTTTAGAAGAACTAAAGAAAGAAAAAATAAATGATTTAAACGAAGAAGAGTGGGCAAAATACCGCCATACTCTCGGAAGTCAAAAACTTCTTGGACTAGATTATTATTCCGGAGGGCACTTAACTCATGGTTACCGTTTTAATATCTCAGCACAATTATTTGATGCCCATGGTTATAAAGTCAGAGAGGATAATTGGTTATTAGATTATGACCAGATAGAAAAGCAAGCAAAAGAAGTTAAGCCGGTTATTCTACTATGTGGATACAGCGCTTATCCTAGGGCTTTAAATTTTAGAAGACTAAGAGAAATAGCAGATTCTGTAGGTGCAGTACTAATGTGTGACATGGCTCACTTCTCAGGGCTTGTTGCTGGTGGATTTTTCAAGGGTGATGAGAATCCAGTTGAATTTGCACATATTATAACTTCCACAACTCATAAGACTTTAAGAGGTCCAAGAGGAGGAATTATCCTTTGTAAGGATGAGTTTAAGGAGTTTATTGATAAAGGCTGTCCTTATGTAATAGGTGGACCACTTCCACAGGTAATGGCTGCAAAAGCTGTAGCATTTACTGAGGCTAATAAACCAGAATTTAAACAGTATGCGGAGAAAGTAGTAACAAATGCTCGTGCATTAGCAGCTGCGCTAATAAAAGAAGGAGTTTCAGTTGCGACTGATGGGACTGATAATCATATAGTATTATTAGATATGAGACCTTTCGGACTAACTGGACGTCAAGCAGAGTCTGCTGTTAGAGAATGCGGAATCACTCTAAATAGAAATTCTCTTCCTTATGATACAAATGGGGCTTGGTTTACTAGTGGATTAAGAGTTGGGACTCCAGCGATTACAACACTCGGTATGGGTGAAGAGGAAATGAAAGAAATTGCGGCCATAATAAAGCTAGTAGCTAGCAATACTAAAGCAGGAGTTGTTAAAACTGGACCTAATGCAGGTAAGCCAAGTAAGACTGAATTCGTTTTAGATGAAGCAGCGCGGGATCAGGCTAGAACTAGGGTAAGTAATCTTATTAAAAAATATCCTGTTTACCCTGAGCTAGATTTAGATTTCTTGAAGAAATCTTTTTGTTAATTAACTATCTCTTGTCCTTCTACTAGAGGCTTGTAAACTTTTGGTCCCATTCCGTATAAGGCTCTAACTGTTTTTGGACAAAGGCCAAGGTGTAGGCAAACATTTATGAAAGAATATAAATAATTTCTATCATTAGAAATCATATATTCTTTCGCTGCTCTAGCAGGTGCGCCTACTTTTTTTAGATCTTCTAATGCACTCTTTAGAATAGCGGCCATAAGAGTTTTTTCTGGTTCTGCAGGGTCATGTTTGCTGTAGTCATCGAAAGCGAAAAAAATCGCAGTTTCAGCTCTCCCTTTATTATCTTTAACCATTTTCGTCCTAAGTTCTAAACTCTAAGTATATTTATACACAGTATGTCGGCTAAATTTAGTTAAGTATTTAGAGAAATATATGGATATTTCCCTAAATATTAATATTTAGTTTAGCCTAGAGTTTGGATGCTTCTGCCCAAGAAAGGACGCTGTTTAATGTCTGTAATTATTTACTACCTGATAAATCCCTAAGTTCATTTAGGAATTCCTCTTCAGTTTTCTCTACAGATTCACCACCACTTCCAGTATGGTTGTAGTCGAATTTTCTCTTAAATAGCTGATATGCCGTTTTTGCTTCAGCACTACCAGGGTAAGTTCTTATAACTGTTTCAAGGTATAGTGAGGATAGATTCTCAAGAAATGGTATTGTTATTCTAGAGTAGGCTGCTGAAATTAGTAGATAGACAGTTTTACGTTCTTCTTCAGTTATTTCTCTAATTAAAAGTTCATGAAGTATTGCTGTAGCAAATGCAGTTTTTATAAAATCTTTTTCATCATCTAGTTCTAATCTTTCGTTAGAAATATCTCCTAAGAGTTCTTTAGCTTTATTAATTTGGATGTCTGTAGGATCGGTTTTAATACTGAACTTTGATACAGAGATATCTTTAAGATCTACAATCCACTTTGAAACTATTAATTTCTCATTAGTAGTAAAAGCAGGCTTCTCTTTAAGTTTTGATAAGTAGTCAGCAGAGCTTGAGAATTCTTCTTGTACCCTTATTTTTACTAATAGCCATAATCTTAGAGCATCTAGTGATGCACCTGTGCCAGATTTTAGGCTGGCTAATTCTTCAGCTAGTTGGAACAAAGAATCTTCAGCTTTTTTGAACTGTCTAGTTGCAATTAAAAATTCACCTTCACTTAAGCGGGCTTCTACTGATGTATCAGTACTACGCACAGATGTTCCAACAAAATCTGTAGTAACATTAAATCTTGAGTGACAAGAAACGCAGTTCTCAGTCATTCCTTTTAAAGTAAAAAGGGATAAATCAAGTTCTCCATTTTCAAGACTAGTTTTAGCTCTCTTAAGCAGTCTTGATTGAGATTGAAGCGCAATAATAAAACTCGGATCATTTTTCGCAGTTTTATTGTCACTGACAGTAGTGATAGTATCTACTTGGTGAAAGTCCTGATCAATAGCATCAAGAAGTTCTTTGATTTTAGCTTTATTTGCCGGGTCCTTGAATTGCTTTTCATCCCAGATATAAGAATAAAGAGTCTCAGTTTTTTGATAGATATCTCTCATCGTCGATCTGAACTCTTTTCTCGCAATTAAACTGCATGATGCGATACTAATAATTAATACTATGTATGAGAAAAAAATAGACTTCTTCATTTTGATGGAACCAATAAATTATTTACTAAATTCAATTTACTTTAGTTTGTTCAGTTCATCTAGTACTTTCTAATACTTCGATCTAATTCTAATCTTAGGAAATGATGTAGATCATATTCAAATGCCTTAGAGGTTAGATTAACTGATTAGATTAGTTGATAATGGCGTAAGTTGACTCTAGATCAGCAGGTCAATTAGTCTTCCTGTGCTGATTCTCACGCATTCCACCTGGAATGCAGTTCCGAGCTGCCACAAATTTTTTCAGCTAAATATAGCTGAGGAAAAAAATTTGCTCGAAGTCCGCACAGGAAGACTAATTGACCTGCTGATCTTCTTTGATTTAAGTATTTTTATTTACTCTAAACTTAGTTGGATTCTACAAATATTATGTGTTAGTTATTATTTGAAAGTTCTAGAAATAGTTAACTGGTACAATAATATTTTATCAATCAGGCGAATATGAAAAATCACCTTTTGTTGCTTCTATCAATATTTATTGCCACAACAGTTAGCGCGGAGCAAGTTAGAGTAGGTGAATTTTTGAAATCGTGTAAGCCATTTACCGAGGCTCAGATTTCTACTGCTACGGGACCTCAACTAGTGGCAAATTTTAAATGTCGGGCGTACCTCGACGGAGTCACAGATGGATTAGTCGTGGCTATATCAGTTGGTTCTGGAAAAAAACTCTTCTGCCTGCCAAATGAAGGACTGACCTTAAATGGAAGTTATCAAATGATAGAAGCTTTTATAAAATCTAAAAATATTAAGAACGAAGAGCCCCTTAGGTCTGTTGTTTCGGCGGCTTATATCAACTATTTCCCTTGTAAAATTCAACCAAATGAAGAGTAAATCAATTTTGCGGAACCGAAATCGACCCGCAAATTTATAACGTTAAAGTCTCAATATGAAAAAATCAAAACTCATTTTACTAGGCCTGATTTTCTGGTTAGGAACTTACAAAAGTATAAAAGCTGAAGCACGACCTATTTTCATTGGAAGGCCGATCATTAGTACAACTGTTAATGGTGAACATACCGAAGTAAAACAAATTCCTGCATTTAAGGTTAAAGAGTCTGAGTGTATTATTACTGAAGAAAATGGACGTTTCTTCTGGGCGACGCGTGGAAATAAAGAACTGACTAAGCATTTTTCAGGTGAGTACCTTACGTTTTTTGCTGTGGATGGTGCTGGATATGTAAGAATCACAGACCCTCAGGTACTCGATTTTCTCGATAAAGCTAAGATGCCCGGTAGCAAGTTTAATTACGCTGAACACATATTGTTTGGTTTGGGTTCAATAACTTACCAAGGAACTATTGCCAAATGAAACGTCGACGTTTAACAATACGTTTTTCGCAAGCCGACAAGCGGCTGTGAAAACTTTAACGCCACACCGCTATGAATAAAGAAGCGTTCATTCCCGATTTTCCGAAATATCCTGAACTGACTAATGAATTGATTAAAGAATGTCGAGAACGTTGCTCTTATGGTCCCATCGCTTTTGACTATTATCGCTGTACTGCTCAAGTAGTCGTCTATATCGCTAATATAAAAGCACAATCTGCTGCATTAGCGAAGTTACCACTGCAACAGCTGCATGTTTTTCGAGGACTACTTTCACGTATTGCACGATTAATGAGAGCTATCGGACGGTTGGGCCATAAACTTCAAGATCGTGAAGCGATAATAATTTTAAGTCGATCCGTTACCGAGTCCTCCTTACGGCTAATGTGGCTAGTGCGTGAAGACACCGAAACACGAGTAAAATTATTTGTAGAGTCTGGGCTTCAAGCTGAGGTAGAGCTTAAAGAATTAATTGACAAAAATGTGGCTGCGCGTGGTCATGAAATTCCGCTTGAGTCACGTATACTTCGCTCCATTGATAAAACTGCAAACGCTGGCGGACTGAAAATTGAGGAGGTCAGGAAAAAGATTAAGCTTCCCGATTTAAATAGCATGATGCGAAATATCGATATGGCGGATATGTATCTCGCACTTCAGACAATGCCTTCAAGCTCTGTTCATGGTAACTGGGCGGATCTATATCTACATTTTCTTACCGAAAATAATGGTGAATTGGTGCCATTAAATTCAGAGAGTAAGGTTGATGACGTTATCTACCTTGGGCAAAGCATGGTCGTTTTACTCGGGTTAACTTACTATATAAAGCATCTGATAACCGATGAGGGATTAAAAAGTGCTTTCGGGCAGTACCTAGGGGAAGCTCATGATACTGTTTTGTTTATGATCAAAGATTCTGGAAATGATGATTTTGTTAAGGCGCAAAGTCACTTGAGAGAAGCAGTGTAACAACAGGATCAAAAGATTTACGTCCACTTAATCTTCTGACTTTATTAGGATTTCTTTGGGTGTAACTTTTAATCAAACTGCTATTCGTTAAACACTAATTACTTAAGTATATTCACTCCATCCAATACCTTCCTCATACTAGTTGATAACTCAAGTAACAAAAAAGGCTTGGTCAGTCAGCATCAACTTCTAATCTTAGGAAATGTTATTCATTAAATACAAACGCCTTAACCAGTAAGATTAACTGATGATATCAAACGACAATAGCGTAAGTTGACTCAAGAGCAGCAGGTCAATTAGTTTTCCTGTGCGGACTTCGAGCAAATTTTTTTCCTCAGCTAAATTTAGCTGGAAAAAATTTGTGGCAGCTCGGAACTGCATTCCAGGTGGAATGCGTGAGAATCAGCACAGGAAGACTAATTGACCTGCTGCTTTTCTTAAGTTCAAAAGGAGCGAGACGTTTTAGCGGTCGCGTGATTCAAGACATTACTCCCTAAAGCCAATCTACTTCAACTTATTAACCTCATCCAACACCTTCCTAATACTCGTAGATAACTCAAGTAATGAAAAAGGCTTGGTCAAACAGCGATCTACTCCCAATCTTAAGAAATGTTGTACATCAAATACAAAGGCCTTACCAGTTAGTACTATCATCGGTACTGTCGCGGCATTAGGCAGGTTTCTTATTGATTGAATTAGTTCATCATAAGAGACAGAATTAGGAGTTTCTGAAGTGTCGGTGTCTATTAATATAGCAGAATAATTATCTTCTTTAAGCGACTTCATTATTTGGCGAAAACTCCAGACGCAGGATACTTGAAATCCTCTTTGTTCAAGAGATTTTTCGTATAGCTGTCTTTGATCATCTTCTTTGGAGATGAATAAAACTTTTGCACCTAGTCCTAGGTTTACTATTGTGCCGTCGTGCTCTTCGGTCTTAAGTGGTTTTACTTTAGAGCAGGGGAGCGTGATCCAGAAAGTTGTGCCACTACCTTGTACAGATTTAAAATCAATTTCCCCATTATTAGCAATCGCTAGTTTTTGTGAAAGCGGCATTCCTAAACCTGCTCCTTGTTGAGCTTGGGAGTATTCGTTATCTAATCTTTGAAATGCAGTAAAAACTTTAGATCTTTCAGCTTCTGTTATACCGACCCCAGAGTCGGTGACATATATTTTTACTGCTTTTTGTTCTTCTTTACTACCGGGATTTGGCATATCGACTTCTGCTGCACCAATAGTAATCTCGCCATTATCAGGAGTATATTTAATAGCATTAGTGAGAATATTTATTAAAATTTGTCTTAGATGTCTTTTATCACAAAGGACGGCAAGACGTTCATCTGGTGGAATGATTTTTAATTTCTGTTTTTTCTTTATTGCTTGAGTTCTTACAACTGTAGCCATATCTGAAACCATATCAGAAACTACTATCGCTCTAGTTTGTACTTCAATTGCGCCGGAATCTACTCTTGCATAATCAAGGACATCATTTACTAAATCTAGTAAGTGTCTTGAGCTATTTTTTATCATAACAACAGTATCTTGTTGTTCTTTAGTGATATCTCCACATAAGCCATCAAGAAGAATTTCAGAAGCATTTAAAATTACCCCAAGTGGACCTCTAATCTCATGACTTAAATTAGCAAGGAAGCCAGTTTTAGCTTGTTCAGATTCACTTCCTAGATTTTTAAGTCGATCAAGATCTTTGTTAAATTCTCCACTAAATAAAGAAAGTGAGGCAAATGAAGATAATAGTTCTAAAAGCTGATCTTGCTTCTTTGTCAGGCTTTCTTTTACTGGTCTTTCGAACTCAATAAATAAAGATCCAAAACTTTTACCATGGAAGACTAGGGGATAATTTTTAACATAAATACTAGCTTCTTTACTAAGAGGCTGCTCATCAAGAAATTTTGATACACCTACAGAAAAATTTTGAGCTGATAAGTTTGATTCCACTTCATATAAGGAAACTTTTACAGCTGAATGATTGGACTCAGTTTTATTTTTATTATCTGAGTTAGATATCGCATCAATCATTTTAAAAATCCCCTGAATGATGATTTTTTTGTCTCTCTCAGGGGATTTGATTTCTGTAATAATTTGCTCAGCGAGATTTAACCATGTTTGATCAATCTGTTTTTTTTGTAGCTTATTTAATTTAAGAAGCAGTATGAAACAGACTAGAGTTAATAGCCCTGATAAAATCATTAGCATGTTCAATTCTTGTATCAAGCTATAGATCCTGCTTTGTAGTGTTTGATGTATTAGGGTCTAATCTTATTGAGACTTCACCAGAATGTAGTTCTATTATTTTATCATCTTCTAGTGAGCATAAAATTAAACTTCCAATTTCTGAAAGATCTTTAAACATACCAATTCCTAAGGTTTGTTTTTTTTCTGAATCAGCAGAGTAGAAATAGCTAATTTCTAAGTTTTTCATACAAGTGTTTTGAATCCAAAAATCTCTAAACTCACTAAAGCCGTCTTTAATGAATTTTTCATAGTCCATGACTATTTGAGACGCTAGTTTTAGTGAAACCTCCTCAAAATTAAATTCGGATTCAGACATATTTTTCATGCTAATAGGATTTGAGTTCTCGTTCTCGATTTTATTCAAATAATTGCTTGAGAATTCTTGGTTTATATTTAGACCAACTCCTATTGAAATCATGCATGAATTATCTTTACTAGAGATAGATTCTATTAAGATTCCTGCCAGTTTTTTTAAGGATTCAAAATCTAAAACATCATTAGGCCATTTTAATCCAGCCTTAATTCCATAAGATTGAAGCAGTTTAATGACACTTGTCCCAACTACAAGTGAAAGACCTGAGGTCTTTGAATATGAAATTGGTGTTCGCATTGCGATAGTCATGTACAAACCGCCTAGCTCAGATTTCCAAACTCTCTCTGACCGCCCTCTACCTTTTGTCTGGGTGAGTGATATGAAAACTTTATTTTCTAGTTCCTCACTTTTTACATAATCATTTGGTTTTTGATATTCCTTGGCTAGATCCATAGTACTCAGACAAGAATCTCGAACATCCAGTGAAAAAGGTGTCGCAAGTCCTGACTTATTTAAAATAAGAATTGTCTCATTCCATTTTTCCGATATTTCGTTATTGACCTGCATACTTCCTTATAGTTAATCAGCCTAATGTTTGAAAGCTTTTTATTATTAATTTTAGGGACAGAAAATCTAAGCATCCAGAGTATGGGATCTAGCCCACAAGAGGGTTATATCTTGTATCAATCGGTGTTGGCATTCTTCATGTCGTTTATTTTTGTTCTAATTTGCCAGCCATTATTCATTAACTGGTTTAAGAATCACCATTTCGGGCAGCCGATTAGAGATGACGGACCTAAAACTCATGCAGTGAAACAAGGTACCCCTACTATGGGAGGACTTGTTCTCGTCGCAGCAGTGACACTTAGTTGTTTATTTTTTGCAGATTTTTCAAATATCTATGTTTGGGCAGTTTTAGGAATTACCATTGGCTACGGGGCAATTGGTTTTTATGACGACTTTCTAAAAGTTCGGGATAAGTCTTCAAAAGGAATTAGTGCGAGGTTCAAGTTTAGTACTCAAATTGGGCTAGCTACTATACTAGTAAGTAGTCTTGTTTATTTTGGTCCTGAGCAGGCTACTATAGTTTATGTTCCTTTCGTTAAAAATTTATATTTCGATTTGTCATATTTTTACATTCCTTTTGCTGTTTTAGTTATCGTTGGGGCTTCTAACGCGGTTAATTTAACTGATGGTCTTGATGGTCTAGTAGCAGGGCCAATGATAACAGTATGCTTTGCTTATGGGATATTTTGTTATGTTGCAGGTCATGCAAAAATAGCAGAGTATTTACATGTATTACCGATCAGTGGAGCAGGGGATTTATGTATCTTTGCCGCGGCATTACTCGCAGCTGGAATAGGATTTCTATGGTTTAATTCTTACCCAGCTCAAGTTTTTATGGGAGATGTGGGAGCGCTAGCTATCGGCGGTGCTTTTGGAATGCTTAGTGTAATTGTAAAGCAAGAGTTAATCTTGATAGTCGCCGGGGGGGTATTTGTTGTTGAGGCAATGTCGGTGATAATTCAAGTTTTTTATTTTAAGTATACAGGCGGTAAGAGATTTTTTAGAATGGCCCCTATTCATCATCACTTTGAACTTAAGGGAATGTCTGAGCCGAAGATCATAGTTAGGGCTTGGATAATTTCTTTTATATTAGCAGTCCTGAGCATCGCATCTTTAAAATTCCGGTAAGCTTACATTGCGCCATCTTACTTTAACTAATAAAAAGTTGGTAAGTTTTCCATAAACATACATTTTTTTAGTGCTAACATTTTTATAAAAATGTAATTAGATTGAATGAGTAAAGCATCATCAAATCATTCATCATCTACTTGGGACTTTAAAAGAAGTTTCCCTACTACGACCACAGATTCTGTTCATTCAGGTAAGACTGTATACTTTGATTATGATCGTTCAGTAGATATTTTACTTTTAGTTGTTGTCCTTGGCTTAGTCGGTATTGGAATGTTGATGGTTTTTTCTACTACTGCATTAATGCAAGCAAACTCAGAAGGTACATCTGCTGCTTACTTAAATAAACATTTAATTTCTATCGCACTTGGTGGGATGACAGCTTGGATTTGTTATAAAGTGCCATTAGAATTTTGGAAAAAAATTGCTCCAGTACTAATTGGAGTTTCTTTTGTTGCATTATTACTTGTCGCATTACTAGGGAAAAATGCAGGAGGGGCTACTCGTTGGGTGCAAATAGCAGGACTTAGAATTCAGCCGGGAGAATTTGTTAAGCTTGCGGTAGTTCTTGGAGTTGCATCTTATGCTAGTCATTTTAAAAATAGACTAGGTAGTTTTGTATATGGTTTAGCAATACCAGGATTTTTTTTAATGGGTCTATCAGCTTTGTTTTTAGTACAGCCTGACTTTGGCTCAACCTCTGTAATGTGCATTGTCGCTGGGACTCAATTATTTCTTGTTGTTGGACTTGGTCATTTTTTATCGGTCGGATTATTAGCCGCTGGTGCTGCTGGTTTTTTAGTTGCAGTTAGTCCTTACCGTATGAGAAGATTTTTAGCTTTCTTAGATCCCTTTAGTGATCCTACTAGTTCTGGTTATCAACTTATACAGTCCTTAATTGCGGTTGGATCAGGTGGCTTATTTGGAGAAGGTCTAGGGGTAGGTAGACAAAAACTATTTTATCTACCTGCTGCTCACACAGATTTTATTTATGCAGTTATTGCAGAAGAATTTGGAATGATCGGAGCGTGTACGGTTTTATTTCTTTTTCTTGTTATTCTTCACAGAGGTTTAAAAATTACATTTAATCTTATTGATGATGTTTTTAAATCATTACTAGCATTAGGATTAACTATGTTGATAGTTATTCCTGGATTTTTAAATATGGGGGTTGTTCTTGGGCTACTTCCTACAAAGGGCTTGGTATTACCTTTCATTTCCTTTGGAGGAACTGCGATGTTAGCTGCTTTTGCAGCACTTGGGATTTTATTAAGACTTTCTACTGAACAAAAATCATAATGACAGCTTCTAGTCCTTTTAGTACTAGTGTACTTCTTGCGGCAGGAGGTACTGGTGGTCATATTATACCTGCTATTGCTACTGCAAAAAGAATTTTAAAAGATAATCCAAGTTCAAACATCATTATTTCTGGAGTTGGTACTGAATTAGAGAAGAAGCTACTCAGTTCTAATAACACAGGGCCTGATAATGCAGCTCAGCAACTGTTTGAGTATAAAGCATTTAACACTTCTGGGATGTTAGGACGTGGATTATTATCAAAGCTAAGTTCAGCTTTTTCTTATTTAAAAAATCTTTATTCTTGCTTGGCTTTTTTAAAAGAGAAAAAAGTAAAAGTAATATTTGGCTTCGGTGGATATCCCTCTTTTTTACCAGTATTTTCTGGCTGGATTCTCAGAATCCCTGTTTATATTTTTGAACAAAATGGCAAAGCTGGTGTAGCAAATAAAGTTTTAGCGAAACTAGCAAAAGGAATTTTAGTAGTTCCGGATTGTGATGACTTTAGTGGCAAAGAGATTATTAGAGTTTTAAATCCTGTAAGAGAAGAGATCTTAAATATTCCAGATAGTGGCGAACCAGAGAATACTTCAAATCAAGAGATGAAAATTTTGATTTTGGGTGGGAGCCAAGGAGCAGCTTCTTTAAATTCTTCGATTATATCTAACTGCGAAATCTTAAAAGATAAAGTTTCAATTTGGCATCAGACTGGGGAAAAAGATTTTGAAAGAATTCAGAAGGCTTATACTGAGCAGCAAATGCAAAATACTATAGTTACTAAGTTCATTACTAATATGCCAGAGGCACTAATCTGGGCAAATATTGTAATTTCTAGAGCAGGAGCAAGCACAGTAGCAGAATTAATGGCAGCAAAGAAACCAGGGATTTTTCTGCCATTACCGATAGCAGGTGGGCATCAGTCTTATAATATAAAAAACTTAGTAAGTAGTGGTGGCTGCGTTATGATAAAGCAGGATGCCGAAGCGCATACTAACTTAAGAAATGTTTTAACTGCATTACTTCAAGATGCTAATTATTTAAGCAATCTAAAAAATAATCTGAATAAATTTTTAGCAGAGCTAAATTATAAAAGAGGAGATGAAGTAATCTCTAGTATTGTGAAATCTTATGCATAATTTATTTATTATAGTTTCATTATTCTTACTGAGTTTTATTAGCTTAGGGAGTATTGATGTAAAAGCAGAGTCAGAGTTTAAAGAAGAGCACGGAAGTTTTTTTAGAGTCTTGCAGCCTGAAAGAACGGATCTTAGAGTGGGTTATCTTCACGAGCTAGATGCAAAGGAGACTTATGGTCCTGGAGAGTATAACTTACAAAATTTATTTGGAGAGTTTAATGTACAGTCACCAATTTCTAGGGATAGTTTCTTTAGTTTAGGTGGAAAAATTGAACAAAAAAGATTTCTTTTTACTCCAGTGGATTCAGCCTTAACAAGAACTGGATCAGAGAATTTATATGGGATCTCAGTAAGACCGGGTATCGGGGTATTTTTAAATGATGATGTCTTACTCTCAGGTCAGGCGATAATAGGAAATTATAGTGATCTAGAAGGGGGCATTTTAAATGCTTCAGATTATCAACTATTAGGAAAATCTCAGTTGGTTTTTCAAATAAATCCCGGAACACAATTATTAGTTGGGGCTTCCTATACTAATGATTATTTAGATCAAAAGTTACTTCCTTTTGTGGGAATTCGATTAGTCTCTGAAACTGGAAGGTTTAATCTTTCTATTGATTTCCCGTTTTTCGCGAGAGTCGGATATTATATTACTCCCAAAATTGAGACCTTCGGACAATTTGTAGTAAGCGGAGATAGATTTCAAAGCACTATTAATGGCGAGGATCTTAAGGTCGGAGTTCACGATCAAAGAGCAGGTGGAGGACTTCGCTTCTGGTTATTTGAAGGGGTTAGTTTGACTTTTGAAGGTGGTAGAACTGTTGGTAGTGAACTAAGATTTAATGATTACAGGGCAGGGCAGTTTACTAATGATGGTGAGATTGATTCTCATTGGTATGGTAGGACTTATTTAGGGTTTAGTCTTTAATTGTTATCTTACATACTAAGGCCCTAGGAGGAGTAACTTCTTACTCTGGTCAGAATGGGAATGTGAGCGTTCGGTAGGTTTTGGTTTAATGCTTCGGTCTTCTCCTGTTTATCTCTGCGAAGCAGTCAGTCCGAGTGATGCAAAATCGTTGTTTTCAAATCCGTCTTCCCCGCTTTCGCGAGGAAGACAGTAGGGATGATAGACTTGAGGGTAATATTAAGCCTACACACTCTCCCCATGTTGACTCATATCCAGCCCCATTTTTTCTTGCTCATCTGTAACTCTAATTGGAATGATTATGTCAGTGAGTTTGAAAAGTATTAAGGACATTACGAAAGTGTAAACAGCCGCGATTACTAAGGCTAATATTTGATTTAGAAAAGTAGTACTTTCTCCGAATATTAATCCAACCTTGGCAGCAAATACTGCAGTTAAAATCATTCCAGTTATTCCGCCCATACCATGGCAAGGGAAGACATCAAGCGTGTCATCTAGTTTACTTTTAGATCTAAGATTTACAGCATAATTAGAAACTAGTGAACCAATAACTCCGATTAATATACTTGCTCCAACGTTTACATAACCAGCTGCAGGTGTAATTGCAACAAGTCCAACCACCGCCCCAATACAAGCGCCTAATGCCGAAGGCTTTTTACCAGCTAAGGCATCAGCAAGTAACCATGCGAGCATCGCAGATGCGCAAGCAGTATTAGTAGTTAAAAAAGCGTTTACTGCAAATTCATTTGCAGCAAGTGCAGAACCAGCATTGAATCCAAACCAACCAAACCAAAGCATTCCTGTTCCTAAAATAACATAAGGAATATTTGCAGGAGTTGAAACTTCGTTATTGGATGGCTTTCTTCTAGGTCCTAAATACATAGCACCAGCAAGAGCAGCAAAACCAGCTGAAAGGTGAACTACTGTTCCTCCAGCGAAGTCTAAGGCACCCCATACTCTAAATAATCCTTCTGGATGCCAAGTCATATGAGCTAACGGCGCATAAACTAAAACACTCCAAAGTATAAGAAAAATTATATAGCTTGAGAATCTAATTCTTTCTGCAAATGAGCCTGTAATTAATGCAGGAGTAATAATTGCAAACTTTAATTGAAATAAGGCAAAAAGAGCCAAGGGTATAGTCGGAGAAAGTGCCGCATCGGTAAGTGAACCAACTCCATTAAGCATGAAAAATGTTCCAGGGTCACCAATGATACCATTTATACTTTTTCCAAATGCTAAACTAAATCCGAATAAAATCCAAACTATGCTGATCACACCCATAGAGATGAAACTTTGAAGCATAGTAGAAATAACATTTTTAGAATTTACCATTCCGCCGTAGAAGAAAGATAATCCAGGAGTCATAAGTAAAACTAATGCCGACGCAGTTAGCATCCAGGCCACATCTCCAGGTACTAATGCGGGATCTTTTACCACATCTTGGCCAGTACTGAGTTTAACTCCCAGTATGCCAAGAACTGTAAGCAATAGTAATGAAAAAGCCGGAAGAACTTTTGAAGATTTAGTATTTTCGCTAGTAGACATTTTTGAATGCACCTAAGTTTAATTATTAACAAATTTTATTTTTAATTACGAAAGTACAGCAAACTCGTTAGGTGAGAGTTTCTCCTCAGTCGCATCAAACTGTCAAATGAAAAATAAAACTAAAAAATAAAAAACTCACCTAATGGATCGAGTGAATGATCGAACGGTGAGTTAAAAAACTTAAGTCTTAAATGACTTAATTATTTAGAGATGTATTTTGTGCTGTATTATTCTATATGTTTATTTGATTCTAGAACTCTACCAGAATGAGTTTTCTTGAGCACGCTCTTATCTTTATCAAATTTTTCCTCAGACTTAAGCATAGCTCTTGAGCTTTCTGATCCAGCTTTATCTTTTTCCGCTTGTGCTACATCTAAGCTAGCTTCTTTTTTATCATTTTTTGCCTTAATTGTATTTGCATAAGTTGGCTTTTCGGCAAACTCTGCAAAAGCGCTCGATGTGACTAAAGTTGAAGCAATAACTACTGAACCAGCTATCAATAATGATTTCTTAAACATTGTAAACCCCCAATAAATAATGACTATAAGTAATTTCCACTTAAGTTATGACAAGCATAAAGACATGTGAATCTTAATTTGGTGATCATAGCTCGCTATTGACTACTTGAAAAGCTAAATATTTATATTCTATCAATAAAATACTAGTTTAAGTTTGTTACAGGTGTAGCCGAATAGTTGTTCTTAACTAAGTAGCTATATAAATTATATCTAGCGCAATTTATTAAGTTACTATAGATATTTATAATAGTGATCTTAATATTTAGGGCTTAGGTTAGTAGTTTAGCTGTTTAAGATATTTAGTTTTTATTTGTAGTTTAAAAACTTTAGAGAATGGTCTCTTTGGTAATAAATATAATTTGGAGGGAAAATGTCAAATTCATTAAAGAATACTTTGACGAATAAAATACTTGTAAGCTTAGGAGTTTGTACTGGTTTATTTTCTGGCGCAGCATTAGCTGAAGATGAAGAAAGGGGATTTTTGGCAGAAGCATTAATGTCTGATGAAACTGCAAAAGAAACAGGTATCGATGTCAGAGGATTTATCTCTGGTGGATTTACTGGAAATCTTACAAATTCAGCTGGATTCAACGGTGGTACAACTTTTAACGATAGAGCTAACAAAGGTCAGATGGACCAGTTATATTTTATCGCTGAAAGAAAAGCTAGTTCTGATTCTTTGAGTTTAGGTGGAAGAGTTGATGCTTTATACGGAGCTGATGCAGCTTTTACACAATCTATAGGGTTTGATGATGATTTAACAGCAGATAGGACATCTGACATATATAAAATGGCAATTCCTCAAGCTTATTTAGAGTTACAAACAGGTCTAGGTGATGGATTATCAATTAAGGCAGGACATTTCTATACCTTGATAGGTTACGAAACTGTTCCAGCTGCGGATAACTTTTTCTACTCACATGCTTACTCAATGCAGTATGCAGAGCCTTTTACACATTGGGGTGCATTAGCATCGTATCCAATAAGTGATAAGGTTACTGTTACAGCAGGGGCTGTAAATGGTTGGGATAATCTATCTGATAGTTCCGATGGTAATTTAGCCTTCCTAGGGTCTGTAGGGATAACTCCTTATGAAGATACTTCATTTACTTTCTCCCTTATAACTGGGAATGAAGGTATCGGAACTAATCAGACTACTTATAGCATGGTTTTAGTTCAAGGATTAACAGATTCACTAAACTTGGTACTACAACATGACTTAGGCTATAGAGAAGGTGCAACGGCAGGAGAAAATAACCTTAGCTGGTACTCTGCTAATTCATACTTAATTTATAACTTGACAGAAATGATTGATGTTGGTGCTAGGTTAGAGTGGTTTAAGGATTCTGACGGTTATAGAGTAGTTGGTCTAAGATCTGGTGCTGGTGGCGTTCCTGCTGATTATTATGCTGCGTCACTTGGAGCTAATATTAAGCCAACTAGCTATGTAATTTTAAGACCTGAAGTTCGTTTTGATTACCAAGATGTTGATTCTTCCGAAGCAAATATCTTTGATAATGGAAAAGACGACACTCAACTTTTAGTAGCAATGAACGGAATTCTGAAATTCTAATCGAATACTAAATTAGTCGTAATTAAAAAGGGGGCGTTTAAAAGCCCCTTTTTAATTTGAATAGTTTTCTCAAGTAGTTGAATCAAAAAGTACTAAGAAGTTAAATTATTTTTACTATATAATTAAATAAGAAGATGGATCCTTTTATTCCACCGTCACCGTTCTACCCATATAAAGAAAAACGCAATCAAGGCGTTGTAGAAAAACTATTATCTACACTTCAAGAAATATTTACTTTAGTACAAGAAATAGAATCACTAAATGATTTCGTGCGTATAGTTAGTAGCTCGTCAGCTGTAGAAGCTTCTAGATCTGAAGAGTTACTTAAGACATTTGAATCTCTTACTCTTGAGATTGACTCAATGGTAACAAGATCTAAGCAGACTACTATTGCATTAGAGAAGTCAACATATAGCCTATTATTTGCAGTATTAGAAGCTGCGGGAGTCCTTCTAAGTGAGCAGGCTAGAGATATCATTGATAAAATTGATAGAAACTTATTTGAGAGAAATTGCGATTGCCAAGCATGGGCAACTTTTCCAGATAACGTAAATTGTTTATTAGATCCTACTAAAGAAAATGTAGAGCAAGCTAGTAAGTTACTAAGTCACATCTGTTTCATATATGAAGTATATAGAGATATAATACTTCTTAATAAAGAAGGTACGGTTGTCGCAACTGCAAATCGCCCGCATTTAATCGGTGTAAAGTGTTTTAGAGAAGAATGGTTTGATAGAACTATTAAAGGAGAAGTTTACGTAACAGATACATATCTTTGCCCATTAGTCGGTGGCGAAGTTGTATCATATTGTGCTCCTGTTAAAGATGAAAAAGGAAATATCATTGGGGTACTTTCAACTCGCTTTAATTGGGATTTTGTTCAAGAAATGTTAGAGACAGCTAGAGTTGCAGATACTGCCGATATACATGTTATTTCAAAAAAAGGTACTTTAATAGCTTCAAGAAAGCCAGCTGCATTGCTTCTTGATACTTATGCTTGGTTAAACTGTGCTCAGATAGTTTTAGACGGATACGATGGATTTTCAGTAGAGAAGTCTAGAAATGGTTCACCAATGGTTGTCGGTGGTGCGAGAACTAAGGGCTATAATAATTATGCAGGGAAGGCTTGGTCTGCTTTAGTCGCACAGCAGGTTCCATTAGAGCGTGAAGTTTCGATTTCTAGAACACTAGATCCAAATAATACTATGCCCATAGAAAAACTTGATGAACTAGTTCAGGTTAGTATTGAAGAATCACTTGAAGGAGAGTCACCAGCAATAAAATCGGATGTTGCTAACGCGTATTTATTAGAAAATGCGAAAGGTGTTCAAGAGTCAATTGGACAGATTAATAAAATACATTTTGAAACTCTATTAATGTCCTTAAATGCAAGTGTTAAATCTCAACACGTTGGTGAAGAAGGTAGGGCACTTTCTGTTATTTCTAATGAGATAAGAGTTATCTCAGTTAGATCTAAAGAAATTACTTCAAAAGTTAACTCTGCATTGAGTGATATGTTGGTCGGAGTTAATTTTCTTTTACAAGAAAAAGTAAAAGACGCAGCTTGGGATGCAATCGACAAAGTTGATAGGAACTTATTTGAAAGAAATTGTGATGTTCAAGCTTGGACAATATTCCCAGAAGTTATTGAAGCAGCAAAGACAGGAAAAAAATCTGCTGAAGTGCAATCATTATTAGCGAACCTTCATAGAATATATGAAATCTATGACGACATTTACTTAATTGATACTAGCGGTAAAGTTGTTTGTGCTGCCATAAAAGAAAGCCTTGTCGGTCATAGCTTTATTGCAGAAGACTGGTTCAAAGAGACCGTTCGTGGTCAGGTTACTGTTACAGACATGTACTTTGCTGATACCACTAATAACCATACAGTGGCATACAGTGCCCCAGTTATCTCTGATGGAAGAATAGTAGGAGTACTCACTACAAGATTTAATTGGAACTTTATTTATGACATCATTGATAAAACTTTAGTTCCAAAGGGAAGTAAAGTATATCTTTTAAATTCTTTAGGAATAGTAATTGCCTCTAATGATAAGGAAGGAATATTAGAAAAATCTTTTGCTAATCATGAAGCATTTATAAGAGCTCAAGGAGGAGAAACAGGTGTTTTTGTTGAGCTAGATCAAGAATCAAAGAAAGCGATACATTATGTTGGTTATGCAAAAACCAAAGGATATAACAAATACCAAGGTAAAGGCTGGACCGTATTAGTTGAGCAACCAATAAAAGCTAATTAATAAAATTAATCATTAGTTAGCTTTTTATGTGATCCATCACAAAACGGTTCTTTTTCACTTCTTTTACAAGAACAAAAAGCATATTTTTTCTTCTCAGTAATTGTAAATTTTTGAGGTGTAAACTCGGTTCCTTTATGAGAACCATCGCAGAACGGTTGATTATTAGACTCTCCACAAGTACAGTAATAGTAGTCTCCAACTTCCATCTCTAGTGGGATAGATTTCGTACCTGCAATTTTAGCTTCCATAAGCAACAATATAAAATAGTAATAAAATTCTAATGCTCCAAAGTATAGTCCGAATCCAATTAAAATTCACTAGATTCTTATGGATATTTTCATCAAAACCACTGCTAAGCTTTTGGTGCTGTCTAGTTTGTACTAAAAAAGTTGAAATCCAAATTAAAATTAGCAAGAATAGGTTGACTTGATAGATTAGGTTTTCCTTAGAAATGTACACTAGAAGTATAGCTGATAATAATTCTACCCCCATAGTTGGTAAAACTATTAAAGTAATTCTATTACAATGAGATCTTTCGAATTCTGGAAAGTCGTTAATTCTTACGAATTTAAATAATGGATAGTGTACTAGTTGTACAACCCATATTACTCCGCACATGATGGAGGTTGAGATAATGTGAGCTAAAAGAATCTGATTCATCGTCAGATTTATACTGCAATAGAGATACTCTTTCTAGCTTTAAATTTATCAGTGGAGCTTTTTTTATCATCTGATTTACTATCAGAGGCAAAGCTTGAGTCCACTTTCTTAGCATCACCCGATGACGTTGTACGATTTTTATCACTTATAGCAACAATCACTGCATTTTGGTTTTGAGAGGGAAGTGGTGTGCTCTGAGCCCTAGTATTTTGCCCTTCAGAACCTTGTCTTGGACTAGTTGCCCTAGTTGATACTTCACTTGATATTGCTGATGATAATATGCCCATACCTAAGCAGGCGGCAGTTTAAGATAAAAACTTGATATTTTGAGGCTGATGGGGTTAAAAATAAGATAACAGTTTAATATTAGGCTCACAAAATTCCATGAAACGTTTATTAAATACTATACTGAATATTAGTTATCTAGATTCTAGGTCGATTTGTTTATTTCAAGTTTGTTTAGGACTAACGTCTCTTTATCGTTTTATTAATGTATTAAAGTGGGCACCTGAGTTTTTATCTTCTGATACCTTCCTCCCTGTGTCTATAGTTAATAATTGGAATACAAAATGGTCTTTGTTTTTCATTAGCCCTACTTTAACATGGGCGATATTTTTATGTCTCATAGCATTGCTAGCAAGCGTCTCTTTAATCTGGGGTTATAAACCAAGGCTAAGTCTTCTTATTTTATGGATTTTAACTCTCAGCCTTAGTAATAGAATAGAAAGTATAGATAACTCTGGTCATAAAGTTTTTCGTTTAATGCTCTTTTGGGCAATGTTTCTCCCTAGTATTCATTTGAAGGGTATTAGAGGATTACTTTCACTTTATACACTAAATAAAGCATCAATTATTGAAAAAAATATTAACTACGACAAGGTAAAAGGATTTGGATCTTTTTTATTAATGTCTCAGTTTATGATTATTTATATATTTGCAGGTGTTACAAAGAGTGATTCTTTTTGGATGAGAGATTACTCTGCTCTATATATGGCGCTTCATCTTGGAGCGTTTGTTAAACCATTTGGAGAATACATAGGTAGTCAGATTGAATTAACAAAAATTTTAACTGCAATAACACCTTTTTTTGAAGGAATTATACCGTTTTTTATATTGTTTGATATTCCTAAATTTCCATTAAGATCATTTGCGGTATTGTCGTTGATATTTTTACCTATTGGATTTTTCTTTTTTTTCGAACTTGGGATTTTCCCATTTTCAATGATTACATTTGCATTATTATTCATTCCGTCTAGTTGTTGGAATTATATTTTTAGAGCAGGTAAAAATATAGAAGTTAAAACAGAGGTTAAAGATAGTTTTATTAAAAGTAGAGTAACTAGGTTTTTTGTTACTATTGTAGCTCTTTTTGCACTTTGGGATTGTCTTGAAAGTTCATTTATTAAATCCAATAGTGCAACCACTAGAACTCTAAAAGAAGTAGTATATTTAACCAGGACTGATCAAAGATGGTGGATGTTCGTTTTGCCGAAATGGACTGACTTTTGGATTGATGTAAAAGGAACTAAAGCTTCAGGAAATGTAGTTGATTTATGGAGTGTTTTTCGTGGAGACGTAGATACTACTTTTAATACTGAGAGACCAAATAATATCAGAGAGGTCTTTCATGATCAACATTGGAATAATTATATATTTAGCTTAAAAGATAGTGTTTCTTATCAAGAATGGTTTTTATATGCACTTTGTAAGTATTATAACGAGAAAAACCCCTCTGATCGTATGAATGAAGTTGCGCTTTATGTGAGTTCTCGAGATATAATTACTTTTGAAAATTTTAGTGAAACAAAAACAGAACTAAAAAAAACATGGAAGTGTAAGTAGTTTTTTTAATCTTTTATTTAAAGGATATTTAGAATTAATAAGCAATCTGTTGCCATTAAGCTAGAAGTAGTTTTTTTTACTTTTATAGTATTTATGGCTATTTTTTCTCCAATCTCTTATTTTAAAGCATTAAAATCTCAGAGGGAGATGGAGTTATTTTTAAATTCGCATACCAATCATTCTCTAGGAGATTTATTAAAGATAAAAAATGCTCTAGATAGATTTCGCATCAAGTATCTTGGTTATCCAAAAAGTAATAACTTCGATGGAATTTCATCTTGTTGGGGTAGCTCAACTCCAAATTGGATTCCAGGAATCACTCCTGATTTTATAAAAGAACTGCCCAGAGATAATAGGAAATTAGGTTGTGATAAACAATATTTATATATCTCTGACGGTATAAGTTATAAGTTGATTTCACATAATCCAGATGACTGTTTAGAAATAAAAAAAATATTTCCTAATCTGATTGATCCAAGACGTGATTGTTGGGCTTATGGATTTTGGAGTGAATATGGTAGTAATCTTTAATTTTTTTAAAAAATACTCTATTAAAATTATATTAGCTTTTACTTTTTGTCTTCCTCTTTTTATTTCACTGAATGAGGGATTATACAGACCATTTTTTTTTCTAGCTGATGTTGATTTTCCTTTGATAGGAGAATCATTAGCTTATAATTCTAATTTATCACAAAAATTTTTCGATCATCCTAGTTTTTGTATGTATATAATTTTTGGATGGTACCTAAGATTTTTACACTTTTTTGATTCAAGTGTAATTGATAATTTCTCGTCGTTATATAAAATAACTAATACAATTCAAACTTTTGAGAAATTAGTTTTCCATGCACGCATTTTTGGTCTTATTTTATGCGAAATTAATATTATATTATTCTACTTTCTTTTAAAAAAAATAACCAATAATGCTTATATAGCCGCGATCTCTACTTTGTTTTTTGTATGTACGGAGGGGGTACTAGTAAATTCAATTTTTTTGAGGATGGAAATATTATCATTTATTTTATTGAACTGCAGCATTTACTTTTTCCATAATTTTCTAATTGAAACTAATAGAAATGAAATATCATTGTTTATACAAATTTTTCTTGTTGGGTTTTTTGTATATCTAGCAAGTATAACAAAAATACTATGTATTTTTATACTAGTATTTATTTTACCTATTTTTAGTTTTTTTTATTTAAAAAAACTTAATTTAAAAGCTATAAAAGTAGACATTAGTTGGCCTTTTTTGTTTCTTAATTTCCCAATAGTAACAACTTTTTTACTACTTACTTACAGAGTTATTTCTGAAAATAATATTTTTTCATATCTAATATTATTATTATTGTACCTTATATTTTTAGTTACTTTTTATTTTAAGTCGCGCCAATTTCGTTTTATTCTAGTGATGAGTTTAGCTTTAATATCAGGAATTTCTGTCGCATCTTCAGTAAATTATTTACGTTTTAATATAGAAAATCACAATGCAGTAATGAATTTCTATGAACGAGCTAAAACAGGATCAAGATATAGAGATTATTCAATAGACCAAATTGGACTCGCTAAAATCGGGATAGAAAAATCTAAGTTGTTTTTTACTTCTAAATTAGATTTTGACTATTTAAAAAAAGAACCATTTCTAATAATTTTTGTTTTTTTGATTTTTAGTGGTTTTACTTCACTCTTTTCTAATTTTGTACTTGGTTCAGAATTACTTGCATGGCTAATTGCTTATAGCTGTATAGAAGCAATTTTTGGTCTTCGTTACGTTGATGTGAAAAACACAGACACAGTTATATATTACAAAATATATACCTATTCACTTATAATAATTGCTTTAAGTAAATATTATTCATCTCGCATTAAAAATTTATTCTGGGGAATAAAAAGTAATATTTTATACTTCTGCTTAATTATTATTATAAGTACAGCATCTTTTATTTCATCGAATAAGAAAATTCATTCAAATTCTGTTTATGGACTAGACTTGAGGCAAGATGAAAAAAATGCGTGTATGATAACTCAAATATACTCTGATCATCTTTATCACTATTTTTTAAGAAACGGAAAGACTTGTATAAATGAAATAAAGAATAGTAAAAGTTAGAAATATTAATACAGTTTATTAAATATTGTTATCTATATAATTCAGAAAAAAATATTTTCAAAAATGCTATACCTGTAGGAATACTTGGTGATCCTATTCGATCATCGATTCTTTTAGATTCGATTGTGGGAAATTCTGTTATCTTAAGATTTGTCTTAAAAGCTCTTATGGACATTTGATATTCAATCGTATAGCCTGGTCCGTCAAGGTTTAGTTCTTGCCATGCTATCCTGGTAATACTGCGAAAGCCATTTATAGTATCATAAATATATTTATTCTTATTCCAGCAAACATTTGCCATTAAAGTAAAAATATTATTTGCCCATTTTCTTAAAGGAAATAATTTTCCATCTTCTTCATTTTGCCCACCACTTGACATTCTATTAGCAATAATAATATCAGAGCCTTGATCTAAATAATGTCTAAATTTCGAGATATCATAGGGGTCTTCATTGCCATCTGGAGAATAGAAAATTAAAGCTTCTCCAGTGGCAATTTTAAATGCAAGCCTAAAAGCTTCACCTCTTCCTTTAACATCTTGTACATGAACATCGATTTTATTTTCTTTTAGATATTGGATTGTGCCATCAGTACTACCTCCATCTATGGCAAGAACTTCGTCAACTGCAGAAAATGGTATTTTACTTAATAGAACTCTAAGACCCTCTATCTCATTTAATGTTAAGATAACTAGTGAGATCTTCATTGTGATATTCTATTTAGATAATCTGCATAAGAAATTTTTATTCCTTCTTCTAAACTTACTTTTGAATACCAACCGAGTTTATTAATTTTACTAGTATCTGAAAGTTTTTGATAAATGCCATCTGGCTTTGAGCTATCAAATTGGAAATCCACATCCCATTCTAGGCTTTTTGAAACCGTTTGAGCTAATTCTACTATACTCATATCAGTGCCTGTTCCTACGTTGACAGGATCATTTTCACTATAATTATTCATTAAAAAAACTAAGGCATCTGCACAATCATTACTAGACATAAACTCTCTTCTTGGTTTACCACTACCCCAAAGTGTAATTACTCTTTCTCCTTTTAGTTTTGCATTATGAACTTTTACAATTAAAGATTGTAGGACATGTGAATGATTTAGGTCATAGTGATCATTCAAACCATAAAGATTGCATGGAATGGCAGAAATAAAATCTACTGAATATTGTTTCCTATACATCTCACACATTTTTACACCTGAGAATTTCGCTACAGCGTATCCTTCATTTGTGGGCTCAAAAGAACCTGTCATTAACTGCTTTTCGTTAATAGGATTTTGTACATTTTGTGGATAGATACAAGTGCTAGCAACAAAGAGTAGTTTTTTTACTTCACTAATTCGTGCTGCTTCTATTGTATTTAATTGTATCAATGTATTCTTATAAAGAAATTCTCCCAAACCTTCTAAGTTTGCTTTTATACCACCAACTTTAGCAGCTGCTAAAAATACATACTCTGGACGTTCTTTAAGATAAAATTCAAAAGTTTGTTTTTGATCAGTTAAGTCTAGCTCAGAATGGGTCCTGAAAATTAAGTTCGTATATCCATGATCTCTCAAATTTTTTATTATACTAGACCCTAATAATCCCATATGTCCAGACACATAAATTTTTGAAGATTTTTGCATGATAATTTATTTTATTTGTTAAAATATTCTTCAAAAGTATTTGCAATATAATCAATTTCTTTATTGTTTATATTTTGATGACATCCAATATAAAATCCATTATCGTTAATCCAATCCGCCACAGGAAATGTGCCTTTTTCTATATTGAATTTTTTACGGTAGTACGGTTGATTGATCAACGGTAACATATCTCTTGTTTCTATTTCCATTTTTTCTAAAAATTGTACGAGATTAGTTTTTGATTCATTTTTTAAAACTATTGGAAACATCATGAAAGAATGTTCTGATCTTTTCCTAATTTGTGGTAATTGAATTCTATCTGATAATGGTATTAGTTTGTCGGTAAGCAATTTTGCATTTTCTCTCCGACTTTTAATCATTTCTGGAAAATCATCAAGTCCAGCAAGAGCAAGCGCACCTTCAAATTCCGTAACTCTAAAACTATAACCTAATTGTATAAAATTAAACCTTCTAGAAATCACTTCAACTCTTTCTGATTCTGTTTGTTTTAGATTGTCATCTATACTGATATAAATATTATCTCTTCCATGATTCATTAGAGATCGCATTTGTACTGCAAAATCTGAATTATTTGTAGTACAAACTCCCCCAACACCAGACACCAACAAATGAGCAACATAAGTAGAAAAACATCCAATATCTCCAAATGAACCAACTTGTTTGCCATTATATTTTGCAAACATCGTTTCACATGAATCTTCTACTATTTTTAGATTGTGTTTGTTTGCTATATCCATTATTGGCTCCATTTCACAAGGTAAGCCAAAAAGATGGACAGGAATAATACAGCGAGTTTTGTTTGTAATCACAGCTTCTATTAGTAATGGATTTATTCCATAAAATTCTGGCTCAACGTCAACAAATACTGGTTTCATATTAAGTTGAATTACAATATTCGACGTCGCAACAAATGTGACCGCTGGGACAATAACTTCGTCTCCGTCTTCCCATTTATATTCATTTTTTAGGGTAGCTAAAGCAATCATCAAAGCACAAGTACCGCTACTTGTCATAATTCCAAATTCACAATCATGTATTTTAGAGAAAGAATTTTCGAATTTTTTTGTAAAAGGCCCATATGAAATTCTTTCTGATTCTAGAACCTCATTTATATATTTTTTTGCTAAAATAGATGTTTTAAATGTACCAACGCCAATCATAATTCAATTCAAGCTATTTACTGCCCGCATAATACTAAAAATAAGTTTTTATACTTAAAATTTAGGAGATTTAAAACTTTATACTTAAATTTTATAGCGTATTGTAACAAAATCTAATAACACCATCTCCAAGAGTAGGGTTTACACATGTTCTTACAGCTACGCATGTACAGTTTGGTGTACCTGAAATACAATATCCAAAATCGTAACCACAGTTTGCCCCACTTGGAGTACAAACAGGATTAGTAGGGTTACTTGGATTAGTAGGGTTACTTGGGTTAGTAGGATTAGTTGGGTTAGTAGGATTAGTTGGGTTAGTAGGATTAGTTGGGTTAGTAGGGTTAGTTGGGTTAGTTGGGTTAGTAGGTTGATTTGGTCCTGTAGGAGTAGTTGGCTGATTAGGCCCTGTCGGAGTCGTAGGTTGATTAGGTCCCGTAGGGGTCGTAGGTTGATTAGGTCCTGTAGCGGTGGTTGGTTGATTCGGCCCTGTTGGAGTTGTAGGTTGGTTAGGTCCTGTAGGAGTCGTGGGTTGATTAGGTCCAGTCGGAGTTGTTGGTTGGTTAGGTCCTGTAGGGGTCGTAGGTTGATTTGGACCAGTAGGGGTTGTCGGGCTGTTAGGCGTCGTTGGTTGATTAGGACCAGTAGGAGCGGTTGGTTGGTTTGGACCTACGGCAGTTGTTGGGCTATTAGGCGAAGTCGGTTGATTAGGGCCAGTAGGCGTTGTCGGTTGATTAGGGCCATCTGGTACTGTAGGATCTGTAGGTCCAGTTGGTGTTATTGGTGAATTCGGTGCAAACGGAGTTGTTGGAGCAAAAGGAGTACTTGGTATAATTGGTGATGTTGGTGTATCTGGTGAGTTTGGTGACACAGGAGCATTTACTGTGTCTGGAGTATTAGGTGAATTTGGTACTGAATTACAAGGTTCTGCGATTATCCCACATTCTACGGCTCGAGTAAAAGCATTGCATTGAATGGTATTAGAACATTTCACCTCCGAGCAAACTTTCAAAATAGGATTTTCCGCAACTAGCCTTAAAGCATCTCCTGGATCCCCACATCTACAAGCTTCATTAGGTTTAGTAGTACTTCCTCCGGTTAACATCGCACATATACATGGGCTGCAGGCACAAGGAGGGTTGCAAGTACCGGCAGCACCACAAACTAAGTTACTTGTGTCTCCAGGTAGTGTGAAAAATTGATTAAATACTGAAGGAACTGCAAAACCAGGATCAGCCATAAAAGTGAAGCTACGAGCAGTACTACTACAAGACCAACCTGGATTAAATACAACACAAGATCCGGGACAACTACACATAGGACTAGTGCAAGTAGTAAATTCACATCCTAGACTACCCAAATTTCCAAATGTGCTACATTGACCAACCACAACATTAGAATGAAAAGTAATACTTAGTATAAAGTAAAAAGCATATAATAAAATATTGTATAGCATGCGAATTAAATTTAGTTTTTTACTTATTATATTATTCAAGCTTTTTTAATTGAAGAAATGATAAATTTATCATTGAAAAAACCAAGAAAAAATCTTCTATTTAGTATTAAATTATTATTTTTATCTTTTAATTGAACATCAAGTACATTTGTTGGATTTATACTCATGGTATAACCATTATTACTTAGCGTTTTATCATTAAAAAAATTTGGATGAAGAGCTTCCAGTTTTAATATTAAATTACCTTCGGAGGTAATTAACTTTTTCAAGTAAGATTCCATAGCTTGTGTCGACTTTTCATCAACACCATTTGTATAAACTAAGCTCATTAAATCTGAGATATTTCCACTTTTATAATATTTTACAAATTTTTCTTTAAATTCATAAAATAGATACAATTCTTTGGTTTCATTACTATATTTAGAAAAGTCTTCTTGACTTAGAATATTGTAATTAGTTTCAACATTGCTTTTATTTGAAATATAAAAATAAAATAATGAGAATGCTAGTAGTAATGAGATAGTAACTTTAAATTTCATTTTTTAGCCACAGCCATAAACAGTTTGGTAAGAGCAGCCATTAAAACATAGTGCACTTGAGCAGGTGCAACCTGGATCTCCGTTAGAACAGCAGTTAGCAGTTGATCCTCCGCGTATCTCAAAACAGTCAATCGTAGGTACACAGCCAACTACAACATCACTTCTCGGTAAATAAGCAACTGCTTGAACATTCTCACCTAAAATTCCAAATATATTCTTGGTAGGAACGTCTATTTGAACTCTAACTACCGAGCCATCAAAGCTAGTATTATAAATAGCCTCTGCAGTTTTGACATAGTTATTATTGGTATTAATTAATTTAACAGCTCTACTTACAGTAAGTACGTGGGGACACAGCCCGTCATTATTAACTGCTAAACAAGTCTGTTCAGTATCTGGATCTGGTTTATCTACAGTAATGTATGAAGCATCTAAAGTACTTGCAGGAACAGTGGCTAAATATAAAACAGATTCTCTTGCGATTTGAGTTACGAAAGTTTTTGACTTTGTATAAATGAAATAATCCACACCAACTAAAGCGAAGAAAACAAGAATAGGAGCAATAATCGCTGTTTCTAGAAGTATGGCACCCTTAGAATCCATTTTATTATAATGAGAACGCATAAGTTGTACTAACGGTAATTATTTTAGAAGACTTTTATATAATGATAAAGTAAGGAATAACAAGTTAATATAGTTTATTTGTTTCTAACTTAAGGAAGCAATGCTGAAATTGGTATATTTACTGTTAGTAATTCGTCGGGAATTAATAAATTATTCTCACTTTCATTTTGAAAACTATAATCAATACCAAGCGTGACAGCATAATTTTTTATGAACCCAATCTCTTTATCTGCTATCTGAGATAAGATACTAAAAAGCCATGAATTAGTATCTATTCTGATAGAATTATTTCTACATTTATTTTCTGGATTTGCCCTAGGATAAGAATAATATTTTTTTGTACCCATACAATCTTTGCTTTCTGAATGATCAAGTAAAGGAAGGAGGTATGTCTGAAAGGAAGTGAGTAGCTCTTTTGATAAAAATTTTTGAGTGATATTTTCTTCAACTAAAACCTGCAAGCAGGGTAAAAAATTATATAAGTCCGAAAAAGCAAAAGGTTGGGATATTAAAATATGTTGTAATACAGATTTTAAGTTATTATAGCGTCCAAGTAAATTTGAATCATTAGGACTAACTTTTAGCAAGTGAGATACTTTAAATAAATCCCAACACATCAAAGTTCCTGATTTATTTGTCATCATGAAACTTTTAGTAGAACTAAAATCAGAGCTAGTATTTGCGTACTTAACTATTGATTCTAATTTATTACTATCGATAGGGGAAATGCTAGAGATATTTTGACTATACTTTTTTGTCCAAGCTGCAATAAGAAAAGCACCATTTGTGAGGCTTTTTATAGAATCAGGTTGATATTTTTGTTTTGTTATTAGAGTATATAGCTCAGATTCATTTTTATGATCTTTTTCTTCTAAGTTCATTAGTGTTAATAAATATTGGTATTCACCTTCTGATCTAATATTATAGTTGTTCAAATGTTTTTCTATCTTTTTAGCTTCTTCGAATTTTTGTCTTTTTTCTAAAGCAAAAATTCTCCACATCAGAGATTCTTTATCTGAACTTGGGATAGTATAGTTTTTGTGTTTTATATTGTAAAAAGAATCATGATTGAAATTTGTTAAATTTTTTACAGTAAAAATGGTTATTAATGATATGAGAACTATAAATATAGTTTTATTAATATTGCTCATTTTTTTGCTTTTTAATTTCAGTTTCTCCATAGACTACACCTAAAGAAAGTTTATTTTTGCCTCTTTGGGTAGCAGGAAGAAACACCATAATCTTCGTGTATACATATTTCTTTTTCACTATCACAACAATCGGTATCACAATTTATTAAATTTATACCACATTGGTTGTAATCAATTAGCATTAATTTTTTATTTAAAAAAATTGTATTTAAATAAAAAAAAATAGTTAAAAATAAACTCAGGGATATAAGAGTAACTATAAGTTTATTTTGCAGCAGAATGATGTTTTTTAAATTCATATTATTAATCTGATTAGTGAAATTATACTTGTCATAATAAAAAAGTAAGAAGTAGAAGATTCTACATATTAAAATCATTACTATAAAATATTATTATTTTATTTATCTTAGATTATTTTGAAAAATACATAATTCTTAAATCTTAATCCGCTATAATAGGGCTTGATACCATTATACGGCTAGAGGTAGTAGTTGTGGTTGTTGTCGAAGCTGGAGTGACGGCAGGACTATTACTTGGCGTGACCGCAGGACTGTTGCTGGGAGTGATTGCTGGGCTTCCTGAAGGACTATTATTTGTTCTACTTCTAGTAGCATTTGCTGTTCTACTTGCACTTGCAGCAAGACTGGTACTGGGATTAGGTACTACTTGTGCATCTAGTGGAGCTAAATAACCAGCAGCAATTACTGGAGCTACTGCAATTCCTGGCATCTGAGTAAGGTATGGAAAAGTTTGAAATTCTGCGGGATAAATTTTTAGTAAATCTTTCAAAGTTTGATTTGTTCTTCTGATTTTTGTACTCATGTCACAAGCCACTCCAGTGCTTGCTCTTGGACATACGCTAGAGTGAGTAAATATTTTAAAAGTTTGACCAGTGGCATCACTGGGATCATAAACTTTAACGGCACTACCGGGTAAAACTAAAGCTATACTAGTAGGAACCCAAACAGAACCAAGAGCAGTATCATCTAGAACTTCTAGGTTTTTGTAGCTATAAACTGCTTTCTGTAAAAAAGAGACGCCCGTTCTATTAATTTCAAATATTAAATTTGATCTCCATGCATCAAAGCTATCATAGTCCATTGGGGCTAAATTCGGATTATATATATCTATAATATTATCCATAGAGTCTTGTGCGACTTTGATGCCAATGCTTAGCGAGTGCCCTAAGCCCGAACTAAAAGAGATAACAAACCACAAGTACATAATAAACAATAAGCTTGTTAAAGCTAAGCAACCAACCAGAGCCATCTCTACCATAGTAGCTCCTTTTTGATTTAACTTTTTAATCATAAATTAGTATTCATAGTTTGATAATAATTTATTTCATTAATCTTATTAAGTAAATAGTTAATAAGTAGAACTAAATGATCGTTTTCTGACGTTATCATTAGTCATACACTAGGTGACGCCTGATTAGTGCTAATCGCCAATAGTTTCTTATCCTATACTACCATTAATCTAGAGTGGCAGTTCTACGTCCTATTCTATAACTAGTATTAACACCATCATCTACTATGTAAGCTATTCCAACTGAATTCATTTCTATATTATTATTAACTTGACCTTGGTTATTATAGGTTGATCCAGACTTACCAGAAAAAAAACTTATAAAATTAAAACTTTGAGGGAAATTGAGACTAGTTCTTACCGCTTCGACTGAGGAAGAATCTAACTGTCCTGGTCCACCGGAGTCTGGAGGAAGTACGATAAAATTACCACTACTTTCATCGTACTGACCAAATTCTATTTTCCACCCATCACCCGCGCAAAAATTTGATACACAAAAATTAAAATCAAAATTCCATGTGTTTATATTAGTAACACCTATAATATTATTTTTATCCTGTATAACTCGCATCCTACGAACTGAGTCTGCAGCCTTGTCGGTATGTAGAGTGCCAGTAGAATTTCTGTAACCACTAATAGCGGAATAACTTAAATACTCAGCTATATTTTGCTCGTCAAGTTTAGATTGAATCATGAAATAACCATCAACTGCTAGCGCAAGCATTGGTATGAAAGCCAACATAAATACTGCAAACAAAAGCAATATTGTACCCTTTTCATGATCTTTTGTTAGTTTATATTTTTCAATATTTTCTATTTTAAAACAAGCTCTCATGTCTTACTAATCGGTAAGTTCGTTAAATTATATTAGTATTTATAAGCTTTATTTAAGGGCTAAAGTTAGATTAAGAAGATGCCGTTGTTATAACTAAATAAAAGCTAAAGATTATAGGTTATTAGGGTAAATATATGAACAATTATTCTAGGATCAAATTTCATATTCTCATAGTTTTTCTTATAATAAACCCTAGCTTAGCGAGCGCTGCTCCAAAAAGTATTGCTAGCTCTAACGATCATTTAGCTTCCCCTGAAGAGATAAAACTAGGCGGATCGGTTCGCAGAGAAGAAATGAATTCGCCCTTAGGAACTATCTCTTTACGCTGGCCTCGAACAGCAGAAACTTTTTTTGGACGTACTCCAGTTCGTGCAATGGCTGATGCGGCAAGAACCGTTAGTAGGGTTTTAAAGTTATCTTCATTTCCTTCAGAAGTTCAGAACATGAATATAAAGTGGAATGTAGTTTTCATGGATGAGAATTTACCAGAGGGACAAATCCCGACTCATTTAATTTCAAATTGTCATCCAGGATGGATGACTCCACCTGGAAATATTTACATAGTAGCGCAGCGCATAGCAGCAGGCTGCGGAGGTGGGGCAAGTTCTAAATCAAGTGTAGCAGATTCTGATCTTACAGAAGTGCTAATTCATGAAATGGGTCATGCCGTTGAAGCACTGATATTAAAATCAAAAATGTACGGCGCGCCCGATAGCAGACTCAGAGCAGAAGGCTTTGCTACCTGGTTTGAAACTTATGCCTCTCAGTATTCCTCTATTTTAAATCAGAGAGAAATTAAATCCAGAACCGCAAAACTTGCATTGACTTCACTAAATAGTTCGCCTAAAGTTTTTAATTTTAGTGGCTCGGCATATGATTACGCTAGAGCATCTATGTATTTTAGCACCGTAGAGCAGAAGTATGGTTTACGCGGAATTTCGAGGTTATATTTAAAACTACAGACGAGTAATAACGACTTACTGGGTGGAATAAACGCTGAATTTGGCATTAAGGGTACAGAACTTGAATTAGAGGTACAAAAAGTTGCAGAAAGGCTAGCAAAATAGCTAGTTTGCTTTTTCCCTTTTAATTAGCTAGCTTTTTTAATATAAAATCAAAGTGGGTAGAGGAATAAACTCGGTGCTGAGTAGTTTTTTTAATTTTAAAAATAATTCTACTCGGCACCTGAAGACTTAATTTAAGGTTTTTTGTGCTGTTCTTTTCAGGATAGTTTTCTGGATTTTTAGGCAGAGGAGCCTAGAAAATATAGAAAGCATTTTTTTGACGGAGTGGGAAAATGGGAACTCGTCTTGTAGCTGGTGATTCAAAAAAGGAACTTAGTGAAGAAGAAATATGGGAGATTATTAAAAATGATCGTCCATGTGCTGGAGGTCCAATTTATGTTCGTGGACATCGTATCCATATTTGTAGAGGGCTAAAAAATTCAGGAAAGATTAACCGATCTATCCTAGAAAATGCACTTCACAGAATAGATAAAACTAATCCTGTTGACTTAATTGTTGATCGTTTGCAAATAACCGTTGACTTTAAAAAAGAGCTTGGATTACTTAGGTGTATACAAACAAACTTTTCCGACCTATCTGATATCTTCTTTGCTCCTTATCGTGACAGTGATGGTGTCTTGGTTCCTAATCAAGAAGGAGGAAAGATGTATAGAAGATATATCAGAAATAGGAAGCCAGCAAAAACCAATCTGCTTTCAGTTATCATAGAAGCTGGGCCAATAAGAGTTGTTACTGCTCATATCGGTCCTCAGTCAAGACCTTTACCAGGTATGGGCAATGCTACTCTTTCAGATTGTCAATGGTGGTATAATCGCCTCAGCAAGAATGGTCACGCTTTTATCGAATCTGAAGAAGAAAGAATTTGTTATGACAAAATTTGGCGCCATGACCATATTCCTTGGACTTATCCAAAATACTAAGTCCTAGTCTGTGGAATAGGCTCCTAGGTTTTCAATTGTATTTTACAGTTAAGACTTCAGGAGCTTTTTTATTGCTTAAATTCAGTAATAAACTTTTCAGAGTCATCAATCGCTCTGTTAACTTCAACTATCAGCTCATCAACCTTACTTTCAATTTTAACCAATTCTGTATCAAGGCTTGATACCGCTTTTGCATTTAAATTATGCTTTAAATAAAGCACTGAATCTTTTAGAGGTTTTATTGCTGGATCTAATCTATCAACTGCAATCTTCATTGAACCCATCATTTTAGCATACTCAGCTTTAGAGTGTTCTAATTTTTCTTGGCTATCTTTTTTGTAAGTTTCGTTTGAGTACTCACTGATTTCTTCTTTCCATTCAGCAAATAATTTTACAGCTACGTCTCTTACCTTTTGAACTTTGCCTTTTACCTCAGTAGCCTGTGATTCACAGTCTTCAAGAACTCCACTTAATTTATCATATGTTTTTTCTAAGTCTCCGCCTTTTACCTCTACTATAGAACGGTACTCTTCAAGTGCATCTTTAAATTGCTTCTTCGTATCTTGTTGACTGTCTCTTGCAGCTTTAATTCTAGAAATAAAAATATCTCTTTTCTCAATTCCAAACTTCTCCATAGTAGAGTAGTAAATTGAACTACAGCTTGTGAGAGTTAGAATTAGAATTAAGGATAAAAATTTTGATTTCATAATTACTAAGCTGCTAAGTTTTAAGCCACCGGTGTTGAATTTAAATAAGTATAAGAATCAAAAGATCTCTGATATCTTCTATACATCTCACCACTTTCTATAGCAGAGATATTACCTTTTGAAACTGCCACTTCTAGTACTGATCTCCAATGATGACAAAGTTCTTCCTTTTCAAAATCAACATATTTTAATACTTCTTCTACTGTATCCCCAGTAACAACTGTAGAAAATTCAGGGCTACCATCTAGACCAACTTCTACGTGAACAGCATTGGTATCACCAAATAAGTTATGCATATCACCTAGAATTTCCTGATAAGCTCCAACTAGAAATGCTACAAAGTAGTATCTGTCCCCAGTTTGTAACTTATGAGCAGGTAAGTACCTTTTAACATCTCTAAGATCAGCAAATCTGTCTATTGATCCATCAGAGTCACAGGTAATATCTGCTAAAACTACTGGTTCTGAAGGCTCTTCTGCTAGTCTATGTAGCGGAGTAATTGGGAAGATCTGTTGTATCGCCCAGCTATCGGGAAGAGATTGAAATATAGAAAGATTACAGAAGTAAGTATCAGTAAGCATAGAAGGAAGTTTTTCTAAATCTTCAGGGATATAGCTTAAAGACTGCGCATGTTTGCAAACAGAAGTTAATACCGCCCAGTAACATTGCTCTGCTAGAGCTCTATCTTCTATAGTGACAAGCCCTAGATTAAACTTTTGAATAGTTTCATTTCTGAGTTCGATAGCATCATGTAGTCCTTCTTGGCAGTTTTTAGGACTTAGATCTTTTAATATTCCTGCTAGGTTATGAACGATAGGTTCTTGGGTTAGTTCCATAACTGCATCTGGGTCACAAGGATTGCCAAATGTATTTGCAATTCCTAGTACATCAAAGACTAGTAGTGAATGGTAGGCAACTGTAGCTCTACCTGACTCCGTAACTATATCAGGAGCGCTTACTTTTGCTTTATTGCAAATGTCGTGAATTATCCAAACAACATCTCTTGCGTACTCTTCTATTGTATAATTCATAGAAGAAGAAAAGTTAGACTTTGACCCGTCATAATCAACTCCAAGCCCACCACCGACATCCATCATAGTTAAATTAGGGCAATCTTTTTTTAGTTGTACATAAACTTGAGCAGCTTCTTTTAATGAAGACCCTAAGCTTGATATCGTAGTAAGCTGACTACCAGCATGGAAATGTATTAAGCGAAGAGCGCCTAATTTATTGCTTCTTTTAAGTTCTCTTACGCACTCTACAACTTCACCAATAGTTAAACCAAATTTAGCACGATCTCCACCTGATCTTTCCCATCTCCCAGCGCCTTTACCAGCGAGTTTTAGTCGAATTCCAATTTCTGGCTCGACTCCAACTTTATCTGCAACTTCTAAAATAAGTTTTAATTCGGATTGCTTTTCAACTATAATAATTGGTCTTCTTCCAACTTTCTTACTCATCAGAGCAAGCTCAATATAATGAGAATCTTTGTACCCATTACAAAGTAGAAGAGAGTCTGCATCTGAAGGTACGCCAAGAACTGCAATAAGCTCTGGCTTACTTCCAACTTCTAGTCCCATAGCAATATCTTCAGAAGCTGTTCTGACTACGTCAACAACTTGTCTCATCTGATTTACTTTAATAGGGTAGGTCGGTCGATATGTTCCTTCGTAGCCGAATTCTTTAATTGCATTTTGAAATGCACTGTATAGACTTTTAACTCTGTGTCTTAAAATACCATTGAATCTAAAAAGCACAGGAAGCTCTATGTCTCTTTCTTCAACAGCTTGAACTAATTTATACAAATCAATTTTAGGACCCTCTGGTCCATCAGGGGTAACAGAAATATTCCCTTCTTGATTGATATCAAAGTACCCAGCGCCCCAGTTTTCAATTCCGTATAGGCTTCTGCTTCTTTCAGTATTCCAGTGTGCGATGTCGTTCATTTGCGGTACTAATTAATGAGGTTTAATGCAAAAAATAAAACCAGACGATCTATCAGCTTTTACCTTAAAATGTCTACAACTTTGGTGAATTAATAAGGCCTTATTTCTTGAATTTCTTCTTAAGTACTTTCATGGCTATATCTGTTGCCAAATATCTAGGAAGTAAGCGATTAAGTTGGGCTAGAATACAGTTCATAAACCCAGGGATAACTATCCTAGAGTTGCAACAACCAGTGTTTTTCAGCCTCCTTAAGGACAATTCAGCCACATCGTGAGCAGAAAAGCTGGGTAAAACAGAGATCTTATCTGGAAAGCCTGAGACATTCACAAATTCAGTCTGAACTGGCCCAGGACATAGTGCCTGTACTTTAATGTTGTATTGACTAAGCTCAGACGCGAGTGCCAGCGAGAAGCTAGTGACAAAAGCTTTTGTTGCAGCATAAACAGCCAAGTAGGGAAGGCCTTGAAAGCTAGCCATAGAGCTCACATTAATTATTTCGCCTTCTTTTTTCTCTATCATTTCTTTAGAGAAGAAATGGCATAAATGAACTATAGCTTTGATATTGAGATCTATCATTTCTAATTCTCTAGGAAGTGAAGTCTCTTCAAAGGTGCCGTAACTGCCAAAACCAGCATTGTTAATTAGTAGATTAACAAACAAATTTTTATCACTAATATCTTTAATTAGTTTATCGAGTTGTTGTTCGTTCGAGAGATCTACAGCAAAATAATAAACTGATCTATTTTTATTCTTACTTTTTATTTTCTTGCTTAAAATCTCTGTTAGCTTAATTAATCGGTCCTCACGCCTAGCAACTAGAATAATGTCAGAGTCATATTTATCAGCAATACTATGAGCAAACTCAAATCCTATTCCAGATGAAGCTCCAGTTATAAGAGTTGCCTTTCTTTTAGCGATCTGTTTTGTATTTAAAGTTGTGGACGTTTCCATAGTGAACATACTATATTATTATTTTAATCATACATTAACACAGAACCCATATGGGTAAAAACGACGAAGCCTCATTATTTCAAAGATTTGTTATTATGCTTTTTGGACTTGGAGTAGTTCTTGTAGGGGCTTATCCACTGACTAAAAATCATGGCGGAATTAAAAAGTACATAGAGAAGAAATTTAATGAGGGAAAAGAGCTTAATTTAAAAGAGCTGAGCTTTAAGGATATAACGGGTAATATATTTTCAGGTACCAAAGGATCTGAGTATTCCGGAAGTAAAAGTTCAAATAAAGTAGCTAGCAAATCTGAAAGTTCTAGAGCTATTTTTTGGGGGTTCCCAAAGTCAGATGAAGAAGAATCTAGAACAGCAACAAAAAGAGAAATAGAAAAAAAACAAAGAATAAATAAAGCAGAAGACCATTTAACAAAATCAGATAGAGATGAACTAAACTCTCTACTTGATACTGTCCCTGAATAGCTCTCAAATATTTAAGATACTAAAAAGTAAAATTATGAAAAATATATCAAAAATTTCCCAAGCTATTTTATTAAGTAGTTTATTAGTAATCTGTTCTTGTTCATACATAAAGTACAGCACTATGGGTGATGAAGGCAGAATGAATGAATTGAGAATGGTTTCAGCAAAAATAGTAAAAGCTGTTTCTTGGTCTGAATTTATGGAAGTTGCGCCTAAGACTACTATTTCTTCTCGAGATAAAATTCTAAGAGATTTATCTACTGCATATAGAGAACGTAAAATAAAAGAAGTTAAAGAAACTGAACTAGATTTCGGGGATGATTTTAAAACAGCTTATCAGGTTATTCAGGTACAATCTTTTAGTGCACCAACTTATGCAGTTGAGTCAGAAATATTTCAATTTGAATGGGTTTATGACGCAAGCGATGAAGGCTGGAAAATTGATAAGTTAACTTTTGGTAAGTAAATTTTTAATTAATAAAAATAAATTTGCTAACGACATTGAAGTTATTAAGAAATTTTAGTTTTTGTATTGTACTAAGTTCTTGTGCAATCTCTAATGAAATAAATCATAATAAAGAGTCAGAGCCTACTCAAATTAGAGAAGAAGCTGTAAAAGATCCAGTTTCACTTGAGATGACCCAAGCTTATGTCGGGGATAGAATTCTATATTTAAAAATAATTCTAGACACTAAAGATATTTTAGAATCTAAAAATGTCGTTATCGCTATTAAAACTAGAGACGGAGAAAAAATAAAAGAGGAACAATATCAGAGATTATCAGATATTATTCCAAATGAATTAACAATTATTGGTTCAAAAACAGCCGTCTACTTTCAAACTTCTATCGATGGCATTACTGATTTTGATATAGTCTGTTACTACGGTGAAGAAGGTAAAAAGGTAGTAGCAGAGTCGATAGAAAATAGTTTAATGGATGAGTCACCAAAGCCTGCTATTATAGAAGCCCCAGAGCCAAAGCTTGCTACCATAGAAGAAAAAATAGAAGAAAAATCAGAAAAATATTCTGATCCTCATCTTGAAAATATAGAGTTGATAGAGGAGACAGTTGGCAATAATAAGAAACTTGGTATTTCTGGATACTTAGTGCTGCCAGTTAGCTTTGTAAGAGCTGAAGACAAAAATAGAGAATTAAAAATGGCTTTTTCTCTGGTTTATGTGCCAGATGGTAAGGTGCCTGCAATCCCGGCTGATAATGAAAAAAAGAGAATTGAAGAAGATGAATTAGATTTTACTAATTACATCAAAGACGGCGAAGTCAAGGATGGTAATGTAAAAATACCATTTGAAGTAAACGTAGGGAAGACCGTCCCTAACATTAAGGGCGGTCGATTTGTTCCCTACGTTAGACTACTAAAGTCTAACTTATAGTCTTCTAGTTCTTAGGCTGAATTTTTCTTCCGTAGCAGACTTCTCCCTTATCTATTCTAAGAGAAAAACCACACTCTGGATTTGTACAAGCCCAAGCCTTGTACTTAATTGTTGAACCTTCTTGTCCGTAGTCTGACAAAGGAATTAAAACTCCTTGGTTACACTTCTGACATTTCGGGAAAGAATTTTGCCCCTCCATACATCACCACATAAAATAATTTATCGTCTATAAAAATTTCAGCGAAATTTAAGGTAATGTTTACCTAGAAATTTCACTTTGAAACAAAAGCAATCTAATATAGCTATGTAATTTAAACTGCTAAATTACATATAGTTGCTATAATCTTAGATTAAAGAGACTTAGCAGAGTTTCAACAATTTGATCAATAATTTTTTTTAATTCGCATAGAAGATTAAATCAGTCATGATTATTACTAAAACATACTCTATAAGAGCTCTAGCAAAGATTAATCTACTTCTTTTAGTGGGTAAAAAGCTCAAGAATTCAGATTATCATTCTTTGAAGACTATAACAGCGAGAACAAATCTCGCAGATGACATAACAGTTGAAGTTGAAGAAATATTAAATACTGAAGTTGATACTTACAAAGAGTCTGGACTCTCGCTACCGGCAATACCAGAAAGAAAAAATAGTTTTTCATGGACCTTAAAAGTAGAAATAGAACAGTCTTTAAGAGATCATATACAAGATGAAAGCATAGTAGGGGATTTAGCCTCGGATAATAATTTAATTAACAAAGCTCTAAAAGTTATTTCAGAATCAAGTTACTTTGATCTAAGAGGCGTTAGGTTAAATATTCATCTTTTAAAAAGAATACCCATTTTTGCAGGTCTTGGTGGAGGAAGTGCTGATGCCGCGGCCATTATTAATCTTGTTTCAGATATACAAAATGTAGCCTTAAATCATAGACTAGAAATAGCTCAACAAGTTGGGCAAGACTGTGTCTTATGTATTAAAAATAGTATTCAGTTAAGCACATATAACGGTGCTTTTCATAATGAAGAACTGCATTCTCTTTCAGAGGAGAATCAGAAGAAACCTCTATACTGTCTCTTATATAAAGTTCCAGAAGGTTCAAGAACAAAAGAAGCCTATCAAAATTTAAATAGAACAAGTGTCACATCAGATAGTGAATCCTTATTCTCTGTAGAGCATTTAAATGATTTAGAATTAGGCTTAAATAATGTTAAGAAGTTAATCTCTTTAGGGCAAGGGAAGGAAGAGCCAGCTAATCAGCAGCCATTTAAAATAATAAACCATTTTGAAGAAAATGTACTCTCTATTTCTCAAGAAATAGAAGCCGGGATGAGGCATATTTGTAATGGAAGTCCAGTTACATACGGAGTATCTGGTAGTGGGACTACCATTTTTGGTATATTTAGTGATATAGAGTCAGCATTAAATACGGCAAAAGGTCTGAAAAAAGACGGGTATTTTATTTCAGTAGATAAATTATTTATTAAATAATTTGACAAGTAAAGTCGCTATGTAAGATTAAGTGCTCTGAAATTTCAAACATTGAGCGAGATAATTGTATAATATAAATTACAGTTATTGAGTGTTTTTTAGTTGGTTTTTATAATTAGTATATTGGGCGGTCGCCAAGCGGTAAGGCAACTGGTTTTGGTCCAGTCATTCGGAGGTTCGATCCCTCCTCGCCCAGCTTTTTTTAGAGCTACTGTATACTGCTATAATGCCATACTTATGATAGATTCGGATAACTTAAAAATCAATCGTAAGCGCGATATAACTTCTGAATTAATATTTTTTCTTAATACTAGATCATATTTCAATAAATTAAAATTTCTTCTAGCTTCAGATCATCAACAATTTGACGATTATGACCGAACTATTACTAAGGTGTTACAATTTGATTATAAACAGTTGTTGGGGAAATATGAAAAAATTAAAAAAATATCTAGCTCCATTATTAACGTTTACTGGAATAATACTATGCTCTGGAAATGCAAATGCTGCTTTTAGTGAATTTAATTTAGATGTCGGTGTTAGCAGAATGCTCACTTTACATAACAGATGTGATTACAGAATGTATCTTAGAAATAGTTCAAGTTCTCTTAGTGGCGTGCTTACTAATTATACTTACTTTCCTTTTAATGAAAGAATTCAATGGGCTGCTAGTAGCTCATCATCAACTAGTCAATTTAAGTTTGATATTAGTAGAGAGCAAAGATTCTCACTAGTGTCATTTATTCCTGCTAATGGGCAGTTAAGCTTTGGAGGGCTTCTATACGCAGGGAGTAACAATCAAGCAGAATACAGCGCTTATGTAAGCGAATCAGATGAAAAAAATTATAACTGTTCAATTTCAATTTCTACAGTAGCTAGGGGAAAAAGAGTAGTACCTGCTTTGTCTTGTACAAGAAGAAATGGGGACGCAGTGAATAGTTTGGAATTTGTAGTAAATCCTACAAATATTAGAGTTCAAGAAGATTGTTAATTATTTAAATACCAAGGTAGATAATTAAAACCTATCTACCTTAATAGCTTCTTCTTTAGGAATAAATCCACCTCTAGCCTTTGCCGGTTGAAGAGCTTTACCTACTGTGACTATCATTGAAATAATATGATCATCAGGCATGTTTATAGCTTTTGCAACTTGCACTGGATCAAATCCTACCATAGGACAAGAATCATATCCCATAGATTTAGCTGCAAGCATAAGAGTCTGAGCAGAGATCCCAGTTGATCTCATAACTTCATCTCTTTGGATTTGTTCTCTACCATTATAAAATTGTCCTATCATAGGAACTAGCACATCAGAAGCTTCCTTAGGTGCTTTAGCCCAGTAACGCTCAGGAGACTTCTCCCATGCTTTTACGTCACCGCAGATAATACATAGAATGCTTGCATCTGTGATTTGAGCTTGATTCCAGGCGTAGCCTTTTATCTCCTCTCTAAGAGCTTTATCCTTAACTAGAACAAATCTTGAATGTTGTATATTAAAAGAAGTAGGAGCTAGTTTTACTAGCTCAAATAACTGATCTTCTTCTTCCTGACTTATTACATAAGTAGGATCAAATAGTTTTACAGCTCTTCTCTCAGTAATCGCATCTTTTGTTTGCATAATTTTATTTATTTACAATTTCAACTGTATTAGTGTGACCAGTAGACGAAACATTATGATTAGTCTTACCATAGATTTCCCCAAGAAGTGGGGCTATGGCAAGTCCAACTAAACAAGTAAGTTTAATTAAAATATTCATAGATGGCCCTGAAGTATCCTTAAATGGATCACCAACGGTATCACCAGTTACAGCAGCCTTATGCGGATCTGATCCCTTGTAATAGATCTTCCCGTCTATATCCACACCTTTTTCAAAAGACTTTTTAGCATTATCCCAAGCTCCACCAGCATTTGATTGAAATATAGCCCAAAGTACTCCAGATACAGTAACACCAGCCATATATCCACCTAATGCCTCAGGCCCCATTACAAATCCAACAACAACAGGAGTAATAATAGTGATCGCACCAGGAAGCATCATTTCACGAAGCGCTGCTTCAGTAGAAATAGCAACACACTTTCCGTATTCAGGCTTACCAGTTCCTTCCATAATTCCAGGAATTTCTCTGAACTGTCTACGTACTTCATTTACCATATCCATCGCAGCTCGCCCTACAGCGCTCATTGCAAGAGCTGAGAATACTACCGGTATCATTCCACCAATGAATAAAGCAGCAAGAACTTTAGCATCAAAAATATTGATACCATTAATTCCTGTAAAAGTTACGTAAGCTGCAAATAGAGCTAAAGCAGTAAGCGCCGCTGAAGCAATCGCAAATCCTTTTCCAATAGCAGCTGTTGTATTTCCTACTGAGTCTAGAACATCAGTTCTTGATCTAACTTCATCAGGTAGTTCTGACATTTCAGCAATTCCACCTGCGTTATCAGCAATCGGTCCAAATGCATCAATTGCCAACTGCATAGCAGTAGTAGCCATCATCGCACTAGCAGCAATCGCTACACCATAAAATCCAGCGAAATAATAAGCACCCCAAATAGACATCGCAAAAAGTACAGTAGGTAACCATGTACTCATCATCCCAGTTGCAAGCCCTGCGATTACGTTAGTCCCAGCTCCTGTAGCAGATTGTCTTACAATATTTAATACCGGCTTAGTACCAAGCCCAGTGTAATATTCTGTAATCATCGAAATTAATGCACCTACAGCTAAACCAATTACAACCGCAGCAAATACATTTGTAGATGAAACAGTTTGTAAGCTAAAATTACCATCATGAAACATGCTCATAGTCATTTGAGCAGGAAGCATTTTTTGAATAACAAAATAAGATGCTACTCCAGTAAGAATAATAGAAAACCAGTTTCCTCTGTTTAGTGCAGATTGTACTTCTGAAGTACCTAAATTCTCACTATCACTTACCTTAACAAAAGCCATTCCGAATATTGAGAAAATAATTCCAAGTCCAGCTAATACAACAGGTAACAATATCGGCCCCATTCCGCCGAAGTTATCAACTATAACACCACCCATATCCTTGATAACATAGTTACCAAGAACCATAGATGCAAGAACAGTTGCTACATAAGAACCAAATAGATCAGCTCCCATCCCAGCAACGTCCCCAACGTTATCTCCAACGTTATCAGCTATTGTCGCAGGATTTCTTGGGTCATCTTCTGGAATACCAGCTTCTACTTTACCAACAAGATCAGCACCAACATCCGCAGCCTTTGTATAAATCCCACCACCAACTCTAGCAAAAAGTGCAATAGATTCTGCTCCAAGGGAGAACCCTGCTAAAGTCTCAAGAACGATAGACATGTGAGTTACAGAAGAAAAATTTCCACCCATTAGAGTGTAGTAGAGAATTGCAAATACAGAACCCATTCCAAAAACAGCAAGACCTGCAACACCAAGTCCCATTACAGAACCGCCTTTGAAAGAAACTTCTAAAGCTTTTGCTAAACTAGTTCTAGCAGCCTGTGTAGTTCTAACATTTGCTTTTGTTGCGATCTTCATTCCAATCATCCCCGCTAGGATTGAAGAAAGAGCACCGAAAATAAAAGCTAATACTATCGACCAATGTTGAGTCTCACCACTTTGAGAAAGTGCATATAAAAGACATGAAGTAAAAGCTATAAAGATGCTAAGCACTTTGTACTCAGCCTTAAGAAAAGCCATAGCTCCATCTGCGATAGCAGCAGCTATTTCCTTCATCTTGTCACTTCCCGTATCCTGCTTCGTCACCCATGACGAAAGTACGCACATATATAATAGTCCGATTATTCCAAATCCCGGAAGCCAGTAAACTAAATTTTCCATAGCAATTTCATGTCCTTATCTATTTCTCAAGAAGCAGGACTATACTGTTTTTTCTGAAGAAGGAAATACTTAAACAGCTTTAAGTGTATAAAAGTTCCTTTTGGTCCATTAAATTAGTCATGTATTTAAGTATTTCTGAGTATCTCCCGATACTTAGAGGATGTAGTAGGAGTTTTTTAAAAGGAGTTTCGATTTAGGTTTTATTTTTTCTAAACCTAAATCGATTGTTGTTTTTTGGTAGTTGTAGTTTTAGCAATTTTAAGTTTTTGTTTTTGGCAAATTTTTTGTCAGTTGGTTTTGTGTTGTCTTATTTCTGGGATAAAAAAACAGGAAGTTCTGCGTCGTCCCAGCCAACCAAAACACCTCCACCTGACTATGCAGAATTTATTCTGCGTAGCCCGGGGTGGTGTGGCAAAGGGGAGGGCGTCCTGCTTCGTCTACGCAACAACGATTGCCACCTTCGACTACGCAGGATTTGCTTACTTAGAGCAGAACCTGTTCTGCGTAGCCCGGGGTGGCGTGGCAAAGGCGAGGGCGAAGCAGAATGTCTAGACTCACCATTAACTCCAACATCCCATCCCTAAACGCCCAGCGTAGTTTATTAAACGCTACCAAAAAACTCGGCGACAGTTATACTCGCCTGTCTTCAGGCCTACGAATAAATAAAGCTTCTGACGACGCCGCGGGATTATCAATCTCTGAATCTCTAAAATCAGACACGCGTTTATTTAATCAAGGAGTAAGAAATCTTAATGACGGAGTGAGTTTATTAAATATCGCAGATGGAGCTTTAAGTGAACTTTCTAATATTGTAATTAGACTAAGGGAACTTGCGACTCAAAGTACCAACGGAACTTTTAGTAATAAACAAAGACTTGCTCTAGATCAAGAAGCACAAAGTTTATCAAAGGAATACAATAGAATTGCTCGCACCACTGAGTTTAATGGAAGGAAGATTTTTAACGCTGATTTTGGCGATTTAAGTTTAGCTGCTGGGGGAGGAAGACAGAACTTGATTGTAGATGGACTCGGAGGTGGAATTGGTGATGCTAGTTTTAAAACTTCGCAATTCTATAATACTAGCTCAGGTCCTAGTGATGTTAAAATAGCGGATTTTAATAATGATGGGATATCAGATTTAGTTACCGCAGATAATATTGGAACTTCTGTCGGTGTAATAATAGGTAATGGAGATGGGACTTTTAAAGCTCGGATTAATCTAACTAATAATGATAGTCCCATTTTTATAGAGATTGGTGATTTTAATAACGATGGATTTTCAGATATAGTTTCAGCTGACAATACTGGAGATACTCTAAGTATTTTTTTTGGTAACGGAAATGGAACGTTTAAATCTAGGACTAGTTATTCTACAGGTGTTGCTCCTTCGTCTATAACGCTTGGAGATTTTAATAGTGATGGAATATCAGATTTGGCTTCAGTAGGGGCAGACGATAATATAAGTATTCTTAGCGGTAATGCAAATGGTACTTTTAAATCAAGATCTACTTATAGTACTGGTACATCACAGAATTTTATTAAAACAGCTGATTTCAATAGCGATGGAATATTAGATTTAGCCACAGCAGATTTTTTTGGAAACACTATTAGTATTTTTATTGGTAATGCAAATGGTACTTTTGGTTCCAGGAGATCATATATATCTAGTAGCCCTATTGCCATAGAACAGGCAGATTTTAATGGTGATGGAGTATTGGATTTAATTTCTGCAAGTAATGGTGGAGGTCTTAATATTTTAATTGGAAATAGTAATGGTACTTTTAAATCAGGCCAATCATATCATTCATCAAATGCAATGATTTCAGTTATAAAAGGAGATTTTAATGGTGATGGTAATTTAGATATAATCTCAGGTTATGGCGGAGGCAGTGAACTTGGGTTATACTTAGGGAATGGCAATGGAACTTTTCAGTCACAACTGTCTTTAAACGTCGGGCAATCACCATTCTCGGTTGCAGTCGGAGATTTTAATAATGATGGTATTTCAGATTTAGTATCTACAAATTATGATGATAGTAATTTGAGTATACTTTTAGGTAATTCTAAGGATGGAGTATCAGCACTTAACACCTTCTCACTTAGAAGCAAATTAGATGCTAAATCAGCTATGGATTATTTATCTGGAGCGTTGAATAGAATCTCTAAGCAACGCGGAGAAATCGGAGCTTTTCAATCTCGTTTAGAAGTAGCAACTAGTAATCTGCAAACGGGATCTCTAAATTATCAAGAAGCAAATTCAAGAATAACAGATATAGATGTAGCCGAAGAATCATCACGATTAGCTGCTACGCAGATCCTTCAACAATCTGCTGCAAGTATTTTAGCGCAAGCTAACCAGCAGCCTCAATTAGTTCTTAACTTACTTCGTGACCTCTAAGCTGACCAATATCAACCTACGACGGCTTCTTCTCAAAATAACTAATATCAATAAACAGTGCAGACATTAGAATAACTAACTTCGTTTCCCAACTAAGACTTGGATCTGAAAAGCTAACGGTAAAGTTATCAGCATCTAGAAATGATTCTTTAATTAGCCCTGACCATTTTTTTTTAATAGTTGCTACTTCTCTATCATTCTTCAAAATCGGAAAAGTCCAAAAGCTCATTATGGGGCTTTTCATTTGCAGTTTTTCTCCATTTGCTAGTTCTATAACAAACTTTTTATGAAGTAATGAAAATTCTTTTGTTAATTTGCCAAAGTTTTTTTGATCTTTATCAAATACAGAAAGCTCTCTAAAATAAAACTTAAAAGGATGATTGGCTCTAAATAGCTGCGCACCTTGTTTGTCATATACATTGATATTGAAATTTCTATAATGTCCTAGTATTTGTCTAAGTATGGTATCAAATATTCCTTCACCACTTTCCCCAGCATACATCAGTACAGAACCACTTTGATCCAGTATCTCATACTTATTTTTTGATTCAAATCCAAGAACCTCAATCATTTCTTTTTTTTGAACAATCTTAAGTTCTTTTTCAAATTTTAATTTTTCAATCAGATCTTGCATCTACCTTAGCCCTTAACTTTTTTTTATTACTATTATTTGTTTTATTATCGAGCATTTTATCTTTAGCTCTTTTAGATCTTTTGCGTTTTTGTCTTTTAACTTTTTCTATTTTTGCCTGTTTTTCGCTATTCTTCTTATCATCTCTAAACTGAAGCTTTTCGCAAAGTAGTTTTCTTGCGTAATATCGATTAAGACTTTGAGATCTAGTTCGTTGGCATCTAACTTCAATACCAGACTTAGTGTGTATTAGATGCACTGTAGAAGAGGTTTTATTAACCTTCTGTCCTCCCGCCCCTGAACCCCTTATAAACTTCTCTAAAAACTCATCCTCAGCTATCCCCAAGGCCTCCATAGCTTCCTCTAGGTCTTGCATTTTTTTAGGAGAAACGGGGAATTTTAACACTTTAGGACCTGAAACTTTATAATATAAATATAGTATGTTATTACCGCATAAATTAAATTATGACTACTATTTACTGGGATGCAAATGCAGGAAGCCAGCTTAGAGAAGTTGCTAAGCTAGCAGCTCTAGATTTTCTAGAGAAACATCGGGTTACTAACCCTTCAAGCGTTCACGCCCTCGGTCGAACTGGAAGGAGTATCCTAAGACAAAGTCGAGAATCAGTACTCAAATACCTATTTCAAGGTAATGCATCAAAAAACGCACATCTAGTTTTTACTTCAGGCGGAACTGAGAGCTGTAATTCTATGATGCTAGGTCTGCTAGATCTAGATCAAATAAATACTAAACGTAATATTGTTATTTCAGCTTTAGAACACGAAGCAGTAACAGCAGCAGCCAATTTTTTAAAAACAAAGAACTTTGAAATTAGAATAGCTAAGCCTAAGCAAGGCGACTACGGAGCACGAACAGGGATTCTCGATGTAGAGTCTATTACTAATTTAGTAGATGCGGATACAGAATTAGTTTCATTAATGTATGCAAGTAATGAAACAGGAGCAATTCAACCTTTGGCTCTAGTAGCGGAAAAACTAAGATCTAGCGGATATGACGGAATAATTGTCAGTGATATTACTCAAGCACTTACTAAGTCAGAGATAAATTTAGAAACTCTGTTTAAGTCTGGAGTAGATGCAGTAGCATTTTCAGCTCATAAGATAGGGGCATTATCTGGAGTCGGAGGATTAGTTTTTAATACTAATTCAACTTGTAGACAGTTTCAGCCACTGGTAATGGGTGGCTCACAAGAGGATAAACTAAGAGCTGGGACTGAGTTTATGTTAGGTATTTATACGTTAGGTAAGGTCCTTGAAACTTTAATTAATGATACTGATGAACTTCATAGAAGAACAGCATTACTAGACTATGCAAGAACTTTAATTGAAAAAAATATCAAAGAACAAGAATTAGATATAAATTTCCTAACTCCGTCTGAAGCAGGAACTTATTTATGTAATACCTTATTGTTTAGAGTTACAGGAGTACCAGCTGAAGATTTATTAGCAGCCCTTGACCTTGAAGGAATTTATACTTCTACTGGATCCGCATGTTCTTCAGGTAAACAAGATTCTACAAAAGCAGCACTCGCCATCGGTTGTAGCACAAAAGAGGCTAGGGAATGCCTGAGGATAAGCTTTGATTGGGATGTTACCAAATCAGACATAGATGTTGGAGTAAAAAAGCTTTCTAACTGTATTTCTAGAATTCATTCATCTTTAAAGGAACTAAACTAATGGAAGATAATAGAGTAGTTCTTGCAATGAGCGGAGGAGTAGACTCCTGTGCCGCTGCTATTTTACTTAGTCAGCAAGGCTATAAAGTCATTGGAATATCGATGCAGGTCTGGGATTATAAAAATAACGGTGGAAATTCTACTAGAGCTACATGCTGCTCACCAAGTGATTTTGATGATGCTAGGAAAATTTCAGAAGTTTATGACTTTCCATTTTATGTTTTTGATTTTGAAGATTCATTCAGAGAAAAAGTAATTGATAAATTTGTTAATACTTATCTAGCTGGGAAAACACCTAATCCTTGCTTAGATTGCAATAGAAAAGTTAAATTTGCAGAACTAAAAAAACGAGGAATTGGTTTTGGAGCAAATTTAATATCTACTGGACATTACGCAAGAATTAAGCAAAAAGAAGACTCGAGTTATGGTCTCTATACAGCAAAAGATCTAAATAAAGATCAAAGTTATTTTCTTTATGCTCTAACTCAAGAAGACTTAGCTACAACAATATTTCCAGTAGGGGATATGTTAAAGCCAGAGGTAAGAGAAGTTTTAAGAGTGAACGGCTTTGATATAGCATCCAAAGCTGAAAGTCAGGACATTTGTTTTGTTTCAGATTCCGTCTCTAAATTTATAGAGAGAAAAGGTGGAGTAAAAACCGAGGGTGATATTGTAAACTCCAAGGGCGATATCTTAGGTAAGCACGAAGGTGTATTTAATTATACAGTAGGACAGAGAAAAGGATTAGGTATCAGTGCCCATAATCCCTTATACGTTCTAGCATTAGATCCTAGCTCAAATTCTGTCACTATTGGTGAAAAACAGGAACTAGAAAAGAAGTTTTTTAATGTTCGTGATATAACTCTCACCTCAAATAAAAAAATAGAAACTAGCTTTAAAGCCAAAGTTAAAATGCGATATCGTCATGACGGTGTTCAGTGTTTGATATCACCTGGCTCTGAACCTGATACTGCAAAAGTAGAATTTTTATCAGACTGGTCTACAGTGAGCCCAGGTCAGGCGGCAGTATTTTATAAAGAGACCAGTGACGCTAGTATGTATGAAGTTTTAGGTGGCGGTATTATAGAATAGTATGAATAAGCCAGCTATAAATATTAAACCAACAGTAAAGATCAAAACCTTCGGATGCAGAAGTAATTTCTCTGACACCATTGATCTTGCGTCAAGAATTGAAACAAACGGTGGAGTTCCATCTGATTTTGACCATCAAGAGAATTTAACAAACACCGATGAGCGCAATATAAATACTAATGACTATTTAGTTATAAATACTTGTACTGTAACAGATTCAGCAGATGCTGAAGCATTAAAGTTTATTGAAAAAGCCTTATTAAGTTATTCCTCAGATAAAATAGTTATCACAGGATGCATGGCAGAGGCTTCAAAGGAAAAGTTAACTAATAAATTCCCAGGTATAAAAGTAGTTTCTCCTAATGATAGAAAAGAAATAATTAACGAATTATTTTCTATTTCAGACTCTGATAGTATTTCTAATATTGTCACCGATAATTTAGTTCAGCTACCTAAAAAATCTAAAGAAAGTAATACTCTTTTAAAACGCCCACATTATAAATTTGATATTCAAAATCTAAACTTACCAACAAACACTCCTGGCCCAGGTGGCGCGATTGGTGAGTTTAAGTTTCGCTCAAGATTTCACCTACGAGTACAAGAAGGATGTGAGAACCACTGCACATTTTGCATAATTCCATCTACTAGAGGACATCTTAGTTCCAAAAGCAGTACAAAAGTCATTGAAGAAATAAAAAACTTAGAAGATCTAGGATATAAAGAGGTTGTGTTGACTGGTACTCACCTAGGTGGCTACGGGCAGGATATTGGAGAGAATCTTTTAAGCTTATTAATTAAAATAGATAAAGAATTTAAGGACATTAGAATTAGACTTAGTTCCCTAGATCCTAATGATGTAAGCTTTGAAATGATTGATTTTATGGCTCAAAGTAACACTTTTTGCTCACATCTTCATATCTGTTTTCAAGCGTTTAACGATAAAATTCTTAAAAGAATGAATCGTAAGTATAGCTTGGGAGAAGCCGAAGATTTAGTTTGGTATATAGACGAACAATATAAAAAGCATAAAACTTGCTTTTTTACTGTAGGATCTGATACTATCACTGGGTTTCCGGGGGAAAGTAGAAAAGATTTAGAGGAAGGAATAAAAAAGTTTGTTTCTCTACCTCTCTCCTACCTTCATGTTTTTCCGTATTCTGAGCGGGTTGGTACTGCTGCTACTAGGTTGGACGGATCTGTTTCTTTCAGTGAAAGAAAAGAAAGATCTAAAATGTGGAGGAGAGCTTCTGAAGAAAAGTTCTCTGAACATGCTAAAAAAGTAATTGGTTCTGATTTAGATATTATTATCGAATCTAAATCTATTTCCATTGAAAAATTAGCTATTCCATCAAGTGGTAAAAATTTTGTTAGTAATCAAGAATTCCTTCAAGGGACTTCTAGTGAATATCTAACTGTTGCAGTTCCTGTCAGTGATACAGATAAAAAACTTCTTCCCGGTAAAAGATTACGTGTTAACGCACATACTTTCATAAGGGATAGACAGTTAATTTTATGCGAATATTAAAACCTGGAAAAATAGCACCATCTAACGGTACTCAGAGCAGAAGTAATACTGGAAGTAGAAATACTAGCTACAGAGATTCTAATCACAGAGACTCTGAATATAGTAGGAATGATGATTCAAATTACAGTAAGCCATCTAGAGAATCCTGGGATGACTTCGCTCCCCATAAACCAGTCTTAGCTAAACAAGTTACTAAAAAACAAGAGTACTCCAAGGGCTTTGGAGACAGAATGGTTAAAAATTCAGATGATAGAAGAACAAATAGCACATATCATAAGACTGATGACTTAAATGATAACGACAATGAGCCATTACAACAAAGACAAGATGTAGAAGTTCTAGAAAAGAAATTAGATTACACTTTTAAAGATCGTTCATTATTACTTAGATCCTTAACTCATAGATCAGCCTTAGGAGTTAAAGAGAGATCAGATTATGAAAGATTAGAATTTCTAGGAGACGCAGTTTTAGATCTATCAGTAGCACATTTATTAAGTGATCTTCACCCAGAAGCAAGGGAAGGAGAGCTATCAAAAATGCGTGCAGCCCTCGTTAATACTCAAGCTTTAGCGCAGATTGCTAAAAAATATGAAGTAAACTCTTTTATTAGACTAGGAAGAGGGGAGCAGTCCGCAGGTGGAGCCGATCGACCTTCAATATTAGCAGATGTTATGGAGGCTTTAATAGGCGCAGTGTATAGAGATAGTAACTATGAAACAGCATTAAAACTAGTTGAATCTATTTTTGGTGATGCCTTAACTGAGGTTACACCTTTTGATCCTAAGACTGAACTTCAGGAAGTATTGCATGCAAATGGAAGTGAGCCACCTTCATATTTATTAGAACTAGTAGAAGGCCCAGAACATGCTCCAACTTTTGTTACAGTTGTCCTTGTTGATAATCAAATAGTCGGTAGAGGACGCGGGACAACTAAGAAAGCAGCTCAGCAAGAAGCAGCAGCACAAGCATTACTTAAGATGATGTTTAAAGCTGATGCTATTAAATTAAATACAGAGCAAAAATTCTTTATAGAATCAGCCTTACTACTACCTTCAGAGTTAGATCAGAAAAGAAGACCTAATCTAGAGCAAGCTACTACAGAAAAAATACAAGAAAAAATGCCAGAACAAACAGCAGAACAAAATACTGAGAAAAACTCATGAATCAAGAAAAACGTAAAATAGGCTATATAACTTTATACGGACCCGCAAATGCAGGTAAATCTACTCTAGCTAATAAACTACTAGGGAAAAAAGTTAGTATTGTTTCTCCTAAGCCTCAAACTACCAGAAGAAGAATTATCGGTGTTAGAACCACTGATTCGTCACAGCTAGTTCTTATTGATGCCCCTGGTTTTTTCAAAAAAACTGATAGAGGAGAATTCTTTAAATTTCTAAGTCAGGAAATCATTCAAGGATTAGAATCAGCAGATGTTAAAATACTAATGCTTGATGTTACAAAGGTACTTTCTTTAAAAACAGATGATCAAGAACTAACAGAGGAGTCTATTTATAATTATTTAGATAAACAGACTTTTTTAAACACTGCCTATACACCAGATATTATAGTTCTAAATAAAATAGATAATATAAATCAAAGAGATTTACTTTCTGTTATTGGAATACTTAGCACCAAAATATTTACATCGGTCACTTCCTATATTCCAATCTCTGCAAAATCTGGAGAAGGCATACAGACTTTAGTTAAGGAAATAGAAGATAAATTAGAATTCGGGGAATTATTATACCCAGAAGACTACATTACAGAAGAGTCAGATTTACAGTTCGCAGCGGAATTAGTTAGAGAAAAAGCGTTTATGCTTTTATCTCAAGAATTACCTTATTCACTAGCAACAAATTGTATTGAGTGGACTGAAGAGAAGGGACTAAATAAAATTATGGTGGATATCCTAGTAGAAAAGGATAGCCATAAGGGAATAGTCATTGGTCAGGGTGGAAGCATGCTAAAAAAGATCGGCGAGCAAGCTAGATTAGAACTAGAAAAAATATACGGAGAAAAAGTTTTTCTTAAACTTTTTGTGAAAGTAGAAGAAAACTGGACATTAACAAAACAAGGGATACAAAAAATAGGTCTAAGCATATGAGAGATTTCAGAATCCCAATACTAGCAATAGTTGGAAGGCCAAATGTCGGCAAGTCGACATTTTTTAATAGAGTCAGCGGTAGCAAACTACAAGTAGTAGAAGATGAGCCAGGTATTACAAGAGACCGTGCTTATTCTTATATCGATACCTATGAAATACCATTTTATATGGTTGATACTGGCGGAATTGAAAGAAATTCTACTGATGAACTAAAAGATCAAGTCTATAAACAAGCAATGTCAGCTGTAGAAGAAGCAGATTTAGTTCTATTCTTTGTTGATAGTAAAGATGGTGTTCAAACTGCCGATGAAGAAGTTTTAAATATTTTAAGAACTTCCGGAAAGCCTTTTATTCTCATTGCAAATAAATGTGATGGGAAGGAATTAGAAACTTTAACTGCTGAATTTTATTCTTTAGGAGTTGAAGAGGTTATTCCGTGCAGTGCGTTACATGGAAGGGGAGTATCAGAAGTTATAACTGCTTGCTTATCACGATTAGATAATTTTGCTGAGCTGCATTTATATTTTGAAGAGCAAGAAAAGATTAGAAAAGAAATTACTCAAAACTTTGAAGAGAAATTCAAAAGAGGTGAGGAAGAATTAGTTGAAGCTTCTAGCTGGTTTGAAGATATAGAGGGTGAAAAACAAGCTGATTCCTATACAAAAGTAGAAGTTTCTTCTAGAGTTACTGAGTTTCCACCAGTATTTAATCCTGACGAAGGATTGGATTACTCTGACTATGAAAAAGATTTTTCATTACTACCACTTCCTAAAGAGCTAGATGATCTTGAATATGAAATCGATGAAGAAGAGGAAGACGATACTGCAATAGAAATAGAAGAGCCTAAGATTGAAACTATCAGAGTAGCAATCATAGGAAGACCAAATGTTGGTAAATCAACACTTCTTAATGCTTTACTAGGCACTGATAGAGCTATCACTAGTGCTATCGCTGGAACTACTAGAGATTCTATACATGAAAAAATGACAGTTAATTCACAAGAGTTTGAATTGATTGATACCGCTGGAATGAGAAAAAAGGGTAGAATCGGAGATGTTGTAGAAAAATATAGCGTTCTAAGATCTTTAAGAGCAATTGGAGATTGTGATGTTGCAGTTGTTGTTTTAGCAGCTGACGAAGGTCCAACTGAGCAAGATGCTAAAATCGTAGGCTTAGCACATGATCAAGGTAAGGGAATTATAATCGTTGTAAATAAGTGGGATCTTGCCTCTAAAGATCACACCGCTGTTAAGGATTTTGAAGAAAAAGTTAAAGAAACTTTCAAATTTATACCTTATGCTCCTATGATATTTATTTCCGCCCAAAAAGGTAGGAGAGTAACAAGAATTCTTGATGCAGCAGCTACTGTAGCTATTGAAAGAACTAAACGGGTTTCAACTACAGCTTTAAATAAACTCTTAAGACAGAATATAACTAGAGTACAAGCGCCAGTTGTCAGAGGGAGACAATTAAAGCTATTTTACGCAGCTCAAGTTGACACTTCTCCGCCTAGATTTATGCTAGTATTTAATTATCCAAAGCAAGCACATTTTTCATATCTAAGGTTTATAAAAAATGTGATTCGTGACAAATACGGCTTTTCAGGAACAGATATAAAACTAGTTACTAGAAAAAGAGGAGTAGGCTCAGGAAAGCAAATGGATAACTAAACTAGCTTTATCAATAAAATAGAACAATTTTTTTTAGGAATATACAGCATGTCTAATGAAATTACTTTCTCACTCACCTTTGATGATGTACTACTTTTGCCTTCTTACTCAGAGATCTTACCAAAGGATGTTGATGTTAGTACTAAGCTAACAGAGAGTATTATTCTTCAAGTCCCACTCTTAAGTTCTGCAATGGACACAGTCACTGAATCAAGACTTGCAGTTGCAATTGCTCAAGAAGGTGGATTAGGTTTTATTCATAAGAATATGTCCATTAACGAACAAGCAACAGAAGTTCTTAGAGTTAAGAAATCTGAATCAGGAATGGTGATGGATCCCATTACTGTTTATCCCGAGCAAAAAGTAAGTGATGCTTTTAGATTAATAGAAGAATTCTCAATTTCAGGACTACCAGTCATTAATAAAGACGGTACTGTAGCTGGGATTCTAACAAATAGAGATTTAAGATTCCAAGTAGATCCTGACTTATACATAAAAGATGTAATGACAAAGGATAATCTAATAACAGTACCACCTGGGACTAGTTTAGAAGAGGCAAAGCTATTACTTCACAAGCACCGAATTGAAAAACTTTTAGTTGTCGATGATCAAAATAAACTAAGAGGGCTGATTACTATAAAGGATCTAGAAAAGACCAAGAGATATCCACTAGCATGTAAGGACTCTCATGGTAGATTAAGAGTTGGAGCTGCAGTTGGAGTAGGTGGAGACTTCGAAGAGCGCGTTGATAAGTTAATTTTAGCGGGAGTAGATGTCCTTGGTTTAGATAGTGCCCATGGTCATTCAAAAGGAATCATCGATTGTGTAAAAGCAATTAAGAAGAAGTATCCTTCAATGCAAGTAGTAGCAGGTAATATCGCTACAGGAGAAGCAGCCCTTGCCTTAGCTAATGCAGGAGCCGATGCAGTTAAAATTGGCATGGGTCCTGGATCAATTTGTACTACAAGAATAGTATCAGGAGTAGGAGTACCTCAAATAACTGCTGTAATGGAAGCTGCTAAAGCATTAAAAGGTAGTAACGTTACAATCATAGCAGATGGTGGAATAAAATATTCTGGTGATATAGTTAAAGCATTAGCTGCTGGGGCACATTCTGTAATGATAGGTTCATTATTTGCAGGTACTGAAGAAGCACCGGGTGAAACTATACTATATCAAGGTAGAAGTTATAAACTTTACCGAGGAATGGGTTCAGTAGGAGCAATGAAAATGGGCTCTAAGGATAGATACGGTCAAGCTGGACAGAACGACGCCTCTAAGTTAGTACCAGAAGGTATAGAAGGAAGAGTACCATATAAAGGCACTTTAGGTTCTTCTATTTACCAATTAGTTGGTGGAATAAGATCAGGTATGGGCTATTTAGGAGTAGCAAACTTAGATAAATTAAGAAGTACTGCAAAGTTTACAAGAATTACAAATGCTGGACTAGGAGAATCTCATGTTCACGATGTTTATATTGTAGAAGAAGCACCTAATTATTCAAAGTAGTTTTATTTATAGTAGATTTATTAACAGTAGAATTTAAATAATGAATACACAATTACTCATTCTAGATTACGGCTCACAGTACACTCAGTTAATAGCAAGAACAGTTAGAGAACTTGGAGTATATTGTGAAATTATTCCAGGAAATTGTTCATATGAAAAAGTCTTAGCATCAAAAGCTAAAGCACTTATTCTCTCAGGCGGACCATCATCTGTAAGAACAGAAGGCGCTCCTAGACCACCAAAGGAAATTTGGACTTCAGGTCTTCCAATTCTTGGAGTTTGCTACGGTATGCAACTAATGGCAGATGAACTTGGCGGTAAGGTCGAAGGATGGATGCGTAGTGCTAGCGGAGATCAAGAGAGCAAAGAGCAAGGTATTCGTGAATTCGGACCAGCTGAAGTAAATATCAAAAAAAATAACGGATTATTTTCAAAATTTCATGCCAATGAAAATATAGACGTTTGGATGAGTCATGGTGATAAAGTTACTGAATTACCAGTAGGGTTTATAACTTTAGCAACTTCCTCAGGCTCTCCAGTTGCAGCATTTCAAAATACAGATAAAAATTTCTACGGAGTACAATTTCACCCAGAAGTTCATCATACTAAACGCGGTAAAGATATCCTAAGTCAATTTTTATTTGGCATATCTAAGTTAGAGAAAGATTGGGATATGAAAGGCTTTATTAAAGAAGCAATAAGTAATATTCAAGCTCAAGTTCCAACAGGTAATGTTGTTTGTGGACTCAGTGGTGGAGTGGATTCAACTGTTGCAGCTGTTTTAGTTCATAAAGCTATTGGTTCTAGGTTACATTGTATTTTCGTTGATAACGGATTACTTCGTGAAGGTGAAGCTAAGCAAGTAATGGAGGATATGCTAGCCCTTGGACTAAATGTAAAACTTGCTAGTTCAGGCGAGAGATTTTTAACTGAGCTTGAAGGTGAAACTGATCCAGAGAAGAAAAGAAAAACTATTGGTAGAGTTTTTATTGACGTATTTGAAGATGAAGCTGAAACAATCACAGATGTTTCTCATCTTGTTCAAGGCACACTTTATCCTGATGTTATTGAAAGTGTTTCTGTTATAGGAAATTCTGTTACAATCAAAAGCCATCACAATGTCGGCGGACTAAAAGATATTATGAAGCTCTCTCTAATAGAGCCATTAAGAGAACTATTTAAAGACGAAGTTAGATTAATAGGCTTGGAACTAGGAATTTCAAAGCATATCATTAATAGACAACCTTTCCCTGGCCCAGGTTTAGCAGTCAGATGTCTAGGTGAAGTAAGAGAAGATAGATTAAAAAAACTTCGCACTGCTGATTTAATAGTTCAACAAGAAATTATGAAGTCAGGTTTAAATGACACTCTTTGGCAAGCATTTGCTGTATTACTTCCTGTGCAAAGTGTCGGAGTAATGGGTGATGGTCGTACATATGAAGAGTGCATCGCACTAAGAATTGTTACTTCTAGAGATGGTATGACTGCTGACTGGTATTTACTACCAGAAGAAATTCTAAGAAGAATTTCAACAAGAATAGTAAATGAGACTAAGGGAATAAATAGAGTAGTACTTGATATCTCTACCAAGCCGCCTTCTACTATTGAGTGGGAGTAGGGGAAAGGTTAAGACTCTTTTTTCTTCTGTCAGAGTTAGGGGTTTTCTAAATATGAAACTTCCGACCAAGTATGGCCACCCTGTTCGCTCTGGAACATACTTTGCGCCATAGATATGTGGGGCAAAGTGGGTTACCAGAGTCTCACCCTAGCCACCCACGCCCATCTGCAGTTTCATATTTAGAAAACCCCTAACTCTGACTTTTCATTAATTTTTATAAGTCTAGCTCAGGTGTTTTATCTTTCCTTTTATTACTAACGTATTTTCTAGAGTATATAATATCTCGAATAGTTTCTCTTTTTTATAATAATTTTGACAATATTAGTATAAATGTGTACAGTATGTGTATGAGAACAAATATCGACATAGATGATGACTTATTAGAAGAGGCTAGAAAGCTTACAAAAATTAATGTCAAAAAAGATCTAGTTCATGAAGGTCTAAAGGCTTTGATTGCTCTTTCTAAAAGAAAGCCACTTAGTGAAATAATAGGTAAGGTTGAATTTAGAGAAGATTACGACTATAAAAAAGCTAGGTCTGGTCGTTAATGATTCTAGTTGATAGCTCCGTTTTAATTTCTTTTTTGAAGGGAGTTAAAACTCCAGCAACTAGATTTTTACTAAAGATAGAATCTGATAAAATAAATTTTGCTATCCCTAATGTCTGCATCCAAGAAGTACTTCAAGGTGCAAAAGGTGAAAAATCATGGAGTATTATTAATGATTACTTATCTACTCAGCTAATAATTTCACCTAAAGATAATATTGAATCATTTAAGGAAGCCGCTAGAATTTATTTTGAATGCAGAAAAAAAGGACTTACTATTAGAAGTTCAACAGATTGCTTAATTGCGCAGATAGCAATAGAGAATAATGCTACTTTATTACACAATGATAAAGACTTTCTATCTATCTCTAGAGTAAGGCCACTAAGGTTTGTATAGTAAGCAAATCTTACTGTCTTAAACTGTAACCGCGTACCTCATCTAAATCTCAATTAAATAACCTTAGTCAGAGCCAAAACAAAAGCGAGAACGAAGAAAATTTAGTTATATAGTCAAACTGGTTATGACATTTAGACTAACCCTAACAGCGATGGTAGAAATATTTCTCTACCATCGCGAAAAACATTGTAAACCGGTTGATATATTATGCTATCAACCTTATGGCTTGCGTACTACTTGACCATTTTTTACGATAGTCGCGCCAGGAAACAAATTTGCAACAGAACTCTCGTATGAGGTTAGTTGCTGTTGCGTCGTCTTGCCACCTTGGCCCTGATTCCCTTGGCTACCTCCTCCTTTTCCAGAGTTACCAGAAGACGAACCACCATTTCCATTCGAACCAGAATTGCTCATAATAAGCTCTCCTTAAAGAAACAAACTTTAGCCACCACTTTAGTGACTACTCCATTAAACTTAATAAAATTATGCTTAACGGAGTAGTCACTTTCTATAAAACCACTGTTGTAAATGTCATAACCACAAAATTGAATCATTTTCAACAATTTATATATGCGTTGTTATATGATTTACTATAATAGTCAATAGAAGCACATACAAAAATCATTTATATACTTAAACCTGTATTGATTTTAGTATGTTATGATTTAATTAAATCTAAGGATAAGTTACTAACAATTAATTTAATGATTTCTAAATTTATAATCTGAACAAAATGGCTTCCAATAGTTCATAGGTATGGGGTTACAGTTCAAAAGACAGTTCAAACAGTTACAAAAGACTATATATTAGATGAAACTTATTGTTTAGACAGGTTTTGAGATCATTTAGAAACAATTCACAAAATAAGATCAACTACTTCCTAATAACCTCATTCCCAATAACCAACATCTCCATCTCCGTTCTTTCAAAAAGCCTTTTTGCATCATCCGGAGATTCAACCAGTGGCTCACCGTTATCATTTAAACTAGTATTAAGTAACATAGGAATTCCAGTTAATTTATGAAAGGCAGTTAACAAGTTGAAAAATTTCTTATTATCACTTTTTTCAACAGTTTGAACGCGTGCGCTATTATCTACATGGCATATCGCAGGAACTAATTCTGGTTTTTTTACTTGCGTTATAAAAAGCATTAACTTACTTTCAAAATCTAAATCAAACCATTCACTTTTTTCACTAGATAGTACTGCAGGTGCAAAAGGTCGATATCTCTCTCTATGTTTTATATTTAGATTTATTCTATCTTTCATCTCTACTGTTTTTGGGGATGCTAGAAATGATCTATTCCCAAGAGCTCTGGGGCCAAATTCAGATTGACCTTGAAACCATCCTATTATGGCTCCATTATCTAAGTCTTTTGCTAATTGATCATAGTCAATAGTATCTTCGGTTTCATTATTATAATCATGTCCTAGATACATAAAATCTTTTGGAGAGTAATCTACTCTTTGAAAACCACAAATATGATGTAGTAGGTATAAAGCAGCTCCCGCGGCAGTACCGTCATCACCGCAAGCTGGGAATAAATGAATATTTTTAAATCCAGATTCTTCATATATTTTCATATTCGCATCAGAATTTAAAAACGACCCTCCTGATAGTATTAAATTACCATCATTAATATTTTTCGTATCATTAAAAAGCTTAGTAGTTTCTTTAACTAAACATCTCTCAAATGCATACTGTAAACTTGCTGAGTGATTTACAACTTCCTCTATGGGTATCTCAGTGTGAGGATATACAAAGGATAGACCACGTCCTACCCATTTGTTCCATAAATAATTAGTATGAACTCTATCACTAGGTTGGAACTCTCTAGTATACCAAGAAGCAAAATCTTCTTCCCAATCTTCTGCATATCCATACTTTTGACCAAAAGCAGCAAGAGCCATTAATGTTCCTGCTTTTGTTAACCCTGGTCCAATCCCAAGACGTTCTGTAAATACAGAGTATACATTCCCTGCCATAATACCTGGACAGTAAAAGTAATCTAATCTATTACCTTCACCAATAGCAGTAAGTGAGCAGTACTCTGGATGCACACCACTGGCATCAACAGATAATCCCGCGGCCCTATTAAATGGACTAGTATAATAAGCCGATGCAATGTGAGCTATATGATGTTGAATTAAGAAAGCTCTAATTTTTATTCCGGATATTTCTGCGATAAATTCTGCTGCGGTCTGACCACCTAGTATATGAATTAAATCTCTATTAACGGGCTGACCGTTTAGCTCATATAGTTTAATAACAGAATTTGATAAGTCGTTTGGATAATTTATAAAATAAGAAGAAAAAGCAATTGCTTGAATATCTTCCAGTCTTAATGAAGCGGCTCTTAGGATATATTCTAGACTCTCTTTACAAATTCCTCTAGCTTTTTTAATTCTAGTAATTCTTTCTCTAGAGATTGCTTTAAATAATTTACCATCTTTAATTATAGCTAGAGCACCATCATGACCAAAATTTATACCTAATATATTCATTATTGTTGTGATTCTCTCTCTGCTCTTACCTGAGAGACATAGCCTCCAAAGTGTATTACTGTAGTAAGTAAGTTAGCAGCCTCGTCAAATCCGATAGAATCAATTTTCTCTAAATAGTGAGACATTTGTTTCATATCTGGAGAAAATAAATAAGGGTGATAATCCTTATTACCTAAAAGAGAAGCAATTGCTCTTTTATATAATTCTTTATCTTTATTCTTTTTTGATAGAATCTGACACGCCATCAGTAATTGAAATTCTGCTAAAATAGTATCCTTGGACCATTCAAAGAACGGTGTTAAGTCTTCTGGGACAGCATTTGCAATTAACAACTCACACACCCTTGCATTACTTTCAAAAAAACGATCATCTTCCTTATCTAGAGCTGCATTAGTTTCGTGGGCACGGTATATATAAATAGTTTTTTCTAGGTGTTTAAATCTACATTTACCTAGTGCAGCTCTTACCCAAAAATTATAGTCTGTTCCAACTATGTAACTTGGATCATAGTTTCCGATAATATCGAATACTTCTTTTTTGATACAGCTTCCACCATTTGGAACAACACTTCCTAATAGAAATGAGGATAACATTAGTTTTTCAGGAATTTCTCTATAGTTATATTCTCTTGTAGGAGTTAAGTTTTTGTCTGTACGTAGTAAATTTCCATAATAAATTTGATAATCAGGAAATTGATTTATACATTCTAAATAACTTGATAAACAGCTGTTGGACAGTAAATCGTCATCATCTAACCAAATTATAAATTCTCCATTTGCAACATTTACAATATAGTTTCTCATACTCGCTTCACCCATAGGTGTAGCATTAGGATTTTTAACTATTGTAAAATTAATATTTGTAGAATTTAAGTTAGAAGTTATTTCTTCAATAAGATCAGCAATTTCATAACTTGAACCATCATCAGCAATCACTATTTCAAAACTAGATACTAAGTCCTGATTAAGACAGCTCTTTATTGCTTCTCTTAAATAGTCTTTCCTATCTAAAGTGCAAATCCCGATTGTGAAATATGGTTTCATACTATTACCTTATCTAAGTCTTTTCGATGACTTAGAGAGGGGAATAGTAACAGTAATTTTTATAGACAGAATTTAATTAGTAAATCTAAATACTTATGTATTTTGTTGGTAGATGCTATCCTTCAATACCTAAAGTCTTCTTATATAAAGCTACATATTGCTCAATAATTTTATCAACTGAGAAATTATCAACAGCTCTTTTTCTGGCATTTTTAGCGAACTGTTCTTGGAGCTCGTTAGATTTTAAAATCTTAATACTATTGTCTGCCAGAGTTTTATAATCTCCAACTTCTGATAAGTATCCACATTCACCATCAATAACAACTTCTGGGATACCTTGCGTATTAGTCGCGACTACAGGTACTCCACAACTCATTGCTTCAAGGGCTGCTAGGCCAAAGCTCTCTAGTTCACTTGGTAGTAGGAATAGGTCAGATTGTTGTAGCCATGGTACAAATGAATCTTGCTTACCTAGAAAACAAACATAATCTTCTATTTTTAACTCTCTTACCAAATTTTCAGCCATAGATCTTTCAGGACCATCGCCGATTAATATTAAGTGTGACTTCACTTCTGATTGAATTATAGCAAATGCTCTTATTAAATCTGCAATACGTTTTACAGGTCTAAAATTTGAAACGTGTATTAAAATTTTAGTACCAGTTACTTTAGGACAGCCTCTTAAATTAGGTATAAAGCCTAGCGATAATTTTTGAACATTAGGAGTGAATATTTCAGTATCTATGAAATTAGGAATTACATTAATAGGCTTACTACTAGGTACATTTAATTTGTCATACGTCGCTCTCTTTAGAAAAGTTGATGGAGCGGTTACTGCATCACTCTCAGCTATAGAAAATCTAGTTATAGGTAAATAACTTCTATCCTGACCAACTAAGGTAATGTCAGTGCCGTGTAAGGTAGTGATAATTTTAGGTGCTAGTGGACCAAGAATTTGTTTGGCTAAATAAGCACTTGTAGCATGGGGGATAGCGTAATGTACATGAAGTAAATCTAACTTTTCATAGGTCGAAACTTCTACCATTTTAGAAGCAAGACTCAGTGCATAGGGTTGGAATTCGAATAAAGGGTATTCTCTGACTTCGACTTCATGAAAAAATATATTTTCACCAAAATCAACTAATCTTCTAGGAACATCTGAGCAAATAAAGTGAACCTGATGACCTCTTTTAGCAAGTGCTATTCCAATCTCCGTAGCAATAACGCCACTTCCGCCAAATGTTGAATAGCAGGTTATTCCAATTCTCATAGTTCCTAATTCCTATTTTTGTATATATATGAAGAATTCCAACTTTGAGACTCTAAATAAGTTGAAACATTACTTATCCCTGCCGGTGCATCAACTAGTAAGGGTTCTCCGTATCTTACTCCAACCATGCTTCCAAAATAACCATCTCTAGCTTCTATAGATGGTACAGATAAGGCGCTAGAAACAAGAGTTTTAGTGTTTAAATTATTCATTGTCCCACTTGTTGAGGTCACTTGCGAGCTATAACAATAGATAGCTTTTTTCTTGTCTTCGTATTCATCTGTTACATCTACTATGAAAGACGGTGTAAACTCCATTCTGCACATATACCAAAGTACTGTACTCACGTTATGTTTAGTCACATTATTTAATGATCCTACAAATTCAAATTTTTGTAAGTTCGCATAAAATAATGCATCTCTTATGATATTGTGAGTCGCACTATGATCTGGATGTCTATTCTCAAAATATGGAGCAATGATGATTTTAGGTTTTATAGTTCTTATTGCGTAAACAACTCTTGAAATTTGTTCTCTATTACTTAGGATATGATTTTGATAAATAGAGGAATCTGGTAAATTCAAAGAATATCTAGCCTGTATTCCTAGAATTTTTGAAGCATTTTCTCTTTCTTCACTTCTTAATTCTACTGTACCACGTGTAGACATTTCTCCTTCAGTCATGTCAATAATGCAAATATTTCTCCCTTCTTTAGAGAGCTTTTTTACAGTTCCGCCAATAAATAATTCTGCATCATCAGGATGTGGAGAAATAATTAAAACATCATGCTCTTTAGCTTCGGTGATTTTAGTATTTTTCATGATTTAATTTATATTAACTTTAACTGAATTATTAATTTCTATTTTAATTTTATTGTTGATTTGATCTAGTATTTTAGGATCGTAATCATATAAGCTACACCAAGAAAGTATTCTTTCTTGATTTAGTTTATTGTTGTTAGGCCAAATTATATTAAGTAACTTTTTAAATCTGCCAACAAGTACATTATCTGTTCGCATACGACTCAATTCATACTTTCTAATAAATTTTGAAAGAGATCTTTCTATACTAGAAGTAGTCTTAGTTCTTGCTTTTGTTAGATCTAGTTTGTCTAGTTTTTTTTCATTTTCTTCTTCAGCTAAACTATTAATAGTCTTAAATAGTGCTGACTTATATTCTTCTAATTGTTTGTATTTTACATTATCTTTGTTAGTCGTTTCTGTAGTTTTTTCTTTTATTAGAAGTTCAAAAGTGTTTTTAGTAGCAAATAAATTTCTTGTATCTAGTGTAGTATCTTTGAAAAAAGTATAATTTTTATCTGGTAGTACTAATCCTCTACATCTTTTTATCCGAAGAGGTACTGGAATATTAAAATATTGATATAAAGAATCTATCTGATAATGATAATCTAATTCTACTTCTCCACCGATATAAGCTAAAGTATCAAATAGATAGTCCTGTACTATAGGTCTAAGTAGTGCAGATGTAGAAAAAGAATTTGGAGTACATTTTAGTTTTAATAGTAGATCATCAGCAGAGATTTTATTTTTACTCTCTTCTTGTCCATTAAAAGTAAAATCTTCATTACATTTAAGTCTGAATCTTTCGCCTAATGCATTATGATAGAAGAATAAAGAAGTATTATCTCTTATACTAATTGGTACAGGCCTATGATCAGCTAAAAGTTCGCCTTCTTTTTCTTTTAGTAAATTAGAGATCTCCATACTATTAGAAATGGATTTTTCTAATATTGGCTGTGCTAGATTACTAATACTCATTTTTCTAGAATCAAAAAATAAGACATTTAAATTTGGAAATAAGAAGTAAAAAAGTGAGCTAAATGCCTCACCTAAAGAATTTGAATTATAATAAATATCTAGAGCTTGAATTAACTTTTTATTTGAAAAATTTGAAAATAAATCTTGTTTATCTGGTAATAATTCTTTTAATTGAAGGTCAGCTACAGAAATTCGATTATTTTTATTATATCTTAATGAATGAGTTTGATAATTAATCAAATCATTACTTAAGTCTATTTTAGATATTTCTTGTAAATCTTGGTCTTCAGTTTGTAACCAGAAAATAGGGACACATGGTATTTTTAATTCTTCTTCTAAAAACGAAGAATAATTTATTAGAGAAAAAATCTTATAAATTAAAAGCGTGCTTCCGCCTAAGAATGAAACTTGCTGCCCACTAATTACTGCTTTAGAAGTTTTTAACTTACTAATCAGATCTATGCTTCTTTGACCTGCCCCGCAGTTAGTAAGGTACTCTATCCAAGGCGCCTCAAATGTAATTTCTTTACCATGAACTTTAAGTAGACTTTTATCTACATGTAGAGAAGTTTCTGGGGAATTTATTATAATTTTATTAGTCATTGACTGGTATTCTATATCAAATAAAGATTTTCTTGAAGAATAGTATCATTCTTGGGCTTGTTAACTCGATATAATCTTCTTTATCGTAACTACCATAGGTTTTAACTAGTTCTAATCCAGATATCGAGCATAATTTTATTAACTCTTGTAGAGTGTAGAGTCTTACAGATTCATTAAATACTTCAGTTTCTTCACTATCGTTAAGTGGATAGAAGGTAATGCTTTTATTAACTCTTGGGGGAGTAACTTGGAAACTACGACGTTCTGTTACTTCTTTGCCAGAAATAGTAGAGGTATTTTCTTTAACTAGATTAGTCTTTACGAATTCTAAGTTTGGTAAATCTAGAACTAAGACACCATCTTGTTTTAAAGTATTAGACCACTCTTCTAAGAGTTTAGTATGTTCTAAGTCAGTTTCGAAATATCCAAAACTTGTAAATAAACTGCAAATTATATCAATGCTGTTATTCGCTAGTGGTAATTTTCTGTAATCACTCCTGACTGCTAATGGTATATTTTTATCTTTTAAACTTTTAAAGTTTTCCCTTGCATTTAAAAGCAAAGTTCTTGAAAGATCTAAGCTTATAACATTGTCAAATTTTTCATTTAATAATATTGCATGCCTTCCATTTCCAGAACCTAAATCTAGGAGAATCTTTTCACTGTTAGAATTTTCACTATTATAGTTTTTACAGTTAAAACTTTCAAAAAAATCCGTTATTAACTTTACTATTAGCTTAGCATCTTCATTATCCCTATGAGCATAGACTGAGCTATAAGCGGGATTTTCAAACCAGGTTTTGTACCAAGATGGATCTAAAATAGTCATTAATAACAGGATGTTTTGAATTATTCTTGCTTATACTTGCCTAATATTACATAAGTTTTATAGACTATTCTATATTTATGTTATTAGTACTCAGATAGCAACGTCTAGACTGAAATAACTAGCATGACTTAAGACTTATTTTGTAAACAGGGATGCTTTAGTGAATTACGGAGAAGTTCTTCAGAAATACTTATTCAGAATAGCTCGAGGTGAGCTTAAAGAAGTCGAGTCTGTTATTCCGTTACTTTCTCCTAGTATCTTCTTTATGGGCGTAAAAAAAGAAGTTAAGCAAAACGAACTAATTAAATTAACAGTACTGACTGTTGATAGAGATGGTAATCATCATATCCCTGTTTTTTTAACCAAGTCTCATCTCCTTAGTGTTTCAAATGACTATGATATTCATCCTGTAGAGGTAAGAGGAGACTCATTATTAAATAGCATGCCAAAGGGCTATGGTTTAATCATAGAACCAAATACATCACTTGAAGTGTCTTTTTCACCTGAGCTTTTACAGAATGAAGTAATAGTAGAAGAAGAACACAATACGGATGAGAAAATCAATGATCTCGATCAAGACAAAACATATTATACTCTCGATAAAGAAGTCTTAACTGATCTTGAAATAAGTCTTATTAACATTCTTGATGATTATCCAATAATCTCAGAAGCCTATCTAGCCACTATTAAATCAAACGATAGCGACTGTCTTCTTGGTATTTTAGTTGAGGGAATGGAGGAGGACTTAAGATTCAATTTATATGAAAAAATAGCTGCACTTTCTAAAAGAATTTTCGGTTACGCAAGCGGCATAGAAGTTATTGATGATTTGTATGATATTCACTCAAGCTCATGGGATCTTTTCAAGAGGTTACTCCCATTTTACATCAAGCCATATGAGCTAGTTTCTGAAATAGAAGTAACTGAATTAAATCTTAAAAAAGAAAAGAAAGTAGGAAAATCTAGTACAAATTTAGAAATTGAAGATTTAGATTCTTATTATAAATCTATTACAGAAAGCCCTAAAGAAAGTACACAGCAAGAAAGTACAAAAGAAGAAAATAGCGACTCACTCTCATTTTCTTCTTTAAAAAATACTGGATTACGTTTACTTTTTGGATATAACGGAAAAAAACACTAGCCTTTAATATTACCAATAATAAGTGAGCTACCGTCCATTTCTTCTGGCTTTGTAATACCAAGAATATCTAAAATACTAGGGGCGATATCTCTTAATGCTCCATCAGCTCTCATCGCAACATTACCTGATTTGTACCTCTCATCACATATTATAAATGGTACTTTATATTTAGTATGATATGTATGAGGAGCGTTCGTATCATAGTCTATCATCTGATCGGAATTTCCATGATCAGCTGTAACTAACAAAGTTCCATTTAATTTTGAGATAGTTGAGTATATTTTTTGTACGCATGCGTCTACTGTTTCTACGGCAAGAATTGCAGCTTGTAGATTACCAGTATGACCAACCATGTCGCAGTTCGCAAAATTTAAAATAACGACATCTGGTCTATCATCTGCTTCAAGTCTAGATATTAGCTTACTTGTTATTTCTAATGCACTCATCTCAGGTTTTAAATCGTAAGTTTTCACTTCCCTAGTTGAAGGTACTAAGATTCTTTCTTCTCCTTCCAGTATTTTCTCTTCTCCACCGCTGAAAAAATAAGTTACATGTGGATATTTTTCTGTTTCTGCTATGCGTAATTGTTTGAGACCATGTTTGGATATTACTTCTCCAAGATGATTTGTAATATCTTTAGGTGGAAAAAGTGATTTAATAGGATAATTTTCATCATACTCTGTTAAAGTACAGACGAATGATAATTTAGGATAAATATTTCTTTTAAAACCTGTAAATGAAGCATCAAAAAAACTACTAACTATTTGCTTCATTCTATCAGCTCTAAAGTTATAAAATAAAATTCCATCATCATCTGCTATAATAGAATCTTTATTATCTTCTTTAGATCCAAGTCTGTAAGGAGTGACAAACTCATCTGTTTGATCCTTTGCATACGCTGAAGTTAATGCACTAATTAAATCAGTCGCATGATCTGCTTCTGAGTTTATGTTTGTGTAAAGATCATATGCTAATTCTGTTCTCTCCCAGCGGGTATCTCTATCCATTCCGTAGAATCGGCCGATTAAACTACCAATAATAACTTTTTTTGTAGTACTTATCGCATTCGATTTTTCTACAAAAGTTTGTAGTGCTTTAAGTTCATTTATGGCTTCTCTTTGTGGTTTGTCTCTACCGTCTGAGATTACATGAATTATAACTTTAGATACACCTGCGAGTTGTGCCAAAGTTACTAAGGAGTAAACATGTTCTAAATTACTGTGCACTCCACCTGAGCTAGTTAATCCAATTAAATGCAAAGACTTGTTACTAGTAGAAAGTTTTTTAAAGAAATTACTCAGATCTTCATTTTTGAAATTTTCTATATGCTCAAAAGACTCGTTAATTTTTGTAAGATCTTGCAGTACTCTTCTTCCTGCTCCTATATTTAAGTGACCAACTTCTGAATTACCCATTTGCCCAGCAGGTAGTCCAACAGCTTCTCCATGTGAAGTCAGTGATGTCCATGAGTAAGTTTTGAATAAATTATCTAGAGTCGGAGTTTTTGCTAATAGAAAAGCATTGGCTTTTTTATCAGGATTAAGAGCAAGTCCGTCTAGGATAGCTAGTACTAAAGGTCCAGTAGTCATACTTATTTTATTTTAGTTTCTTAAATTTTGTTGTAGTGGTTCTATCAGCTTAAGTTGCTCTACGGATAAAGCAGGATTTAATACTTTTCCAACTATATGCGGAAGCTTATATTTAATTGCCGTTTTAAGAACAAGTTTATCTAAGGATAAATGTTGTCCCGCTCTAATTAAACTCTTAGACTCTATTTTTACTTTTAAAACTTCTAAGAATTCTAATATTTCACTAGATAAATTCTGATTTTGAGTCTCTATATTTAATAAAAGATCTCTAGCTTTTTCCGCAGCTTCTAAGTAAATGTAAACCTGTAAGAGTAGTAAAGATGAGCTAAGCTTTAAACTAGAAACTTTTTGAATTACATCTTCAAGAAGAGAAACCGTAGAACCCGGGTCTTCTACTTCTAAATGATAATTACATAGTATTTGCAGAGCATTTACAGAGTGATTATTATATACCAGTTTTTTAAGTAATTTTAATCCATGATCAGGACTTTCGCCTCTTAGATGAGCTTTTGCAGCTTCTAGTATTGCAGGCTCAAAATCTTTAAATTCTTTTAGAATTTTATTTAATTCAATTTCATAATTAGCTTTTTCTGAACTTGGAATGAGTCCGAGTTTATCAAAAGAAATACTAGCGATTAAATTTTTTACATTTTTTTGGTCGGGAAAAGTGCATACTTGATAAAGTTGCTTTGCTAATGTTAGTGCCTCATCAATCTTCCCAAGTTTCCTAGTAAGATCAATACTTCTCTTTAATAAAGGGATACTTTTCGGGTAGTTTTGCAGAGCTAGATTTATATTATCATACGCAGCACTTAAATTACCCAACTCTTCATAGATATCAGCTAATTTAAGAAGTAGGGAAGGAGAACGTTTTTCCTCAGCTCTTACGGTTTCCAATATCCCAAGTGCTTTTGTTTTTTCGTCATCTCTTGCATAAGCCTCTGCAAGTAAATCTCTTGTAACTATATTTCTATTATCTTTGTTAAGTAGTTTTTCTAACAATAACTCAGCTTGATTGATGTTACCAATAGCAATTAAATCTTTAGCATTATCAACTTCTAATAGATGTTTTGTTTTATCTTCTAATTTTTGGGTTAGCTTCCAGATATTTAATTTTGTTCTTATACCTAATGCTATAAGTGAGATACCAAGAACAAAAACGCCAAACAAAAATGAAGAAACAATTATTAAAGCTAATGGAACAGTATAATGCTCAGTAGATGAGATGCTTAATTTTACGCTCTCTGAATTGAAATAATAAACATAAAGTATAATAGCGGATATTATTGCTACTAACGTGAACAAAGAGAATTTTCTAAGCATAAATATTGTGGGTATTACAAAAATATTAGTATAACTAATACTAGCAGTAATAAGATCCCAGCGCCAAATATTATAAATAAAAATCTATTATCAAATGGACTTTTTTCTTCCATCAAGTCTTTCATGCTCATCGTTTCAGCTGCTACTTTAGCTGATAAAGGTAGAGAATTTGGCCTTTTATAGGTACCACTACCATCATTTTTCAGTTCTTCATTTTCGAATTGTTTATGTAATCTCTGTAAGTTCGTGACTGTTGGCGTTCTCTCTCTTACTTGATTTTTTTCTATTGGATTACTACCATCTGGTCGAATCCATTCACCAGTTGAATTTATACCTTTAGCAAGTTCTGCTTTATTCAGCTCTGCATCGTAGACTCTTCTTCTATCACGATGACTAATAGTTTGATATGCTTCTGTTATCGCTTTAAAAACTTCATCATCAGACTCTTTCATTTCTTGAGGAAGTATTTCATCAAAAAAATTAGAGTCAGGGTGGTAGACAATAGAAATTTCCTTGAAAGCCTGTTTTATTTCGGCTTCAGTTGCAGTTCTTTCTACACCCAATAACTCGTAGTAATTTTTATTTGAAAGATCCTTCATTTAACTGAGTATATTTATCCGGACAAACTTTTGGAGCAATATTGTTACCTAGTTTCTTTTTAAAGTAGCATATCTAATTCTTTTAGGAGTTTCTGCATCTTTTCCTAAGCGTCTTTTTCTATCTTCTTCATATTCAGTGAAATTACCATCAAACCATACCACTTGGCTATCACCTTCAAAAGCTAAGATATGAGTTGCGATTCGGTCTAAAAACCATCTATCGTGACTTATCACCACTGCACATCCTGCAAAGTTATCTAAAGCCTCTTCTAATGCTCTAAGAGTATTAATATCAAGATCGTTAGTAGGTTCATCTAGAAGAATAACATTTGATTCTTGCTTAAGAAGTAACGCTAACTGTGCTCTATTTCTCTCTCCCCCTGATAACATTCCTACTTTCTTCTGTTGATCAGATCCTTGAAAGTTAAATCTAGCAACGTAAGCTCTGGCATTTACTTCTTGACCACCTAGAAGTATGGTTTCTGCTCCACCTGATATAGCTTCAAAAAGAGTCTTGTTTTCATCAAGTGCTTCTCTAGATTGCTCCATATAGCCTAGGACAACAGAGTTTCCAACTTTAAACTCTCCAGTATCTGGCTTTTCTTCACCAGATATAAGCTTAAATAAAGTGGTTTTACCAGCACCGTTTGGTCCAATAACACCAACAATACCACCTGCAGGAAGTGAAAAGCTTAAATCTTTATAAAGAAGTTTATCACCGTAACTTTTTGAAATACCGGATGCTTCTATAACTAAATTACCTAATCTAGGTCCTGGTGGAATGTAAATCTGAAGATCTTGGATTAGCTCGTCTCTTTTTTGATTTAATAGCTTCTCATATGAGGAAATTCTTGCTTTCCCCTTTGCTTGTCTACCCTTAGGTGACATTCTTATCCACTCTAATTCTCTTTCTAGAGTTTTTTGTTTTTTAGCTTCACCCTTTTCTTCAAGTTCTAATCTTTTTTGTTTTTGTTCTAACCAAGAAGAATAGTTTCCTTTCCAAGGAATGCCATGACCTCTGTCAAGCTCAAGAATCCAGCCTGCAACATTATCTAAGAAATATCTATCGTGAGTTACAGCGATTACTGTACCTTTATAATCTTGTAAATGCTTTTCTAACCACTGAACAGACTCTGCATCAAGGTGGTTAGTAGGTTCATCTAACAATAAAATATCTGGCTCACTTAGTAGTAAACGACAAAGTGCCACTCTTCTTTTTTCTCCCCCTGAGAGATTAACTACGGAGGAATCTGCTGGAGGACATCTTAGTGCATCCATTGCAAAGTTTAATTTGTCATCGATTGACCAAGCATCTGCTGCTTCGATCTTTTCCATTACCTGACTTTGCTTTTCTAAAAGTTTATCATAGTCAACATCTTCCCCAGAAGACATCTTATCATTTATATCATTAAACTCTTTTAGAAGAGCCATGACTTCTGATACACCTTCTTCGACAACTTCTCTAACAGTTTTAGTAGGATCTAGTTTTGGTTCTTGTTCGAGAAATCCTACAGTGTAACCAGGACTGAGATGTGCCTCTCCGTTAAAGTCCTTATCTACTCCTGCCATGATTCTTAAAAGCGAGCTTTTCCCAGAACCGTTTAGACCTAGGACACCAATTTTTGCCCCATAGAAATATGAAAGACTAATATCTTTAATTACAGTTTTGCTTGGTGGGTGTACTTTAGACACCTTCATCATTGAATAGATGATTGTTTCCGACATTTGTTATCTTACCTAAAATTAAATGAGATGTTATTTATTGAAACCTATAGTAAATCCTATAGGATAATAGTGCAAATAGGTAATTAGCATGGATAATTTATTAAGTGATTTTTCTTCATATGAAGCTTTAAATAGGGGAATAGCTCAGCTTGTGGCTATGGGATTAACGGTTTTTATACTACCTGGTCTTCGAGTCAGTAGTATATTTGGCGCAATTTCAATTTTAATAGCTATAACAATAGTTAATGCAACAATTTGGGATGCGGCTTTATTCTTTAGTATGGCTGGAAGTTTATCAGTATTAACACTTCAGGTATTTATTGCTAACGGTTTAATTTTTTGGGTTTTAGTAAAGCTTTTACCGGGTATTGAAGTCTCAGGATTTTTATCTGCTTTTTTAGCGCCAATTATTTTTACAGTTATGTCCTCTGTACTTCGTATATATGCTCCAGAACTAGATTGGATAAAACTAATTTCAGAAGGATTAGAGTGGGTATCCTCATTTAAAGACGATCTAAAAACAAAAGATGTACCATAGAGAAAAAATGAACGAAGAACGAAAGAAAGATGACAAATTTTATGGAGCTAAGTCTACATTAGCTGTTTTAAAAAATAGACCAAATGATATTACTAAAATATTTGTTAGAAAGGGCGAAGAGGGGAGATTTAAAGACTTTCTTTCAATGGCCGCCAGTCTGAGGATACCCTATAATTTAGTTTCTAGTGAAGAGCTACAAAAAATAAGTCAAACTGAGCATAATGAGGGAGTATGTTTGTATGCAAAGAGAAAAAACTTTGTAGCTACAAATAAGTTAATATCTTCTGCAAATTCCAAAACACCTTTACTTATACTAGATGCGATAACCAATCCGCATAATATCGGAGCATTGTTGAGAACTGCCTGTTTTTTTGGTATTACCTCAGTCTTAATTTTAACCAAAGAACGATTATCATTATCGGGCGCATTAGCCAGGGTAAGTGAAGGTGGTACAGAGACTCTTAATATCGGAATTGAGCAAGATTATATAAAAACTACTGAACTACTAGCACACGATGACTTTGAAGTTATAGTGACTGAAACAGAGGAATCTACCCTTACTAGAAATTTTAAAAAACTTTTAGATTCTAAAAAAATATCTGATATAAAAATAGCAATAGTTCTTGGTAGTGAGCGAGACGGTGTTAGTGATACCTTAAGAATGGTAGCTAAGAATGCATTATATATAGAAGGCTATAGTGCTTTACAAAGTTTAAATGTTTCTGTCGCTTGTGGAATAGTATTAGATCGGATTGTAAATGGACAAAAATAAATCATCAGCAGTTACTACAGAATATAAAGATGGCGCATTTTATCTTGAGTTTTACTCTGAGAAAGCAAATTCACTTTCACGAGAATTAATTCTACAAATTAATAATGCACTTAAAATTGCTTTAGTTGATTTTAAAGATCTTAAAACAATAGTTATCACTGCGAAGGGAGATAAGGTTTTCTCATCCGGGGCTAACTTAGATGAATATAAAAACTTAAAATCAGAATCAGAAATCGCATCTTATTTAGAATCAATTGGCTTACTATTAGTTACACTGATGTACTACCCAGTTCCCGTTGTTAGTATTGTAAAAGGAAAAACAGTTGGCGGTGGTCTTGGACTAATAGCAGCTTCAGATTATGTTATCGCATCTACCAATTCTAGCTATAGACTTAGTGAGCTAACCTTAGGTGTTGCACCGTTAGTAATTTCTCCATTTTTAACTTATAAAATAGGTAACAGTCATTTTAATTCACTATGCTATTCCACTGAGTGGAAAGATTCTAATTGGGCTTTAAGAACTGGTCTTGTTTCTGAAGTAGTTGACGAAGCAGATATACTAAACAGAACAATAAGCTTAGTTTTGCAACTAACTAAAAACTCTATAACTCCTGTAAAAACTTTAAAAGAAGAACTTCTTCTTAAAAAAGAACTTTTTGAAGATAAAATAAAGCATTATAGCAGGTTAAATGCACAATTTGTTCATACTGCTAGAGAAAAAGGTTTATTATAAAATAACTATTCCAGCTAAATTACTAAAGTATAATTAAACTTCTACCGATTAACATGAGAGAGAGGTTTAAATAGTAGTATAGGTATCATCATGGAAGAAATATCAAATAATATAAAAATAAGTAGCCCGGTTTTAGCTAATAGTGCAGCTGTTACTATGAACAAGGTGAAAATAAATAATACTGAATCTAGCTTAAATAATGAGCTTATTGTTGAATTAGGGCCACAGGATAAGGTCTCAATAAAAGCTAATAACGAGCAACCTTTAATTGAGAAACAACCAAAAGAAGCTTTTCAAGTTAAGTTTGGTGATGCTGATTCACCAGGAATTAAATTTCAGGTAATAGATAAAGCTTCAGGGGAAATAGTGAGGCAGTATCCTTTTAGATCAGTATTAGATACTGCTGAAAAACCTAAAGAAGAGAATCTTAAGTTAGGGCTGTTAGTGGATGTTTCTATCTAGTTGGCTAGGTAAACTTTTCCACCATCATATAATTAAAACTCAGCTTAACTAGTATTTATAGCTATATAAGAAGTTTATGATAGGGCATCGTTCTTGCTTAATCATAAAAGTAAAACTTCGTTTAAAACTTATAGCTAATAAAAACCTATGGCAGGAATAAATTTCTCAGGTATTGCATCTGGTATTGATGGAAATGCAATTATTGATGCTACAGTAGAATCTAAAAAGTTAATTAAGAAGCCTCTACAGTCTAAAATTGATAGTAATAAACTTGAGAATGAATCATTAGATAAGTTAAAAGAGAAATTGTTAACTTTACAAGATGCCTTAGGAAGTTTTGCAACTTTTACAGGCCAAGCTGTATCAAAAAATATTGTTGTTAGCGATGAAAATAAAGTTACAGCTGCAGCTAGCGGAGAAGCTAAAGCGGGCACATTTTCTCTTGACGTATTACAACTAGCCTCAAGTGGTAGAGTTACATTTGATTCAACTTTTGCTTCAGTAGATACAAAAATTGCTCCTAATCTTGCTACTCCTAAAAATATAACTATAAATATTGGACAGGGTACTAATCAAGATACATTTGAAGTTGAAATATCTAGTGAAACGACCTTATCGGACCTTGCAAGGAAAATTTCAGATCTCAAGCCAGGGAAAATTAGTTCATCAGTAGTGAATGTAGGTGATAGTTCAAATCCTCAGTTTAAATTAATGATTTCGGGTGCAGAGACAGGGGAGCAATTAGGTAGTATTAGTGTAAATGTTGATCCTGAGATAACTAATCAAGGTATATTTAGTTCCTCACAAAATGTTATCGCAAAAAATGCAAGAATACGAGTCGACGGCATAGGAATCATAGAGCGTTCTAAAAATTTAATAAACGATGTTTTCCCCGGAGTATCCTTAGAACTTAAGCAAGCTGGAAACGGAATAAGCCTTAGAGTCAATAACGATAGTGATAAAACTACAAAAAGAGTCGAAGATTTAGTTACTTCAATAAATTCAGTTATAGAATTTGTTACTAAAGAAAGTAGAATATCTAGAGTTAATGGAGAGAGAGGCCCAACTAATGAATTTGGAAGTTTATCAAAAACAAGAGTTGATAATCAATTAGTTACTTCACTAAGATCTATACTTAGTCAAATCAAATCAACAGGTAATTCAGATTTACCTGCAGATGGTAGTGGAAGGACTGTCTTTGATCCTGTGTTAGTACCTGCTGATATCGGATTAGCTACCGGAAGGGATGGTTTAATTAGTTTTAATAAAACCGAGTTTCAAAAAGCAATGAGTAACAGCCCAGATAAAGTTACTAATATGCTCCAAAAATTAGCAGATAAAGTTACTTCCACAGGAGGATTGATAAATAGTTATACAACTTTTGATGGTCTTTTAGCTCAAACAAAGAAATCTAATGAAACTGAAAATGATTCTTTATCAAATAGAATGCTAAGAATAGATGATAACATCGAAAAACAAAGACAATATTTAGTAAAATTATTTGCTAAGCTAGAAGAAAAAACAGGGAAATTAAATTCTACTTCTACTTCACTAAGTTCTATAGCTAATTTGAAAAATAGTTAATTAAATTTTCTATTTTGCTTTACTAAGTCGTAAGCAGCTTTGATGTCAGTAAATTTTTTAGTCGCAAAATCAACAAAATCCTGAGGTAATTCTTTGGAAATTATTTTATCAGGATGAAATTTAGATACTAGTTCCCTATAGTTTTTTCTTATTTTTTCATCAGAGTCAGACGAAGTACAGCCGAGTATTTCTAAACTTTCTGTAAGTGGATCTTTATACTTATTCTCTTTTTTAATTTCACTTTTCTTTTCTTCGTGATGATAGTTTGCTTGGTCGCCTAAAATATATGCTTTAGTTTGAGCTGTAGGAAATCCAAACACTGTCCCTATTGTAAACAGTATATCATATTCTTTTTCGTTGATTTTACCGTCACATAAAGCCATTTCCTTAAAAGTTAAGAAGGAATTTAATATAGATGTTTTATCCGCGCCAAATATTTCTACTAGTTTAGTGCATAAAGATTGAATAGGAACTCTTCTAGTAACTGATTCATTGAATACTTTTTTAGCGATTTTAAGATCTTTCTTTTTTAGTTTTAGTCTAGTAGTAGAAATTTCCTCAAATTTATTCACTTCTTGAGAATCGAACTTGCCATCTATTCCTGCTACTTGACCAAGAGCTGAAAACAGTGTGAATATGAAATCAGCTTGTGCAGCTTCTTTAGCTTTTGACCTATATTTCTTTTGATAAGTCCAACGAATTAATTTTTTATAAATAATAGTATCTAGAATATGACCAAAAAATAAACCAAATAATAATCCAAAACCTGGATGACTACCCATCCACTTTGATATTTGGGCAAAAAGTAATGAGAAAATTAGTTTAAATATGAACATATCAACAATTATTTAAACTTAAAGTACTATTTCTTCTACGTCGTCTAAGTAGAACTCTATTAGATTCTTTATATATACTGCAAATTAATAGCTCGTAAATTATTAGTGATAAGATATTTCCAAAAAGAAATACGTATAATGAGATACTACTTCCAGAATCAATTGATAATTTATATATAAGGGAAAAAATTCCAATACATAATGTTGCAGTCCCGATTCTAAAAAGGATTTGTTTATTTAAGATCAAACTGTAAATTGAAGAAACACATAATACGGTATAAAAAATATTAAATATCAGTTCTATATTTGTTTTTTGAGTGAGCTCGTACTTTGAATAGAAATTAATAATCAAAGGCAGCCACATCCAAGTAATTAAAAAAGTAAAAAAAACACAAAATCCCAAAATAAAGAGATTATCTATAGAACCATCAATTTTACCTTGAACCTGATCTTTTTTTACGCTCACTTTCCCCACCTCAGTTCAAATCCAACTTAACGTTTAAACCTGCTAATAAAAGTTTCTTTACTGTTAATTTAACAGTACAATCAAACTCTTATCTTCTTTAAGCTGTGGTTTGCTTCTATTTTTCCATATATTGATGCAAGTTGTTGATATAATTTGAGATTCTTGATAGTTGTACAACTAATCAATTTTATTATTCAGACTTAATTTCACTTACAGAATAGAACGAATGTTCTCAGGAATATCTAAATTTTTAAGAATTGGAATTACTCTGATTCTTATAGTTGTGATCTACTCAAAGATCTCTCTTACTGGCATGTTCTCAAGAATCATCTATGCTGACCCAGCTTTGATTTTTTTAGCTGGTATTTTTTATGGCTTAGGTCAGTATCTTAGTATTATTAAGTGGAGATTATTTCTACGCTCTATAAATAACAAAACACCGACAACAGACTTGGTGAGAGCATACCTAATAGGGATGTTTGTAAATACTTTTGGTATCGGTACTGTAGGAGGAGATGTTGCTAGAGCTCTCAGTATGCCAAAAGAAGAGGAGGGTGGTCGATCCAGAATTTTAGCAACAGTTATCGCTGATAGAGTACATGGATTATTAGTCTTAATTTCTATAGGTGCGATTTCTTTGATTTTAATACGACCAAATGAAGTGCCAGACTATATTCCAATTGGATTAGTAATTGGAGTTATATTAATATCATTGGTACTTTTAATAACTCCAAAGCTATTATCAAAAAAACTAGCAGAGAAAAGTTGGTATAAGGGTAAGATAAAAGGCATAATCGAGGGGTTCCCTAGAAATCCTGAGACAATCATAAAAGCTACCTTAGTGTCTCTTTTATTTCATACCATACAAATATTTATGGCAGTGATAATATTTAGTTCTTTAGCAAATCCTATCGATGTTGGACTAGCATTTCGTTCTATTCCATTTGTTAATGCTGCAAGTGCACTTCCATTATCTATAAATGGTTTAGGTATTAGAGAGGCAGTGAGCGTATACATGTTAAGACCCTCAGGTGTTTCAAGCGAAATCTCTGTAAGTTTTGCAGCAGTATGGTTATTAATAGTAACTATAGTTAGTGGTATTGGTGGACTTATAGTAACTCAAAATTACAAGATTTCTCTGTCTGAATTTAAGCAGGAAAATAAAAATTAACATATTTAATCGGTAAACGTATGAGCATAGAATCATTATTTGTTTTTGGAGCAGGGCAGATGGGGGCAGGGATTGCTCAAGTAGCTGCTGCTAGTGATATTTCAGTTACTTTATATGACAAGTTTGATTTACAACTTGATAAAGCAAAGAAATCAATAGAATTCTCTTTAGCAAAACATCTAGAAAAAGGTCAAATTGATAAAGCTAAGTTAGATAAAACTTTATCATTAGTTACTTTTACTGCAAGTCTTCCTTCTGCAATTAAAGCTGATCTAGTTATAGAAGCAGCAGTTGAAGATATGGAAATTAAGAAAGAGATTTTTAAAACTCTTTCAGAATTAGTTACTCCAGCTACTATTCTTGCAACAAATACATCTTCACTATCGATAACCAAAATTGCTTCAGTAACAAAAAATCCTGAACAGGTTATCGGAATGCACTTTATGAATCCAGTACCTTTAATGGCGTTGGTCGAAATTATTAGAGGGATACAGACTAGTGATAGTACTTTTCAAGCAGTAGCAGACTGTACTAAAAAGTTAGGAAAAACTGTAGTAGAAGCAAAAAAAGATTTTCCTGGCTTTATAGTAAATAGAATTTTAGTACCGATGATCAATGAAGCGTTCTTTGTATTAATGGAAGGTATTGCATCTCCTGAAGATATTGATGAAGCAATGAAGTTGGGTACTAATCAGCCAATGGGCCCTTTAAAATTAGCTGATCTAGTAGGTCTTGATACCTGTCTTTTTATATGTGAAATATTCCATAAAGAGCTGGGTGAAGATAAGTATAGACCTTGTCCATTACTGAGAAAATACGTAGAAGCAGGCTGGCTAGGCCGTAAAACTAAGAAAGGGGTCTATACTTATTAGTTTTTTAACTAATTTTTTAGTCCACATACTTGAGATTTATTTTTATAAGCTATAAAAAGACCCAGTAATTTATTTAAATACCAGCATATTTTACATTTTCTTTTTTGAAATTTTATACGGGTGATTAGCTCAGTTGGTAGAGCAGCTGACTCTTAATCAGCGGGTCGCGTGTTCGAGCCACGCATCACCCACTTTTTTATGCCTCTCCTAGTTTAAGATACCTTTTTCTAGCTTATGATAAAACTGGAAATTTCTCTATAAGTATGATAAGCTAATAAAAACAAATAGATATAGTGTTTATGACTCAAGAAGCAGAAAGAATACTTGAAGAAGCAAAAAGGCTCTCGCCTTTGGACAGAGCACAATTGCTTGAGAATCTGTATCAATCTTTTGATAGCGATGAAAATACTACTATTAACAAAGCTTGGGGACTTGAAGTAGAAGAACGATTGACAGCCTACAAGTCTGGAGAGCTTAAATCAGTTTCAGCTGATACAGTCTTCGAACGTTTAAATAAATAAAATCTGTTTCAATAAATTGAAAATAGAAATCCTTAGTGTTGCTCAAAAAGAATTTGATATCGCAATACATCATTATAACGATGAATTACCGGGTTTAGGGTTCCGATTTGCTATCGAAGTTAAAGAAACTTTTGAGCGTATAAAAAAATATCCACAAGCTTGGCATCCCTTATCTAAAAATACGAGAAGGTGTAGAGTTTCTCATTTTCCTTACGCTGTAGTCTATTCTTCGAACGAAGAAATGATTCTAGTTTTAGCTATTATGCATTTAAAACGCCATCCTGACTCTTGGAAAAAATAAAAAAAGGGATTATAAAACCCCTTAGTAAAAGTGGGCTGAAATAGTTTTACTACTTCAGCCTTTGATAACCTTCTTGCTGTGATGTACTTTAACGTACTTGAAAAGTTTGACGAATATAATTTGCGACCGAAAGCGAATCTGCATAATTTTCAGAAATTTTAACTCTTTGCTTAATAGTTAATCTAGTATCAGATTCTTGTTGAAGACCGAAAATTAATGAGAAAGCTTTTAGGCATGAAGAACCAAAATCTTCCTCAATAGCAGTGTTTTGTTGAATTTGCCTTGTTTCCTTAGGAGCTGCAAAAAGTGCCATTAATGAAATTGCTAGTGATCCTTCGTTTTTGCATTGTTGGAAGATAAACATTTGTTCATTTTCACTAAAACCAAGTTGTCCAAGCACTTTAGTTAAAGCCTTACCAAGTTCTTTTTTTAACGAGATATTCTCAATTTCAGAGGTTTTTATAGTTTTCTCACCGATAAGTCTCTTTATTTCATTCTTGATTTTATAAGAATCAAGTTCCAAATCAGTAAGAACTTTAAATGCGATACTCTCATTTTCTGAACCGCTTACTAATCCATATAGGAGATCTTCGGTATCAACAAAATCGCGTTCAAATTCTTTAGCATTTTGTTGAGCTCTTCTTATAACTTCTAACGACTCGGGTGTTAGAGGCTTCTTTGGATTATGACTGCTACCTTCTTTTGTGAGTTTCTCAACTTCTAGTCGAATTTTTCTCAAATCAACATCAAGTCTTCTTAAAACATCGGCGGCTACTCCACTTCCTTCTATAACAAGACCTAGGAGTATGTGTTCTGGACATGTGAAAGGATTACTAAATCTTTCTGCTTGTTGTCTTGCCAGTTTCATTATTGCACGTGCGCGGTCGCTGAAATTTTCGTACATCATCTACCCTTCCAATGAAAAAACCTTGTTAGCTCTATTAGAGCAGTAAAACCACTTCGGCATTATATATAATATAAGTAATTTTTAAATAGGGTTTAGATTAAGCTACTAAAATTAATAGTAACTTATTGTTATTAAAGAGCTTGTTACAGTTACATAATTACTCACTAAGCTGTTAATATGAAAATGCGGTTCGACATACTTAGTTATCATATGTAATATGATTTAGTCTTTTCAAGGTTTTTCTCAAAAGGGAGTTTTTCATGGTTTTTTTCTTTATCGGGGTAGAAGTTCTGTTTAGCGTTCTTTTTATTTTGAACATTCGATTTTTAAGTGTTAACTCACTAAATTTGAATTTTGTTGCTCCAATAGGTATTACAATATCGCTAGCCACATTAGTTGGTGCCCAAGCTTTAGCAGTTACGGATTATTTTTATTATAAGTTTTCAAAAAAATCTCGGGAGAATGTAGCAGTTCAAAAAACACCACATGCTTGGATCATTCTAACAGCAGTTGTGTTTGTATTGGTAGAGATTCTTACCATTATAAGTTTTCAACTGGGCGCACCACTTGCTGAGAGGGAGCTTATTCAAAGAGCTATTGTGATCTGCGTTATTATGTACTTTGCCACATTACTATTTAAAGAGAAATTAGATAAATTTGCATATGTAGGTATAATTATCAGTTTCTTTCCGACTTTAATAGTACTGCTCGCTAGTAATAGTAGTAAATTTGAACTAAAGCCTTGGATAATCGTTTCTTTAATTTTAGCTATTTTTTTAGGTATAAAGAGAGTGGGTGGCAGGGCAATTAAGAATAAAATTAACCACTATCAAACAATGAGCTGGTCTGGTTCACTTACGCTTATTGGTTTTGTGATAACTGGATTATTATTCAGACCCTCGATTGAATTCTTTCAGAATAATATTATTGTTTTTCTTAGTATCTTCTTGATCGTACCGTTTATTACAATATCCAGGCAAATGGTAATGCATCTAAAGTTTAATACTGTTATGCACGAATCATTAGTATACTTAGGTACTCTAATAGTATTGACTACAGAAAAAATTATTTTTCCTAGTAATAAAGTTGTTTTATCTCCATTTTGCCTGATTGTATCAATTCTAATTTCTATCCTTGCTGCATATTACATGATTAAAGGAGCATTAAAAGTAGAAAAAGAAAAACAAACAGAGCTAACCGCAAATAAAGAATAGGTTATAACAAGACAAGAGTGAATATTAACAAAACTCAATTTAAATATACAAAGGGATTAAGAAATCCCTTTGTGATACCATGTTTTATAACCTCACTATAGACCAGGATCCTGATATAGAATCACAGGATTAAGAACAGCAATTTCTTCTATGTCTTCATCTGAATTTTCAATATTTCCATATTCAAAACATGGTCCACCTATTAACTTTGTTAGTATGTGTGGCATATAAATAATACAAAAACAGCCAATAACAATTGGGCTATTATGCCAAATTTTATTACCAGTTCCTAATAGACTTTCTGTTTCTACTGAACAAAAAAATCTTAAAGAATTACTAACTAAGCTAGCAATTAGAACTATAGTTAATACGACAACCATCCCAGCCATTTGTTTGTCAACTAACCTCACATAAGGTCTGGCTATTGTTCTAGCTAATGGAATAGTGAAAAGTGTGCCTACTCCAAAGATGAACAAAAAAAACTCAAATTCAACAGTTTCAAAACTAGGAAACCTCCATCCTGTTTCAAGTCTATAATCCAAAGATTTACAAAACCAGTACAAAGCAACTACGGGACAAATCCAAAGAAACGCCTGAAAAAACTTTTTAAAGTACATCTGAAATCTCCCCAACAAAAACCAACAAAAAAACCTAAAACACTCTTTTTTCAATACGACAGTATTTATTTACATGCAAATAAATGAATTACAGGTGTAAAAGTGAAATTATAACGTATTGAATTATTTAAAGTTATATACTAAATGCAAATTTATCGCATAGGATCTAGTTATTTAACCTTCATTTTGATAGCTAAGTTCAAACGGTTTTTGTTCCTTTCACTAGAAAAAAGGTTTGGGTAGAAGTATGGATTATTCTATGTATAATGATGAGTGCTTCGCTGTCATTAAAACTGCTAATTCAGAAGCTCGTGTGAGAAATCATGAGTATATCGGAGCAGAGCATTTACTCTTAGGTATCTTAAATTCTGCAAATAAAGCATGTTCGATATTAGAACGATTAAATGTTAAAGAAATATTGCTGAATCGCATTAACGAATACACTCAAAATGGACCTGAAATAGTAACTATTGGAAAGTTGCCAAATTGTCCATGGGCTAAAATAGCTTTTAATTTAGCATTAGATGAAAAAAGAAGGCGTATTACTCTTGATGCTTATTCAGAACGATTTGTTAATACAGTCGATCTTTTAATTGGACTAATTCAAACAAAAGAGGGTCTAGCTTATGATATTATAGCTATGACTATGTTTGAGACTGTTACTCCAGACAGTAAGGTAATGAATAGTCAAATTGAAGTACTCATAAATAAAATTCGTGAACTTAGCCAAGATGAAAGTAAATCTGAAGTTGATGATAGTTTATCAAAAGAAGATCTACAAAAAAGTGATAAACCAAAAACACTTTTTATGCCTATTCAAGCATATGCAGATCACTTGTATTTAAAACTTTTATTCGAAGTTCGATTTTATAGAGCAGGAGGAACTTTTTTGCAGTTTCAACAATTGTTGAGTTGGGTTAACTGTAAAGAAAAAGCACGTACTTTACTTGACTTACTTGATGTGTATAGTGGTAAGCCGGATGTTTGTACTTTTGAAGACGAGTCACTTGGAAAGTTATTTATTGATAGTGTTCAAATTGACGCTGATTTTCAAACAAAGTTTAATTTAGTATGTAGATCTTTGGAATCTGATATCAGTCAGAATGCTTTGATTGCTATACTTGCACTTATCAATCCAGAATAACTACCAACAAGGTTTTTCTAGCTACAACCCCAATCCAAAAGATTGGGGTTTTTTTTTTAGATATCTGACAATTGTAATCGTCACTTTAATAAATTTATTGTAACCGTTCACTGAAAATCTTTAAAATTTCTAACCCCTTAAGTCTTCTTCGACTCATTCTCAAACGTTCCACCTGGAACGTATTTCCGAGGTGCCCCAAATTTTTTCCAGCTAAATTTAGCTAAGGAAAAAAATTTGCTCGAAGTCCGTCGATTAAGACTTAAGGGGTTAGAAATTTTTTATCATATATACGTTTATACGTTTAATGAAATAATTTCTCAAATTAACCTCTAGCATAAAACATAAGAAAGCTTTATCAATTTATCATGTCTTCAACTTCATTAGAGATACCACCGATAACAGAATCAGAAAGAACTCCTCAAATTTAGTAAAATAAAAAATAGTTGGGGTTGAAACTTTGGTGGGGGGTAGTGAACGTTTATATTTATTATTGTTAATTTACTTAACTTATTGAAGTATTGAGTATTTTTGTTTCCAGGAAAATATAATTACTCAATAGCTAGAATTAAACTATATTCTTTGATAGTTACATTACAATAGGTTTTTGTTTCTTACACAAGAAAAGGATTTGGGTAGAAGTATGGATAAGAAGCTTTTGAATCAAGATGCTTTGGTAATTGTTTCTGCTTCTAATCAATTTGCAATTGATAGGAACCATGAGTATGTTGGAACAGAGCATATTCTATATGGATTATTAAGCAATTTTAGTATCGCCTTGGTCATATTGAGGCGCTTAGATCCCTCAGGTAAAATCGGAAGAGCTCTCGTTAGCTTAATATTGGAAGGTCCCAAAATGGTTATTATTGGGAACTTGCCATTAACACCATTAGCTAAGCAAGTTTATAGTTATGCATGTACAGAAAGAGTTTATCAAACTAACCAAAATATTAATTGTGATACGTTAGTTTCTTCTGTTGATATTTTGATAGGGCTAGTTAGAGCTGAAGAAGGTCTAGCACATCGATGTATCACTACAAGTTGTTATGGAGATCTTTTAGGACTCTCTCAAAAACACAGAGCAGAAGCAATTGAGGAAATTGTTAAAAAAATTAGAGCACAAAGTTTGATGATAGGACCTGATGATCTAGAGCAAGCTAGGATAGAAATGGCAGCAACTAAGAAAACGAACGAAGCCAAAACTGATAATTCAATAAGCTTAGCAATAATCATTGAGTTATATCTTTATAGAGCGGGGTTAAAAAAGAAAGAGATAGCTGATTTAATGGAATGGGTAGGAAGTAGTATTCCAAATGCGAAAGCTTTGCTAAGCTTAATTCACAGTTTTCGCATTGAAAAAGCGGATGCTAAGTTAGAATATGAAAAAATGGAAAAAATCCTCATAAATTTTAGCGAACCTATTTCTAAGGCGGCTTTAATTGAAAACTCTCCAATTGGAGAAATCAAATATATAGCTTCTCTCATTTTTGAACCGTGTAAACCTAATCCTAAAGCGCTTAAAGCGTTGAAAAATTCTTAAAAAGTCTTTTTCTGAAGGTTTTTCCGCAACTACAACCCCAATCCAAAAGATTGGGGTTTTGTTTTTTAATTCACTTGAGTCGGTATCCCATATTCTAATCCTTTCTCTCTTACTACCCAAGAAGCGAGTTTAATTGGGCTATTTATACTTATTGTTCCGTAGCTATCGCTAGGAACTAGGGCTCTAAGATTTAGATTAACTGATCCTCGAGCTGGGATACTTTGTGTAAATCTATTTAATTGGCCTTGTCTACCGTTTAAAGTTATTTCTACATTAATGTCACTTGCAGAAGTATTAGGTATTATTAATGTTGGTATCTGAGATAGATAAGAATTAAATGTTCCAATACCAGTACTTTTAACAGTAGTTACAGCATTTACACCGTACATATAATTTATATTTCCAAATTCATTTCTAGCATAAACCATAGAAACTACAGCAATGCTATTTGGAGTAGCACCTCTGATAAAAGCAACTCCTCTCTCACCTTGTTCTAATATTTCATCCACTATAATATGAAATGAACCATAAGCTGGTAGCTGATTTTGTCCTAAGAATATCTCGGACTTTAACACTCCGCTTTCTGTTCTTATTTCTACTCTAGCACTTGTTGCTTGATTACTTGTATTTAAAACTTCTATGATAGAAGATCCTTGTGTTAAGTCTAGAGGTACAGTTTGTAGTGCTCCAGTCCCATATAAACCATTTATTTGAAATGCAGTATCAAAACTATTGTCTTGATTTGCATTGTCATAAATATATCTTACAACTCTTACTAAAAATGTTGAACTAGAATCTTGTGGTACCCATCTAGCCATACCAATCATTTTACCAAAATTATGACCTGAGATATCTCTTCTTTGACCTATTCCAAAAGTAACTTGAGTAGAACCAATAATCGCTCCACCTTGATCATGAAAATAGATAGTGCCAGATTCGGCTTTGTCATTAAGACTTGTTATTTGTATCCAGTTTGCGACCATATTATTTTGTTTGTCATAAGATAAATTTGGATTATAGGTATTAAGTGGTAGGAAGACTTCTCCCTTTTGTCCATTTGTAAATGAGCTTGAATATGCAAATTGATATCCATTTGAATTTCTATTTGGTAGATAATAAGTTACTCCACCATCTAAAGATCCATTAGCTTCTGAATGCAGAAAGCAAACTCTACCAAATGTATTGACTTCAAAGCCAGATAGCTCATGTAATGCAACATCTCTCTGTGCTCCTGCTTCAATCATTAGAGGTGTTCTACTTAATTCTAGTGCGGCGCTATTATACATAACTGCTGTTAAATAAATATTCTTATTTAATTTATTTCTAAGTTCAGCAAAGTTATACATTCCAAAAACCCCATTCCATTCATTACAAAAAGAATTTTTAAGAGTTTCAATTTTACTTCCTCTATCGAGCGGATCTGTTCCGTTTGTTATCTCATCCGCATCACTTACTCCATCATTATCACTATCAATTAAATTATTATTAGGTTCACTAGGTAAGTTAGGAATTACAGTTGGAGAAGGTCTTGGTGTTTGACTTGAAGTAGCAGTAGGTATTGGAGTAGCTAACTGAGGAGGAATTGAAGTCGATGGAGGTATTTGGCTTGGAGTAGTTTGCGGAGTTGAAGAGGTAGTTGGAATACTAGTAGCACTCATAGTAGGTGAGCTAGAAGGGGAATTACTAGCAACTACAGTAGGAGAAGGAATAGGGGAGAAATTTGCATTATTTGGATCGATGTCACATGCATCTCCAGTTCCGTCCAGGTCTGAGTCTAGTTGTGAAGAGTTAGAAGTGCTAATACAGTTATCCAGACCATTTGATACTCCATCATTATCTGAGTCGAGCGTAATTATAGAGTTGGTTATTGGAAGTTGGAATGAAATTTCTGCTGATTGATCGAGTATCTGATTATTATTATTAAGTGCAAATATTCTATAATATACTGGAATATTTGGAGTAATATTATCAATTTGTATAAAATTACTTTGGGTTAAAAAGATTTTAGTATAGTTATTTGAAACAGTACCTAATCTTATTAAATATCTTGAAACCTGATTTTGATTAGAAAGAGTATTCCACTTTAATCTAATTAATTCCGCTTTAACTTCTAAAGTTATTAAAAACTGTACTAAAAAAATACTAGCTATAACCTTAGCGAATGTTACTACTCTTCGCATAAAAACCTAACTGCTTAAAAACTAACTCTATTCCTTTTAACTCTGAATGTTTCGTTAACACCAAAACGCTCATTCGAGAGTCTACCCGAGTATTAAATTGCAGTTCTTGTGCCAGTAGAACTGTAATTTAAGAATAAGGATAAGTAGCTGAAAAAATTAGGCTTAATTAGCTAAGATTATTCAAGTTTTGAAAACTAAGAAGTACTCTTAATAGTTACTAGGAAAATATATTAGACATGTTTAGAATGTTCTATCGGTATTATTGAGCGTACATACCTTTATTCAAACAGCTAGAGTTAGCAGGAAAGAAAGTATTGGAACTTAATTCTGGGTCAGTTTCTATGGAGTTCGTATCAAAATTTAAACCTTTCCAAGAACTAAAACTATATAATCCTCCACCGGAGCTATTTGGTCCATTAGAGCTTGAATAATATGCAAATCTTAGGCTTGTATTTTCATTATAAAAACAGTTATTATTAGAAAGTAGATAAGGAACAGTTCTGACTTGATTCATACTATCGTCACTTCCATAAGGATCAACTGTATAAAGAGCATTAAAAGCGTTATAACTTGCTTTATCATGAATGATATTATTTCTAATTGTATTTAGCCCTATGCTGCCGTTAAAATCATAAGCTTCTTTAAACCTAGCATTAAAGAAAAGTGTATTAAAAGAAGTATTATACTCAATTATGTTATCGCCAATTACAGGTGGATATGATTGTCCATAAACATGAAGATACACTGCTGTATCGCTATCTATAAAAAGATTATGATGAAATCTACCTCCAGATCCAGCAGTTCCTATGGCGCTAGCATAGCAATTTCTAAAAATGTTATTGCCTACTTCAAATATGGAGTTAGGTAATGTGGAGCTGTGTTTATATGCTATACAGGTTCCAGTTTTTTGTGCTGTAGTATTCGGAGTATGAAAAATATTAGAATAGTTTAATCTAATATTACCACCTCCAAATGCGACTAAGTTTCTAGAATTTTCTGTCTTATTTCCACCGGTATCAAGATTATCTCTATCATAATTATCATTTAAAATTATGTGATGAAGGTTAATATCCCTAGAGGTAGTAATTTTTATTCCAGCTAAATTATTATTATCTACTCCCTTAGTATTTTTTATTATACTATTACTAACTTCAATTTGTGAACTATCATTGAATCTAATACCCTCTCCGTAAGAGTCATCAATAGTGATTCCTGAAAAACCTAACCAGCTTGATGCTTGAGTTGAGAATGCTTGAGCATTGCCTGTAGGCTTTACTATTGGATAGTGACCAGGATATGCCTTAAACCAAATTCTTGCGGCTGAAGTGCCATTTACATTAATCAATTTTAGTATAACGGCTTGGCCATCAGCATTATATGTATGATTATAAATTCCAGACTTCATATATATTACATCACCGGGTATTAGTGATATTTTATTATTAGGACTGCTTGTTCCACCTGAGTAGCTAGCAAATCTTAATAAAGAACGTAATGGATTTGAAAAGTTTCCGGCATTTGAATCAACACCATTTACTGGGTCAACATAAAAACATCTACCATTAGCTAGTTTTTCACAAAGTGGAGTACAACTACATGTTGTAAAACTACCACTATTACAAGTCTTGATCCCATCCCCGCATGAAGCACTGCATGATACTGAAACTCCTGGATAGACAAATTTATTACCATCATCACAATCTTCAGAACTATTATATCCGTCCCTATCTCCATCGCTACCAGGGCATTTTAAATCTACTCCATCACAATCTTCGTCGATACCACTTCCGCAGATTTCAGCTGAAGGAATACAAGCAGAGTCAGAAATATTTGTTGGTCTTAGTTCTTGAGCATCAAGATTTGTAAAAATTGTAAAAATGCCGATGAATAATAAAACTAAAGACTTAGATTGTGTTTTAAACATATAGGATGGTGCTGCTTATTAATAGTTTATTATATACTGAACTTGGCATAGTTTCCACGTTTAAATTATAATTTTAATTCTCGCCACTTGTCTAAAAAGACTTGTAGATGGGTTTTCCCTTCTGAGATCAAATAATTTAACAATTCTTCTAATGTTTCCTGCTCTCTTTCGTATTTCTTTGAATCAAGCAGACCAGAGAAATAAGCCATTCTCAGCCAAACGAGATAAGTAGTTATAGAGTCACATTCATTATAAGCAACAATTTCATTAATCTTCCCTTGTTTATATAAATCTAGTACCTGATCTCCACTTGTGCCTAGTTTCCCCGGTATTCCAGAAGATACCGCTAATTCATGTAATGAGGGATTACCCTTGCCCCAAGTTCCAATAATATTTTTTATATCTAAATGTGCTTCACTACTTTTTGAAAAGTAATCAAAGCCTTCCCATGGTTTATTTGGTCTTTTAGAAAACTGTGGGGCTGTTATTCCATTAACTAACCCACGTTGTAATAAGATAGGTAAATCGGAATCAAAAGAGTTAAATCCTACAAGCTGAGGTTGCTTTTTCCCAATTCCATTTAGAAATCTTTCAATAATTTCTTTTTCTGTTAATACTTCATCCTCCTTCGGAAGAGAGTGTAGTTCTAATTTAACATCTCCATTATCAGTAGCTTCTCTAGATAGAATTGCTATTGAAACAATTTTACTTACTATAAGTTTCAAAAAGGGCTGTGGGTTCTCAGGAGTAGCTCCTCCTTCTTTCCACATGACTTCAAGTACTTGTTGCTCACTTAGATCACTTTGAAGATTATAGACTTTTCGACCTACTGAAGTATCAGGTATCCATTCACAATCAAATGCCCAGAGAAGTTTAGGTATGTTTTTTATCATTTTGTGTATACTTTTTCTTATTTTTTTTAATATGATAACCTCAAATAGGCAAATCCTATAACTTTTAATACATTCATAACTATGAGTATCGATAAAAATAAAATGAGTGGCTTGGAAACTCAATTCTTTAGAAGTTCTTCTATGATAGGACAACTAAACTTAGGCTCTGAATTCAAGTTAAATAGTGAAGAACAGAATAGTAGTGATATTGGATTCGGTGATAAGGTATTAAATATCACTAAAAATAGAATGATTAACCGCGATGGTAGTTTTAACGTAAAACGAAAAGGTTATAGTTTTATACGTTCGAGAAGCTTGTATCACTATGCAATAAGCTGTTCTTGGCCAAAATTTATTTTTTTAGTGGTTATAATAAATTTATTAACTAATTGTCTTTTTGCTCTCGTTTATTTTTCTTTAGGACAAGACAGTTTTAACGGGATGATTAGTCAGGATCCTATTAGTGGTTTGTTAGAGTCTTTTTTCTTCAGTGTACAAACTCTTGCTACTATTGGTTATGGTCATGTTAATCCTAAAAGTCTTTATGCCAATCTTGTTGTTACAGCAGAGAGTATTACTGGTCTCTTTATGTATGCTGTTGCCTCAGGTTTAGTTTTTGCAAGATCTTCCAGGCCTTCTGCAAAAATAATTTTTTCAAATAACGCTTTGATTTCTCCTTATAAGGAAAGAACTGGCTTTATGTTTAGAATTGTTAATGAAAGACAAAATCAAATTCTTAATCTAGAAGCTAGATTACTTGTTAGTTTATATGAACGAGACGGGCATATGAAGAGACGTAGATTTTATGAACTAAACTTAGAGCGCAGACAGGTATTATTTTTCCCTTTACATTGGACTATAGTTCATCCGATAGATGAAGATAGTCCATTGTACGGCAAATCAGAGGATGAATTATTTAATACGGATGCAGAGTTTTTAGTATTGTTATCGGGTCTTGATGATGGATTTGCTCAGACTGTTACTGCATATAATTCATATAAACTAAATGAATTAGTATGGGGAGCTAAGTTTTCAGACATACTAGAAGAACAAGCGGATGGTTTAATAAGTATCGACTTAAACAGAATCCATGAGTATTCACCTGCCGTATTGCCGAGTATGAAAATTGAGGCTAAGGTTAATCAGTGATTTGTTTTAATTTAATTGAGGCCAAAATGAAAAAAATTAGTTTATCTTTGATTGTACTTTTTGTATCAACATTTTTTATTAGTTCATGCGGAATGATTGGAAGCTGTTCTTCTTGTGGAGTTGATAAGAATGGTGAAAAGAAGGTGTGTGATGGAGGTTGTGATAAGTCTGAGTCATGTCATGAAAAGAAAGAAGCATCTAGTGATGCAGTAACAGATACCAAGTCAGTAGAAACAAAGAAAAGCTGTGGATGTGGTAAAAAGTAGTTAAGACTACTAATATATAGGAACTAGATTTCTCTAGTTCCTATAATCTTTTATTAAGTTTATCATTTTTGCACAAGCAAGTGCAGCCTCTAGACCTTTATTCTTATCGTTATCACCGCATCTCTCTATTACGTGACTAATATCATTTACTGGTAGTATTTCATTGATAATAGGCACTCTGCTTTTAATTATTATCTTAGCTAAAGATTGAGATAGGGTATTTAAGATCATATCAAAATGATAAGTATCTCCCTTTATAATGATCCCGAATAGAATTATTGCATCTATCTTTTCATTTTTATATTTTTCACCTTCCTCTTCTTTTCTTCCTTTTCCCTTAGCTTCATTTAACAGTATAGATAAAAACTGCGGGATTTCCCAGCATCCTGGGACAATATAATTAGTGATTTTATTATTATGCCCCATCTGTTGTATTAAATTTGAGCATGAATTGAGCATTCTATTAGAATGTTCAATGTGCCACTCCGATTGAATGATAACTATATTGGTGTTAGATATTTGGGGTAAATTATCTATATTTTGAGTTTGGATAGACATTTCAATTCCAGTTTACTATTTCGTCAGGTACTTAATGCTAATACTTGACAGGGTGATAAAAAAACTAATTAATCAGATAATAGAATAATTACGATCTACAATATTTAACTTTAATATATAAATACATAACAGGGGATCTAATGAAAACTCCAATGACTATAAAAAGTCATAAGTTTCTTCAAGAAGAGATACATAGACTTAAAACAATCGAAAGACCTGCTGCTACAAAGGCTATAGAAATTGCTCGTGCGCATGGTGATTTGTCCGAAAATGCCGAATATGATGCTGCAAAAGAAGCTCAAGGTATGTTAGAGGCTAGAATTAGGGATATTGATAGTCAGCTAGCAACTGCTCAAGTAATAGATATTACTACATTATCAGGAGATAAAGTATTATTTGGTGCTACTGTTAATATTTCTGATGTAGATAGTGGAGATGAAAGGACTATTTCTATAGTAGGCGATTATGAAGTAGTTCCTGAAAAGGGTTTAATTTCTTATCAATCACCTCTTGCTAGGGCATTAATTGGTAAAATGATAGGAGATATCGCCAAAGTTAAGCTCCCTTCCGGAGAGAAAGAGTATGAGATCTTAGATGTTAAATTTATAGAGATTTAAATAAGTTAGAACATCCTTATGTTATTGATATCTTTTTTAACATATGTTAAAAGATGTCAGGTTTTATAAGTCAATTTGGGTTTAAAATAGCCTTTAAAGTCTGATTCTTTTCTGAAACATAAATCTTCACAGATTAATTTTTTTCGTTTTCATTATTGTTAATTTTTTAGTCTTTTGAGGGGCCTTTTAGTTGTACCTTTTTTTTGTTATTTTTTGTAGTTATTAAATTTTGATTTCGTTGCTGTATGAACTTATCACCTGGTGATAAACTTTGGGAATATGTAAGTAATCTCGCTAAAGATAGCGGATTAGTTTTGTATGACCTTTTTTGTGGATCAGGCGGATCGATAAGAGTTTTTTTAGATAAACTTCATATTGATGACTTTTCAGAAGAACCTATAAAAAAGAGAAAAGGTTCTGCTGTGACTTCTGAGGATTGTTCAAGTTTTTGTCGAAGGCTAGTACATGGCTTCTCGGTGGATGGAACTGAATTAGGGGTAGGAGCTGAGCCTGGTATTGAAGTTTCTTCTCCAGGCTTGAATAGGGATCTTAGACTTGCTGATCATTTTAACTGGTCAGTAGGACATCTCATTAAGGTTGTAAAAGTTGATGGTGGTATGCTTCTCGGTAAAGTAACTAATTTTGATGGGGAGACCCTGAAAATTATTACGGAAGTAGATACGAAAGGTAATCGTAATAAAAAGACGAAAGCTTCTTCCAATGCCGGTAGTAAGGAAAATAAAGAGAAGAGGAAGAATGCAAGTCCTGCTTCTAATGAGAGTGAAGCTTCTGTGTCTAGTATCGATGATATTAAAGTTTCAGAAATCTTAATAAAGATTTCTGAAATTAAGAGAGCTTCGGTTAATTATTAAATTGTTTGATGGAAGTGTTTTGTTATGGGAATTAAATTTGATCTTGACCAAATAATAAGCCAAGTTGGTAGAGATAAAGGTATTAACAAGCAAACTTTAGTTGACGCATTAGAGTCAGCTGTATTAAGTGCTGCAAAGAAACATTTTGGACATAATCTAAATTTAGAAGCTACTTTTAACCCTGAAGTTGGGGAAATAGAGGTACATGAATTTAGAACAGTAGTTGCCGAAAAGTCACATATAGACGATCCAGCTACTCAAATAGTTCTTCAAGAAGCGAGAAAAGAGTTTGATCCAGACTGTGAAGTAGGGGATGAAATTGGTAAAAAACTTGACTCAACAGTGCTTGGAAGAATTGCTGCACAAACAGCTAAGCAAGTCATAAGTCAAAAATTACGCGACGCAGAAAGAGATATCATATTCACTGAATACAAAGATAGAAAAGGTGAAGTTGTTAGTGGCATAGTCCAAAGATTTGAAAAAGGTAACTTAGTAGTTAACCTAGGTAGAACAGATTCAATACTTCCACAAAGAGAGCAAATTTCTAGAGAAAGATATAATCAAGGCGATAGAGTAAAGGCTATGATTCTTGATATCTATCCAATCAGTAGAGGACCTCAAGTTGTATTAACCAGAAGTCATCCTGAGTTTATGAAGAAACTTTTTGAAGCAGCTGTTCCTGAAATTAATGAAGGAATAGTAGAGATCAAAAGTGTTGCAAGAGAAGGTGGAGAGAGAGCAAAAATAGCTGTTTATAGTTCCGATCCTAATGTGGACCCTGTGGGAGCTTGTGTCGGAGTAAAAGGTACTAGGGTACAATCTGTCGTTTCTGAGTTGAGAGGTGAAAAGATTGACATTGTTACTTGGACACCAGATGCACCTAGCTTCGTAGCTAGAGCTTTAAGTCCTGCTGATGTAATAAGAGTAGTTGTTGATGAGGAAGAACATTCAATGGAAGTAGTTGTTGCAGATGAACAACTATCACTTGCAATAGGTAGAAGAGGTCAGAATGTAAAACTTGCTACAAAGCTTACTGGTTGGAAAATTGATGTAAGAAGTGAATCAGTTGCAGAAGAAGAATCTAAGAGAGCTAGAAAAGCCCTTGAGTCTATTACTGGAATCGGAATTGGTGAATCTGAACTTCTATATCAAGAAGGTTACAGATCAGTTTATGAAGTTTCAATAGCTTCTTTGGAAGAACTAATAAGTATTGAAGGACTTGAACCAGGTAGAGCTTCTCAAATATTGCAAGCTTCTCAGAAGATTGCTCAAGAACAAGTTGATAATGATTTGGATCATGCTACCGGTTTAGCAAGAGTTACTGATGTTGATCAGTTAATTCTTCCAGAAGAGATTAAGGAACTTTTGATAGAGAATGGATTTGATTCTATTCAAAGTTTAGCGCCTATGACGCCTGAAAATTTAGCAGAGCAAGTCGGACTTAGAACTGAAGAAGCTAATATGGTTTGTAATGCTACTGAAGCTTTTTTAAGAGTTCAAAAGCCTAGTAACTTTGCACAGAGTAATTAGTGACTAGTGTAATTAGTTTATAATCAGTTGGTATTTACATTGGGGTAGTTAGGAAGTGTATAATTTGTGGAAGTAGATCACTGAAAAGAGATCTACTGAGATTTTCATTTGAAGGAGAGAAGTTATTGCTTGATATTTATCAAATTCATCAAGCAAGGGGTTTTTATGTGCATGTTGAAAAGAGTTGTTTAATGAGTCCTAATTTCCAAAAGAAATTAAGTGCCCATTTAGGTAAACTAGGACTTTCAAATATTATGCAAAGTGCGTTTTTTTTAAGTAAAATAGCTTCGAATGACCTAAATTTAGAAGGTAGGGAGAAGTTATTAGGGAATGTTAATACTATATCTGGTAGGAATCTTAAAGATTTCAAAAGAGTTAGTTTTAATGTTGAAGATGTTTTAAATCTTGGATTTTTAGAAAGTGGTGGGATTAAAAATAAATCAGTAAATAATAATATTACTGGTATAGTTCCGAAAAATAATTCTAAAAAAAGAAAGATTTTTTGATAAGAGATTTTATACGAAATAGGTAATCTATGATGAGAGTGTACGAGTTAGCTAGGGAACTGAATATTGAGAATAAAGAAGTTCTCAGTTTGTTTGAACAATTAGGAATATCGGGAAAGTCTTCTCATTCGAGTGCTATTTCAGATACAGAAGCAGATAAAGTTAGAAAGCACATACTAAGAAGTAATGTAGTTCAATCTGATCTTGAAAGAGATGTTCAGATCGAAGGACAAGTTGTTAGGGAAAAGCGTGTCAGTGGTAATGTTATTAGGAGACGTAAGAAGGATGATGATACGCCAGCATTACCAACTAAGGTTGAGGCAGTCAAACCAGAAACTATTTTAGATAGTTCAAATTTAGAATCTGAAAAAGATTCTGCAAAAATTAATTTGGAGTTAAGTCAAGTAGAAAAATCTCCTAAGAAATCTGAGTCTTCTATAGAGGATAAATTTAAGGCTGAAATTGAGACTTTAGAAGCTACAAATGAAAATAAAAATATAGAACTAGATACTTTAGCAGAAACAGATAATCAGCAAAAATTATTAAAACAGCAAGAATCAAAAAAAGAAGATTTAAAATCAGAGGAAAAAATAGAAGAAGCTTTAATAACTTCTTCTGAATTAGTACAGGAAAATGAAGTTGAAGATGTGACGACAGATCCATCAGAGCTTACTATAGGGCGAGATTATTCTGCAAACGATCTTGTTGAACTTAGAAAAAGACTTGATGTAAGAGCACCAAAAGTACTAGGGAAAATTAATCTTCCTTCAAAAGCACCTATCGCTCCTGTTAAAACTGCATCTTCTAAAAAATCTAGCACCGGTGGAACTGGCGCTGCGGTTTTAGGAACGGATGCAGAGGAAGATGCGAAGAATGCTCGTAAAAAAGGCAAGAGAGGGGTTAGTGTTGAGTTTGAAAAAGATCCTAAGTCTAAACTCAAAAAGAAACAGATTTTGAGTAAAGGTGATCTTTTAGATTACGAAGGTGATGGTTTTGGCTATAGAGGTAAGAAAGATCGTAGAGGTAAGAAAGGAGCAATTGATCCTTTAAGTGCTGAGGCGATAGCATCACGCGCAGGTAAGAGACCTATAAAAGTTGATGGTGAAGTAACAGTTGGTGAAATGGCTCGTTTAATGGGTCTTAAAGCAAATCAAGTAATTACTGAGTTATTTAAACTTGGTACTATGGTAAGTATTAATCAATTAATTGATTTTGATACTGCAACTATCATTGCTCAAACATTTGGATTTGAAACTCAAAATACAGAAACCAGCGGTGAAGAAGTTTTACTAGAGCTAACAAAAGCAGATGTTCCTGATACCCTAATTTTAAGACCACCAGTTGTAACTGTGATGGGGCACGTAGATCACGGAAAGACATCTTTATTAGATTGTATCAGAAAGACTTCGGTTACAACTTCAGAAGCCGGTGGTATTACTCAGCACATTGGAGCTTATAATGTTAAGTTAGCTTCAGGTGGGTCTGTTACATTCTTAGATACTCCTGGTCACGAAGCTTTTACTGCTATGAGAAGTAGAGGTGCTAAGGTTACTGATATTGTTGTTCTAGTTGTCGCTGCTGATGATGGTGTAATGCCTCAAACTATTGAAGCAATTAATCATGCTAAAGCAGCACAAGTTCCAATAATAGTCGCAATAAATAAGATTGATAAAGCAGGTGCAAATCCTGATAAGGTAATTAATCAGCTTGCAGAACATGGATTAGTCCCTGAAGAATGGGGAGGAGATACTCTTATGGTTCGAGTATCTGCTCATACCAAGGAAGGAGTTGATACCTTACTTGAAACTCTTCACTTACAAGCAGAAGTTCTTGAGCTAAAAGCAAATCCAGAAAGAGATGCTTCTGGAACTGTAATAGAATCTAAGATAGATAAAGGTAAGGGGACAGTTCTTACTGTTCTTATCCAAAATGGTACTTTAAGAAAAGGTGATACCTTTGTTGCTGGAGCGATAAGCGGAAAAGTTAGAGCTATACTATCAGTAGAAGGAAAAATACTTGAAGAAGTAGGACCTTCAATGCCAGTAGAAATTGTTGGTGCTAGTTCTACTGCGGATGCTGGAGATGATTTTGCTGTAACTGCGGATGAAACTCAAGCTAAGTTTATTGCAGAAGAAAGAGCTGCAAGAAGAAGAAAGAAGGAGCTAATCCAACAAAGTAAATCAACTGGTTTTGGAATACCTCTTACTATGGAGAGATTCTCAGATATCGTTATTAATTCAGCTGATAAGAAAGATTTACCTTTAATCGTAAAAGTCGATGTCCAAGGTTCATTAGAGGCAGTATGTGGCAGTCTAGGACAACTTGGAAATGAAGAAGTTCAAGTTAAGATCATACATAAAGGTATTGGAGCTATTTCTGAAAATGACGCACAACTAGCAATTGCATCGAACGCAATTATGATAGGTTTCAATGTCAGACCTGATACTAGAGCTTCTCAAGTTATAGAAGATGAAGGCATACCTGTATTGTATTCTAGAGTAATTTATGAATTAGTTGATGCCGTAAAAGAAGCACTTAAAGGTAAAATGTCTCCTAAGTTCCAAGAAAAAGTTCTTGGAAGAGTTGAAGTTAGAGATATCTTTAAAGTACCAAAAATCGGGCTTGTTGCTGGATCTTATGTATTAGACGGAACTATCGCAAGAGGCTCACAAGTTAGATTAATCAGAGATGGTATTATTGTTCATGAAGGTAAGATGGGTAGTCTTAGAAGATTTAAAGACGATGTAAAAGAAGTTCAAGCTGGATATGAATGTGGTATTGGAATTGATGGTTATAACGACATTAAGAATGGCGATATAATAGAAGTATTTAAAGTAGAGCAAATACAGCTTTAAATTATTTAGTGTACGTACATAATATAGTCCGAGAAGTTTACATCTAAGAAGTTTACAATTAAGAAGTTACAATGGGTAGTCAACATAGAAGAGAGCGAGTAGAGGAATTGGTAAGGTCTTTTATCGCCTCTGAGTTAATGTTAAACGAAGAGCCAGCATTGTCATTGGTAACAATAACTGCTGCAAAAGTTTCTCCAGATCTTAAACATGCCCTTCTATACTGGTGTAAGGCAAATGCACTTCCACAAGAATCAGCAGATGCAAATACTGAAATTGAACTTAAAGCAGCAATACCTCATCTTAGAAAGAGAATTGCTGAGAGTCTTGGCCTTCGATATGTGCCCATGATTAAATTTGAGTTTGATAGAACACCGTTTATGTCGGAGAGAATAAATACTCTCTTAAAAACAAAGGTTTAAACCAAATGCCAGTAGCTAATATTGTCGCGAATCTTACTGATATTGCTTCAATAATCAAAGAGAATAATAATTTTTTAATTGCTACTCATATTTCTCCAGACTCTGATGCACATGGCTCATCTGGTGGTCTTTACTTAATCTTAAAAAAATTAGCTAAGAATGTAAGTATTTACTTACCAGATAGGCTTGGAGCTAGATATTCTTCGCTATGTGAAGATTTAGAATTTATTCATAGTGTTCCTGAGGCAACATTCGTTTTAATTAGTGTTGATACAGCTACAAAAGAAAGACTTGGTGATGAACATGAAAATTTATGTTCCAAATCATCTCAAAGTATAAATATTGATCATCATACTTCTAACCCAAATTGGGCTAATATTAATTACGTTGATGCTAATAGTCCAGCTACTGCATGTATAATATACAAGTTAGCAATAGAGTTAGGTATCGAATTGGATTCAAAAGTATCCAATTTACTATATGCTGGTATACTTGATGACACAGGATCATTTAGATATTCAAATACTACTGAAGAGTGTTTATTTATTGCCTCTAAATTAGTATCAGCCGGAGCGAAGCCTAATATAATTTCTAATTCTCTTCATTTTGAAGTACCAGAAAGAGTAATGAGACTCAGAGCTAGAGCGTTTGAGAATCTTAGACTTAGTCAATCAGGTCAGGTTTCATTAATTTATGTTGATAATAAACTCCTAAATGAACTAAATTGTACTGCAGAAGATAGTGAAGGTTTAGTTGACCTTGTAAGATCGATACAGGGTGTTAAGCTTGCTTTCTTCATTAGAGAATACCAAGATAAGTGGAAAGTAAGTTGTCGTACAAAAGATGATGTGTTTGATGTAAATGTATTAGCAAGAAAATTTGGTGGTGGCGGACATAAAGCTGCAAGTGGTTTTACTTTTAAGGGAACACTTGAAGAGGTTATCAAGACGGTTGAAACTTCAGCAGCTGAGATGCTTAATTAATAATAAAATGATTGATGGTGTATTATTAGCTAATAAGCCTAGTGGAATTTCAAGTACTAAAATTACAGGCTTTATCAAGAGTATTTACCCTACATGTAGGGTAGGTCATTGTGGAACATTAGATCTAGAGGCCTCTGGTTTACTAGTCATCATTATAGGTAAAGCAACTAGATTAGAGCGCTTCCTACATATGAATGAAAAATCATACCAAGGTGAAATTACTTTAGGTATTGAAACAAGCACAGATGATACTTCTGGTGAAGTTTTAAATTCAGGAACGGTTCCTGCGTTATCCGTGGAGGATTTAGAAAGCTTAAAAATAAAATTTACTGGTACCTATGATCAACTTCCTCCAAAAGTAAGTGCAAAAAAAGTTGATGGTAAAATAGCTTATAAAGAAGCTAGAAAAGGTAATTTCATAGAATTAAGTACTAAGAAGGTAACTGCAACAGTTAATAATTTAATAGCTTTGGATTCTCATACATTACAGTATGAATTAACAGTTAGTAGTGGCTATTATATTAGGTCTTTCGCTAGAGATTTAGGATCAGAAATTGGTAGCTATGGCTGCACTAAGTCTATTATTAGAACAAAAATAGGCCCATATTCTACTAAAGATGAGAATTGTATAGAATTTAATAATTTTAACTATACTAAAGAAGAAATAGAAAATAATTTAATTTCTTTAACTACTGTTTGTTCATCTATACCAATAGAAAAGTTAACGATTACTGAAGACATAGCAGAGATGATTTCAAAGGGTCATAAAAAGATTTTAGAAAGCTTAAGCCTTAAGGACGGCTATACATTATTAATTAGACAGGATGAATCTCCAGTTGCAATAATTAGTAATCGTTATGATTTAGCTACAGAAAAAATAGAGCTAAAATATGAATGTGTATTTTAGCTCTAAAAAGATTTAATCTAAACAGGAGAAGTTGTAACGACTGGTGAAGTAGTTATTGTAGAAGTAGGCGAAGTGGCCAGTGAGGTAGTTGCAGTTTCAGTAGGACTTACTTCTGGAGTCGGCGTCGGGCTAGTCACTACTGGAGAAACAACAGGTGTAGCACTAGGAGCTACAATAGAACTTTGCTCTAATACACTAATTGTTACTTTGATGACTGAATTTACAGCAGGGTAGCTAAAGCCATCATTTAATTTACTAACTACTCCTTGCTCTTGAGTACCTTGAGATACTACGTCTACATTAGTAACTGGACTTTGTCTTAGAACTTGGTTGGAGCCAATACCGGGTGCTTGATTGACCTCTGTGCCAGTGTCGTAATAAGCGAAATTAGATGTGATATCACCAGTAATTCCAATTCCATTAACATCAAAAAGTGGTATTCCATTTTCTGGGGTAGCTATAATGATATCATTGCCTTGTAAGAAAGATGTAGCCAGATTGAGTTTAGCTGAGGAATCAGCACTCGACATAATTAAAGTAAATTCTTGTCCTGGTACTAAAAGTCCAACTTGACCATTAGATGGTTCGTTAGCAATTCCTATCGCTTCTATACCGTCAGTAGTTCTTAGATCTGATAATAATCGTTCTGGATTCCCATTCTCAGATAAATTTTCAAGTCCAACGCTAGCAGTTCTATTCAATGTATATAAATTACCAGTACTAGAACCCATTATCCCAATGATACTTGAAAATGCAGCAGTTACTGGAGTTCTGTTTTCTGCTGTAAAGGTAGGCGTAGCAGATATGTTTTTAAACTTTATTTGGAATATAGTTCCATCTTGATTGCTTCCACCGCAAGAAGCTAGAGATACTAAGACTAATGAGTATATAAAAGAAAATAATTTTTTATTATAATTATTTTTTTGCCAAGATTTTGCTTTAATATTCATTTTTTTAGTAAATAAGATAGTTAATTGAATAATTTAATTGGTTTTAATTAAACTATAAATTTATCTCTAACAAGCTTCAGTAAGCTTTCTTTAGTATTAATGTCAGGATCATCAAGCACAGCTTCCTGCAAATAAGCTAATATATCTTTAAATTTCCTGCTTGGTGTGAGACCGAGCTCGATTAAATCTTGTCCACTTATGCTCAGAGTAGAGAAAGGATGAGGTTTTTGAGCTGTTTTTACTTTTTCTATTCTATTATCAAAGTCATTAAACTCATTAATAACTTCTTCCTCCTCTCCCAATACCGCTACAGTATCCGCGTACTTTAACAGTCTCCAATCGTCGTAGTATTCCCCTGTATCTCTCAGTATCCTTCTCAGTCCACCATCTCCGCAGTTAAGTGGTCGCATATGAGTAGCGACTAATACTTTAACGGCATTTGTATCGGAATTCGAAAATCTAAGCCTAGGTAAAATAATATCTACCATATCAGCGCCGATTTTTTCATGTAGATAAAAATGTCTCTCTCCGTCTTCACTAACGGATAATGAAGGTGGCTTACCGATATCATGAAAAAGAGCCGATAGTCTTAATAATTTAGATTTAGGAATAGTCTCTACAACATCGAGGGTATGCTCAAATACATCATGTTTATGAAATTTGTTTTGCTCAAATCCTACGCAGTCTTGAAGCTCAGGAATTAACCAATCAAATATTCCAAGATCTGCGAATAACCTTAGACCCTTTTTGCTTTGATCACTTAATAATGTTTTTAGAAGTTCATCTCTTATTCTTTCAATGCTAACATTTCTTAACAGAGTTGCATTGTTTTTTGCACTTATAAGTGTGTTTTCTTCTATTTCAAATTGCATTTCACATGCAATTCTTACCATTCTTAAAATCCTTAATGGGTCTTCTATAAATCGCTCATCAGGATTATTAGCTCGAATAATTTTTTTTAGAATATCATCGTGACCATTTATTGGATCTATAATGCGTAGATCTTTCAAATCTACTGCCATCGAATTAATTGTAAAATCTCTGTGGTTTAGATCTTCTATTATTGATGACGATGCCTGAACTCCACCACTTGGTCTCATTCCTGAAGATCTTAATGTTGTGATTTCAACTTGATCTAAGCCTTTAATAGGTATTGCCGTTACTGTTTGATGAAGTAATCCAGTTGGAATAACTCTGATATTTTTTTGCTCTAATTTTTCTATAACTTGATTTGGAAGTAGAGGTGTAGCGATATCTAAATCTTTTTGATCTTGTCCTATCAGTAAATTTCTAACAGAGCCTCCAACTATATAAAGCTCCTCACCGAGGACTTCTTTTAGAATTGTAACTCTTGGATCATTACTGAGATCCTTGAGTCTTAATTTATCAAAATTAAGTGACATTATTTTTTAGTATTGTATCGAACTACTTCTAACGAACTTGCCGCAGAAATGATTTCCAAATTATTGGTAAGTTAGTATCAATACTAAAATTCAGGACAGGTAGCCAGTCTGGCTGGCAAGGTTCTTTTTTTAATTGCATTTTAGCTTCTTTGGGAGTTCTACCTCCTTTCTTCCTATTACAAGGAGGGCAGGCGATAACTACGTTTTGCCATGTTGTTTTACCTTCTTTTGATTTTGGCACAACATGGTCAATAGTCGACTCTTCTTTGGTTAATTTTCGCTCACAATACTGACAAGTGAAATTATCTCTAGCTAGTAGATTAATCCTTGTAAGTGGTGGTTTTCTTGTACCTAGTTTAGCAAATTTAACTAGCCGTACTACAGATGGGACTTTCATTACCAAGGAAACGGATCTGATATCTTTTTCGTAGGAATCTACTACTTCAACTTTCCCTAGAAAAAACAGGGTAATAGCTCTTTCCCAAGAGATTACTCTTAAGGGTTCATAACTAGAGTTTAATAGAAGGGTACTGTTCAAATCTTTTTAACAAAGTAACTACATACAATCCATCTAATATCATTGTAATACGCTATAGCGGTCCTCCGCAAGATTTATTATTTATATTGCCTTAATACTATTGACATACTTGCTCTAAACTACTAATTTCTGCGGACTTTTTAATAGCACTAGTATACGGGCCAGTAGCTCAGTTGGTAAGAGTGCACGCCTGATAAGCGTGAGGTCGGAAGTTCAAGTCTTCCTTGGCCCATTCTTTATTCTAGTACCTTTAATGGTTGCTTTAAAAAGTGTTTATTAAGAGGTTATTTTGTAGTTTTTCCTTTATGGAGTTTCCCGCGTTTTGTGTAATGTTTCATTTACACTTTTATGTGGGGCTGTAGCTCAGCTGGGAGAGCGCTGCCCTTGCAAGGCAGAGGTCGTCGGTTCAATCCCGTCCAGCTCCATTTCTTTTTTTATTGGTATGAATCCAATACTTTTATTACCATATCCTTAAACCCTGTATATCTCTTAGAGCTTTTGATTCTTTTTGCAGATCTTGCGATTGCGGATCTAGTGCCGACTATAATTAATAATTTCTTAGCTCTAGTAACAGCCGTATAAACTAATTGTCTTTCTAACATTATTGCATGTGAGTCATGAAGTACTAGGATTACAACAGGCACTTCTGATCCTTGAGATCTGTGTATTGTTAGTGCGTAAGCTAAATCTAACTGAGGTATATTCTCAATAGAATATTTAATTTCTCTATTATCCCAGAGTCTAACAAAGACTGCTTTCTCTTCAGTATCAATACCGAAAACTATACCTTGCTCACCATTGAAGACACCAGCCTCATGAATATTATAATTGTTGACTCTCTGGCAAACTCTATCTCCAACTCTAAATTCAGCATTACCTACTTTTACTACTGGAGTATTATCTTTTGTTGGTACTAATTTATTTTGTAGTTTTTGATTTAATGAAATAATACCTAATTCACCCTGATTCATCGGTGATAAAACAGTAATCTCACTAGGCTTAACATGAAATTTTTTAGGGACCTGTTCTGCTACCAGTCTTTCAATTAGGTTTGCAGCTTGCTCAGGGCTATCAACTTTCATAAAGTAAGCATCTTTTATACCACTACCATCTGGTTCTGGTATATTAGGAACAACGCCCATATTAATTTGATAAGCAATGTCATTAATACTGGACTCTTCTGCTCTTCTAAATAATTTAGTAAGAAATACCTTGGGAACTTGATCTAATTTTAATAAGTCCGAAAAAAACAACCCAGGGCCAACACTAGGAAGCTGATCCTTATCACCTACAAAAATTAATTTAGTATTTCTCCCAACTGCTTTTAATAGACTTGCAGCTAGTGGAATATCTAACATTGAACTTTCATCTAAAATTAAAACATCAAAAGGAAGTTGATCACCTTCGTCGTAAATAAATGTTTTTCTTATCGGATCAAATTTTAGAAGTCTATGTATGGTAGAAGCTTCTATCCCGCATAGCTCTTGAAGTCTTTGGGCAGCTCTACCAGTAGGCGCGGCTAACCTGATAGTTAATCCAGCTTTTTTAAATAATGCCCCGATTGAACTAACTACAGTAGTTTTTCCGCAACCAGGTCCACCAGTAATAACTAACAGTGAAGAACTAGCAGCTAATCTGACAGCTTCCTTCTGTTCGTTAGATAATGAAATTACCTTAGTTTCAGTTGTCGTAGATTCATTATCCGAATTACTATCTTTCTTTCCTGTAATACTAGTAACAGTCTTTGCATTAATGACTTCTTCAATTATCCAATCAGGTATTTTTTTAACCTCAGTAGTTCTTATTCTGTTAGCGATAAGCTCAGCGGCTTTACGCTCACAATAAAATACTTCTGGATCATAATATTTATCATCAAGTTTAATAACTAGTCCTTGAAGCTCAGCAGAAGTTAGCGCATCTTTTAAGAGATCTCCTTCTGATATTGCTAATAGTGCTTTTGATTTTTCAATTAATACCTCTTCTGGCAAATATGTATGGCCGTCTTGTTCCGCATTCGATAAAGTATACGAGAGTCCAGCAATCAATCTATCTTTAGATTTAGGATCTAATCCGATTGCAACTGCAATTTTATCAGCTGTAGCAAAACCAATTCCCCATACTTGTTGGCAGAGTAAGTATGGATTCGCTCTTACAACTTCAATTGATTTAGATCTATAAACGTTATAGATTCTTCTAGCTAGGGCAGTAGAGATAGCGTAATTTTGGAAAAATAGTAAAACTTCTCTTTCTTCTTTTTTTTCAATCCAAGTGGTTTTGATCTCTTGAATTTTAGTTCTACCTAGACCTGAAACTTCTTCTAAGCGATCAGGATCATTTTCTAGGATAGCCATAGTCTCTTCACCGAAGTGATCTACTATTTTTTCAGCTATTTTTTCTCCTACACCTTTGATTAAACCAGATGACAAATAACGTTTTATAGCATCTGTTCCGGTAGGAGCAGATTCACTAAATGAATATGCTTTAAATTGGGCTCCAAATTTTGGATGACTTTGCCAAACTCCTCTAGCAACAAAGCTTGATCCTTCTGAAACTGTACTCGGGATACTGCCAACTAAGGTATAGTTTTTTTCAAATAGAACATTATCGCCATTTTTTGAAATTTTAAGAACGGAGAAACCATTTTCTTCATTTCTATATGTAATCCTCTCTACTGTACCTTTTAAAAAGTCAGCTTGAGGTTGTGTAGTTGTATCTTTATCCAAACTATCTTTATTTAAACATTTAAAACTACGGTTTAATTTTTATATTATATCTGATAAGTTATCGCTAATTATGTATCATAATCATAATAGCTATTCGAGCAAAATCAAAAGATGAGTTTAATTAAAAGTACTAAATTTAATAGTGTCGATCTAAGTGTAATACTAATTCTCTTATGCATCATCATAACACAGACTTTTATTGTATATATCTCTCCGTTTAGTCTTTCAGGCGATGAGGCATTTTATTGGCTTTGGTCTAAAAGGCTAGATCTTTGTTATTATGAGAAAGGCCCAGGTATCGCTTATCTTATTTATTTAACTACTAGCATATTTGGAGAAACAGAAATTGGAGTTAGGGCGGGGGCTTTCATCTCACAGTTTCTAATATCATTAGTTCTATATTTCTTTTTTAAAAATACTTACACCAGAGAAACATCAATTAAATCTCTAACTATCTACTGGTCAAGTTTATTTTTTGGATCTCTTGGGATGTTTATTACTTGCGACCCTCCACTATGCTTACTGTGGATATTGAGTATTATTGCTGCTCATAAGGCAATTGAAAAAGATAATCCTTCATACTGGATATTGAGTTTTTTTAGCATAGGGCTAGCAGCACTTTTTAAGTACTCTTCAGTAATACTGGCACCTTTTTATATATTATTTCTTATCATCAATAAAAAGTACAGAAATCATTTATTTACAGTGCAGTTTTTAATTTCAACTTTATTTTTAGTAGCTTCATTTATGCCAGTTGTTATTTGGAATATGAGAAATAACTGGATAAATTTTACTAAGCTAACAGGTCATTTTGAAAGTAAGAAGAGAGCATATGCGACTGGTCTCCATTTCTTTGAGCTTATAGGAGGACAGTTAGGTCTTGTTGGACCAATAATTTTTCCAATACTTGTTTATACTTTATACGTCGGCTACAAGGTATGGAGAAAAGGGGATGTCCTTGCTGGATTTTATGTATTTTGTTCTTTGCCACTTGCGACTTTGTGCATCTTAATGTCATTACAAAAAAGAGTATATGCGAATTGGCCGATGCCATTATATCTGAGTTTGATTATGCTTTTTGCATATCTACTTAATGCGGGGCATTTAAATAAATTAAATTTTAAGCTTTTAAAGAGAGGTTTAATTTTGAATTTTTCTGTTCTTTTTATTAGTCATTTATTATTTACAGGTTATTCATTTGGTATCCCAGTAAACATTTTACCAACTAAAAAATTAACAATAGGTAGAGACTTAGGTAAGGAAGTAGATCAAAAAATAATTGATGAAGGGTTTTCTAAATGCACAACTAATGGAAATAGTTCTTCTCCAATTATAATTTCTGATAAATATACCCAAGCCTCTTTAATAGCATTTTATTCTAATCATTTTGATAAAGTTTATGTTGCTGACCCTAGTGAAGCTAAGTTTAGCCAATTTGATCTATGGCAGGACTGGGAAAAACTAAATGGTACTAATGCATTATTGGTGTTTAGTGAAGAAAACGAAGCGCCGTATTTTTATGATTTATTTGATGCTATATATCCGATAGGGAATTCAGAGATTAATTATGGTAATAAGCAAATAGGAAAGTTTAATTACTTTGTAGCTTGTTCATATAATGGTAAAAAAATTCCTAATGTCACTATGCTTGAAAGTAGTAGAGTGATCAGTAGATAATAATATTTTAGTTAGCAAATATAATTTTGGATAATACATATTTAGGTTTAAAAACGTTAGAAGTTAGTGCATTTCAACAGAACTGTAGAATAATATATAACTTAGAGCTTTGTGAGCTACTTTGCATAGATCCAGGAAGTGATGCTGAATTTATTACAGCTACGATAAAAGAAACTTTTTCTAGCAGTAAGTTATCATCTGCAAAAATAATTCTCACACATGCTCATATAGATCATGCCGGTGGTATTAAGGATTTAATTAAATGCATTGAAGAAGAGTTTTCAATTAAAGCTACTCTTCACTACCATAAAGACTGTGAAGCCTTTAAGGATAGCATAGAGTTACAAGCAGAAATGTATGGCTTATCAAAGTTTGAATATAAAAATGTACCTAATGCAGATTCCTTATTAGAAGATGAGACCTTCTTTGATTATTTAGGAACAAATATTAAAATCTTGTTAACACCAGGTCACGCTCCAGGACATGTTTCTCTTTTTTTCAAAGAAGGTACAATTCAAGATACTCCAGTTGTCGTTGGAGGAGATGCTTTATTTAGACAAAGTATCGGAAGAACTGATTTACCAGGCGGAAATCATGCTCAGTTATTAAAATCGATAAGAGATAAACTTTTTACTTTACCTGATAGTACTATTGTTATGTGTGGACATGGTCCAGATACTACTATAGGGCATGAGAAGTCATTTAATCCATACTTAAGATCATGAGTCTAAAAGATAAAAATATTAGTCTTTTAATTTCAGGCTCCATTGCTGCATATAAAACGCCTGAGCTTTTAAGACTTTTAATTAAAGAAGGTGCAAATGTAAGAGCAGTAATGAGTCAAGCTGCTGAAAATTTTGTTACAAAATTAACTCTTCAAACTGTAACAAAGAACAAAGTTTTTACTAATATGTTTGACCTTACGGAAGAGATTGAAATCGGTCATATCTCTCTTCCTGATAACTCAGATGTTTTATTAGTCGCCCCGGCAACAGCTGATATAATAGCTAAAGCTGCATACGGAATTGCTGATGATCTATTAAGTACTATTATTTTAGCTTCAACTAAGCCTATATTATTTTGTCCTGCGATGAATACTAATATGTGGCATGCTCAGATAACGCAGGAAAATGTTAGTAGACTTAAAAATCGAGGTTACTATTTTGTTAATCCTTCTGAAGGTGAGCTTGCATGTGGTTGGGTTGGGCAGGGAAGAATGGCAGAATTGCATGATATTATAGAGTCGACTAATAGAGTCGTATCAAATGAAATAGCAGAAGAAACTCAAAAAATATTAGGTAATTCAAAAGTTATTATAACAGCTGGTCCTACTAGAGAAATGATTGATCCTATAAGATTTATTTCTAATAAGTCATCAGGGAAAATGGGATATGCTATAGCTTCTGCTAGTAAACAAATGGGTGCTAAGGAAGTTATTTTAATTTCTGGGCCAACTAGCCTTCCTGATCCTGTGAGTATCACTACTAAAAGAGTGGAAAGTGCCTCTGAAATGGAGAAACTTTTATTATCTGAATTAGAGATAGATACAAGCACCAAAAATGTCATAGTTTTTATGGCTTCTGCTGTTAGTGATCATAAGCCTAAAAATTTTTCTAATAAAAAACTAAAGTATAATAAAACAGAAAACACCACTTTAGATTTAGTAATAAATCCTGACATCATATGCAATATTGCTAAGGATAGAACTGTCTTTAAAGAAAGAGTTGGAGCACCTTTATATATAGTAGGTTTTGCTGCTGAAACTGGAACCGAAGAGGAATTAATAAATTTCGCTAAGAAAAAATTAATAGAAAAAAATTTAGATTTAATAGTAGCGAACTTTTCTGATGAAAATATGGGTACAGATTCTGGTACTGTATGGGTAATTAGTAAAGATGGAAGTATCAAAAAATTAGGTCCAAAACCAAAACAAGAACTTTCGTTTGATATCGTAAATTATTGTCTTCAAAGTTTACATTGATATGAATAATAAAATTCAAAATGACGAAATAACTAAGCTGTATGAGAACTGGCTGGGAGTAGATAGTTATATTAAGTTTGATGAATATTTGAAAGAAAAGCCTATTCTTTCATCATTAGCAGTTTCTACAGAAGTCTCTTCTTCAGTCCCAACTATAGAAAGTCCGGTAACTACTCAAGTTATGCCTGTTATAGTCTCGTCTAATCAAGCTGGACCAGAAAGTATGTATTCTTCATTAGAGAATTTAGCTATTAAAGTAGCAAATTGCACAGATTGTAAGTTATGTGAAAGTAGAAATAAAACTGCTTTTGGCTCAGGTAATACTAATCGTCCTAAAATAATGTTTATAGGAGAAGGGCCAGGTATTGAAGAAGATAGAACAGGGGAGCCATTTGTAGGTCCGGCTGGACAATTACTCTTTGCTGCTATTGAAAAAGGCTTGCTAATGAAAAGGGAAGACCTTTATTTTGCAAATGTCATTAAATGTAGACCTCCTGAGGATAGAGCTCCATTAGCTCAAGAATTAGAAGCTTGTAGAAAATACATTGATGCGCAAATTAATTTTATAAAACCTCAGTTAATTGTTACACTCGGCGCTCCTGCTGCTAAAGTAATTTGTGATATAAAAGAGGGTATTACGAAAGTTAGAGGCACTTGGATGGAATATAAAGGAATTAAAGTAATGCCAACTATTCATCCAGCCTATGTATTAAGAAATCCTCCTGCTAAAAAAGATTTTTGGGAAGATTTTAAATTAGTTCTTAAGGAAGTTACAAAATGAAAATATTAAAATTTATATATTTACTGTTTTTTCTGATGGTAAATTTATTTTCTGCAAATGCTTATTCTGACGATTTACTAGACAGCTTAGTGAACAATGGTCCTATAGTTATCTTAGAGATTGACGGTACCATAAATCCTGCCACTGTGGATTATCTTAAAAGTGGATTTGCTGAAATAGATAAAGTTTCAGGTAGTGCCTTATTAGTAAAATTAAATACTCCCGGAGGATTACTGCCTTCTACTCAAACAATTACTCAGTTATTTTTAGATTCTAAAGTACCTGTTTTTATATTTGTTTCTCCAAAAGGTGGTGGGGCAATTTCTGCTGGGGTATTTATTACAATGGCAGCTCATGTTGCAGCTATGGCACCCGGTACAACTATTGGTGCGGCACATCCTGTTTCTGGAGATGGTAAAAATGTAGAAGGAGATATGCGAGGAAAAGTAGAGAACTTTGCAGCTTCGATGAATAGAGCAATAGCAGAACAAAGAGGAAGAAATGTTTCTTGGGCTGAAAAGGCAGTCAGGGAAAGTGTTAGTTTAACTGATAGAGAAGCAGTAATAGAAAAAGTAGTAGATTTTACTGCTGAAGATACTAATGATTTACTTAAAAAAGCTATCGGCAAAAAGATTAAAGTAGATAATAAAGAAGTAACTCTTCCTGATTTATCGGCTAGAGAAAAAATAGCTTTATCAATGACCATGAAACAACTCGTAGTTAATACTATTTCCGATCCTAATGTAACAGGCCTCCTTGGTGCAGCTGCTATGGGTGGTATTATCGCAGAATTTTATCACCCGGGGCTTATTATTCCTGGGCTTATTGGAGTAATTTGTCTTATATTAACTTTAGTAGCTTCACAAGTTATACCAATTAATACAGGCGGAGTGGGATTACTTTTGCTCGGAGGTGTTTTAATACTTGTTGAGGCATTTACTCCCACTTTTGGTGTACTCGGCTTAATAGGAGTTGCCTGCTTTGCACTTGGAGCAATCTATGCAGTAGATACTAGTTTTATTTGGGCTGCAGAAGGTTTTTCGGTAGATAAAGTTGCTGTCGGTGGGATCTCATTTACAATAGGTCTAATTATCCTAGGTCTTGTTCTTCTTGCATCTAACACTTTGAAACAAAAAGTTGTTACAGGCAAGGAGGGATTGATAGGGAAAAGAGCTAGGATTAAAAAAATATTTACACCAATTAAAGGTAGTAACAAATTTCGAGGTAAGGTTGAGATAGATGGCGAAACTTGGAATGCTGATATTGATTCAGAATTAAAAAATAATGAAATCGGGAATATAGTTGAGGTAGTTTCCGTCTCAGGTATAATATTAATAGTTAAAGAAAAATAAAAACAAGAAGGCTAAATATGAGTTTTATAGGATTACTAATTGCTATTATAGTTTTTTTATCCGGAAATGCTGTAAAAATTGTAAAAGAATATGAACGTCTCGTAATTTTCAGATTAGGTAGGTTAGTTGGGGGCAGAGGACCTGGACTTATTTTTGTGCTACCTATAATTGAAAAAGCCATGAGGATAGATACCAGAACTATCACAATGGATGTTCCACCGCAGGATGTAATCACAAGAGATAACGTATCTCTAAAAGTTAATGCAGTTATATACTATAGGGTTATCGATTGTAACCGTGCAATTAACGAAATAGAAAATTATCATTACGCAACCAGTCAGTTAGCGCAAACAACATTAAGAAGTGTGTGCGGTAGTGCTGAGCTTGATGAATTATTAACTAATCGAGAAGTTATTAATGATAAAATTCAGGAAATCTTAGATACCCAAACTGATCCATGGGGTATAAAGGTTTCTTTAGTAGAATTAAAGCATATTGATCTGCCACCTGAAATGCAAAGAGCAATGGCTCGTCAAGCTGAGGCAGAGAGAGATAGAAGAGCTAAGATAATCAATGCAGAAGGTGAATTCCAAGCTGCTGAAAAGTTAAACCAAGCTGCTACTATTATTAGTGCCGCTCCTGGTGCCCTTCAGCTTAGATATCTTCAGACTCTTAGTGAAATAGCTACAGAAAATAATAGTACAACTATATTCCCATTACCTATAGAATTAATCACTCCTTTTTTAAGTAAGAAGAGCGAATAATTTTTTAATGAACTGTAGATCTATTTTTAAAGATTAATTCAAATTCAGGGACGGGGACATCAATAAATTCTCCGTCTTCTGTATGGAATGTAAATGTACCGTACATTGAGCCTATTCCATCTCTAGTCACTGTCCAGCTACTATATTCAAAAGAATCTCCTGAACGTAAAGATGGCTGTTGTCCTACTACACCTTCGCCTTTTACATCCGCTATTTGCTTTCCACCTGAGAATACTTTCCAATGTCGGTTAATTAGTTGAATAGTTTTGCTGCTCTTATTAGTTATTGTAATATTATAACTAAATGCAAAGAATGGAGCACTTAAGTCTGACTCACTTTCGATAGCTTCTGTCTTAACCCGAACTAATATTTCAGGTTCCTTAGATTCTTCTATCTCACTCGTAGTATCTTCTTTAATTGTTGTCATTTATTTGTGTAGTGCTACTTGGATTTATTAAAGTAATTTATTAATACTTTAATGAGTAACTTACACTAAGTGGCTCTGGTCTAAAAGGATCTTAGTTTAAAATTACAAGGCTGACCAACCCTCTTTTTCTAATGGAGCAGGTTTGTTATCTCTTTTTTTAGATCTTTTTTCTTCATAAGTATTAGTACTATATGAGTTTTTTTGAACAGGGAGGGGCTCTTCTCCTAAGATATCACCTTTACCAAAGCCTCCGACTCTTCCATCGCTTCCTACTTTAGTTGAAATTGCATAACTTTCTCCCTTCCTACCCATATCAAAGTAGGTATTTCTGATAGGCTGTGAGTTCTTATTATAATCTACCCAACGACCATGCTTTTTACCATCTACAAAATTACCTTCTGTTTTTTTCTGGCCTTCATTATTATAAAATATCCAATGACCAATCTCTGTATCCTGACTAAACATTCCTTGTGCACTTGGGGAGCCAGTTCTGTTATATAGTATAGCTTTCCCATGTTTTACACCGTCTTTATATTCAGACTTTATTTTTAAATTACCTCTCTGATCATAATCTTCCCACAATCCATTTCTTTGATCATTTAGAAAGCTACCTTTCATTAAAATAGCGCCATTCCTACCGTATTCAGTATAAAGTCCATTTAATAAATCTTGTCTATAATTAGCTTCTAATTTTTTACTTCCATCCTTATTGTAATAAGTTGATACGCCTTCTTTTCTACCGTGAACATAATTAGTTTTTTCTTTAATTTCCCCATCTGGATAACTTGTGATTAGATCACCCTCTAACTCGTTATCAGCATAGGTACATTTTAGTGCAATGCTACCGTTATTATTCCACTGTCTAAATTCACCATGCTTAATTTCTTTTCCGTCTTCATCTTTATAAAAGCACCATTGTTTATTTCCTCTAGGATAACCTTTCCCTGCTCTAGTTGTTCCTTTAGGGCAGTCATTGATTGAGTTTTCTTCCGATACTATATCTTCTTTGCTTGGTTTTATTATGGATTTAATAACCCCTGTTTTTTTAGAAGAGGGCTGTGTATTTTGAGATGGCGCAAAAAGATCAGAGCCTGGTTTTAGACTTTTTAGAAAATTACTGCTTCCCTCGCTATTGTTACAAGCAGAAAGCGCACAAAATAGAATTATCAATAACCTGTTCATAGTGCTGTTATTACTCAAGGTAGTAGTAATTGTGTCATTATAAGCTATCTTATTTTTATTTACCGCATAACTTAGGTGTAAAAGTAGACAAAATTTGTCTAAAAGGTATCATAACAATAGAATCTTTATATTTTTTCATAAAATAATTAGGGAGTTACATATTTCATGAGAGGTCCTTTATCTATAATTGCGGGAAGATCTAATCCACCTCTTAGTGAAGCTATAGCTAGAGAAGCAGGGGTTAAATTAACTAGTTGTGAAATTAGAAGTTTTAGCGATGGTGAAATTGGCGTAGAAATTAAAGATAACGTTAGAGGTCACGACGTATTCGTAATTCAAAGTACGAACTATCCTGGAAATGATTACTTGATGGAACTTTTAATAATTATGGACGCACTAAGAAGAGCCAGTGCGGAAAGAATAACTGCGGTATTACCTTACTTCGGTTACGCAAGACAAGATCGAAAGACTAAACCTAGAGTAGCGATTACAGCGAAGTTAGTAGCTGATCTAATAGTTTGTGCCGGAGCTAACAGAGTTCTGACTATGGACTTACATGCTGGACAAGTTATGGGATTTTTTAATGTTCCAGTTGATAACTTGTATGCAAGACCAGTGTTGTTAAATTTTGTTAAAGAAAATTTTCAAGGCGAACAGATTACTATTGTTTCACCGGATGCAGGCGGGGTTGCTAGAGCGCGAGCTTATGCAAAACGAATTGATGCGGGGCTAGCTATTATTGATAAAAGAAGATCTGGCCCAAATGAAGTTGCTGAAATGAATGTAGTAGGGGAGGTTCATGATACTATCGCTATTATTGTAGATGATATGGTTGATACCGGTGGTACTATGGTTAAGGCGGCTGAAGCATTACTACAAAGAGGTGCTAAGGAAGTTTATGCATTAGCAAGCCATGCTGTTTTATCTGGAAACGCAAAAGAATTATTACCACCAAGTCATATTAAAAAATTCATCACTAGTGATTCAATTTTTCATTCTGATCTTGAAGGTAAAGATACGGATTCTTGGATGGCTAAACTTAGCGTTGCCCCGCTTATTGGTGATGCAATAAGAAGAATTCATGAAGATGCTTCAGTTAGCTTACTTTTCGGTGAAGAGTAATAGTAAAGCTACTTTATTAGTTAAATAGCCAATATTTTATACCCTTCAATAACCGCAAGCTCTTATATTTAATAATTTTTATTACTTTTTAGTATATTTATAGCTATCTTAGACTTGAGATCTGATATTAAGTCTGTTAGATGACCGCATACAAATTAGCGGTTTAGAAGCATCAATATGCTTGATTTGCCAAAGAATTTGGCAAAACATTTGGAGATTTTTATGGAAACTATAGAATTAGAAGTATCACTAAGAACTGGAATTGGTTCAGGTGATTCAGGAAGACAAAGAAAATCAGGAAAACTTCCTGCAGTTGTTTATCAACCTGGAGGAGAGTCATTGTCAGTTCTTTTGAATTCACATGACTTTATGATGGCTGCTAGAGGGAAGCCTCATACACAGCTTTTTAAATTTAAAGGTATTGATGCACTTTCAAACAAGATGAGTCTTGTTAAGAGTGTTCAATCAGAGCCTATTAAAGGAAAACTTTTACATGTTGAATTTTTAGCAGTAACTGATGATCACCAAGTTATAGTGAGTATTCCAGTTAGTATTACTGGGACACCAGCTTGCGTAAAACTTGGTACAGCAACTGTTAATCAATCAAATTATGAATTAGAAGTAGCTTGTTTCCCAACAAAAATTCCACAAGGGTTTGTTCTTGATATTTCAAGTATGGAAGCAGGTGATTCTATTCACGCAGCTGATGTTCCACTTCCTGAAGGAGTTACTTTAAAGAGTATTCCCGGCTTAACTATTGTTACTGCTACAATGGAAAGAAAAGTAGAAACACCAGCGGCTGCGGCAGCTACTCCTGCTAAAAAGTAGTTATATTATATTATTTAGTAGGTAATTTTATCTTGTCGGGAGGACTTAGTTGGTTTTTCTAGGATTAGGAAATCCCGGACAAGAATATATAGGGACCAGGCATAATATTGGTTTCGAAATTATAGAAGAATTATCTAGGAAAATTTCACTGGATAGTAATTTTGTAGTAGAAGGGTGGAAGAGTAATAGAGATTTTAAAATAGATGTTTTTAAAGCTAGGCATAAAAGTAATCTAGTAGATAAAAATCTTTATTTTTGCAAACCGCTTGGTTATATGAATAGAAGCGGACAGGTTTTTAGAGCTTATGCAGACTATTTTAAGCTTTTTCATGATGAAGGTAGTAAAGAAGGTAAGTCAAATATTTCTATAAATAGAAGTGATCCATTACCTTTAATAGTAGTTCATGATGAAATAGATTTTGAACCAGGTGTAGTGAAAATTAAACTTGGAGGATCTGCCGGAGGACATAATGGGATAAAAGACATTTTGTCTAGCTTTAGCACTGAGTGGTTTTACCGACTTAGAGTTGGAGTAGGTCATCCTGGAACTGATTCTTCTAACCGGGGTGATGTTTCAAATTGGGTGTTGGGTAAGCCATTTGGTTTAGATAAAGAAAAGTTGAAGTTTGCAGAATCCTTAAGTGTTGATTCTCTACTTCGTTTTTTGAGTGTTTATTATGAGAATATTAAAGGTGATTCTTTAAATAATAACTCAAGAGGTGGTAGTATTTTAGATAAAGGATATAAAGAGGTTTCAAGTTTTTTAGCAAATAGCATTAAAGCTGCTAGTCAGGAAAAGTGAAGCTCGTTAAAAGTATAGTTAGAGTATATTAGATAGAGAGTAAATTATGATTCGAAGTAAACAAAGAAGTTACGAAGTATTAATGGTGTTTAATCCAAACACTCCAGATGCTGCACTTGAGGAAAGAATTAAAAAAGTTGAAGAAGTATGCAAGGCGCATGGTGGTACTCTAGATAAGAAAGAAGTATGGGGCAGAAGATCTCTTGCTTATACTATTAGCAATTATAAATATGGTTTGTTTGTCGCTCTTAATGTAAGCGGTCGAGGTAGTCTAGTTACAGACTTAAGCAGACAGATGAAGCTAATGGATGAAGTTTTAAGAAGTACTGTAATGACAAAGAACCAATATTCTCCAGATCTTGATGGTAGATTAAAAGGGGATTTTACATATGGTTACAGACCAACATCTAACGCTGCTGCATCATCTTTAGATCCTGAAGTAGAAGATCCAGATGATAAGTTAGATGCTGATTTGGCTGTCGTAATATAATAAGTTGCTATAAAAAATAGCTTTAATATTTAGACTTTAATTTTTATTGTTTGTAGTTTTATAATTTGTAAGTAATCCTGGTTTATTGATATGGAAATTCTTTTAGTAAATGACGTAATCGGTTTAGGTGATATCGGGGATAAAATCTCTGTAAAGCCAGGTTATGCAAGAAATTTTTTAATACCACGTGGCTTTGCTGTTGAAGCTCATGCGGGCTCTTCAAAAGCTATCAATCATAGAATGCTTCAGATAGCTGCAAAAAAGAAGAAGCTTAAGCTTGAGGCTGAGCAAGCTTGTGAAGAGTGGAAGAAGGTCACTATTTCTTTAACTTTGAAAGTTGGAGATGGTAATAAAGTTTTCGGATCTATCAGTACTAGAGATATTGCTGAAGCTCTTAATGCTAAGGGTAAAAAAGTTGATAGAAGACAAATTATTTTACAAGAACCTATTAGAAAGTTAGGTAAGCAAGAAGTAAACATTAAGCTTCATTCAGAAGTAATTGGTGTTTTCACTGTTGATGTATCTGCTCAAAGCGCTTTGTCAGATGAAGAAAGAAAAGCTGCTGTTGATGCTAAGTCTAAAATGGATCAAGCTAAGAAAAAAAGAAAGCCAAAGGCTGAAGAGACTAATTAATTTTATTCTTTATAATATAAACTGTTATGATTAAAGGAAGAGAGAAGTTACTCTTTTCTTTTCTTACTAAGTTTATAATATTAAGCTTTTGTGTTTTCTCTTGCAAATCCGCAAAAGAAAACAATCCTAACGATATCAAAGCACCACCACCTAGGGCAGATTTATCTGATGATGTCCTAGGAGATACACCTGCGAGCTCTGAAGATAAACAAAGAGCTTTTTTTCTAAAATCAAATCCAGAATTATTTCCAAAATCAGGTGAAGCTTTTGTAGTTAGCTTTTTTATCGAACAAACCGCAGAAGCTACATTCGATAAAAGAATGAGGTTAATCACTAATTACGATTCAGAAAGAGCACCTTCATCTGGCTGGGCAATTGCAATTAAGAGATTAAAAACTTCAACAAGGTTTGATGTCTACTTGAAAGATAAAAATGGACTAGGTGGCTGGTATTCGCTCTCACCAGTACCTGAGTTAAATGAAAATATAAAACTAGCTGTTACGTTTATTATAGAACCTTCTACATTTATCAGTGGATTTATTTCTAAGGTAGATAATAAATATGAACCTACCTCTAAATCATCAAAACAAATCGGTGGCATACTTGTCGATCCCTTAGACGAAATTATTTCGAAAGGGGACTTTCATGTAACCTCAGGAATTGTTTCTTCGAACACTTTTAAGGGTTCTATAAAAGATGTTTCTATATTTAGATTAAACGAGGTACCTCCAATTGAAGAATTTAAAAAAATATCAAACGGTGGTCCAAGAAGTCTTTTAAAAGTATTTTCTGACTTTTGCATAATGAGCCAAGTAGAAGGATCAACTTGTGAGATTAAACATTAGTTTGAAAATTTAATTGCCTTAATGCTTCGTATGTAACTATTGATACAGCATTGGATAAGTTAAGACTTCTGATACCGGGTTCAATCATTGGAATTAGATATCTAAAGTTTTTAAATTTTTCGTGATAAAGATCCGATAAACCTGAAGTCTCATTGCCAAAGATTAAAATATCGTTGTCGCTATAATTGCATGAAAAAATATTATTCTCGCCCTTAGTTGTAAATATTTTTAACCTACCTGAGTTTACATCCGTTTCTGATATTTCTTCTGATAAAAGAAAATCATCGAATGACTCGTGTACATTTATTTTTACATATTCCCAATAGTCTAATCCCGCTCGTTTTAAGTATTTATCTGATAGGGAAAATCCTAAAGGTTTAATCAGGTGTAGTTTTAAACAATTTGCGGCTAGTAAGCGAGCAATAGTACCTGTATTTTGTGGTATATTCGGTTCTACTAGCACTACTTGTAAATTTGCGATTTTCATATTAGGCATATAACATAAGGATGTTGATAAGTTAAAGTACAATATTTAAAAGTGAAAAATGAATAAGAATCAATACAATCACGAAAAAGGCGGAGTAGTAACATTACTTGTTACATTAACTATGCTGACTTTATTTTTATTCTTTATATTCTTTTTTGTATTTGGAAAAGTAATCCCACCAAACATGATTGGTATCAGGAGAAATCTAGTCTCTATTCCAGGTTTTATTACAGGCGGATATCAGGAAGATGGATTAAATCCAGGATTACAGTGGAAGATACCATACGTTTCAAATATTATTTTAATTCCTCGAGATTTTCAATTTGTACAAATGGATGACAGAGAAGTTGAAGGAGATCTATCTCTATCAAAATTAGAAATTCCTACTACAGATGGTTCTAAAGTAAAGACTGATATTAGCTTAATTGTAAGATTTTTTGACAAACCAGGAACTACCTTAAGAATTGGAACTACAGAAAATCAGACACTAGCAACTGGCGGTGATAATGATGTTCCATTAGTTAAAGAGGTTTCCAGAACACACGGTGGGCCTAAGGATTTAGTTAATACTTATACTGCAGATTATAATAAACAATTAGTAGCTTTTGCTACTAACGCAGAAAATTATTTAAAACAGTGGCTAAGTGGACTTTCAACAACAGATTATTATAATCCTGCTTTAAGGGAAAAAGCTGCATTTAAAGCTACTGAAGAAATTAACAAGGGCTTAAATAAAGATGGAATAGAGCTTTGGGCTACGCTAATTAGAAGATATGTTTATTCCGAACAAAATATTGATGATCAAATTTTTGCAAAAAATTTACAAGATGCCACAGAAAGATTAAATGCAGCTAAGAGTGAACTAGCCGAGGCTAGAGCTCAAACTGAAGAAGTACGAGCTATATGGGACGGCCAAAAGATTAGTGTTCTAAAGGTAGAAGGAGAGTCTACAGTTCAAGTTTTAGATGAAGAAGCAAAGAAGTACGAACAAGAACAAATTGCAAAAGGTGATAAACTTGTTGAAATTTCTTCCGCAGCGATAGAAAAAGATAAAAATGAAATATTAGCTACTCAAGGTGGAAAAATATATGCTGCTAGAAAAATGGTTCCATTTATTTCTTCATTACAAGGTGGAATAATAACTGGTATAGATCCTTATAATATGACTCAGTGGATAGATAAATTTTCTTCTACAAATAAAACTGGAGAAAAATAAAATGAGAAATTATATAATTACAATTATAGCGGTAATTTCATTATTTGGTTTATCTGCCTGTGATACTGGTTATCAAACTTTAGAACCAGGAGAATATGGAGTAGAATTTGTTAAGCTTCCAACTTTTCTAGGTGGCGGAGTAAAATCAACTGTATTGGTTCCAGGACCTGCTGTATTAGTTATGCCATGGGAAGAACTATATAAGATAGATACTACAGTTCAAACTATAAGTTGGGGTGAGCATAAGGACATGCAATCCGGTAAGAAATTTGATGATGCTGTTCAAACTAGAACTGTAGACGGAAATGAGGTTTTACTTTCTTTGACAGTTCACTATCATATCGATCCTACAAAAGTCGCGCATATTATACAGTATGTTTCAGGCGATAAAACAAAAATGAAACAGAGAATACACGAATTAGTATCTGCTGTGGCAAGAGCAGATATTAGGACTCATTTAAATACACTTTCTACAAGAGATTTTTTCAGACAAGAAAAAAGACAAGAAGGGCTTGATAGGACTAAAGTCGCAATGAATGCTCGTCTAAATGCAGAAGGAATAATAATTGATGCAGTTAATTATAAAGGACACCGTTTTGAAAGAGTTAAAAAAGATAGTATTGATGACAGCTATCAACAAAAAATAGATCAAACTCAGGCTACGAATCAGGAAACTGAGCAAGAAAAGAAAAGAATTGCCTCTGTAATAGAGCAAAAGAAAATCGAATTTAACGAGGCTTTAGCAAAAGTTAATAGAGCTAACGAAGAAGCTAGAGGTAGAAAAGATCAAGCTACTTTGAGAGGAAATTCATATTTAAAAGCAAAAACTTTAGAAGCCGATAGAATAAAAGCAGTAGGTGCAGAAAATCTTGAGGGACTAAGAAAAAGAACGGAAGCACTTAGCGGCCCAGGAGGAGAAGCTATTCTTAAAATGGAGATAGCAGAACAGTTGATTAAGGCAAATCCTAAATTTGTAGTAATAAACGATTCATCAGGTTTATCAGTACAAAAGTTAGATACTAACGATTTGTTGAAACAACTAGGAGTTATCGAGGCTTTAAAAGATAAGCCATTAGTAGAAGAAAAAAATACTAAGAATACATCAGACGTATTACCGGCGGAGTCTAATAATACTCAAAAAGACTAAGTACTTTACCATAAATATATATAGTGTTAGTTATTCTATGCTAGTTAATTTTAACTAGCACCAATTATGTTTTTCATAAGATTATAAAAATTTTATGAATAGAGAGTACTAATATTAACTGTATTAATATTCTCTCTGGGAAGTAAAGTTAAAATCTTTCGCTGCCCCGCAACTGTATGCACGACGAATAGAGACTCTATTCATGTCCACTGATTTTTTCCTATTTATTATTTAAATAGAGCAAATTTTGGGAAGGATTGTCTCTTAGTAGGATGACTGCAAGCCAGGATACCAGGCATTATTGGCTAATATAAATCTAGAGTCCCGAGGGGGATGTACTGGAGAATCGGAATGAACGTCAAAAAAACATTGGCGAGAATGTTTAGTGCCTGCGCATTTACTTCTTTGCCTTTATCACAATTAATATTAGCTGACTTTAGTGTAGCGGAGACACTTTCAGGGGCCTCAGAAGAGTCTATTCCCGAAATGATAATTACTGCTAACAGATTCGAAGAGGAAACTAAAGAAGTTGGATCAACTTATAATTTAGTTCAATCACAGGAAATAAAAGAAAGACGTGATTTTACTTTGGCTGATACACTAAGAAGTGTACCTGGCCTACAAGTAACTCAATCTGGAGGTCCAGGTAGAACTACCAGTGTGTTTTTAAGAGGTGCAGGATCAAGTCAAAGTCTAGTAATGGTAGATGGTATTCCTATTAATGAAAATTTAAGTGGTCAATTTGATTTCGCTGATTTTAACTCACTTGGTGTTAAAAAAGTAGAAGTTTTAAAGGGAGCACAAAGTACACTTTATGGAAGTGATGCTTTAGGCGGGGTAATAAATATTATTACTGAAGGCCCATCAGATGAAGAATCTCTTACTCTTAATACAGAGGCTGGATCATATGGTGAGCAGAGATATCAAGCTACCACTACAGGAGGAACTGAAAATCTAAAAGGCTTTATTGGAACTTCATGGTTTTCGCTACACGGTACATCTGTAGCAGAAACTTCCAACAATAATCCAGAGAATGATCCATATTCCGCAGCTAGCGTAGTAGGGAAGGCAACTGCTACAATTGAAGATGTAGAAATAACCCCAACTTTTAGATATCTTAAAAGTAATTCTGAGTTAGATGGTTTTGATTTTGCTACTGGCTCTATAGATGCATTAGATTACAGACAAAGAAGAGAGTCTGTACAGTCTAGTCTTAAGTTTGGTCAAGTAGAAAAAGAAGAAAAAATATTTTTTAATCCCACTTTAGTTCTAGCTTATAATTCTGATTATTTTAAGGGATTAGATCCAGAAACTAGCTTTAATAATTATGCTTTTAAATCTACAAATTATAATGTTCAACAACAGAACGTTTTTAAATTTTCTGATGATATAACAACTTTACTTGGTTATTCTTATGAAAGAAACGATGGGAATTCATTAGAGCAATTTAATAAAAGTAGGGATATAAATAGCATATTTGCTGATCAAAAGTTTTCTCCATTTGAAGGAACTAACTTAACAGCTGGGGCTAGAGAAGATTTTGATTCTTCGTTTGGAAATATCTTTACTTACAGATTAACAGCATCACAAAGTTTTGAAGCTGTATCATCAAGAGTGCATACAAGTTATGGCACTGGTTATAGAGCACCAACGCTGAGTGATTTGTATTTTCCAGGATTTTCTAATCCAAATCTTGATGCTGAGAAGAGTCAATCTTATGATGTAGGATTTGAAACAACTACTTCATATTTTAAATCGGACATAACTTTTTTTTATAACAACTTTGATGATTTAATTTCTTTTGACGTATTAACTAATGCTCCAGAGAATATACAAAGTGCATATGCTACTGGTATAGAATCAAAAGTTTCTTTTAAAGTTAGTCAATATGTAGAGCCTACCTTAAGTTATACTTATTTAGACTCGGAAAATAGAGATTCGAATTCAGTCTTACCAAGAAGAGCTCGTCATCAGGGTGGATTGTCACTACGAGTACTGCCAGTTGATAACTTAGTACTAAGAACAGATGTGATTGGTATCGCCGATAGAATAGACTCTGACGGTAAAAATATGGATGACTATATTTTAGTTAATGCAGTCACTGAATATTCTGGTTTTGATTATTTGACTCCATATATCAGAGTTCAGAACTTATTAGATAAGGATTATCAAGAAATACCAGGATACGGAACTTACGGAGCTTCTATAATCTTTGGCATTCAAACAAGACTATAAATTTTGATTAAAATAATACTCCCTAGAATCTGAACTCTAGGGTAGTATTGCGCTAGGGTAATTAGTAATTATATGCCCTACTGTGATGCCCTATAAGTAAGCTTATCGGGCATGATGACCATTTTAAAAGTCTAATTAAGTATTATAATGTTATCAAAGACTGTAGTTGATGGGCCTAGTGTTGATGGGCCATTGTATGAAATAAGTATAGATCCAAGTAATCCAGATCAGGGAAAGATTGTTCTCTTCGGAACAGCTCACGTAAGTAAAAAAAGTGCGGATGACGTGAGGTCTTTAATTTTGTTTTACCGCCCCAAAGCTGTTGCTATTGAGCTTTGTGAAGGCAGATATGAAGCTCTAACTAATCCTGATCGCTGGAAAAAAACAGATATCTTTACACTTATAAAGTCAGGAAAGTCCGCAGTATTACTTATTCAATTATTCTTATCTGCACATCAAAAACGAATAGCAAAAAAGCTTAATATTGAACCTGGCGCTGAAATGAGTGCTGCTATTTCTACAGCTAATGAAATTAATTCTGAAATTATTTTAATAGATAGAGACATTAAAATAACAATGAGAAGAGCTTGGGCTAATGTCTCTTGGACCATGCTTTTTAAGATATTATTTAGTGGCTTTAGCTCAAATAATGAAGAAGAAATTACTGAAGAAGAAATAGAAAAGTTAAAGCAAGAAGATCAATTAATATCTGCATTAAACGAGTTTTCTGATAAGTTACCTGAAATAAAAAAAGTCATTGTTGATGAACGTGATACTTATATGTCATCAATACTTTTAGAATCAGTTTCTAGTAAAAATAATTCTATTTTAGCAGTTGTCGGTGCTGGTCACGTTTCCGGTATGATGAATTTATTTTCTAAAGTTCAAGAGAGCACTTCACACAGTCCTAATATCGATAGAACAGAAGTATCAAAATTACCTCCCCCTACTTTAATTTCTAAGTTACTTTTATACGGAATGCCTGCATTTCTAGTGTTGTCATTAATATATATTTTTATTACCTTTGATTACCAAGCAGGATTGTCGTTAATTGGAATTTGGTGCTTATCCACTGGAATATGTGCCGCGATAGGAGCAGCTATAGCTCTGGGACATCCCCTATCGATACTCTCAGCAGGCTTTATAGCCCCAATAGCAGCTATTCATCCAGGAATTGCTACTGGATGGGTTTCTGGCTTTGTTGAAGCTTTAATAAGGAAGCCAACTGTTAATGATTTTGACACTATTACCGATGATATAACATCTATATCAGGTATGAATATTTCTGGCTTATGGAAAAATAGAGTCTTAAGAATATTACTAGTTGTCGGATTCTCCAATTTAGGATGTATGATTGGTATGGCTATTGGGTCATTAAGTATTATAGAAAAATTATTTAAGTAAATGCTTCCGTTTCATCCTATATTTGCAAGTTTTCCAGCAGTGCTTCTTTTTGTTATTTTTATAACTGAGCTAGTTGCATTCTTTGGCGATACAAATACTTGGAGAGTCTTTTCCTGCTATCTGGCATGCTTACTAGGAATATTTTCAATAGCGACTTATTATACGGGATTTTATGATGCAGAGCGAGCAAACATTACATTTCAGGTTCCTGAAGAAGTTATTTCACATCATCAAGCTTCAGCAAAACTTTTTCTAATGTCTTTAATTCCTACAATATTATTTTCGATTATTCGAGCTATAAAACCAAATGAAATTCTACATTGGGTTTATACTCCTTGCTTAGTACTAAGCTTAATTTTAGCATGTTTAACAAGTCATAGAGGTGGCGAGTTAGTTTTTAAACATGGTGCATCTGTTGACGTGTTACCAACCACTCAAACTGCCCAGCCTGTGGCAGTAGATACTCCTGAAGAAACTATATCTGAAACTGTACCTGAAACTACTGAAACAAAAGTTGATCCTAAGAGTAAAAAGTACAAGAAGTAGAATTTTTACTTTAAAACAGGCCTTTTTCTGTCAGCTTCTCTTATCCACAAGGGTGGAGTCTTATTTTCTATTTCTAGGACATACCTAGATAACACGAATAATAAATCACTCAGCCTATTTATATATCTAAATATATTTCTATTAGAGCATTTTTCTTCTGGTAAGTTAAATTCTGATTCGAACAATTCAGCTATTACTCGCTCCCCTCTTCTACAAACTGTTCTTGCAAGATGAAGATATGAAGCTAATTTACTGCCTCCGGGTAATATAAATGACTTAAGTTCACGAAGGTTTTCATTAAAGTGATCACATAGTAATTCTAAATGCTCAACATGTTTTTCATTAGTGATCCACATAGTTGGATAACTAAATCCGTTAGGAGTAGCAATTTCAGCTCCTATATCAAATAGTTCTTGTTGTAGATATTCAACTACTTCTTTTAAGGTATTATGCTCAGGTTTAGAAATATCTAATTCTTCCTTAACTAGCCCAAGGCAAGAATTAAGTTCGTCCAGTTCTCCAAATGAACGACAACGAATATTAGTCTTTTTAACTTTAGAGCCATCTACTAATGATGTCTCTCCAAGATCACCAGATCTTGTATAAACTTTATTTATACGAATACTCATATAAATTATTACTTCTTACTATTATCTTGAGCTATCTGTTGAGTAATATGAATACCTTGATCAGATAACAGATTGTTAAAGTTATCTTGTAACTCTGGGTTGTTTTTAGATAACTCTTCCAATAATGACTTTAATTCCTTTGATGACAAGATAGAAGAAAGTGTCAAAACGGCTTCTTCTTTTACATATTTTGAAGAATTTAGAAGTGATTTTAATTTTTCTATAACCTTAGCTTGAGCATCGACATTATTATTACTTTTTTCTAGTTCCGAACGAATGGATAATAATTCTGATACTTCTGCTAATAGCTTCTTCTCAATGCCATCGCCTTTAAACAGATCAGATTTTGGAGTTTCATTGATATTACCTGACATCTCTAATAATGAGGCTATTTTTTTTATACTTGCAGTAATCGCATAGAATGAATCTTGATACTCAGATTTAACTCTTTCAAGGTTCGATAATGCAGTATCTTTTTTTTCAATAGAAGCTGCTAAACTAGGGTCCTTTTTTAATTCTCTTAATGCTTCACTCAAAGATTCAGAAGCTTGAGAAAAACCATAAGAAGCTTCTCCTAATCTTGTATTCATAGTTTCTTTATACTCACCATAGAACCAAGCTCCTAGGCATAAAGTAAAAACTGCAGATAAAACTTTTTGCCAATTAGCTACTAAATATGATTGGATTTCTGAAAATTCTGTATCTATATCACTCATAACACTTTACTTATATTTTATATTTAAAATCTTCTGGTTTTACATCTTGAAGTATTTCTTTCATTTTTTCCTCATCTAACTCTACAAAGAAAATTCCATCAGAGTATTGATCTGGTGTAGAGTTATCATAAGATTGACCTTCTTTTAAAGTATCTTTTGTTGTTTTGGAAGAAGGTAAATTTGTATTCATTGTTCCAGTATCTTTCATAGAAGACATGCCTTTATTTGCAAGATCTCTTGGAAAGATTTCAGTAATACTAATTCCGCTTGATTCAAATAGCTTCTTTTCTATATATATTGGACAGCCTATTCTTACAGCGATAGCAATAGCATCACTTGGTCTTGAATCTATAAGCTTTATTTCATCTCCAGAGGAAACTTCTAAATTCGCCATAAAGGTATTTTCTATGAGTGTATTTATGGATACGCTACTAATAAAAATACCTGTATTTTCAATAATTGAAGTTATAAGGTCGTGCGTCATCGGTCTAGGCGAAACGACTCCTTGCAATGCATCACTAATTGAAGTTGCTTCTAGTATACCTACCCATAGAGGAAGACATTTTTCTTCTTCAAAAGGTTTTAATATTACTATGGGAGTATTAGAGGCAGTATCAAGAACAATACCAGCAACGTGAACTTCAACTACTTCTTTTTTAGATAGCTCTGTATTCTGTTTTTTTGATTTCGTAGACTTACTTTTCTCCGAGCTTAAAGTCGAAGGAATTTCTTCGTTTTTTTTTGGTTTAGATTTAGTCATCAAGAATAATTAACACATTGAAAAATTAACAAGTTCCTTTCAGTCCATGCGGGCTAGCTCTTAGGACTTTTACTTTTATAATATCACCCATTTTAATATCTAAAGTTTGCCCTTCATCTTTAAAAAATTCAACATGTACATTCTCCTGAGACCTACCTTTATATATATTTTCTAAGGTACTCTCAACCAAAACTTCAATTTCTTTATTCAAATACGACTTATTATGACTTAAAGCATGTTCTCCTACTAATTCTTGTAATCTAACTAGCCTATTCTGCTTTATTTCCTCTTGAATTTCTTGATCGTCATGAAATTCAAGAGCACTGGTTTTCGGTCGTTTTGAATATTTAAAGGAAAATACACTGTGATATTTTACTTTTTTAACAACCTCTAAGGTTTCTAGGAAGTCTTCTTCAGTTTCTGTGGGAAAGCCGATAATAATATCAGTAGTTATTGCGATATTAGGGCATTTTTCTTTTAACTCTTCTACTATTTGAAGATATCTTGAGGTTTTATAACTTCTATTCATTAAGCCTAAAATTCTATCACTCCCAGACTGTAGTGGTAAATGTATATGTGGACACAGGCTAGGGATCTTTTTGTATAGATCAATAAAATCTTTTTTAACCTCTGCGGGATGTGGGGAAATAAATCTAATTCGTTTAACATTAGGTATTTCTGATATCTCTTGAATTAGCTTAGAAAATTTTACTCTAGGATTTAAATCTACTCCATAAGAATTAACAGTCTGGCCTAATAATAGTACCTCTCTTGCTCCCATTCTTACTTTTAGATTAATTTCTTTTAAAATTTCTTTAGGATCACGGCTTACTTGTTTACCCCTTGTTCCCGGGACTACACAATATGTGCACATTTTGTCACATCCACGCTGAATCGCGACAAGTGCCCTAACAGAAGAGTTAAATGTAGATTTTACTATATAGGATTCATCAGGCATCGCATCAAAGCGATCAGGAAGTTCTTCCCATTCATCTCTGTAGTCTACTGCTACTTGAGGAGTTCTATCTATTTTAGAATTTTTTACTAATGAAGGAACTAAGGAAATATTATGTGTGCCTACTACGAAATCAACTAACTTATTTCGTTTGATTATATTATTACCTTCTTGCTGAGCTACACATCCGCCGACTCCTATAACAAGTTCTGGATTAGTTTCTTTTAAAGGTTTTAAACGACCAAGCAAACCATGCAGTTTATGTTCTGCTTTTTCTCTAACACTGCAAGTATTTATTAATATAACTTCTGCTTCTTCTGGAGTAAGAACTCTCTTATATTCCTCAGAAAGAAGCATTAACATCTTTTCTGTATCATACTCATTTACCTGACAGCCAAATGTCTTTACGTAAACTCCTTTTCTAGAGTCTAATTCTTCTGTTTTGAAATGAGTCATTTTGTCGGTTATTATCAGTTTAATTTATCTGATAATAACATAGACATAAAAATAGTGAAATTATGCTATTTTTATGGTAGAACTTATAAGTTCATTAGCCATTTGAATAACTTGTGAACCAGCCCTATAGCCTTGTTGATACTGAATTAACTGTATAAATTCTTTTGCTGTATCAACTGTTGATGATTCTAGTGATTGTCCTTGTATTGTGCCTAGTCCCTCAGTATTTGCTCTTCCTATTGTAGCAGCTCCCGAGTTTCCATCATCAGATCTAAAATTATTATTTCCAACTCTTTCTAAGCCATCTGGAGAGGCGAATTTAGCTAAAGCAAGAGAACCAATAATTGTAGTTTCTCCTGAAAGTAAATTTGCTATTACTTCCCCTTCATTATTAAATGAGACTCCAGTAACTGGACCACCTTTCAATCCATTTTGTGTAGTACTTGTTACTGAAGATCCTCTGGCAAATCCTGTAAACTTTGTTAAATCAATTGATATTGCTCCAGCAGCTGCCCCGTCTGCCCAAGCTGGAGTAATATTTAAGGGCGCAGCACCTGCTAAAGGTTGGCCATCCGCCCCTATAGTTAATTGTGATGTGCCTAATAAAGAAGGGGTTCCTGGAGTTCCACCTGCGATATCCTTGCCATCGGCATAAGCTTGAACTGTCCATGTTAGTTGGCCAGTTCTATAAAAATACATTGTTACGTCTCTATCCTCCCCTAGGGAATCAACTGATCGTGAGCTAGTAACAAATGATGCCGCCTCACCTAGTGAACTAAAATTGGTTGCAGGTGGTAAGTTTGCAACTAATGCTGAGGCTGGGTCTAGATTACCATTTATTATAATTTCCGAAGTTGCAGTAGTAGTACTAGCAACATTTTTTATGTTAATATTAGTTAAAGTTTCTGGGCTTGCTGCAGTGTATCCAAGTATTCTTTCACCAGTAGCCGCAATTAAATTACCATCAGCATCTGTTGAAAAGTTCCCTGCTCTTGAATAAGCAGTTGCTATATTATTTTTATCTCCAAGAACAAACCAACCACGACCATTTATCGCTGTATCCAACTCTCTTCCGGTATTATCAATCGTTCCTTGAGCTTCGTGATTGATTCTTACTTCTACACCTTTTACACCGTTCCCTGTTTCTAAAGGTCCGCCATATAAGTTTCCCGTACTTCCTGCTAACAAATCTGCAAATTCTAATCTATTATCTTTATATCCAACTGTATTTGAATTTGCTAAGTTATCTGATACGCTATTTAGGGCAGTACCATGAGTCATCAATGACTCACGTCCGGCATACATACTTGATTCCAATCTCATAGATTTAATCTTCCATATTGGGTTATACTATCTATCAGTAATGAAACCCCACAGGGGGCGCTTTACTAGAGCACCCCCCTTCTCCACCACCACAACCACCACTAAGCCAAGAGCCACCACACCACCACATAACTACTTAACATAGGAATATGTAATTCAAGTTACATGCCAGTATGAAAATCTAATGATTAAGAGTCTTGCTTTACTAATTTAGAGAAGCTAACACCTCGAAAACTTAGAGCTATTATGCCAAGAATAATAGTTCCAAGATATTGACCACCCTGCGATATAATTGAATAGGCGATAGAAAATTCCTTACTGTAGGAAAAAATATCCGTTAAGCTAAGCACACATCCTAGTTGAAAAGTTGCAATAAACCCTGGAGCGCTTGGTGCTGCTATTAATAAAGCTATAAAGACACAAGTAATAGCGGCAGAAGAAAGAGTCGCTGTGTCAGGTGCTAATGAGAATAAAACTATATAACTTGATGCTACATAAGAAAACCAAATAGAGAAACTAAGAACAATAATAATAGCTAGCTGTTTCAAAGATTTAATAGAAGAAACCCCAGTAATAAACTTACTAATTACATATGATACATTTGTAACTAATTTTTTTGGTATACGTACTTTCAACAATAACGTTTCAATAACTACTGGCAAAGTAGGAACAAGATAGCAGAGGAACATGAATGCTATTAAAATCCCGCATAATATAATTAAGCTAATTGAGCCAAGAAAAATACTATTAGGTAAATTGGGAATTTTATAGAAGTACAGAGAAAAAACGAATAGTAAACCTATAACGTCAAATATTCGCTCAATTACGACACTAGCAAATACTTCTGCAAAATTTTTATTAGACCATTTACAAAAGTAAAATGGTCTCAAGAACTCCCCTGCCCTGAATGGTAAAAACATAGTACCTAAGTTCCCTATACTTAAGGCGTGGAACAAATCTGGTATTTTTATATCTTCTCTACCATTTAATAAAAAAGACCATCTGATTGCTCTTAAGTAGTTCCCTAAAATAAAGATAAGAAACCAGGGAATGGTATAAATATAGTTCATTTGACTAAGCTCATTAGCAACTTCTGAAAAATTCAGATCACGTATTAGCCAGTACAATAAGCCCGCACTAAATAATATTGCTACTAATAACCCTAGATATCTTCTTGATTTTACGTTCAAAATGTCTTTATTTTAAACACTTTTATCTGTGTTTAAAGATTTAACTCAATAAATTAATATTAATTGCCGATACAAACTTTACATGTTTTTGTAAAAAGGAGTAGTACCAGTCGTGGAACAGTTGTTAAATTCCCTAGTAGTATTTTCATCAGAGTTTTTATTAAACAATGAATTAATTAATATCATAGGTTCTTTAAGTCTCCCCGGCATCCTGACGGGTTTTGTCGGTTTAGTTGGAGTCTGTATTTTCTCATATATATTATTTAAACTAACGTTAATCGGCATCAAGTTAACAATTTTAGGGTCTCTTATATACGGTGCATTTAGTTTTGCCGATGTTAATGTGTCTGAAACTAAAACTACTAATACTCATCAAAGATATAAAGAAGATAATAACAGCTTCTCTGAGATTTTAAGAGAAGGTACAAGTTATGGGATAGCTTTATTTCAGAAACTTTCTTCTAATGAGTCTGACGAATAGTAGGACAATACACCTTCGACTAAAGTTATCTATACCTTAGACGGAATAATTCAGACGTGCTAAATTAAAAGCATAATTTTAAGGAGAAATTAATAGCATGTTAGAACTACTTGGTTCAGTCGTCGACCTCAAAAATCTACTTGCGAATATAGTTACAGGAAACGCTGATGTTTTTACCTATTTAATTTTATTCTTCGTTCCATTTTGTATTTTAGTAACCATAAGAGAGTTCTTTTCATGGTTTAATAAAAGAAACAACTTGATCAAGCGAGTAGCTAAGGTGGAAAAAATACTTATTCATATTTCATCTCAATTAGAAAGCCTACCACTAGAAATTGAAAAAGCATTAAGTGAATCTAGTAAAAAAAATAATCAAGTAATTCCAACTATAAAAGAAAATACGATCGAGACAAGACGTAACTATGATAATTTCGTTATAAACGAAGAAAAATTTAAGTTATAATCTTCACTAATAAAACTTTTCCATCTCTATTAGCAAGGTTTCTATTACTTATTGCGACTTGAATAATCTCGTGTTTTTCAAGTAATTTAAGATTTTTAATATCTTTTTCAGATATTAAAACATAAGTAGAAAGACCGGTTGAAACGATCTCAGAAAAATCATTTATTACCGTAACATCTCTATTTAGATAAAAACTAAGTGCATAAAACTCACCGCCGTACTGATATATTTTCGAGTCTCTAGTAACTTCTTGATTTACAACCTTAGAAAAACTTTCAGGATTTTCTTGTTCAAATACCAAAGGTGCTATGCTAATCTGAGCAACTAAAAAAAGAAAACAAAAATATATTGAGAAGTATAAAGCACCAGTTTCAATTCTTTCATTGAAGAAACTATTTTTAGCCTTTGAAAAAGTATTGATAATAAAAAGTAAAAATAAAAGACATATTGCGATCCCAATTAGGGATACATCAATGTAGCTAAGTATTAAAATAACTTTCGGAGAAATTTGTATCCCATTCAAGGACAGCAAAGAAACTACAGAAGAAGTACTAACACCGGAGAAGTATAAAATACTAAGAATAGTTAAAAGTACAAATAAAGTAATTGAAAGAATATAAATAATATTAAATATTACTTTTTCAAATGATAGTATAATTTTACTTAGATTAGCTTTAGATGAATTGCTAATAAGTATAGCAAAAATATAAGCAAAAGCAGGTAGAGCTGGAAGAAAGTAGACAGATCTCTTACTAACACTAACTGTGACAGCAAAAAGAAAAACAAGAAGCCAAATGCTAGCAAATCTAAATAAAGAATCCTTAGCTAACATAACCTTAAATATCTTTAACTGTAAAATAGTGCTTATAATTCTAGGTAGAAAAAGTGCCCAAGGTAGAATTGCTGATAAAAGATATATAAATGAAAAATAGAATGGCTTATTATGGCCAACTTCAATGGTATCTGATTTAACTACTCTATACACGTTTTCTTTACCTAGCTGAGTATTTAAAAAATCCTCACCGCCAATATTATAAGCTAGATAATACCAAATAGATGCGAGTAAAATAGAGAATAGAAATATTGGTATAAACGGAAAAAGCTTTTTTATTCTTTCAAAATAATTCTCTTTTGAAAAATCAAAGAGAATAAAAATACCAAGTATTAAAAGAGGTATAATTATACCAAAAGGACCCTTACCTAATGCAGATAAAGATAAACAAATTGTTGTAAGTATAAATGTAAGTTTAGATTTTTCTTCATTATACTTATAAAGACCGATCATACTAATAGCCAAAAACAGCGTAAAAACCATATCCACTCTGCCCTGGGTAGAATACCTGATAAACTCCAAAGAGGAAAAAAGTATTGAGACGGTTAAGAATGCAATAATGCTTGGCGCTCTTTTTAATAAAAAGACTGAGAGAATTAAAAAGATTAAACTAGCTGAGATAACTGAAGGTGCTCGTATAGATGTAACATCAATATTTTTAATAGTATCAAGATTAGTTAACTTATCATATCCATATGATATCCAATGATATAGTGGTGGCTTTGAAGGAATCTCTACTCCATTTCTAAGAGGTAATATAAGATTTTCTTGTCTCTCCATAGCCTGAACAACAAGTCCCTCCCTACCCTCACCTCTGGTTGTTATTGGATTAATTCCTGATACGAAAATTAAAGTAGTAAAAATAAATATAGTAGCTACTAAAATTAAAGCTATATTATATTTAGTTGTTTTGTAGAGGTTCAAACTTCTCTCCTTTAAATAGAGCAATAATCTTACGTATAGAACTGTAGTCAAAAATTAAAAAATAACCCACATAAACTAATGCGCCTATAATACTAAGTGTTAATAGCTCAGTAATTGTGTGTAAATTATAATTATTCTTATAACACAAGAAAATCAAAGCTTCTAAAACTAATGCCATGTTAAAAGAAGAGAGTAATGAAGGTGAGATCATTTTTAATAAATCTAATAAACTCAAACTTACTTTATTTAGAGTATATTTCGTGAAAAATAACTGAAACAATGGATAAATAACAATCCAAGGTAGTGCTAAATAATTTAGTTCTTTCATGCTAGCGGAAAGATAAAACCCTAACATGATACTGGGGCATAAAATACAATTAAAATAAAAATTAACTTTTGGCTCTCCCCTAGCATTGTTTATTAAGGCATTAGGCGCAGATAAGATCATTATTAACTGCCCGATTAAAAGTAATTTAAAGGGAATAACTGAACTTAGCCATTTTTCACCAAGCAAATTAAAAATTAAAGGCTCTGCCAAGACAAAACCACCTACAAACAAGGGAACTGTAATTATTGATAGTAAAGAGATAAAAGATAAATAATATTCAGAAAATATTTTTTTATCGTCCTTTACTTTTGATAAAAGTGGATAAAGAACACTTTGCACAACAGAGCCAATTTTTTCCACAGGGATTGCAGCAAGCTGCAAAGAAACTGCATAAAAGCCTAATTCAACAGGGCCTAACGTTTGGCCCCCAAAAAAACGATCTGATTTAGTATATATGTAGTAAAGCGAACTTGATAGTACGACCGGTAGACCAAAACTTATCAAAGGTTTTATATCTCTGATATCAAAATGTAATAAAGGATAAAACTTAGATTTTATTGCAATACATGCTGTGCTAAGGACTTCTCTAAAAACATAACCATATATTAAAGTCCAATATCCAAAATTATTTGTCGCTAGGTAATACATTACTAAACACGAGCTAATCGTGCATAATGCCTCTATAAAACCAAGCTCTTTAAACCTTAATTCACGTTGAAGAATTGTTCTTGGAACAATGATTAAAGAAGAAAGTAAAAATAGTATCCCTGCGAATTGAGTAAGCTTAGTAAGTTCTGGTTCTTGATAAAAATTTGCTGTAACTGGGCCTAGTAAATAGGCCAGTAAGAATAAAATGCTACCCCAAAAAAATAGAATCCAAAAAACTGATGAATTTTCTTCTTTTGATACGTTAGTTCTATTAACAAGTGCTGCCCCCATACCAAACTCTACAAAGAAAGCTAAGTAGCCTGTGAAAACTGTTGCCATCTCCATCAGTCCATAATCTCTAGAAGAGAGTATTCTAGTCACTAATATTGTAAATGTCCATGAAACTAATTGGCTAACAAGTTTAGAGATACCCAACCAGCTTGCACCAGTAATTGCTTTTCTTAAATGAGAAGTTTCTTCGAATGGCATTTTATTTATTATCTAATAAATAAAGCATTTGTTTGAATTTCTTAACATATGCTTTTTCATTATGTTCTTTGTTCAAGACTTTATAAGCATTCTGACCCAATTTTTGCCTTAGTTCTTTATCTAAGATCAACAGCTTTAAGTTTTCATACAAACTATTTACATCATCTGACTTAAAAAGCAGACCAGTTTCATTATTAGTAACATAAGTTGGTATCCCATTTACGTTACTACCTAAAACTGCCTTAGATGCAGCCATAGCTTCTAATACTACTCGACCCATTGCTTCACTTCTTGAAGGGATCGTTAAAAAACTAGAGTTTGCTATATACTTAAATATTTCAGATTGCGGGGCTGGAGGGATTATTTCTATTCGTTTATCTCCTTTACTGCATTCTATTAGGTACTCAGGATCTGTAATCCAACCGATGATTTTTATTTTAAAATCTGTTTCAGGATATTCTAATAGAAACTGATGAAATGCTTTTATTAATAAGTCAGCACCTTTTCGATACCACGGATATCCTATCAGTACAGTATATTCCATATCTGCTATTGGTTCCATCTCTATTTTTTGAGTAGGAACGAAATCATGAAATATAGCTGATAACTTATCTTTGAGAACTGGATAACGATGTAATTGATTTTTATAGAGTAGTTTGAAAATATCTGCCCAAATTCCGACAAGGTATAGCATTAGATTATTAAATATTTGATTTTTTACATCAAATATCGTTCTTTCTTTTTTATCATATAAAGAACCATCCTCTGGGACACCTGGGATTTCAACTATAAGTTTACCGCCGTATAATAATTTTATTATGCACGCTGCAAGACCAGTCGAATTGGTTCCATACGTCATAATATAATCATATGAGCCATTTTCTTTTATAAGCTTTCTAGCTTTTAAAATATAGAAAAATATTCTAACAAATTTCTTTAAGACTTTGGGGTATCGATCTAGAGGAAATAGTCGATAAGTAAAATTACCTATTTGATAATTTGGATAATTATCTTTACCTAATTTTTCAATTCCAACCTTATCGCTATTCCACCAAATAGGCTCAAGCACGTCACCAGTCAGAATTTCAGACAACGCCATGAATTTATTTAAACTCTTATCTAAACTTGGCGGAACTGGTCCAGGTGAGATATATAATAGTCTCTTCATTTCATTAATTAAATATTTTATAAGCAAATAGCACGATTTAAATGGGAAATCCAAATTAATGAAAATATGTATTGTATACCAAGGAGGAGAGTTCCCTCCAGCTGAAAGAATAGAAAAAGAAGCAAAAAGCCTTATATCAGCAGGGCATGAAATTTTCGTATTTTGTAATAACTATGGTGATTTCAAACTATCAAATGAAATATACAATGGTATTAATGTAAGAAGACTAATACCAACTTTCAAAAGTAGAACAGTAAATAAAATTCTAAAATTTCCAATTTTCTTTAATCCACTTTGGATTTTTCAATTAGTATCTTTTTGTATAGAAAATAAAATTCAAGCACTTCAAGTTGTAGATATCGCACTAGCTCCAGCAGTATGGTTTGTAGGAAGAATTTTAAGAATCCCTATAGTTTTAGACATGTGGGAAAATTATCCAGAAGCACTAAAGGGCTGGGGTAAGGTTGATTGGAAAACGAGAGTTTTTAAAAATTATCGAATAGCAAAATTAGTTGAATGGTTTTCTGTTAAGGTATTTGATAAAATTATCTTGGTTGTTGAGGAACAAGCAGATAGATTAATTAAGCAAGGAATTGCAGCAGATAAAATATTTGTTGTTAGTAATACTGTGGATTTAGAGCAGTTTATGACAGACAATACTTTGTTAAAGAAAGAAAAGCAAAAAGAGTTTGTACTTTTATATGCTGGAGTGATTACGATAGAGCGCGGATTAGAAGATATAATCAATGCTATTCATATTCTAAGTAATCGCGGAAATAATTCTATAAAATTAGTAATTGTAGGTTCAGGAAATTATCTTAGCGTACTGCAAGCACTTGTTACAAAACTTAAATTAGAAAATTGTATAAGTTTTTCTGGTTGGGTTTCGTTTAGTGAGTTGCCCACGTTAATATATAACTCAGATCTATGCTTAGTTCCTCATTTAAATAATGAATTCATAAATACCACCATACCAAATAAACTTTTTCAATATATGGCACTTGCTAAGCCAGTGTTAGTTTCAGATGCAGAACCTTTAAAAAGAATTGTACTTGAGACAAACTGTGGATACGTTTTTGAATCGGGTAGTCCGGAATCAGCGGCAAGGTATATAGAAAAAGCATTTCTATCAAAAGAAGAAAGAGATTTACTTGGCCAAAATGGGCTTAAAGCTATTAATGATAAATATAATTGGTCGATTAGTGAGAAAGAATTGATTAAGATTTATAGTGCTTAATATATCTGAATACTACCTTCAGTCCACCCCACTTTGATGAAGCTAAGATACATTTGACTATGGTCATATGTTAGGCCGAGAAATTTGCTCGCGATGGGAAATCGCAAAATGGGGTGGAGTCAAGGTAGTAAATATCGAGATAGTGAAAGAATAGTAGACTTCCATATCCTAAATATTTTTAAAAGAGCAGTGACATACAACATTCGTTGGCTGTCACTGCTCATAAACAGTTCAGCCTATATCCCTTCTAGGAGAACTTTAAGGGAGAAGGGTATTCATTACCCTTGGTCGGTCATGTGCCTCCCAATCAAACAGGAAGGTTGAAGAACCCTCCTCCAGTCGGTAGACATATCCGCCATCTTGGCGGATTTTTTGGAAGTGTTCTTGCAAGTCGAATCCGCAATTATGGCAATTACCTCTTGGGTAATTTCTTTTGAAGTAATCCCGCTCAAAGCGGGAACTTCTAAAAGAGTTCCTTTCCAAGGTAGCTTCCTTTACGGAAAGCCACCAGCCGGAGACTTTTCTATTCTGCAAATCGAAATATCCATCGCCGGTAGCAATTGATAATTCGACATCCTCGCAATGCTCCCTTGCAAAGGCCACTGGTTTTGGGGTCCAATTGTACCCCGTTTCCAGCCACCGATGGTGGCACATCATAGCTGTCCGTGAGACATCATATCTGACAGACGGCCTATAACCGCCATCTTGATACCAACCATAATGCAGAACTGAAACAGTTCTGCATTCAACTTTTTCGATAAAAAGAGCACCGTGCTCTCCGTATTGAATCTCTGTTATAAAACCACCCTGCTTGCGATAAGCAAGCAGGGTTCCTTTTTTCTTTCTCATTTTTTCTCCTTCGCTCTTACGAGCGATAAAACCTCGGTACTCTTCAAAAGCAGAGTACCAAAACCAAAAATCACCGCTCTTGTTAAACTTTTCACTTTGTTTTTTTATAGTCTCTTAGTTTATAAAACTTTTAGTGACTCAGTTTATCAAGAGCAATTATGCTTTCTTCTACCCAAATAATAATATAAAGAACACAAACTCAGGATTTTTAATCCTCTATAAAAAAGAATTTATTGATTCTTCTTTATAGAGAAGAAAGATGTTTTTTGAGTTTGCAAACGTTTAACAAAACCTTTGTTCTAAAGAACCCCTGCTGTGTTTTTTAACACTGCTTGTTCTCTAGAATTTTAACATTTAGTAAGGTCTGCTTTCTTAACTTAGTACTTGCAGCCTTAACCTTATCAAACTCTCTACCCGTCTTTCTCAGCCTTTTGATTATCAGCGCTTCAATTCCCATCGCGCACCGACGATCTAGTAGTATTATACTGATTTAATCGGAATTATTGATTTGAGTTTTAGGATATCTAAGTTATTATATTAGTGAGAGATTTATTATCGTTGAGTATTTTCAGTATATGTTTACATACTGGAATGAAACTATTATTCTAAAATTATGATAATGAACTGAAAACAAACTGTAGATACGTTTTTGAATCCGGTAATCTGGAATATGCGGCAAGGTGTATAGAGAATTCTTATTCCTACATAGATAAAAGAATCAGCCTAGGTAAAAATGGGCTTGATGCTATTAATGATAAGTATAATTGGTTGGATAGTGAAAGCGAACTGATTAGGATATATAGTGCTTAATATTTTTTGATACTACCTTCAGCCCACCCCACTTTGATGAAACTAAGATACATACAACTTTCGTATTATGTTAGGCTAAGAAATAAGCTCGCGATGGGAAATCGCAAAATGGGGTGGAGTCAAGGTAAAGATAATAAAGAAAGAGAAAGAATAATTATATACCTTTTGAAAAACCCACTCAGCGAATTAGATTAACTTTAATCAAGGCTGAGTGGGTTTAGTTATTTTAACTCCTGCTTAGTTTTTTATTCTAAGCAGAGCTTTTTACTTTACTTAGCGATAGCGTGTTCCCAAGCAACCGCGGCAGCAGCCGCATCGTACATGGGGTGGTGCGCCACCCCTGCAAAGGGAACGACTAGGCCATGCCTTTTGTTGTAGTTGTCAACGCTGCCGGGGTCCGCCCCAACTGCGAGGAGCAGTGTTCCCACTTCATGAAGTGGGAATGGTCCGTTCCATTGTCGTTCGGCGAAATTTCTCTCGACGCATCGCCGAAAGAGTCCTGACTCAACCGGACTGCCACAGTGGGCAATCACGGTGGAACCTTCCTTTTGATCACTCCAGAAGGCCCAGAAGGCCTCCTCGAGGGCCTCGGTGGTCTGATGCGTGACTTTCATGTCACTCAGGGCTGGGAGAACTTTCTCCCTCACCCACCCATCCTTGATTCCGTCATCAGGTATCCTTCCTTGGAAGCTCGCAATTTCTACACCGTCCTGGCGGACGGTGACAGCAATGGCGAACGATGGTCCGTACAGTCCATCGACTTCGGCGTCGATTGAAAAAATTTTCATAATACTTTCTTTCTAGGGCAAATTAAATGCCCTCAATAGCGTATCCTTTCAACGGTAGGACATTCCGGATAATGCAAATCGCATTTCATAGAATTAAAATATTTCAAACTCTATGAAATGCAAATATTATTTTCAACGGAATATCTTATCGTAATAAAAAATATGGATTAGATATGCTCAAGTAAATAACTAACCTTATTAAAACCACTTAAAACAATAACCTTAATTTATTCTTTCTCTCTTCATTATTAACTTTGTTTGAAATTAATTATGAAAAGTAAATTTATAATTGAATAAGAGACGGCCAGAGCAAGGGATTAAACCATCTCTAATGCAGCCGAAGAGAGAACAGCAGAAAAATCTTATACCCAAATAATAATATAAAGAACTCAACATTAGGAAGAGCCATAGATATCAGCGCTTCAATTCCCATCGCGCACCGACGATCTAGTAGTATTATACTGATTTGATCATGATTATTGATGTGAGTTTTAGAATGTCTAAATAGCTATATTATTTATAGATTTATAATTACTAAGTACTTCCAGTTTATAATTGCATATCGGAATGAAACTATTATTATAAAACTATCATCATAAAATACGAACATGGCTACACTAAATATATATACTCAATTGCATGATTCAATCCTGCTTACTCAGCGCAAAATGAGGGCTATTAGGATGTTATTGCCTTCTGATTTGTCTCCAGTTGAATCCATAATTTTATCGCACCTCGCATACGATACAAATAGATCTGCTAGTGACTTAGTTAATTTACTAGGAATTTCAAAAAGTAAGATTTCAAGACTTTTAAATCAGCTAGTAAGCATGGGTTGTCTTAGTATGGAAACAACATTTGAAGACAAACGTGGTCGTCGTTTAGTTTTCACTGAATATGGAACAAAACTTCTAACTGAAGCAGATCAATTAAATAGTCGTATTTCACAACTAGGCTGCAGCTTACTATCCCCAAGGGAACATTTACGGATGGTTGAGTTGTTTCGTAAACTAAATAATGGCTTAAAAGCACCCCCTGAAAAACTTCGCGAAGGGGAAGGATTGTTTGCACCAGAACAGAGAAGAGCAGTAATTGCCTTAGGTATGTTAGGTGAAAGTTATATGGGAAATGAGTTTAACTTAACTCAGTTTCAAATTTTAAATGATATAGCAAAAAGCAAATCTGGGATAGGATTTAAAGATTTAGATGATAACCTGCCTTTTTCTACAAGTAAGATTTCTAGATACCTAAGTGATTTTGAAAATAATAATATTATTAGTAAATTTTCACCAAAGGGAGATAAACGACAGAAGATTTATTCTTTAACTAATAATGGGTTAAGTATTTACAATAATTTAATAGAAATATTTTCGGATAAACTAGCTAATGCGGCTGAGAATTTTACCACAGATGAAGTTGAAGAACTTACTAGTTTACTCTTATTAATAAATAAAGCACCGATGCCTGATATTAAGAATACTGGTTTTATGCTTCGTAAATGTGAAACTAGTGATATGTTTTTTAGAGCTAGAGAATACCTTGTTGAAAAACTTGTAACAGAAGGTAGACATAAAATGCTTGATCAATTTATCATCCCAGATAGTAGTATCTGCCATCTAGCGATTTGGAATGATAAGATATTAGCTCTACTAGAATTTAGACTAGATAAAAAAGTTCCACTTATTCATAACTTTCTTATAGATAGAAAAGTTTTAAACTATAATGATGAGATAAATATTCTGAGAGAAGGTATTGCAAATATTACAAAAACCAAAAAAAATACAAAAATTCTAATTCCATATTCTACAGTAAGAGAAGGAATGATATCAGAGAAGGTATTAGAGCAATTATCTGCTGATTCTTATACAATTACTGATTTATAGCATTACTTTATAATTGAACCTCTAGGCAAGCGCATTACTACTAAATCCGCACCTGTTCCTTCCCAATTTATAATAACTTTGTCTGCTTCTATAACAAATCCAAGCTTTTCATATTGAACTATTAATTCAGTTTTCTTTTTAGTAACTTCAATAAATATATCAGAAGTAAGATTTTCTAGTTTTATAACTTCTTCGAGTAAGGTTATACCTATAGAGGAAAGGTCTAATTCTGGACGTTGATTCAATCCCCCCATGTGAATTGTGCCATCTGGAAGATAATCAACTCTGATAAAAGCTAGAACTTCTGAGCTAGTTTCAAAAGAGTAGATCTTTGTATCAGGATTCTTCATAGCCCTGTCATGAGCTGCTAAAACTTTTTCACGATGTTCTGTACTGTATGAGGCATCACTTTCCCAGTTACTGCGATATAGTTCAGCTATTTCATTTCGAATATCATCTGTAATATCTTTTGAGCATGTGGAAGAAAATTGAAGACCTTGCAAATCAGTAATATTACTAATTGCACCTGTGCGTCTTAAGTCTCTTATTAGGACTCCTAGTGCTAGAATTTCATGATGGAGCTTGTTTAGGTTTAGTATAACTTTTTCTGGATTATCCGAAGATCTAGCTTTAATAGAATATGCATGTAAAAAGTGATTTGCTGAGCGGATGGCTTTTTGTATTTGTGGTTCTTCTAGCCCTTGTGCGGATTCTATTATTTCGAGATATTTATCTAAGATTTTTGAAACTATTGTTTCTGGTAAATTATTTGGTAAAGCTATTAAATATTTCGCATATGTTGCCTTTTCTGCATTAGCAACAAAGGCTTCTATAATTTTATATTTCTGATTAGGATATTTATTTAAAGCATTTTTAAATGCAATAAATCCTTCAGTATCTCTAGTTTGTAAAAATTGAAGAAAATATAACTGTGATCTGAAAGTTATTTCTGAAAGATCGATATCAAATTCAGCTTCAATATGAGATCTTAATGGTCCTTGATGTACTTCTTGAAATAAGGAGTATAGATTTTCAATATGTTCAGTTTTAAATGGGAATACTTCCGAACGTTCTTGTTCTAGATCCATTAGTATATTGAAAGTACTTCTTGTTTGGTTTGTTAATGAAATTAAGTGATCTAAGCGTTCTCTTAAAGCTGCCCTAAATTTGCTTAAGCTTGATTCTTGTCCATTACGTAGGTAATTTCCCCAAATATTACGAGCATTGTACATATCATCGGAATATATATAAACTTCATTTAAAGATAGTAAGTCATATAGCGGGTCATCGTTAAAGTTTTCTTCGTGAAAAATATTTGCAAATTCACGTCTTACTAGTTTAAGCTTTTCATTATCCATTTCATTAAAATACAGTGCCTTAAGATTTTCTCGCTCATTATATTTACTAGGATCGAAGTAATAAGGATTTACGATACTACCTTGGGTATTACTTTGGCTATCGAGTGGTGCTTCATTGCTTTCATCTGTTAAGACTTTTTTTGAATCTTCTAATTCTTCTAATATCATTACTAATTTTGAATATATACTCCTATGCAAATATATATTTTTATAAAATAATTCCTTCTCTAGCTCTGTAATCATCTCTTTTGGTATTGATGAAGGCATAATCCTGTTCATAAATTCTTCTATAGAATCTTCAGAAAATCCAGATAATACTTCATGTCTATAAAGATCCATTGCTACCCAAGGTAAAATATGATTTGAAAGTTCCCCTTGCTCTATCTGTTTTAATTCATCTCTCAGTGATTTTAATAGCCTAGGCTGCAATAAGTTAGGGTCTCCAGAATTAATGTTTTCATAACTATAACTAAATGCAACAGGAGTGCCGTCTTCTCTACAGATAAATATAGTATCCTTGGCTAATTTGCGAATTCTAGCGATATCTTTTAGAGTAACTCTTTCAGGAAAGAATGGTGAATCTTCATATATAGCTTTGCCGCCTATTTCGTTATTTACTGAGCGAGGATCAAAAGATGATGAGTAGGATTCGCACACTAGTCTCTCTTGAATAGTCTTTGCTTTTAATCTTATATATGGAGAAACATTTGTATCCTGACAGAGCGTCGGCAAGATTTCATATACTATGATACCAGAGATAGGTCGTGATATCTGGTTGTTATCACATGAGATCAAATATGCGCAAATTAACTCTAAGTTGTCTAAAATCTTAATAGATAATTGATTTGAAGAGTTTCTTATTAAGGTAAGTATTCCCTGTGCAACTAGTTTGCTACTCCCAGGAGTTATTAGATCGTCCAGTTTTTCAATAGCACCTTCTTCAAAATTATCTTCTTTGACTAGATCTTGTAGATTAATTAAAATATATTCTAATTCAGGAAAATTGATAGTTGATTCGATATTATCTTTTTTACTTGCCGCCAAACTCAAGCCTTCCGCCCCCAGATAACTACTCTCTAAGATACCATTTATTCTTTTATTTAAAGTAACCTGATCTATATTCTTATCCAAAAATCGAAACTGAGTTTCAAATGAGCGCCTCTCATCAACTGCTCTACCAGCTAGTATATCAGACCTATTTTCATTCTCATGTGCTAATAAAGAACTTCTCCATTTCTTCTCTTGTAATAAATTTTCTTTATTTTGTTTATAAGAAAAAATTAGCTTTGTATTTTTATCGACAAATGATTCAACATGCTCTGTCCCGTTTGGATCGACTTCTTGTCTTGATGTTAAGATATCCCCGTATGCTAAAGAAAGATCTTCTCTATCTAATAAATAAAAGAAATCTCTAGTATGTGTAAAGTACCCTTTGTATTCGTTACCATTAACTGCAAGAACTTCTATAGGAACTTCTCCTCTATTGGTAATTGAAATACTCTCACCATTTTTTCTAAAATCTAAGTCCCCATTACTCTCTAAGTTCCCACTCTTAGAAGATACAAACTTCCCTAATTCCTTCCCATCTTCCATCCTTCCTGTTTGTTCCAGACTCTCCATCCCCTTAGTCCCGCTCTTAACATCAAAAGCATCAAACCCTGATACTCCAACCTTAAGTACTGCCCCAGCCAACATCCTTCTATACTCTGGATCCTTTTTAAGCTTCTCATAGATCTCTAGCGCGCTTAAATCTCCTACCTTCTCTAAAAAAATATTCAGACTTTTTTGTACATCTGGTAGAGAATCAATCAGGTCTATTTTCCCACTTAGCCCCATTTTCATCTCACCCACTAGATTACTTACAAACCTTGCCTCATCATTTGTAATCTCTAGTCCCTTAAAGCTTTTATGAATAGCCTCTAGTTTCTTCTCCTTCTGAACGCCATTCTCAAGACTTAAGAATGTCTTTACAGATGACATCTTATGTAGTGCTCCAGTCTTCTCTGCTATATGCCCAATTCCCGTAATCCCACCCATGAACAGAAAACTATCTGCTGTCCCAGTAAAACCATGCTCTAAAAAGCGTCCTAATTTAAAACCTTCTTTTGATAGTAGCTCATCTGATAAGGCACCGGCATACCCCATCCCTCCCGAGACTAACATGGGCTGACTTAATTGAGACAAAGAGCTAGGTCCAAGAGCTGCTGCTCCTAGTGCTATCTTTGCACCGTCCATAGTAAGCTTCGCTGCTTTTAGTAGACCTTCTCTATCTTCTAGCTCTTTATAGTCACTGTAATTAATCTGAGCATCCTTACCCGAAAATGTATTATAACTTGCAACTCTTGAGGCTCTAAGGCCAATGTCTACACTCTCTAGAGCTGGGTTTAGGGTCATCCCTGATACCTTCTCTAGTGGGGCTAGGCCTACTCCAATTAGGGCGACTGCATTGCTAAATGATGAATTACTTCCTTTAGCAAACTCTTCTGTTGTTCCAAGAACGGACTCTCCTCTTTGTGAGAGGTTTTTAAGTCTTACTTTTTCTATTCCTTCCCCGCCTGAGAATATTGCACTGCTTAATATTTCTACAGATTCTTTAGTTGTTGGAATAAGACTAGAGGCTGATTTTGTGGCTTTTGTTAATACCTCCCCTAGTGCGTAACTTGCTCCTCCTTCTCTTCTTGCTTTTTCAGCTTCTTGAACTGTTCTTCTTTGGTACTCAGTTTTTGCTGCTTGGAATTGATTCAGTCCTTCATGCTCACGCGTAGCGGCAAATTTTTGTACCTTATCAAATTGGGCTTTTCGTTCTTCGGGAGCAGTGTTACTTTTTATTAGTTCAAATTTTATCTTTAGTTCTAAATCTGAGATCTGTTGATTTGCTACTTGTAGTCGAGATGAGTAGTTATTATTATCGTGAGTGGCTTGGCCTAAGGTCATGTTAAAGCCACGGTCGAATTTAGCATTGCCTAAGGAGATCGCAAGCTCTTCTAAGAGTTTTTCTGATTTTGTATTAAGTTTGACATTTGGGTCTAATTTGGGAAAGCTAAGTGAGTCTTTTTGACTTTGATCTTGGTTGTTATCTGGCGCACTAGGGAGAGTTAAGGGCGTGTCTTTCCCTACCTCAATGTCAGAGGAAGGAGCTATAACCTGCCCATTTTTATTACTAAATTCCCCCATAAAAACTTAAAAACCTGCTCTTTAAATTAGAGCTGACTACATATTTTCTACTTTTAAATGTTAAACTTACTAAGTACTTATCTAGTTTTTTGGGGTGAGTGCTTCGGTATGCCTATTGAGCTTAGACCTATCAAAGACCTATTTTTAGTTCTTCACTGCAATAAAGAATACATAATCGGACTGTAAAGATTATAAGAAAAAATAAAAAAGAAGAATTGAGGGAGGTGGGCGACAGAATTTTTCGCAGACAGCGCCGGCGGGCAGTTGTGGAAAGCACTTTTGGAAATCGGATTGCTGGTGGCGCGGAATCTGGGATGGGATTACTGCAAGCCGAGTTCCAAAATGAGGCGGTAGTGCGATGCAAGAAAAATACTGGCGACCGCCTCACTCAATTCTCATGATTTAACTAAGCTACCCCTGACTCTCAGTCAACTTCAGTATCTCAACGATATCCTTCTCAGTCATATCTCCAAGAACAGGTAGTGCTTGTCCTCCGCCGTATGTTTTTACAACATACTTTGCAATATGCTCAAAATCACTATCAGTAAATCCTAATGAATATGCACTTTGTAGAGAGTTGACACTCTTCAGCCACTTTTCGAATTGATCTATGAAATGAAGTCCAGTTAATTCTGAATTACTAGGTAAGTTAAAAATTTCTGTACCTAATCTTTGTAATCTATCCTTTGCACGTCCATTATTCCATAGCCATCTGAAGTAAGCCGGAAATAAAGTAGATAATCCTCTACCATGAGCAAGTTCATGTTTTACTGCGCTCATAGCATGTTCGATTGCATGTAAAGGGAAGATTGAAGGCTCTCTACCTGCGGATTGCATTCCATTAAGTGCTAAAGTTGAGCACCAAAGTAAATCTCCTCTTAGATTTAAATCAGTAGGACTTGCTAATAAAACTGGAAGTGTTTCGATAACAGTTTTTATAATATTTTCACAGTATCTATCTGTTAAAGTTGAAGCGTTTCCACCTAAAATATAATTTTCAAATACGTGACTTAGAATATCATTTGCTCCGTCTTGAGTAACAGTTGGAGGTAATAGTTTAGTAAAAAATGGATTAATCCAGCTAAGCTCCGGTTTGAAAAATTCATATGCTAACGGTGCTTTTCCACCTGTATCTGTATTTGAAATTACAGAATAAGGGGTGACTTCAGAAGCAGTGGCGGCGGTAGTTGGAATTGCTATTACTGGTAGTGAATTAGGTATTTGTCCAGATAATTTTTCTCCTAGTACATAATCCCAGATATCAAGACTTAGTGTAGTAGTTTTCGAATCAATATTATCTGCTATATAAATTAATGCAGCTATTCCCTTAGCGGCATCCATTGCAGAACCGCCACCTAGTGCGATGACTGCTTCTATGTTCTTACCCTTAAAACTTTCCCCAGCTTTATTAATAGTCTTAGCTAATGGATTTGGCTCTATGCCATCAAATTCATGAACTGTAATGTTATTTTCTTTAAGTGAATTTACAACACTGTCTTTGTAGCCAAGTTTATTAACACTACCACTACCTGTGACTAATAAAATATTTTTATACTTAGATTTTATTGCATTAAAAAATGCTTCACCATTATTTTCACCGAAGAAAATCTTAGTAGGAATATGGACTGTAAAATCTTTCATAGTATTTAGTAGATTAAATAATTGTTAATTTAAGCGGGCTTTTTGTGATTTCATAAAAAGCTTTTTGGCATTTTCTGCACTATGTCTAACATATGGATCAGGATCTTTAAAACTAGAAGTTATAACACTTAATGAACTTGGTGAGCCTATTTTAGCTAATGCCTTGATAGAAGCTCTTCTAACCCACTTACTTGTATCTGATTCGGCTAAATTCTCTAGTTTTGATATTGAAATACTTGCTTGGTCACCTAAGTTTTCTGCTCCTAGGTTACCTATTTCAGTAGCTGCATTAGTTCTAACTACATCGGATGAGTGCGACATCTTTTTAACTAAGTCTAAGACTATTGATCTATAATCCTTTTTTCTAGAGTTATAGAAGGCACGAGTACCTGGCTCAGGTGGATTTATACCACAGGCACCATTTTTATTTTCTATTATACCGCCATTAGCTTGAGAGGCTAATGCTTGCTCATCTGGTTCAGTTACATAGGTTAATAAACAACCTTGGGTATAAAATAAAATTAAAACTAGAGAAAATTTTTTAAAAGTTATATTCATACTAATCAGTTTATTCCTTAAATACCTAAAATGGAAAAATATTTTTATTTACTCCCGATTCTATTAGTTCCCCTAATAGCAGCTCTAATTGGTTGGTTCACTAATTATATTGCTATTAAGATGCTTTTCCATCCTAGAATAGAAAAAAAGTTCTTATTTGTTAAGTTTCATGGAGTATTTCCTAAAAGGCAAAAACAATTAGCTGAGAAGCTAGGCGAGTTATTTTCAGAACAACTTGGAATTCAAGCAAAGATTGAAGAGAAAGTCACAGGTCTAGCAGAACAAGAATTTAATAGTACTTTTCTAGCTGAAAAGGTAAAATCACTAGCTCTTGAATTTATTAATAAAGAACTACCAATGATTAGTGCTTTTCTTCCAGATGGTTTAATTGATTCTTTATCTCAAAAGGTTGCTGTAGAGATTAAATCTCAATTAATAAGCCAGATATCTCAAGCAAAAGACAGTCTTGGGGACAAAATTAATGTAAAAGATCTAGTCGCTAAAGAAATTGAAGCTCTTAGCTCAGATAGTTTAGAAAAAATATTAAATGGTTTACTACAACAAGAGTTTAGATTTATTGAAGTTAGTGGTGCTGTCTTAGGTTTTATTATAGGAATTGGCCAACTACTTATTACTCAGCTATTTAGTGGTTAATATAGGTACTTGCATAAGAGCTCCAGCTGCCGTAATTAACTGACTTTAAATACAATTTTATACTCTAAAGCTATTACATACAATGATTTTAGTTATCAGCACTGTACATATCGTTTCTTGTTTATTTTTAATTTTACTTGTTCTTTTACAACAAGGTAAGGGAGCAGATGTTGGCGCCACTTTAGGCGGAGATAGTTCAAGCCTATTTGGTCCTATGTCAGAAAATCCTCTAAAGAATCTAACGACAATAGTAGCTGTAGTGTTTATGACTACCTCAGTTAGCCAAGCTTATATAATCAAGAATACACCAGCATCTACTGGTGAAAGACTCTTTGATTCAGTTAAGGATACTAAGTCTACAGAAGTAGTAAATGAGGCTAGTAAAGCAGTACCAACAGTACCGGTAGAGACTAATAAAGTTTCTAGTACAACTACCGAAAGTGTTGTACCTGAAAGTAATACTGCTGCACCAACTGAAACTAAGTAAACTTAAGTATCTAAAATCTTATATTATATTGATTACTATAAGTTTTTAGACGCTAACTGCAAGATATTATGCCCTGATGCTGAAATTGGTAGACAGGCATGTTTGAGGGACATGTGCCGAAAGGCGTGGGCGTTCGAGTCGCCCTCAGGGCAATTTTTTAATATTTTTTGTTATGCATTAGGCACAAAAGCTTAAGTATTTTGCTTAAATTCACGATACATACCCTACAAGCGCTACTTCATGAATAGGCATAGCGTTGATATAGTATTGATTAATTTAAGGTAGTAATATGTCTTCAGAAAACCAAACTTTAAAATCTGGCATCTCACATGAAGCAAAAGAAAAAGCTTTGAATCTAATCTTTTGTTTTTTATTAGGTATGACTTTAGTTGTCCTTGCTGGAATTCCTGCCCTTGAACAGGTTAAGGTTGTTCATACTATTACTCAAAATGAACCTCTAATTACGCAGAACCAATAACGAATTTTTTTCATAAGATACTCTATTTAAGCAAAGTCCATGAGGTGGTGCCAAATAAATTGGATCTCTGACTTCCATCTGGCCGTTAATTAACTTTTTTATATAATCGAAATCTCTTTTTCTTGCATTATTGATAGAAGAAACCTCAACGATAGCCCCTACTATAAATCTAACCATATTTTTTAAAAAACCATTTCCTATTAAGTGAATTTCTATAACTGGTCCCTTACTAATTACGTCTGCATCAAAAATAGTTTTAATAGTATTTCGTGAAGTACAATCTGAAGCTCTAAAACATTTAAAATCATGAGTGCCTTTTATTAACTCGATGCATTCAGAAAATAAATCTAAATTTAGGGGTCTAATTATAAACCAAGCAGAATCTCTATAGAATGGAGATATTACATCTCTGTTAAATATAGTGTAAACATACTCTTTCGATGTACATGAAAACCTTGCATGAAAATCATCTGGGACAAATTGATAAGACTTAATTGATAATTTATCCTCAGTTAAACCATTGATTGATCTAATAAATACATTCTCTGGGAAGATAATATTATCTGGCCATATGAAATGAACTACTTGTTGTTTCGCATGCACTCCTGCATCCGTACGACCACTAGCAGTGATCTTTATAAAAGTTATAGGTTCTAACCCTTGTTTCTTAGCCTGAGAGTTTATTAGAATTAATAAACAAGATTCTAAATGCGATTGAATTGTGTGTACTCCAGGTTGAACTTGCCATCCTGAGAATCCACTCCCATCATATTCTAAGTCTAGACGAATATTCGGCAAACTTAATCAGATCTAGTGAGGTTGTCTAGTACTAAGCACTATTTCAGCAATTTGAACTGCATTAAGTGCCGCACCTTTTCTCAAATTATCAGCAACAATCCAAAGATCCAGTCCATTTTCTACAGAAAGATCTTCTCTGATTCTTCCAACATAAGTAGAATCAGTTCCTGCTAATTCAATCGCAGTAGGATATTCATTTTCTTCAGGCTGATCAAGTACTACTATGCCAGGACTTTCTCTAAGTACAGTTCTCGCTTTATCAGCAGAAATAGCTTCATGAAATTCTATATTTACTGACTCAGAGTGACATGAAAAAACTGGTACTCTGACAGCAGTTGCTGTTACTTTTAGATCAGGTAGATTTAAAATTTTCCTAGATTCTAAAATCAATTTCATTTCTTCTTTTGAATATCCATTTTCAAGGAAGATATCACAATGAGGAATAGCATTAAACGCTATTTGTTTTGAAAATTTTTCTATTACTACTTCAGCTTGATTATATATAGCCATGGTCTGTTCCCAAAGCTCATCCATCCCCTGCTTTCCAGCGCCTGAAACTGATTGATAAGTTGAAACTACAACTCTTTTAAGTTTTGCAACTTTGTTTAAAGGTTTTAAAATAACAACTAGTTGTATAGTTGAACAATTAGGATTAGCAATTATTAATCCTTCATTCCCTTTAATTGTACTTAATACTTCTCTAAGATGAGAAGAGTTTACCTCTGGTACTATTAATGGGACGTCTTTATCCATTCTAAAGTGAGAGGAATTATCAATTACTATAACGCCATTTTTTTTAGCGATAGGAGCGTATTGTTCTGAAATTTTACCTCCTGCTGAGAATAGAGCGATATCAATATCGTGAAATGAATTCTCATTTATAGCTTGTACTACTAGCTCTTTGCCCTGATATTCGATAACTTGTCCTGCAGAATTTTCGCTCGCAAATAAACTAAGCGAACTAAGCGGAAATTGTCTTTCCTCTAAGATTTCGATCATTTCTCTACCGACGACTCCAGTAGCACCAACGATAGCTACTCTAGTATCTTTTTCAGCAAATTCTTTTTGACTAGTCTCTTTCATAACATTCCAACACTGAGATATTAAATAAGGGGGAATTTTTCTCTAATTTATGCATTTGATAGCACAAAAATACTAAATTAATCCATCTTAAAGATGTATTAATTCGATTTTTTATTTAATTATTATAATTTTAGGAAAGAGAGGTTTCTCCCTGCTTTTTGACCTTCTCTACGGTAAGAAAAATAGCTTAAATCTCCGGAGTTTCTACCGCAAATACTGCAAATATCTAGAAGGTTTATATTTTCTGCTAAGATACCTTCAGATATCAAGGTATTTAAAACATATTTAGGTACAGAAAAATGGTTATTTTCTTTTAGTAATATTTTTTTAAAATATAAACTTTCAATATTATTTAATTCCTTAGTGACTTCTTCTCCTACCTGATAACAACAATCACCCGCAGCAGGACCGATAACTGCTGTTAGGGTACTAGAAGCACTTCCAGAAGCTTTAGTTAAAGAATTAACTGCATTCTGAACAATTCCACGAACGGCTCCTCTCCATCCAGCATGAACGATAACACCAAAATTATTATTTGCAGAAACTATTATAAGAGGCACGCAGTCAGCCGTTTTAATACCAGCTGCTTCTCCTTTTTTTAGTAGCACTGCATCTCCATCACACTCTATATTAGGATTTATTAACGTTTGAAAATTAATTATCTCAGTTGAGTGAGTTTGTTTAGGCAGTTGTATTTTTGTAAATTGTTCATCCTTATTTGACCGTAAAGAAATAGATACATGATTATCTGGTTTAGCTATATCTAAAAGCTGATTGATATTGCAGTCGGTCCCAATAAAACCATGATTAATATTACAACTTGCAGGTGCTGAGGACTTATATCCAGAAACAACTTTGGAACCCAATATCTCTGAATCGATTTCCCAGTTGACTAATTCGTAATTATGTTTAAAAGATGTCGAACTCAAGATTTCGCAAATCGTAAAGAAATATCTAATGATGGGACTGAATGAGTAATAAAACCGAGTGATATCTCATCAACTCCAGTTGCAGCATAATCTCTTATATTACTGGGATTAATACCACCTGATGCTTCTAAAATTATTTTATTATTTAATTTTCTTACTTCTTCAACTATAGGCTTCAAATCTTTTGCTGGAAAATTATCTAATAATAATCCGTCAGGGTTTTCAGAAAGTGCTAAATTAATTTCATTCATATCTCTCACTTCTACTTTTAAAAAAGTATTAGGATTATATGATCTACACTTTTGAATAGCTAATTTAACATCTCCACCAAGTGCATCAATATGATTATTTTTGATTAAGAACTGATCATATAAACCGATACGATGATTGTGACCTCCTCCAGCAACTACTGCTTCTTTTTCAAGCAATCTAAAACCAGGTGTTGTTTTTCTACTATCAAGTATTTTAACTTTATAATCTGAAACTGATTTCACAATACTATTTGTTATTGTTGCGACCCCTGATAATCTTTGAATAAAATTAAGAAGAGTTCTTTCCGCAGTTAAGATAGAAATAGTATTGCCGTAAATATCAGCAATTTTATCATTCGGGCAAATAACTTCTGTATCTTTGATACGCTCTACATACTTTAAATCCTTATCTACAATCTCCAAAATACGCCGAATTACTTTGTGTCCATAAAATATTCCATTAGCTTTTGATAATAGAAAAGCAGATCCTGTATCGATAGAAGGAATACAAGCTTTAGAAGTTATATCTCCTTCAGTATTAAGATCTTCTGAGAGACTTAATTTAATTAACTCATCCAAAATTTTAACTTTAAAAAATGATATCTTTATAAAGAACAAATAATACTACAACCATAAAAACCGATAAGAGAACTGTTACCGCTCCCATGATTAATGATATTTTATATTTTCTTAGTTCAGTTTCATGAGTTCTTAGATTTGCGCTAGAAAATCTATGGGCACCTAGTTCAGGCGAACTATTTGAAGTTGCTTCTACAGATTGTTGTGCTACCTGATCAACTGTTAATAAAGTTGCGCTAGATTTTCTTCTTCTAGCATCATTGCCCCAGCTATCATCTCCCATTCTATTTTTTATATAGTCAGGTAACTCTGCTGATTCATCTGAAGGATTAGAGCTTAAGATAGAACCATCTGACTGAACTTTATTTAACTTAGTTCTAATACTTACGTATATTAACAAACTACCTATAGAAATAGTCTCTTTGTCTTCTAACAAATATCTAGAATTTACTTCTTTACCAGCAATGACTGGTTTTATATCAGCATGTTTAGGACTTAAAGTGAGTTGTCCGTTTTCATCTTGAAGAATTAATAATATCAATTCACTTGTACCAAGATCTCTAGGCATTATAGTTGCTGAATTACCGCCTAGAGAAAAGCTAGTAGAAGCTCCTATCGGAAACTCACCTTGGTAGCTATCTTCTTTAAAAACTATTAATGTTGAACCACCTAAGGGCGGACTAGATTCCTCTATCGAAAAGTTGTGAGAGCCAAGTTTTAAATCTTCTCCTTCTCGAAGAAGTACTAACTCACCAACAGGAACTGTTTTGCCATTAATTTTAGTACCATTTGTACTTCCAAGATCTCTAATAAACCAATGAAGACCAAGTGGAATTATCTCTGCATGTCGTCTAGATATAGTATCATCTAAAACAACAAAATCAGATAAGTCGGTTCTTCCAATAGCAAAAGAATTACTACCCTCTGGAGAGTATGCTAGACCTTGAAGTCTTTTACTTTTTAGTTCTATTTTATTTTCTCTATCAGCCAAGACAATTTAAACTTTAAATTAATGTCTGCTTTAGATACCTGATAGCTGAAAAAGTAACCAGAACTTAGTTCTTAGCTATTTATTTTTAGTTATTTTTAAGGGTCTTTTAGTGCTTAAAATCACTTTAGCAACTTCATCATATAAACTAGCTGGAATTTCCTCGGAGACTTGTATTTTAGAAAGCTTATTAGCGAGATTTGAAGATTTTTTTATAGGTACATTGTATTTAAAAGCTATTTTTTTCATTTCTTCAGCTAATTTACCACTACCGATAGCAGAAACTGTTGGGGCATTCATATCTAGTGGATCGTAACTAAGTGAAACTGCCGTATTAGTATTATTTTTTTTATTCATGTTTAATATTTTTAATATTACTAGCTGATTCTAAGTTTTCAATTTGAATAGTGCTATCAATTTTATTTTCAGTTTGAATTACTTCGACTTTTTCCTGAATTGATTTATTTGAGGTAACTTTATCTGGACTTACTTTATTTGTAGCTACTTTATTTTGTAAAGCAGATTCTTCAGGAATATAAAGAGTAAACAAACTGCCGTGACCTTTTCTACTGTCGACTACTAATCGACCTCCGTTCTTTCTAGCTAATGCAAAAGCAGCTGACAAGCCCATTCCGCCACCAGATAAACTTAAGCCTGTACTTGGATCCGTATTTTTAGTTGTAAAAAATGGTTCAAAACATCTTTTCTTAGTTTCTAAATCCATTCCTATTCCGTTATCTCTGACACCTATTCGAACATATCTGCCAAATGGTACTTCATAATGAGGTGAATTTTTATCGACTACAATATAATCAGACAATATTTCAACTCTACCATCTTCAGGCATTGCATCTCTAGCATTAGAAAGTAAAACCTGGATGATTCTAATTAAATGGGACGAATCTACATATGCCTTTGGAAGATTAGATTCTAGTTGATATTTGATATACTGCTTGTTTTTTAAGGTTCTTTGAAAGCTCGCCTTACTTCTTTCAATTAATAAATTTACATCAAGTATATTAGGCACAGCTTCTTCTAAATGTGCGAAGCTAAGTAACTGCTTAACAAGACTCGCACCCTTTGTTGCAGCTTCCGAAATTATAGCACTAGATTTTTTAACCTGTTCTGGCTTTTCAGAATAAAGCTCTATTAAAGAAGCTTGACCTAAAATTCCTTGAAGTACATTGTTAAAATTATGAGCGATACCTGAAGCTAACAAACCAGCTGCTCTCATTGTTTCCCCAGCTAATACTCTTTCTTCTAATTTCTTGGCTAATAGAACGGAAGCTAATTCACTTGCAAAATTATAAAGTAATGAAAGTTTTTTATTAGAAATAACAACTCCTTCTCTTTCACCTTCAAAAGCAAGTAAACCTAATACTTGACCACCTGCAACTAATGGAACAAGACCTACGGAATCAATTTCATTTCTCAAAATAAATCTTTTAATGCCAAGTCCTCTAAGTATTGAGCCAGTTTCTTTTAATATAATAGGTCTTTTAGTTTGTATTACTTTACTAATTGGGTGTCTGTCCCCACTAACATCTATGTTAATTTCAATAAGTTTTCTTTTCCAACCAGAACCAAAAGCAGAGGCCCCTATTAAACGAGTTCCAGTTTCATTTAATAGGCCTAACCAAAATCTATCAATACCAAGTTCCGATTTCATTATCTCAAATGCTTTCTGATAAATTTCATCTAATGATAAGAAAGCTGATAACTCATGAGATAATCTATAAAGTGCAGTTAATTGTTTTTCTTGTTGTTTGAGTTCTCCCAATAAATCTTTACGACTTTTAGAAATGTAAGGAGCAATTTCTGAAAGAATTTGATTTAAATAATTAAGCTCTAATCTAGTAAACTCTTCGTCTCTTACTATAGCAACTTCAATTTCAGGTATTCCTGAAGATATTGAAAATGCAAACAGTACGAAATTATTATTACTAATATTATTTCCTGATATAAAATTTTGTCTATTTTGTTCAGGATATGTAAGACCAGATATTCGTCTTAGTTTTAATTCTTTTAATAGATTAGTAGAAATGTCTTCTTTAATAATAGATCCTTCTTTGACCCATTCTACTGGAGAGACTGCAGAAAGAAATGCTGTATCAGATAAACTAATAACCAAATGACTAGCTTTAAAATAAACCCCTAGTTGGGCTGCGATAGACCTAATCTGACCTGGAAGAGAAGTCTCTTCTTTAAAAATATCCAGGAAATTTTTCATTTTTAGGGCCTTACAAAAGTGACAACTAGTCTGAAACCACTAATACCTTTGCGTTTTTTACGTTCTCTATCATCTCATGAGCAAGAATTTCATGATGCAAAGACTTTCTTTGTCCCTTAACTAAAGAATCACCTTCATCATCTTTAAATTCTTTTTTAAGTTCTTCGATATCCATCATCAATTCTTTCTTAAGTCTCTTTTTATTAAGTGAATATCGAAAAATACTATAAACACCACTAATAATAGTCAGTTCAAAAACACAATTTACTAAACTTTCTCTCATCAACAAGAGAATTATATTTGGTTCTGAACCATCCAAGGTTAAAGATAATGTTACATGGTACTTAATCTGTTTCCAAATAATTAAGCTACAAATAGAGCCAAACAGAATAAGTTGTATCATCTCACTAAACATTCCAATGAAAATTTTTCCATTTTCATGTCCTTTTAGGATTCTCTGAATTCCTTTAACAACATTGAGAAAAGAAAACTTTATCTCTAATTGAGAAAAAGTAAATCTACATCCAACTTGTGGTAAGAGTGCGAAGCTAGTAAATAACATTGCTCCAATACCCCAAACCAAGATTGCTAAAATCACCAAGATTGAACCTTCTCGAAAATTAGATACTAGCAATTCTTCACTAAATAAGTCAATTTCCGATAATACTTTATGATAGAAATTAAAAATATAGTGCGCCCACCAAGTAGAGGATATTAATAATAGATACCAATAACTTATGGTAGAAAATGCAGTTAGCTCAGCAGCCTTAGCTATGTTTCCACTTTCATTAGCTTTTTTGAGCTTTTTTTGACTAGGTTCAAAGTTCTTTTCACCTGACATAAGACTAACCTAGACCTTAAGTATAGACTGGAGACTATATATATAGCTAGAAATATACTTAACGAGGAGTTGTTCTGCTGTCTCCCCATTTAAAATAACCGCAAAAAGTATAAATACTCCCGCCCCTGCCCTTAAGTAACCAAGATCTAAACCTATTTGGAATTTTGGAGAAACTTTTGAAATGATTGAAAAACCAATTTCGAGCATCATAGATAATACAACTAGCGGTAAAGTAACAAATATAGCTGTTATGAATATCTGCCCTATAAAGCCATACATAGTAGATGCATTAATCTTTAAGCCTTCAAAAAGCATTATATTGTTTTCCTGTTCTGAAAGAACACCACAGTATTTATTGATCTTAAATAAGTACTCTATAAAATAGGGAAATATTTGAGGCGAAAAAAATAATGCTAAAGTTAAGTATCCACCAAAAACTTCAAGCTCAGAATCCCTTGGTCCCATCTCAGGTGCCATTTGTTCTGCAAACTGAACTCCTCTAAAAGTATCAAATAATCTTCCGCAGAAAGGTATTAGCTCAAAAACTAAACTCATACTCAGTCCAATGAATAAGCCAATAAGAATTTCTTTAGTTAGTAAAATATAAAAAAAAGTTTTTGTATTATTTAATACTGATAAACTTAAGTTTGTACCAATAGAATAAAATGAGAAGCATAATGAAAGTATACTCACTCCAGACATTCCTAGTATACCTCTAATTGACTTCATAACCGAGAACGCAGTAGCAAATCTAATTGAAACTAAAGCTAGTACTGATATGTAATTATAGATGAAATTAAAATCAATTTGCTTTAATTCAGATGTCATTTTAAATTTCCTAATTTACATACCTTATATTGATAAGTAATTGTTGAAGATTCTCAACCAATAAATTTAAAAATAATTCTCCACCGAGTATTATTAAAAGTGCTAATAAGACTACTTTAGGGAAAAATGAAAAAATTTGATCTTGAAGTTGAGTAGCTGCTTGAAGTAAGGAAGTTAAAAAACCTAAACAAACTGAAAGTACTAGTGGAATACCAAGTCCTATTAAAAGTATTTTAATCGCTTCGGTAATATGAATACTAAGATTTTCCATATATTTTCTATAATACCTTATATGAAAGTACCAAGCTTTCAATTAGCGATCTCCAGCCATCGCTTAGTACAAAAAGTAGAAGTTTTAATGGTAAGGAGATTGTAATAGGACTAACCATCATCATCCCCATTCCCGTTAAAATTGTAGATATTATTAAATCAACAACTAAGAATGGGATAAATAAATAAACCCCAATCGTGCAGGCAGACCTTAATTCTGAACTTACAAAAGATAGTACTAAACTCGATATAGATTCATGTGGAGCGATACAATTTTCAAAACCATCGTCATATATTTTATCATTCTTCCCTAACTGACAATCTAGTAATTTTGGTTTTTCGTTATCATCTAGTGTTTTTGTTGATCTATTTAGCTGTAAAGAAGTAAAATAAATTCTCTCTTTTTGACCAGTATTCAATTTCAAAAATAAGACAAGAGGCTCAGTAGTAAATTTAATTTTATTTATTACTGATTCTATATTTGAAGAGTTTATTGTCTTAGGGATATTTTTCACTATATTCTTATTTTGAGCATCAACAGATAAGTTATTTATGCACTTTTCAAATACAGGACTCATTGTATAAGCACTTATTAAAAGCGCTAATACACCGCTTAAAGCTTGAGATGGGATCTGTCCTCCGCCTAGAGCATTTCTTAGCACAGATAAAACTACAGATATTTTTAAATATGAAGTTGTTGCCATTAACGCTAATGGTAATAAACCAAGTGCAAATAATGTGATAATATAAGGAATAGATGAGGATCCTGTTCCTGAATTAAATAAATCAGACATATAATTTAACCTCAATTAAATCTTCTAACTCAATATTTGTCCTTTTAATTAATTCAATTTGTTTATAGGATTTGATTTTTATGTCTTGTTCTTTGAGTTTATTTTTTGAATTAAGCTTTTTAATATTATTTTTATAAATAGCATTTTCTAGTGTTGTTATTTCGGAATTTAAAGAATTCGCTTTATCATCACTTAGAAGCTTCAGATTTAGTGCCCGAGTTGCCCACTTATGTTTTTCTTTTAAGGAAACTGAATCAACTTGAACTTCAGTATTAGAAACCTCTCTATAGACATTTAATAATTGCTCAGCAGCAAGTTTTAGATTATTTTGCTTTTTAACTATTTCTTGTCGTTGATTTAATAATTTTTTACCCTGAACACTAATGGTAGAAAAATTTTGATTCTCTGAAATTTTAGCTAATTTAAGTACGCGTGAGTCCATTTGTAATCCCTAGTTAACCTGCTTGATTTTGGAGTTTCTTAATTGCACCTTGAACAGACTCACCTACTTTAGTAACGATTTCTGTTTGAAAATTACATTTGTAGACACTGAGTTGTAATTCAAATAGACCTTTATATTCACTAGGAAGGTTTTTTACTAATGCTGCGCTTTTAACTTCTGTACTTCTAAAAGACTGATCAAGAGCGCTAATACCATTTATAAACGTCTTTTCTATACTAGAAGCCTTGTCTAGGCTTTGTTGAAATGTATGAGTTTTATTTTGTTGATTCTCAGTACTATTCACTAGAGTGACTGTACTAGTATTAGTTTCTTTTGGATTTATGGCATTTAGATGGCTTATTGAAGACATATTTTAATACTTTATTTTAGTTTGTTAATTTAAAACTCCTTTGGTTATCGCTAAATTAAAAAAATTTTTGCATAAATTTGAATATTTACAGATTTAAATTAAACCCTGCTAAAGCATTCTGATAGATATGACGATTACTTAAGAACTTCTCTTATGAAGAAAAGTTAGTAATTAGGGGTTTTGTATGAAGTATAAGTATTTAAAAGTAGTAGGTTATTTAGCTGTTATATCTATAAGTCAACAGTTATCAACACATACATTTGCACAAGAAGTTGTAACAAATCAGTATATTGTTAAATATTCTGATAACTTGAGTCATTCTCAAGCTTCTTCATTATCAAATCAACTAAACTTAAACGAAATTAGAGATTTTCCAGAAGTTGGGGCTTCTTTAGTAACTACCAAACAAAATAGAACTTTAAATCATAAATATATCAAAGATTTGATTGCCAATGGAACTATTGACACTTTTGAGCCAAATTACAAAGTTCACACTTTAACGTTGCCATCAGATCCAAGAATGGGCGAACTTTGGGGTCTACACAACATAGGTCAAAACAATGGACGCACTGATATAGATGTAGATGCTCCTGAGGCATGGGATATAACTACTGGAGATCCTAGTGTTGTCGTTGGCGTTGTTGATACAGGTATCGAACACACACATCAAGACTTACAGGCTAATGTCTGGGTAAATACTGATGAAATTCCAGGCAATAACATAGATGATGACAATAATGGAGTAGTAGATGATGTAAATGGATACAATGCTATTACTCGATCTGGAAACCCTATAGATAATAACGGGCATGGTACTCATTGTGCTGGAACAATTGCAGGGGTAGCAAACAATGGAAGAGGTGTTGTTGGTGTAGCTAGTAGAACAAAAGTAATGGGTATAAAATTTTTAGATGCTTCAGGTTCTGGTTCTATTGCTGATGCAATATCAGGTATAGAATATGCAATAAACATGAAAAGAAGAGGAGTAAATCTAAGAGTTCTAAGTAACTCTTGGGGTGGAGGTGGTTATTCTCAAACACTTGAAAACGCAATTAAAGCTGCAAACGATAATGGTATTTTATTTGTAGCGGCAGCAGGAAATGATTCATCGAATAACGATGTAACAGCAAGTTTCCCTGCTAATTATAATATTGATAATATACTTTCTGTTGCTGCTGTTGATTCTTCAGGGAATTTAGCAAACTTTTCTAACTATGGTGGTACAAAAGTTCACGTTGCAGCCCCTGGTGTTTCAATTCTTAGTACTTATCTACAAAATACTTATACAAATTTAAGTGGGACTTCAATGGCAACACCTCATGTGAGTGGTATTGCAGCATTATTACTAGCTAGAGAATCATCTCTTACCGTAGGTAATCTAAAAAACAGAATAATGAATACCTCTAAACCTCTTAGTTCTTTAACAGGGCTTGTTAGATCAGCAGGTATTGTTAGTGCATACCGTGCTTTAATTAATCAAGTGACACCGATAGCACCATTACCTGACGCTGTAGTTTATAACTTAAGCTCTATTTCATCTGAGTATGATTCTCAATTAGGTAATAGAATCTCTCAAGCTGATGACGCTTATATTATTTCGAATATAGGATTTACATTTCCATACTATGGTGGAAATTATAATAAATTTGCAGTCTCCACTAACGGTAGAATAATTCCATTAGGTCAGAATGACAATGCTCCCAACACACCTGATTTTGCAAATTCTGTATTTTCTGGAATTAATGTTTTTAACGACGATTTAATACCATCTTCATTAAGTTCTGATGGTGGTGTTTGGGAAAAAATTACTAGTGATTCTGTAATATATACGTGGGTATCAGTACCTTATGGTTTAAACTCGACCGCTGGAAGTGAAAAAGAAATTAAAGTACAACTTAAACTAACTTCAAATGGTAATATTAGTATAAGTTATAAAGACACTTTTACTGGTAGCCCTTTATATGATTATGGAGCTTCATCTACAGTCTCTATTACTCCAGCAAATGGTGGTTCTGGCGATAGTCTTGTAGTAGTAAATAATCAAGCGAGAGAGGATTTAATTGGAAATAATAAAGCTATATTATTTTCTACTGGAATAATTAGTAGCAGCAAATACGTTCACTCAGATATAGACGGAGATAGTAAGAGCGATCTTATAGTATGGAGACCAAATAATGGAATGTTTTATATACTAACATCTAGTTCTGGATTTGATTTTATGGCGCATAAAGAATTTCAACTTGGTTTAGCAGGAGATATGCCTAAAGTAGCTGACTTTGATGGAGACAAGAAGGCTGATCTTGCAGTTTGGAGACCAAGTACTGGGACATGGTTTTTTAGAACATCTGGGAGTGGTTACTCAGTTATTACTTCGATACAATGGGGACTATCAGGTGATCTACCAATGATTGGAGATACAGATGGTGATGGAATAAATGATCTTACAGTTTATCGTAAATCTATAGGGATGTTTTATACATTACAATCTACTTCTGGTTTTAACAGATCAGCAGCATTGCAAGGTTCCAGATCAGCATTCACTCAAATACAACTAGGCGGAAAGGCACATGATCCTATACTTGGTGATTTTAATGGAGATGGTAAAGATGAATATGTTGCGGTTTGGCAATTAGTACGATTTTGGGATGTGAAAGATGGAAACGGGACTTTAATTTCATCACTTCCATGGGGTCAACCAGGAGATACTCCTTTAAGTTGTAAGATGGATAATGATTCTAGTAAAGATAGAGTTATTACTCGAATAAATTCAAATAATACAATTGATTGGTTCTCTGCAAATGCTAATGGATCAGTTATAGTAGATAAGTTTGGATCCTTAGGTGATCAACCGGGATGTCAAACTGATATAGATAAGGACGGAGTTGGAGATATCACTGTTTATAGAGAGCATTCAGGGGAATGGTTTATTAAGAATAGTTCAGATAAAGCTATGAAGAAGTATTCATTTGGGTTACCTGGTGACGTTCCAATGTTATAAAGGGCTTTTTATAGCGGATCAAAAGTAAATGGGAGATCTTCTTCAACTTTATGAGTTGAAGGAGTCCCTGCAAGTTCTGCAAAATTATCTGCCCAATCATCTAAATTAGTTCTAGTATGTGCATATCGTTGATAATCTCTGACTGAAACAGGAGCAGTTTTATCTACTCGTCTATCTTTAAAAAGTGCAAGAACTTCTCCTGTGCTACCATCTCTTACAATTCCCTCCATTGCAACACTACCACTTCCAAAAACTCGTAATGTTCCAGTACCTGGTATAAAAAAACTAGTAATAGTTGACAGGACAGATAGCTCCGGAGAATTTGGAGATACTTCAACTAAAGCTATTTGCCATATAAAAGTCTGACTATCAGGAGTGTCAACTAGTTCATACTTTTTGTATTTTGTAGCTGTAAAAGCAGCTTTTATCTTAGCTAAAAAGTATATAGACAATTCTTTAACATCTGAAATTAATTCTTCTTCTATAAAACTTGGTAGCTTTCGTTTTTTAATTTTGGATATCGCAATTTCAGCATCAACAGTCTCAATCAAAACTTTTGAATAAGATAGTTTTAACTGATCTAATCTATTAATATTAGGTATATAAGACGCATTAAATGGGCCCCTTTCAGGCATAGGCTTTAATAAAGTACTATAAGGCAAAAATCCTGCATCCTCTGCTGGACTACCCTTTAATATGCTTAGTGGATGACATGCAGAAAAGAATAAAAATATTATGCTTAAAAATATATTTCGCATACTTAAATTTATTATTCAGCTAATAATTTATCTATTAGAGTTGTAATTTTTTGATTTAATGGATTTACAAAAGATCCAAACCTACCTCTAATAACTCCTTTTTTATCAATTACTATTTTTTCAAAGTTCCATTCTATAGGACCTTGAAATTCTTCATTAGAATTTTCATTTATCAATTTAAATAAAGGCTGAATATTTTCACCAGAAACGGATCCTTTCTGAAATAATGGAAAAGTTACACCATAATTTTTCACACAAAATGTTTTAATTTCTAAATCGCTTCCAGGTTCTTGCTCACCAAAATCATTACTTGGAAAACCAAGTACTGAGAAACCTTTGTCTTGATATGAGATATACAGCGCTTGTAAATCTTTATACTGATAAGTAAAGCCACACTCAGAAGCAGTATTAGAGATCAGTAGTACTTTACCCTCATATTGCTTAAGGGTAGTTTTTTTACCATCGTTAGTTATTAATGGAATTAGATAAAGATCACTGGGTTTAGATTTAAAAGTATCCTCTACTTTTAAATCTTCAGAATGTAATACCGTACTGAAAGTATTAATACCTAGCATTATAGAGAAAAAAAACATGATATTTTTTTTAATATTAAACACTAGATTCTACTCCAACTTATTAAAAACATTATAAAGAATTCTTTTATTAGATATAACATTTAAATTCTACTAGTAAACTTCAAATTTTCTATTGCAAAATATTCGCAATAAGGTAAAACGAATTATAATTTTAAATTATCTAAAAATAATGAAAAAAATAAACTTAAATCAGATAGCTTACTTACTGCTATTATCACCTTTAAATATTTTAGCAGAAGATCAGATGGGTCATAATCATAATGAACCTGAAGAAATGACAACTATAACTATAAATGCAGATCCTCGAGATCAGAGTTTGTTAGATAGCACAGACCCAATATCAGTTATGGACTCTAACGAAATTAGAGTAAGAGCAGAGACCACTCTGGGTGAAACTTTGAGCTCACAACCAGGAGTAAACTCAAATTACTTTGGACCTGGCTCTAGTAGGCCCGTAATAAGAGGAAATTCAGGAGAAAGGATTAGGATTCTAAAAAATGGTGTAGGTTCACAAGATATATCAAATACTAGTGAAGACCATCAAGTGACTATTAATCCTCTAACTACAGACTCTATTGAAGTTCTGAGAGGACCAGAAACTTTATTATACGGAAGCTCTGCAATTGGAGGAGTAGTAAATGCAACTGATAATAATATTCCTAAAACACAGATTAAAGAATTAATTAGAGGAGACTATAATCTTAAAACTCAAACTGTTAATGATGAATTTTCAGGTGCTGCAAAGTTAGAAGGTGGTTACAAAGGTTTTAATTGGAGCTTATCTGGACTTAATCAAGTTACAGATAATATTAGAATACCTGGTTTTGCAGAAAGCAGTAGAATTAGAGAATTAGAATCTGAGGAACACGATATGCATGATGATCATTCTGATCACAGCGACCACCATAGTGACCACTTAGAGGAGCATGCTGACGGAAATACTTCGGATGAGGATCAGATAAAAAGTGTTTTAAGAGACAGTTCCACACGAACACAAACAGCTACCTTAGGTGGTAGTTATGTTTGGGATAAAGGGTATCTTGGTTTGTCCGTAACTGGGTATAACTCTAAGTATGGTGTACCTGGACATGCACATGCACACGGGGAACATGAACATCATGAAGAAGAAAATGAACATAAATTAGCAGCAGAACTTGGGCATGAAGAGGATACTGACCATCATGATGAGGATCATGCTCATATTACTTCAGAGGGGGAATCTGAACCTGGTGTAAGAATAGAACTAGAGCAATACAGAGTAGACTCAAGAGGTGAGTTTAGAGATCTATCTAAAAGTATAGAGCGAGTAAGGTATTCAGCTGCTTTTTCTAATTATGATCATGCAGAAATAGAAGGAGCTACAGCTGGGACAAGATTTCAGAACAATGCATTTGAAGGCAGAACTGAGTTAACTCATAGTAAAATTGGTAATTTATCAGGAACCTTTGGTGCTCAATTTGAAGCTAGTGATTTTGCAGCGGAAGGTGAAGAGGCTTTCCTACCGAATACTAAAAGATATGCTCCTGGCTTTTTTGCTTTTGAAGAATTAGAACTCATGGATGACAATAAACTTGCATTACAATTTGGAGGTAGAATTGAAACTGTATCTCTCAATCCAGAAGGTAATAATCAAGATCAAGATTTCATTCCAATCTCCGCTTCTACAGGATTATCATGGAAAATTGATGACTCATCTACATATACCGGTGGTCTCTCTCTCGCTTATACAGAAAGGGCACCAGCTGCTACAGAACTATATGCAAGTGGTATTCATGCGGCAAGACAAATTGCAGAATTTGGAGATTCTAACTTAGGTATAGAAAGTTCATTAGGTGCTGACATTACTCTAAAAAAGAATAAAGGAATCGTAACCGGTCAGTTAAATATGTTTATACAAGAATACTCAGACTATATAAATTTATCCCAAACGGGAGAAGAATACGAAGGTTTTGATTCATTTAGATACAATCAAATTGATGCTCGATTTATTGGCTTTGAAATAGAATCGTATCTACATGTACATGATTTCTTTGAGTCTACAGGACATCAAATAGACATTGGTGGACAAATAGACTTTGTAAAAGCTTACAATACTGGTAATTCAGAGGATTTACCTAGAATACCTCCAATGAGGTTTATGCCTAAAGTTAGATATGGATACGAGGATATATTGTCATTTTCTGTAGAGGGAGTACTTGCAGCTGCTCAAACTGATACTGCGCCAGGAGAGCTAGGAACTAGTGCTTATCAATTACTAAATACTACTCTAGAACTTCCATTGCCGTATTTAAGAAAAAATAATCTTATGCTTTATGCTAGAGGGTTAAATTTGACCAATGAAGAGGCAAGAATACACTCATCATTTATTAAAGATTTAGCACCACTACCTGGTAGATCGGCATTAATTGGTCTTAGTGGAAGCTTTTAACGCCTAGCGTTAGTTTTTAATATCTAGGGGAAGTTTTTAATATTTTCTTAATAAGTAATAAATAGAAAGAAGCAATTACAGAAAGACTCAACTTACTATATCCACTATGTCTTCTTTTAAACGAAAACGGGACTTCTTTAAAATTTAGTCTGGTTCTAGATGATATAAATATATCTAGTAAGATCTTAAAACCACTTCGCATTAAGTTTGGCGATATAGACTTAAAAAAAGTTTTTCTAATAATAAAAAAACCACTTAATGGATCTTTAAGATTATTTCTAATTAATATTCTACTAAATATACTACCAATTAAACTTAGTAAGTGTCTCGAAGTATTCCATGACACTACTTCACCTCCATCAGCATATCGACTCCCAATTATTAAATCTAATTCAGAATCAGATTTAATTAAATTAAGCATTTTAGGTATTATTCTTTCATCATGCTGAAGATCGGCATCCATCACTAGAATATATTCATATCTAGCTAATTGTAGTCCATCTATTATTGCAGATGATAAGCCTCGTTGATTTTCTCTAAAAACAACCCTAACCCGATCCTCATCAGAAGAGACTCGCTTTAAAATTTCTCTTGTTGATAAATCATCAGAATCATCAACAAAAATTATTTCAAATAAATTATTATCTATAATATTTATCAAACGGCTAATTAATAACTCAATATTATCAGCTTCATTTAAAGTTGGAATAATTATAGTTAAATCACTATTTTCAAGATCTTTTTTTATGCTAGTCATCAACTATCTTATTGATACGAGTTTTCCTCGATCAACTTTAAGTATTGTTAGTGTGCGGTAAATCTCACCAGATTCTAGTATAGAAAGTTCTCCAGTGATACCCTGAAAATTTGGAGCATTCTGGAATGATTTTAAAACATTTTCTTTATTATTATCTGTGTAGTTTTGCTTTAATGTATTTATTACGAAATTAGCCGCATCATAAGATTGGGCAGCAAGTAAATCCGGATCTTCAGAAAATTTTGCCTTGTAAATAGCTTTAAATTTAAGATGTTCAGTATCGATACTTCCAATATCGTATAAACTAACTAAAAACATACCTTCCATTAAATTTGAGTACATTTTTATTTTTGTAGGATCACCAATTAAGGAAGTCCCTAGTAGTACAGGTGGTTTCTCTGTATTGATTTCTCTAATTGATCTAATCAGAGGTTCTGCTTGAGGTAAAGTATCTGAAATTATAATGCCATCAAAACCAGCTAATTTTAATCTGTTACTTAATGAATCTATACTCTGTAAATTTCTAGGCTCATATATAAAACTTTCTAAGACTAAATTACTAAATGAAGTTGAAATAGTTTGAAAAGCCTGACGATACTCTTGTCCTACCTCTTCCGATGGAACAATTAATGCTATTTTTTGTAGAGATAATTGATTTTGAGAAAATTTTACTAATTCTTTAAGTTGATTCTCTGGTGTTCCCCCAATTCTTAACATCCCTCTTTCCATATCTGGGATACCTGCTTTTTTAGCAAATGAAACGCATGGAACAGCATATTTATTAATAACAGAAGTCACCTCTTCTGAATCTTTTGCTATCATTGGACCAAATACTAATGAAACTTTTTCATTAGCCGCAAGCGCTTCATATTCCGCTAGTGCCCCGACATTAGAATCTTTCGTAATTAACGGAGTTAAAATACCATTTTGACTGAGTGCTAGTTCTATTCCATCTCTGACGTGTTTACCATGTGTTGAATATTGTCCACTTAATGGAAGCAGAGCTCCAAATTTAATGTTTTTAATATCAACATCGTTATGTTCTTTATTAGAATAAGTTTCCTCTAGGTTACTTTTTGAGTTTTCGTCCGCTTTGAAATTACTTATATCTAGCTTATAGGTATTCTTATCAAACCAGGATAATAATCCTTCTGCGGAAAATATACTTCCACCCTGTAATCTTCTTGTTTTTTCACCTTTTATGAGAGAACTTATATAATTATCATCTTTCCATACTGTCAGCATTTTATCTAAATTCTGGTCATCAATTGAGCGAAGATACAATATTGTCATTCTTCTGGTTTCATTAGAAACTTCCCCAATACCAGAATCACTTTTTTGCGATTGAGAAGCCCAAGCTAAGGTCTGAGAAATATCATTAACACTACAATATGCATAAGCTGCAAGTAGTGAGAATCTAGAATCGAGTTGAACTGGAGTTTTTTGTCTCTTAACTGCGTATTTAGATATACATTCTAAAGTTTTTTTACCATCTCCTAATTTAAGATAGGTACTACATAGATTTAAAATTACTATTTCTTCTTCCTCCTTAGAAAGTGGTGAAGAAGAAGCTAATATAAAGGATTCCTTTGCGAATTCTAGTTCTCCATCACTAATTAAACGAAGCCCCCTTCTAAAATCTTCATTTCTAATATTGGATTGTCTCCAAACTTCCCAAGGTGCCTTAGGAGATTTTTTATTCTTTATAATATTCGCATTAGTCGAACTTGGAAAATTTTCTGTATTATTTATTGGCCTTTTATTTTGATAACAACTTGCTACTAACAATAGTAAACAAATAACTGAAGATCTAATCAAAAAATTCTTTAACCTTATCAAAGAAGGATCTACTGTGATGATCATCGATATCTGGGACTCCCTCAATTTTTGCAAGCTCTTCTAGGAGAGACTTTTGCTTTTCGTTTACTTTTTTAGGCACAAGAACGAACACCTTCACGTGCTGATCTCCTCTAATTCCTGACTGAATATCAGGAACCCCTTGGCCCCTTAATTTAAACACTTTACCAGAAGGCGTGCCAGCTGGCACCTTAAGTTTTACTTTACTATATAACGTAGGTACTTCTACTTCAGCTCCAAGTACTGCCTGACTGTATGATAAAGGTACTTCTGTTATTATTTCTGTATTTTGTCTTTTAAATTTCTTATGAGTCTTAACGGTTATCTCTACGTATAAGTCCCCAGGGCTACCATCTTTTATTACTTCGCCTTCACCTCGTAACTTCAGCTTTTGTCCAGTATCTATTCCAGGCGGAACTTTAACTAATAATTCTCCCTCTTTTACCCCTTCACCATTACCACCACATGAAGGACAAGGATCTGAAATCATCTGACCCTGTCCACGACATACTGGACATGGTCTTGAAATTCTAAAAAAGCCTTCCTGCGCAGCTATTTGACCTTGACCTGCACAATGCTTACAACGCTCAGGAGAACATCCTTCACGGCAACCAGATCCACTACAACCTTCACAAGGTACTGGTCTTCTGATTTTTATAGATTTATTGATACCTAAAGCGCTTTCTTCAAGAGTAATTTCTAAATTATACTGAAGATCTCTTCCTGTTTTGACCCTTTGTCTTTTACCACCACCCATTCCAAAGAAAGCACCGAAAATATCTCCAAAAATATCTTCGCCGAACGAGCTAAAATCTGAGAATCCTTCAAATCCAGATCCTCCCTGAAAAGCAGCATGACCAAAACGATCGTATTTGGCTCTATTTTCTTCGTTACTTAATACCTGATAAGCCTCAGTAGCTTCTTTAAACTTTTCTTCTGCCTCAGCATTATCAGGATTTTTGTCAGGATGAAACTTTAGAGCTAATTGTCTATAAGCCTTTTTAATTTGGTCTTGAGCGGAATCTTTCTTTACACCAAGAACTTCATAGTAATCTCTTTTACTCAAAACAACGTCACCTTAAAAAGACTTTTTCAACAAAATTAGAATTAGTTAACTTCTTCAAAATCAGCATCAACTACATCATCCCCACCACTTTCTGTCTTAGCTTGTTGAGAAGAATCTCCACCTGCTGCAGGGCCAGTTGATTCATACATTTTCTTTGAAAGTGCATGTGTTAATTTTTCAAGTTCTAATCTCTTCGCTTCTAGCTCTTCTGCGGTTGTACCGCTTTCTGCGACTAATTTAGCGGAGTCCAAAGCCGTTTGAATTTCAGATTTAGTAGCGGAATCAATTTTATCCGCATATTCTGAGATCATCTGCTCTGTAGCGTACATAGTAGTATCTAAACTATTTTTAGCTTCTGCTAAGCTTCTTCTTTGTTTGTCTAGATCTGCATTGGCTTCAGCATCACTAACCATCTGCTTAATTTCAGCCTCAGTTAATCCAGAGCTTGCAGTAATTTGAATCTGTTGTTCCTTCCCTGTTCCAAGATCCTTAGCAGATACTTTTACGATACCATTAGCATCGATATCAAAAGTTACCTCTACCTGAGGAACTCCTCTTGGTGCAGGTGGTATACCTGTAAGATCGAATCTTCCTAGTGTTTTATTATCACTAGACATTTCTCTCTCACCTTGAAGAACATGTATACTTACCGCAGGTTGGTTATCAGATGCAGTGGAAAATACTTGCTGTTTTCTAGATGGGATTGTTGTATTCTTTTCGATTAACTTAGTCATTATTCCACCTTGAGTCTCAATACCAAGACTTAATGGAGTAACGTCTAATAATAGAACATCCTTAACATCACCTTGAAGAACTCCAGCTTGAACAGCAGCACCGATTGCTACTGCTTCGTCTGGATTTACGCTCTTGCTTGCAGCACGACCGAATATTTGCTTAACCTTTTCTTGTACCGCAGGCATTCTAGTCATACCACCAACTAGAATAACTTCTTGAATTTCAGAGGATGAAATTCCTGCATCCTTTATCGCTGTTCTGCAAGGAGCCTCTAATCTTTGAAGTAAACTAGCTACTAGTTGTTCAAATTTAGCACGTGTTAATTTAACATTTAAATTCTTTGGCCCAGTTGCATCAGATGCTATAAAAGGTAAACTAATTTGAGTATCAGTAGAAGTCGAAAGTTCATGCTTAGCTTCTTCTGCAGCTGCTTTTAATCTTTGTAGAGCTTCTGTATCATTCTTAAGATCGATACCAAATTCTTTCTTGAAATCTTCAACTAACCAGTTAACTATACTTAAGTCGAAATCTTCTCCACCTAAGAAAGTATCTCCATTTGTAGCCTTAACTTCGAAAACTCCATCTCCAAGTTCAAGAATTGAAATATCAAATGTTCCACCACCTAAGTCAAAAACAGCTATTGTTTTTTCGCCTTTCTTATCCAATCCATAAGCAAGAGCAGCGGCTGTTGGCTCATTTATAATTCTTAAAACTTCTAAACCTGCAATTCTCCCAGCATCTTTAGTTGCCTGTCTTTGAGAATCGTTAAAGTATGCAGGAACAGTAATAACTGCTTGAGTAACTTCTTCTCCTAGATAATCTTCTGCAGTCTGCTTCATTTTCTGAAGGATCATTGCAGAGATTTCTTGAGGAGTCTTTTTGTCGCCACCAAATCCTACCGCAGCATCTCCATTATCAGCACCTAAAATATCATAAGGTAGTACGTCTTTAGACTTCTCCACTTCTAGAGAGCCCATTTTTCTACCAATAAGTCTTTTTACGGCAAAGATCGTATTCTTAGGATTTGTAACAGCCTGTCTTTTTGCAATTTGACCTACAAGTCTTTCTCCGCCTTCTGCGAGAGCTACTACTGAAGGAGTAGTTCTTTTACCTTCACTGTTGGTTATTACTACAGGGTCGCCACCTTCCATAACGGCAACGCATGAATTTGTAGTACCAAGATCTATACCGATAATTTTAGCCATGATTTTTTTTTATATACTCCGTAAATTTAGTGAAATAGAATCTATTTTTTAAAATTCTCTTCTCTCGTTGAAGAGAAGATAATCACTAGCTTCTATGTCCGCAAGTCCTTCTAAATTAATAATTAACTTTTTAATCAAATTTTTATTAAACGTCTTCATTCATTTCTTCAGGTTCAATATTCTCCTGAATTTCGTCTTTTTTAACAAATGGTCCTGAAGAAACAACAACTTGCGCAGGTCTCAGTAATTTATCCTTTATATAAAATGCCTTACGTAATTGTTGAATTATGATACCAGCTTCTATTTCATCACTGTTAATTGCAGTTAAAGCTTCGTGTTTAAATGGATCAAATTTTTGTCCCTTAGAATCTTCTCCAGTAATCTGATATCTTTCGAATATAGATTTCATTCTGGCTGAAATTAATCCTAAGCCCTCTAGAATAGTCGAAGAAGGAGTTTCATTTGGAAGTTCCTTTGTTCTCTCTAAATCATCTAATATTTCAAGTAAGTCTCTAGAAATATTCTCGCCCTCATATTTTCTTAGTTCTGACCTTTCTTTGATAAATCTCTTCTTCATATTATCCATTTCAGCCATGGCATAAAGATATTTATTTTGTAATTCTTTTACCTCTGCTTGAAGTGTCATAATAAAAGTTAAGTCAGTACCTGACTGCTCATTTTCAGTACTAGAATTAACCTCTTCAAGATTATCTTCAGTATCAAAATCATTCAATTCTTGACTATTTTCATCTGTCATATTTTCTTTATCTGTATCTATATCTTTCATTTAAATAGTGTTGTTTTGATGCTTAAATTAAAATTTAATTAAAGCTAATTCTGAATATCGTAAAGTGCAAGTGCAAGGTTGAAAATAAATTAAAAAATTTTAGTCCTAAAACTCAAAAGCTTCAGTAAGAGGTGGTCTTAGTAACTTCATTCTCATTTCAGCGGCACACTTTGCAAGTTCTGGATGAGATTCGGTCAATCTTGATATTTGATTTAACTGCTCTGCAGTTTGCGTTATTAAACGAGCTGCATCTCCTTCAGCTACACCACTCAAAATAAGCAACGCTCTAAACTGTATCCAGTCAGGTGATTTCATCCAAGTTAAAACAGTACGGCAAGCGTCTTCTACAACCTCTCTATCTTCTAATACGCCAGGCATTCCAAAAGATCGAACACGTGCTAGAAGTGAATTAATAGAATCAATTTCTGCATTAGTTAATATTTGATCTTTTCCTTTTATGTAAGAACGATGACTATCACCATTAAAAGAAGCGATTATAGAAACTAACTTTTCAGGTTCAGAGGCAGACACTAAGCCACCCTCTATAATTTCTGCTAATTCGATAACTAAAGTAGTGCAAAGATTAGCAGCCCATTGGCCTTTCTCAGATACCTTGTCATCACCCACATACCCAAGAGTTTCAAGACCTCTCAAAGATGCCGCTAGTAAATCACTTTGTTTATGATCTAAGTCGTTTGCTTCTCTTCTTAATCTTCCAATTCTTTTTTTAGTTTTCTTTAATCTTATATTATCAGAGCTAACACCCTTGCTCTTTAATTCAACATAATCTGACTCAGTCTGATCAGCTTCTTGTCTTAATAACTCACCTTCTCTTTTATCAGTAAATGCAGCTAAACTCCTCTCTACTGTGTACTTAAGACCATCTACTGTTCTATATCTAAGTAAATTCAAAACAGTGCTGGGACTTGGAAAATAAGAAGATCTAAGCGGTTCAGGAGGTCTTTTAGCAATATCTCTAAGTACTCTAGCATCACAAAAACGTGAAGGTGCCGCTAAACAAAATCCGACTGTATCCTTACCTCTTCTTCCTGCTCGGCCTGACATTTGCTGAAATTCCGCAGAAGATAGCTTTTGAAATCCTTCAGAACCTCTTCTAGAATGCGCAGTTACGATAACTGTTCTAGCAGGAAAATCTACACCAGCAGCAACAGTTCCTGTTGCTACTAGAATTCGAAGTAACCCAACGCACATAAGTTCTTCAAGAAGCAATCTCCACATCAATAACTGGCCAGCATGGTGCGCTCCGACAGCACAGTTTATTAAAGAAGCATACTGTGGATGAGATGTAATTAGTGAAACATCAAGATCATATCTAGAGCAAATCTCTTCTATTTTTTGTCTTATGATTGTCTGCTGACTTCGCTCAAGGGCCATTCTCTTATTTTGAGCAGTTTTTTCAACATCTTCGTCACATGTTGCTCTTGAGCTACGAAATACTATAGCAGGTAGTAAGTTCTTTCTTCCAAGCTCAGTGACTATTTGAGCTAATGTTACCTCAGCACTCATCTTTTTCTCCTACTTCGAGATCCAGTCGAAGAGCCTTCTCTTGAATTACCATAAGATCCATTTTGACCCTGTTTACTTTGTCCCTGACGATACCGACCACCCTTTTTAAAACGATAAGAACTCTCTCTTCCTGCGGAATAAAAATCCTCTACTTCCCTTAGTAAAGTTCCATCCTTATTCTCTAATGGCATCACTCCTAAATCTGGATGAAAAAAGCCAAGTCTAAGCTCTACTGGCCTATGTGTTTCAGTAATTACTCTAACTGGTCTTTCTCTTACAGATTGTATCCAAGAAGCTATTTCTGTAGCATTTGAAACAGAAGCTGAAAGCATTAATAAAGTAGAATTTTTTGGAGAAAGAATAATACTTTCCTCCCATACAGGGCCTCTTTGTGAGTCCGAGATATAATGGAATTCATCAAGAACTACTAGTGAATAATTCTCTCCATAATTGTAAAGTTCATTTCTATATATTTCAGTAGTCGCAACTACTACGTCGGCATCACCGTCTATTTTTCTATCTCCAGTTAGCAACCCGACAGTAAAATGAGGTTCAAATCTTTTTCTAAATTCTGTATATTTTGTATTCGATAAAGCTTTTAAAGGAGCAGTGTATACAGCTCTTTTACCTTGAGAAATCATATGCGCTATGCACTGAACGGCAATATATGTTTTTCCTGTTCCAGTAGGGGCAACCACTAAGGTATCATATCCTGCTGCAATAGAATCAATCGCTTCAATCTGAAATTTATCTGGAGAAAAATCTAATGATTTGGGTACACTTATTCCTTCTAGGAAATCTTCCTGTAACTCAACTAAATCTCTACCTGTATATCTACTACCTGTCATATCAATTTTATATGCCTTAATTCAATTTTCTTACCGCAACTTTCAATATGCTGCCTTTAATTTTGACTAGAAAGAAAATCAAACCTTGTGGAGATAAAATCATACATAGGTTTATTGTGTATTACCTGACTATTAATTTCGGTAATTCTTTCTCTAGGGTAGTCACCCTGTATCATACCATTAACAGAAAACATAATTACCCTACTTACCCTAGGAATTAATCGCCTTATATCGTGACTAACTATAATTGTAGTGCATTTTGTTTCTATGGAAAGTTCTTTAATTAATTCCATGATGCTATTTGCAGTAACCGGGTCTAGTCCTGCGGTAGGATCATCTAATAACAACAGATCAGGACCAGAAATAAGTGCTCTAGCTATACCAACTCTCTTCCTCATACCGCCACTAAGTTCACTAGGAGACTTAGATACTGCCTTAGATAGCCCAACTCTTTCAAGCATAATACAAGCTCTCTCGTATGCATGTGAAAATAGAGTTTTATTATTTTCAGATAAATTTTGCTTATTAAAATTAGCTAAAAATTTATCATAGCCTTTAACAGTATGTAATAATGGAAACATTACATTACTAACTACGTCCATAGAATCAAACAAAGCGCCCTCTTGAAATAGATAACCTATTTCAGGAGATTTATTCTTCTTTCCTTCTTCATTCTGGCCCCACTTAATTTCACCTTCATAGTCTGAAAACACACCAGATAGACATTTTAAAAAAGTACTTTTCCCAGATCCCGATTGTCCAATGATTCCAACTATTGTTCCACCTTCAATACTAAGATTTATTGAAGATAGGATAGTTTTCTTTCCAAAGTTTTTTCTTAAATTTTTAACGACTAGAAAGTCTTCCATATAATTTCTAATTTAAGGCCTTTTCATATTCCTGTTTTAAACGAGTCTCTACTTCATCTATTTTTATCATTCTGCATAAATCTCGTCTTAACTGCGCAATCTCTCCCCCATTATGAGCAAGCACAGGGCCTTCTTTTATAGATTGTGAAATTAATTGTTTCAGCTTTCCTAATACTGCTCGTTCAGGAACATCCTCTATTAATAATTCCTTATAACGAAGTAATACTCTGATAACTTCGCTTAAACTTCTTTTAGGTACCTCTATCCCTTGTCTGAATTTTTCTATGTCCTTAAATATCCATGGATTTGATAAAGCTCCGCGGCCTATCATAATTCCAGAAACATTCTTATTCAGTGCTTTTAGCGCACTTGGTCCATCCACAATATCACCACTTCCTACAACAGGTATTTTAACTTGATCAGCGACATCTGAAATAATGTCCCAGTCTGATTCACCTCTATAAAGCTGCTCCCTGGTTCTTCCATGAATAGTTAACATCTTAACGCCGGACTCTTCTGCTATTTTTGCTATTTCTAAAGCATTTTTTGAGTTCTCATTCCAGCCAGATCTAATTTTTAAAGTAAGTGGTATTTTAACTGCTTTTGCTACTTCATTAAGCATTGATGCCATATGCAAAGGCTGCCTCATTAATTCACAACCTCCTCCTCTTCTAACTACTTTGGGAACAGGACAGCCGGAGTTAATATCAACAATTTCTGCCCCGACTTGTTCAACCATTTTGGCAGCATCTACCATTCTACCGATATCATATCCAAAAATTTGTATAGAAATAGGCCTTTCTACTTCTTGAAATTTCATCATTAACTTACTTCTTTCTTGACCCCTGGTTAAAGCTTCTATACTTATAAACTCTGTAACAACAAGTCCAAGGGAGGAGCCATTTTCTTCTCTAATAAGACGACGAAAAGAAGAATTCGTAACACCTGACATTGGCGCAAGTATTAGATTGGGTTTAGTGATAACTGAGCCAATAGTTAAACTATTCATAATTAAGTACCTCTTTAATTTTCTCTCCTAGCTCATCCACTGAAAAAGGTTTTTGTATAAGCCCTAATGCGCCATTCTCAAGAAGTAATTGAATATTATGATCAGAGGCATAACCTGAAGAAATTAAAACTTTCACATCATTATTTATTCTCTTTAAGGCAAAAAACAGTTCCTGACCGGGCATGTTAGGCATTATCATATCCATAACAACTAAAGAGATCTCATTATTTAATTGGCTAAAAACTTCTAAGGCAGAATTACCATTTTCTGCAGTAACAACATTATATCCAAGGACTTCTAAACTTTTTGAAAGAACCAATCTAACAGAGTCTTCATCATCTACGACTAAAATCGTATGAGTATTATTATCTTTTATTAATTTTTTTTCTATCGATACAGTTTCTGATTTATGTATTTCCTGATTAATTGAATCTGTGTGTCTTAAAAGCGGGATCATTACAGAAAACAACGATCCTTCACCAGGTGTAGAAACTACATTTATACTTCCTCCTAGTCCTTTTGCTATTTGAAAAACTGTAGCTAAACCTAGACCTGTTCCAGTTCCTCTCTTAGTAGTAAAAAAAGGTTCAAAAATTCTTTTTTTAATCTCCTCTGACATTCCAATACCGGAATCAGAAATACCAATAGATGCAAATTCTCCAGGACCTATTGAACTACCATTTATAGAAATTGTATCTTTTAATATTACCTTATTTAAAGACACAACTAGCGTGCCTCCATCAGGCATTGCATCTCTAGCATTTAGTAAAAGATTTGAAACAATTTGAGTAATGCTAGATTCATGGGCAGCAACTGACAATTTACTATCATATATCTTTAAAGTAACTGTAATAGTATCTGGTAAATTTGGAGAGAATAAACTAATTGCATCGCTAACTGACTCGGTTAAGTCTAGTGCTTCACTATGTTCGTAGAAGTCAGAATTTGAAGAATTAGGTACTTTCGCATACTGTAATATTTGCTTTGATAAATCTGCAGCTTTTCTAGCTCCCTCTTCGGCAGCCTTAAGTGAAGGGTCTCCTCCTAAGTCTTTAGTAAGCCTTAGTAAAGATAAATGACCAAGAACGGCCATTAAAATATTATTTAAATCATGTGCTATAGTACCCGCAAACGACCCAAGCTCTTCTAAGCTATTTTTATTGATATCTTCTATATTATTTTTATTCATTAAATTACTTAAAATTAAGTTATCAATATACAAAACTACGTCAAATTGACCAATATCTAAACAAATCTGCCTATTCTAAAGGAAATATTTGCTTTGTAGCTAAAATTTTCAAATCCTTAAAGGTAATAACAATTTAATCGAATTGTAACATTATTATCATTGCCAAAAACCCAAACTTTAATTACATCTAACATTATAAGTTAGTTATACAAGATAGTAGAAAATTACTTAGTAATATTTTTTTGATTTTATTTAAGTAAGATAAAAGTGGTCTTGGTTTTGCTTATAGGTTTTACATCTGATCGATACCACTTATGGGATTGATTCAGTAATTTATTAATTAGGGAAGTAAAAGTAATTTATATTTTTACTTGAAGGTTTGTCGAAGTAATTGACGTATAAGGAGTCAAAATGGCTGAGCTATTAAGAGGATCGGTAAAATGGTTTAATGACGCTAAGGGGTTTGGCTTCATTGAACACACTACAGGTAAAGATGTTTTTGTTCACTATTCAGTAATTGAATGGGATGGATTTAAAACATTAAAAGATGGTGAAGAAGTTGAATATGAGCTTAAGGAAGGGCAAAAGGGACTTCATGCTGCTAGAGTAATGAGACCACAAGCTGAAGCTAAGAAGATGGAAAAAGAAGCTTCAGGTGGTAGCGAACAGATAGCTCCTAATCTACAATCAGGTTCCGTTAAAACAACATATAAATCTGCATCAGATATGATTAATGTAGAAAGCACAGAAGATATGTTGACAGAACGAAACATATCCAGCTTAGGATCAGAGTCTAGTAATCTTGAATCAACTAAAAGTCGTTAATATATTCGACTTTTAAAACTTAGTATCAGCTGTTTATTTCAACAGCTGGTACTGCCCCGTTTATAGCTATTTCAGCATAAGCTAATTCTGCTAAATTCTGGAAAGCTTTTCCAGTTTCTGTTGTTAGTGATAGAGCTGCGGGTACTCCTTGGTCTCCGCCTTGTCTGATTTCTATATCAATTGGCATAGTACCTAAAAGTGGAATACCATATTTTTCACTCAATGATTGTCCACCGCCTGCACCAAATATATCTATGCTACTTCCATCAGGTAACTTAAACCCTGACATATTTTCAAATATTCCAAGAACTGGAACATTAACTTTTTTAAACATATTTATTGCACGTCTAACATCTGAAAGTGCTACTTCCTGAGGAGTCGTAACCATTAATGCTCCAGACAAAGAGACTAACTGAGATAATGATAATTGAGCATCTCCAGTACCTGGGGGAAGGTCAACAATAGTAATATCAATATCACCCCAATTAACGTCGCCAAATAGCTGAGTAATAGCCTTACCAAACATTGGTCCACGCCAAATTATAGGATCGTCTTTTTCTTTAAGAAAAAACTCTATGGAAATATACTTTACTCCGTGCCTGAAGGCCGGAATAAATTTTTCATTAGTTGGATCGACTTGAAGCTCGCCTCCTCCCATAAGTGTAGGAACACTCGGACCATAAAAATCGGTATCGATTAAAGCGACTTTATTTTGAAGTCCTAATGTTGGGGAGTTTGCTAGGGCAACAGCTAAATTTGCAGCAACTGTAGACTTACCAACTCCCCCTTTTCCGCTAGCTACTGCTAGAATATGCTTCATAATAGCTTTATGACTACTCTGATTGTCTTCTTAGAAAAGTAGGAATTTCATACTTTTCTTCATCATCTACCTGTGACATTCCAGGATTTGAACTACCCATTGAAGGACTAGATATTTTTTTCAATCTTAATGCATCAAGCGGAGATTGTTCTTTTTTATTTCTAGCAAAAGTAGGTATTTCTAATGTTCTGTCTGATGTCTGACTAGCTATCTCTCCAACTGTATTAGAGTTCATAGCATTTTGAACAGTAAGGCTATTTATCGCTCTTCTTTGTTCAGCACGATCTCCAAATCCAGTAGCAATAACTGTAACTCTAACGGTGTCAGTCATTTCAGGATCAATTACCATTCCCCAAATAATATTAGCATCATCATGAGCTTCGCCATGTATTAATTCAGCAGCTTCATTGATTTCTTGTAAAGTAACATCCATTCCAGCTGTTACGTTAATTAAAACACCTCTAGCTCCGTGTATAGAGATATCTTCGAGAAGTGGGCTAGAAATTGCTTTTTCAGCAGCTTCAAGAGCTCTGTTCTCACCCTTTCCTTCTCCAGATCCCATCATAGCCATTCCCATTTCGCTCATGACAGCTCTAACGTCCGCGAAATCCACATTAACAAGACCTTCAAATAATATCAGATCAGATATACCCTTAACAGCTTGATAAAGTACGTCATCAGCTTTTCTAAAAGTATCAAGAAGAGAAGTATTTCTTCCAGCTACTGAAAGTAATCTTTGATTAGGAATTGTAATAAGTGTATCAACTTCTCTCTTTAAAGCAGCAATACCTGCTTCCGCATTTGCCATTCTTCTCTTTCCTTCAAAGATAAACGGCTTAGTTACAACACCAACAGTTAATGCACCAAGTTCTTTAGCAATACTAGCAACAACAGCAGCTCCACCACCACCAGTTCCACCACCCATACCAGCAGTTACAAATACCATGTCGGTATCTTTTAAGTGCTCTCTTATTTCATCAGCACTTTCTCTTGCTGCAATCTCACCAACTGATGGATTAGCTCCTGCCCCTAATCCCTTAGTTGATTCTAAACCTAGTTGAATCTTGCCTGTTGCAAGTGAGGAATTTAGTGCTTGGATATCTGTATTTCCAGCAATAAACTCTACTCCGTTCAGGCCAGAACGAATCATGTTGTTAACCGCGTTGTTACCGCCTCCACCAATACCGATAACTTTAATTCTAGCTCCCATTGGCTCTGACTGATAATTTCTCGATTCTACAACACTCATTTTAACTGCCTCCGTCTGTATATTGCTTAACTGTATATTATTACTTTCTTCTAAAATGGTATTTACAACACCACTTAAATTCTCTTCAACTAAAATATTTTTTTCTGTCTCTTCTTTATTTTTTTCATTCTCTTCGAAGTTATTAAGAGCTATGTCTATATTAACATCATTCAATTTTAAAGAAAGCTTACTAGAAGCTTGGTCCCGTAAATTTAAACTAATTACAGGTTCTTCACTTTTTAAATTCACCTCTTGCTCTTCTAACAAATTAGCATCTAAAGCTATATTAAGCGACTGCTGAACAGGAACTTCTTTGTTATTTCTAGTATCACTAGTTATTTTTTTTTCAACTAGAATTGTTTCAGTTTCAGTAAATGTAGAAATCTCTACTTTGTTAATTGACTCTACTTTATTATTTACTATCGACAGAGCTTGTTTTTGTAACTTTTTCTTTCTTCTCTTGCTCACTTTGATACCAGAATAACTAATAAGTCTCAAATAACTTAATTAAGTCTAAGTTACTGAACTTATTACTATTTATACTTTAGTGATTTATGCTAACAGAGAATATATTAAAGTTCAACTATAGAGAGCCTATAGTTCGCTACCTTCAGGTGCAATAATACCTAGTTTATCCATTTTATACTTTAAAATGCGCCTACTTATTCCTAAAAGTTCCGCAGCTTTTGTTTGTATAAAATTACTTTTCTCGAGTGCTTTAGTGATGATTTCAGTTTCAAATTGCTTTTCTGCTTCTTCAAAAGGCAATATCCCATCTAAAACTTGTTCCTTTAGAGATGTAGTCTCAACTTTTGCATTTCTTATTCTTAAAGGAATATCTGAAACTTGTAATTCTTCATTTGTGCTTAATGCAAGAATACTTTCAATCACATTCTCAAGTTCTCTAACATTTCCAGGCCAAGAGTACTCACTAAGACAATTTATAAAATCAGGCGCATAAGTAATGCCAAGTCTATTATATTCTCCTGAAAGTTTATCTAAAAATCCTTTTACTAGTCTTTCAGTGTCTTCTTGCCTTTTCCTGAGTGGAGGAAGATCTAAATTAACAACATTTACTCTAAAAAATAAATCTTGCCTGAAAGTTCCATCTTTCACTGCCGTTTCTAAACTTTTATTTGTTGCAGAGATAATTCGAATATCAACATTAACTGGTTTTGATCTACCAATTCTGTAGAACTCTCTTTCCTGAAGTACTCTTAGTAACTTCACCTGAACAGAGAGATTCAATTCTCCGATTTCATCTAAAAAAATAGTCCCACCATCAGCTAATTCAAAATGCCCAAGTCTTCTTTCTACGGCATGAGTAAATGATCCCTTTTCATGTCCAAACAACTCGGATTCAACTAAAGACTCAGGAATAGCTGCACAGTTTATAGCAATAAATGGTTTATCTTTTCTGTCACTTCTTCTATGAATTTCTCTTGCTACAAGTTCTTTACCAGTCCCTGACTCACCAGTAATAAGTACAGTAGTATTCTTAGGTGCAAGCTGGTCTATTTTAGAAAAAATATCTAACATTAATGGATGCTGACCTATTAAACAGCCAAAGTCACCATTTACAACACTCTCTCTTAAAGTACCTTTAGAGTTAGCTACGTTATCAAGTTCTGACAAAATTTCACTAGCACTATCTAGAGCTAAATTAATAGAGCTAACCAGATCTTCAATTTGAAAAGGTTTCTGTAAAAAATCTACAGCACCTATTTTCATAGCATTTATAGCAGTTCTAACAGTTGTAGAAGCAGAAACCATAAGAACTGGTAAATTTGGATAAAGACTTCTAATTTGTTTTAATATTTCTATTCCGTCCACTCCTGGCATCATCACATCCAAAAGAACCACGTCAAAACGATCTGACCGACTTGAAGTAAGCAAAGTATCTAAGGCAATAGTGCCAGATTCGACAGCTATAACTTCGAAGTCGTTTTTGAGTATAATTTGCAAAGACTCCCGTAACGCAGGATCATCATCGACTAATAGAATTCTTGATCTTTTTTGTTCAAACATAACTTTAAGATGCAGGAACTTTAAAAACAGTGCACATTTTTGTACACTCAAAATAATATTAATAAATAAATTTCGTCATTTTAATATCTTATGGCTAGATACATTCTCAGTTTCAACATAATTATAGTCTTATTTAATGTATTCTATGTTAATGAAGTAAAATCTGAAGAGTCAATAAATGTTCCAATTATTCTAGATCAACTTTCAGAGATACAAGTCAGTAACTTTTTACCAGACAAAAAATCTATACCTACAAGTTTATATCTAGTGTTTGGAGATATTAATAAACTTAAACAAGAAGACCCAAATTGCGGTAAAAAACTTTTACTAGATCTAGATAGAACACACGACCGCGCCTTCAATGATGAAATTACTTACCTTGGAGGATTAATACAAGAGTCATGTGGACGATATGAAGAATCGAACAAATTATATAGAAACTCATTACAACTTCATAATGGTAATACGAAATTAATTTTTAGATTGGCTGTAGTTTCTTATAAATTAGAGAAATTTGAAGATGCGGTTAATTATCTTAACGAAGCAAAGTGGAGAGGTTATACTCCAGCTCATATTGGCCCCTACTTAAGAGGATTAATTTTCTTAAAACAAAATAAAGCTGAAGACGCCTCTAATTCATTAACTCTTTCTAAAAAGTTAAATCCAAATTTTGTTCCTGCAATTAAAACTTTGAGAGCATTGAAACATTATCAAATTTCAAAAATCATTGATCCAAGCAAAAGAGAAAAGTTAGAACTAGAGTATTTAAATTTAGGTGCAGAATTATTAGCAAAAGATCCAGATAATAGACAATTAGCGATTGATCAAACTCGATTTTTATTCACAGCTGGTGATAGTTTAAAATCACCAAGTAAATTGGCAGAAGCTATTAGCATCTGTGATAAATACATTACAAAATCTAACTATAAAGATGAAACGTTTGTCATATTAAAAGTTGGCATACTAAAGAAGCAATCTAAAACTGTAGAGCTAGCAAATTTAATTAGTAAAGTTGAAGAAGCTAAAGCACTAACTCCTCAATTAAGAGCAATTAAAGACTCATTAGAGCAATGAGTTAAAAATAATAACATCCTTGAATAAATAATTGATCGACCGGAGAAATTAAACTTGATAAACCATTTTGAGCGAATCCACCGTATTCGGTATTAGCCTTACCTATCGACTTACTAAAACCTGCTCTTATTCTAAAACTATCATTAGGTTCAAAAACGATTAATGGCCTAACTGCAAATGACTGATCATCAATATTTAAAATATTGACCATACTAACTTGAATTCTCTCTGTTAAAGTAACCCTAAATCCAGGAGCAAGATAATTTCGACCAATGGAAAAAACCTCGCCTCGTCTAAGTCGTGACTCTATACTAGTATTAGCTATATTATAGTCACTATCTCTTGATCCAAGTGCATTTTGATAATACTCTAAAAATATATACGACTCATATCCAAGTAATGTAATGCCGCGATCTATGTTGATTAAATAATCACTTTTATTTCCATCAAATTCACTTTCATAAAGTGAAATATCAGTCCTAACTATGTAATCATTAAGAACATAAGATGCACTAATTCCAGAAAAGAATTTATCATAATGATTTCCTATTAAGACTTGAAAGTCTATCGATTCTAATTCATATTTAGTCATTGCTAAGAATGATCCACTTTTTGCTGAAATATTTTCAGACTCGTCTCTCCTTCCTATCAGTATAGATTGGAAACTAAGTCCATGACCAAAGTCATAATTAAATTTAGTCAAATCTTCGCCAATTTTATATTCTCTATCATATTGCAAAGGTGAAAAAGGAATGAAAATATCAAGAACCGGAAAGACAATTCCTTGACCAAATGTTACAGCTTGACGTCCAACAGAGATATTTAAGTTATCCTTACTATACTGAATATATCCTCTATCAAAGCGGTTTACTCTTTGGAAATCATCATCACCTTCTGTAGTAGATAAATCTAAAATTCTGTGTCTATCATTTTCAAGTAGTGGTCGGCCTAGTAGAAAACTACTTATTGCTTTTTTTGAACTACCGCCAATACCATTGGACTCTAATTCAGCATGTATGCTTATATCATTTAACTTAGCTTTTAGGTTAAGTCTAAAATTATAATCCTGTATACCACCACTATCTGGTCCTATCTGACTCTGCTGAGAACCTGTATTAAACTCTATCAAAGAAGATTTTAACTTAAGATGACCATTAGACTCAAGTTCGACTTCTGACAAACTAGATCTCTCAAAAGAGAACAAGGATATAAAAAATATAAAAAATCTAAAAGTTCTTTTTAGTATCACTTAAAAGTATCCCATCCTTTAATGTAATGACTCTTTTAGCGTAAGATATTACTTGCTCGTCATGCGAAGAGAATACAAAAGTTGTTTTAAATTCTCTATTAAAATCTACCATTAAATCTAACAATTGTTTTGCAGTACTAGAGTCTAAATTAGCAGTAGGCTCATCTGCTAATATTAAAGCCGGCTTTGATACCATAGCCCTAGCTATTGCAACTCTTTGTTGTTGTCCTCCAGAGAGTTGGCTAGGTCTCCTTAAATATAAGTCTTTTAACCCTACTCTGTCTAACATTTCTCTAGCTAGTAATTTTCTTTCCTCCTTAGATACCCCTAATAATTGTAAAGTAAAATAAACATTTTCTTCCGCAGATAATACTGGGATTAAATTATATGACTGAAATACAAATCCTGTATTTTTTAATCTAAACTCATCTCTCTCTTTATCACTGAGTAATGATAAATTAAGTTCTGCAAGATTTTCATTTAAAATTATTATACCTCCAGAATCGGGCACATCTAGACCGGAAATAAGATTTAATAATGTTGTCTTACCAGAGCCAGAAGGTCCGCTTAAAACTAAAAAATCTCCTTTTTCTATATTAAACGACATCTCTTTAACGGCGTATTTTAAAGCCATACCATCTACATAAGACTTACTAATTTTATTTATTTTAATGAAACTCATAATTACCTTACTAAGCCTTCTGTAGGTCTATTTTTACTAGCATTTCTTGTGGGGAAATAGATTCCAACTAAACAACTAGTTATTAAAATAATTGAAAAATTTATTGCACTTGGTAAACTAAAGTAAGGAAATATTATACTTCTGATACCAAACAATTCTGCACCGTCATTAAACATAGTTAGAGAAATTCCACCTGAAAGTAGAATTTGAATAATAAAAATACTTAACAGGATACCAATAAAAGACCCGAATAATAATAAAATAAACATTTCCATAAAAACATTAACAATGATCAAATTACTACCAAGACCTAAAGCTCTATATAAGCTAAATTCTTTTTGTCGTTCAACGACAGTCATTAACAAAGTATTAATGACACCAAAAAAAACTGAAACTATAACTATACTATACCAAAGTATTAAAACACCATTCTGTAATTTAACAATTGCTAATAGAAATGGCTCCATCTCTTCCCAAGTTTTAACAGTAATATCTTGATTAGTAACATTTTGATTTTTAAAATAATCTTTTAACTTATCTAATGCTTCACTAATTTTATTAGTATCATTAATTAGAAAAGATAAATCAGATATTTGATTATCAAACTTTAAAAAACTACTTGCTGTATTTAATCCAGTAACAACATATGAGTCTTCGATACTTTTTAAATCAGTTTTAAATATCCCTATAACTCTAAAACCACGTTCAATAGACTTTCCGTTAGAATCTTGAGTTAAAAGAACAACTCTTTTACCTAATGAAGTTTTTAATCGAACCGACAAGCTATTACCGATGATAACTCCTTCGTCGTTTTCGCCAGATAAATATCTCCCTTCTTTAATAGAAAATCTAGGATCTAAAACGGAAACTCCTATTTCTTGTTTAGGTACAACTCCAAGGAAAATAATATTTCTTGATTCTCGTTCCGTTAAAACAACAGCATTTGCTCTTATCCTTTCAGAAACTTTTGATTCTGTTATATTTGATAAAATCTGTAAATCTTGTTCTTTGGGCTTATCTATTCTATGGAGTGCAGTAGTTTCATCAAAAGACTGAAGTTTTGCAACTCTTAAGTGTCCTAACATATTTCTAACTGCATCATCCTGAATTTGTTTGCGAGAGCCTATTTGAATTGCAGTTAGAAAAGAGGTACTGACGATACCAACAGCTACGGCTAAGACTGTTAACAAGGATCTATTTCTATTCCTAAAGATATTTCGAAAAGAAATTATTAAAAGTATAAAATAATTACTAAAAAATTTAGACATATTAATTTTTAATGCCTTCTACAGATTTTATTTTATATGGCGCTCTTGAGGGCAAATATAAAGATATACACCCAATAAGAAAAACAATAGTCGGTCCTAAAGTCGCAGACTTAAATGTAATCCAAGGATAGACAACTGAGTTAATGTTCAATTTTTTAGCTACCTCTTCACTTCCAGGAATCATAAAACCTGTCTTAGAAAAATATAGAATTAAAATACAGCCTAAAATAGTACCAATAATCACTCCTGATATTATCAAGATCAATCCTTCAAATATTAACATCAGCGATAATAATCCTTTACTAGTTCCAATTGCATTTAAAACTGCGAATTCCTTTTTTCTCTCAAGAACAGACATTATAAATGTATTAGATAGAGTAAAACCTATCACAAGTAGAAGAGTGCTGTAGAAAAGTGAAGAAATTGCCACATCAAGCTTTATTGCCTGATCTAAACCCGGCATTAAATCTTTCCATGTAATTATTTTAAGTTCAGGTACATTTGATAGAATAGCTGAAATTTCATTTTTTACTCGTTTAACAGCTTCTATTGAATTTGTTTTTATTACTAAAGAATGATTTTTATTTGGAAGTAAAAATATTTCTCTAAAGTAATCAATATCAATAAAGATCAAGTTGGAATCAGCTTCTTTCAGTCCGGTTTCAAATATACCCTTAACTATTAAAACTTCAGCAACAGATGAATCCGAATCATCTTTAGACAAAAGTGTTATTTCATCACCTACATTAATTTCTAAGCTATGAGCTAAACTAGAGCCGATTATAGCTTTTCCTTTATTACTAAGACTATCCTCTACTGAAAAATAAGCACCTTTATTAATCACTCCCGGAACTGTTGAAACTGTCTTTTCTGTACCTGCGGATACTCCGATAATTTTTCCACCTACACTTTTTTCTTTAGCTGCAAAAATACCAAATGCTTCAAGACGATAAGTAAGAGCTTGTAGATCAGGTATAGATTTTATTTTTTTTAGTATTTCTGGTTCTAAAGTTTGAAAACTTTTATTAAAATTGGAATCAGGGAAAAAACCATTTTGCTGAACTTGAATATTGCCGTAAAGTACTGCTGTGCTAATACCTATAGAAGTATCATAGGCACTATTTTGAAGTGAGATAAAAAACACTAAAGACATTGTAGCAAAAGCAATTGCTACAAAAGTTATTATAGATCTCTTGATGTTTCTATATAGATTTCTATAACCTAATGATAAAGCAGGAATAATCAACTTAATTAATCCTTTTGCAGAGCGGTAGTCGTAAATTCATTTTCACCAAATTGAGTATCAAACTCTGCTTTAAGATAATCAATTTCTGTCCAGCTTTTAGTTTCCTCATTAGTCATTCTTGCTGTGACTGGATAAATTCTCCCACCTATGAAATCAATTTTTGTGGCTTTCAATGTTTTTATTAACTTCATATCTTGATCATAATATCTGTGTGAAGAAATAACTAAATCTGATCTGATATCTAATTCTTCTTTACCCCAAGGCACAGGAGCACTGTCCAGAGGGATTGATTCAACGGTAGTAGTATTTGCATTAGACTCATTTGGTCTAACTATAATCTTATGATCATACTGATAAATAATCTCAGCATCTTTTGCTAAGTCTTGATATGAAAAATCTGACCCCATCCAACTTTGGCCCTTCATAGAAGGGGGTATTTTTATAATTCTATTAGTTTTTGTAGAATACGACCAAACATCTTCTTTTTTCATCAATGTTGCATTACCTGCATCTTTCGCTGGAGCCGTAAATTTAACAATACTCTCTTCTCTTCCCCTAGTTTTAGCTGAAAATTCTAAAGTTCTTTCATGATCAGGTCTCCAAACTAACATTTTAGCTACCATATATGAAGACTTGCCTCTCCAATGCTCCACGGCTTTTGTTACTAAGTCTTTAGCTTGATTGTCTTTTACTTCAGAAGACTCTGCACTTAAGTTTGTTACAAACAAAAAAAATAAACAGAAAATAATCATATATCTTGAATTCATAACTAATAAACGATCCTAAATAGAAAACTTACATCTGCCGTATAGTCATTTGGATATGGATTTTCTCTAATTATAAATTCAGAAAAATGACCAAGTAGCTTACTAGTTCGTAATCCCAAATCTAAATATCCACCATATCCAGGAACTCTTTCTATTCCACTTACTGGTAAAGTATATGCATTTAAAGCAGCTATACCAGTTAATGAATTATTAAAAGGTACTTCTAAACTAACAAAACTCTGAAGATTTGATGTTTTATACTTAACATCGTCACTACTCGAACCTCTTAAAGTTGAATTAGTAATAAATGAATATCTAATACCAGAGTTAATTTTGAATCTATCAAAACTAATCCCATGTACATACCCTAAACCTAATATTGGAGCATAGAGACCATAACCAACAGGTATAGAAATAACAGTTTCAATTGAACTCTGACCTAACTCACCTGAGTATAATAAGTTAGATAAAAAGAATTGAGGATCAGCAATTTGAAAATTATCCTCTTTGATAGTAAATTTTTCACCCTTATTAGTTATGCCTCTAAACTGTTGTAGATTTTCATCGAAATGATCTCTAGAACCATTTGGTAATGAAAATATTGAATGAAACCTTTCTATGGAATTATCAAAAATTCCACCTGAAGTATGGCTTAACTTAAGATTAACACTTAAGCGTAATGTTTTTGATAATGATCTTTCATAGCTAAGACCACAAGCATAGGACTCAGCATCAGCAATAAGCACCCCACGACCTCTAGTCTCAGTACTTGTAACTACACAATCAAAATTTTTATAGGTTGACGAGTCATCTCTACTGACAAAAGGCTGGAAGTCTAAACTTCCATGCCTAGTAAGTAGAAATTGATCTCTTGTAATCACATAGTCTTCAGCAACAACTACATCAGTATTGGCTAAAGATATTAGTATACTTATTAAACAGTGATATAAATATAAACTATTTTTTAGGATAATTCTTATCAAGAGCTTCGTCCCATGACTTCTTTTCGGTAGCCGCTGACTCAAGCACTCCACTGGTATCTCCAGTAATTTCTATTTTATTAATTGTATCTCCTTGAACAATACTATTTACGACTTCCATACCCTTAGTAACTTTTCCAAAAACGGTATGTTTGCCATCAAGCCAAGGTGTTGGAACATGAGTTATAAAAAACTGTGATCCATTCGTCTTTGGACCTCTATTTGCCATCGATAAGATACCTGGAGAATCATGCTTAAGTGTAGAAACAAATTCATCCTTAAAAGTATAACCTGGTCCACCTGTTCCGTCTCCTGAAGGATCTCCACCCTGAACCATAAAATCAGGTATTACTCTGTGAAATTTAATTCCGTTATAAAAACCTCTCTGAGAAAGATTTACAAAATTAGCTACAGTGATTGGAGTTTGACTAGGATACAACTCTAGTTCTATCTTCCCCTTTGAAGTATCAATATGTGCGACCATAGAAGAAGCAGCAACTGCATCAGTAGCTCCCATAATGCCCAGTGCTGAAACCATACAAGATAATATTCCTTTCATACAATATTCCTAATTATAAACTATATAATATTTTTTCTAAAATCTTTAACTTATCTCTAAGGAGTGCAGCTTGCTCAAATTCGTACTTCTTTGCAAGAGCAAACATTTCAGTTTTAGTGTCATTTATGAGTTTTTTACACTCATTAATATCTTTTGGTCTTTTAAAATCAGCTCCTTGGTTTAGCAATACTAAATCCTCCTCCCCAAGGAAGCCAATTTCAACTAAATCACTGCTCTTATTCCTAGTAGTACTGGTAGGTATAACTCCAGTTTTAATATTGCTATCTCTTTGGATCTCACGTCTTCTATTCGTTTCAGCTAGAGCACTAGTTATAGATTTAGTCTCTTTATCAGCATATAAGATTACGCGTCCTTCAACATTTCTTGCAGCCCTTCCAATAGTCTGAACCAAACTAGTCTCTGATCTTAAAAAACCTTCCTTATCAGCATCAAGAATTGCAACAAGTGCAACTTCAGGAATATCTAAGCCTTCCCTCAACAAGTTAATACCCACTAAGACATCAAACTCACCTTCTCGCAAAGCTTTGATAATTTCTATTCTATCTAAAGTAGTTATATCAGAATGAAGGTATTTAACTTTTACACCTACTTGTTGATAATATTCAGTTAGATCTTCTGCCATTCTTTTAGTCAGCGTAGTGACTAAAATACGATAGCCAGTTTCTACTACAATTTTGATTTCATCTAAAAGATCATCAACTTGATTTTTTGCTGGTCTAATTTCGACAGGAGGATCTAGTAACCCGGTAGGTCTAATTATCTGTTCGACAACCCTTCCTTTTGACTCCTCTAATTCAAATTTTGAAGGAGTAGCAGATACAAATAATATTTTTTTTGCTTTTTTCTCAAATTCTTCAAATTTCAAAGGTCTATTATCTAGTGCTGAAGGGAGTCTAAAGCCATAATCGACTAAAGTTTGTTTTCTAGCCCTATCTCCCCTGTACATACCAGTAACCTGAGGTACAGTGACATGGCTCTCATCTATAACCATTAAAAAATCATCCGGGAAATAATCAATCAAAGTTGGAGGAGCTTCTCCTTCTTTTCTTCCTGTTAAATGTCTTGAATAATTTTCAATACCAGAACAAAAACCCATTTCACGCATTAACTCTACGTCATATCTTACTCGCTGCTCTAGTCTTGTCGCTTCAAAAACTTTACCACTATCTTTTAAAACTTTTAGACGATCTTTTAATTCTATTTGAATAGTTTCTATTGCTCTTTTAACAGCAGATTCTTCAGTTACGAAGTGACTTGCAGGATAGACACAAACGGACTTTATTTTTTTTAATACATTTCCTGATAATCTATCTACTTCAAATAAACCTTCGATAGTATCTCCGAACAATTCTATTCGAATACTAATATCACTTTCATCTGCTGTGCAAACTTCAACTACATCTCCTCGGACACGAAAAGTACCCGTAGTAAAATCACTATCCTGTCTTAGATATTGTAAAAAAACTAACTTTTTTAATAAATCTGATCTTCGAATCTTATCTCCAGATTCTAAATATAACATCAAATTAAAATAACTAGCCGGGTCTCCTAGTCCGTATATGCAACTTACACTAGATACTACTATGACATCTTTTCTCTCTAATAATGCTTTAGTAGCAGCATGTCTAAGTTTATCTATTTCATCATTTATAGAAGCATCTTTTTCAATATACGTATCCGTAGATGGAACATAAGCTTCTGGTTGATAGTAATCATAATAACTAACAAAATACCTAACTGCGTTATCAGGGAATATTTCTTTAAATTCAGAATATAATTGAGCAGCTAATGTTTTATTATGAGCTAGTACTAAAGTTGGAAGTCCTAATTGTTGTGCGACGTGAGCAACAGTGAAAGTCTTACCAGACCCTGTTACTCCTAGAAGTGTTACTCTCTTAGCTTCATCCTTAAAATGACTAACTATTTGTTCAATTGCCCTTGGCTGATCACCAGCTGGTTCTCTTCTATCTCTGACGGTAAGAACGCTACTGTTTTCTTTATCTGACTTCAGTATTGCTTCATTCAGGAATTCCCCTTGTGTTAATTCATTTTGAATTTTAACATCAGGAACAATATCACTCACGACTATTGGAAACTCTCGATATAATTAAAGTCCTATCAACATGTGGAAGTAGAACGTCAAGTTCAGCACCTCTTAAAGCCCCAGTAAGTATAATTCTAGCACTTTGGAAAACTAATTTAGCCTGAGCTTTTGAAGCATTTTTAACTAATTTAAGAATAGCTTTTACTTGAGGTTGTGAAAAAGTAGACTCTCCTTCTTCAGGATAATGTTCATTTAAAATAGTTAATAATGAACTTCTTACTTCCTTATAAACTGGACCAGAAATTTCATTTTCAATGAAATCAATAGATTCTTGATTAGGTTCTACATGCTCAGAAAGCAATAAAGACGCTACTTTTTCAACATCGTTTAATCTAGCGATATCAGTTTTAAGTGCCGTAACTGCCTTAGTCCAAAAGTTCAAACCTTTGCTTTCAACCTGCGTTCTAAACTCCCCAGTCCACGGTAATGTAATGTTAGCTAAATCTTCTTCAGATAAGGCTCTCAAATACTGGCCATTAAACCAATCTAACTTTGATAACTCAAACTTAGCACCAGTTATATTTACTCGCTCTAATGTAAAATTATTAGCAGCCTCAGTTAGATCAAATATATCCTTACTCTCAGGATGTGACCAACCTAGTAAATTTAAAAAATTCAATAGAGCCGATGGAAGAAAGCCTTTTTCTCTAAATTCTTTTACTGTTGTATATCCAGTAGAATTTCTCTTTGATAGCTTTGATCCATCTTCTCCAAGAATTAGCGGCAAATGTGCAAACTCAGGAATTTTAGCTCCAGCTGCTTCAAACAATACTATATGTTTTGCAGTATTAGTAAGATGATCTTGACCTCTTATAATATGAGTTATTTCAAAGTCGATATCATCAGCGACACTAGCTAAATGATAAGTAGGTGTCCCGTCTGATCTTAATATAACAGGATCTGGACCTAAAGAATTGGGACTAAATCTACAATCACCACAGATAATATCCTTAACTACGATATCTTGATCTGGATATCTTAAACGAACACAACCTTCTGAATCAGTATATGCAGCACTAGATTTTTGCAGAATAGCAGCAAATTCTAAATGTCTTTGTAATCTTTTTGCCTGATGATAACTACCGTGCGGAGTATTACTACTCGCCGCACCTTCATCCCAAGTTAAACCTAACCAGTTTAAAGAATGAATTATTTCTTCTTCATTTTCAATTAAGGATCTTTCTTTATCAGTATCATCTATTCTTAGAATAAATGTCCCATTATGCTTCTTTGCAAAAAGATAATTAAAAAGCGCTGTTCTAGCACCTCCAATATGTAATAGTCCTGTAGGACTGGGTGCAAATCTAACTCTTACTGCTTTATGTTCACCTAATACTGCTTCTGTGTTCACTATTTTTCTTCACCTAATTCTTGAATACTAAACAAAGAACGAAATCCATGCTTTGCTCTAGCCTTAGTGAAAGTTTCAGGTAGAATAGGTGGTGCATTATTACCAAATGAAGATCTAACATAAGTTGCAACCGCTGCTAATTCTTCATCGGTCATAGTAGCACCAAGACCAGCCATAACACTAGTATAAGTAGTCCCTAGCACATTAATAGGCCCTGATAAGCCATAAATCATGATAGCGGCCATCCTATCTTCATCTTTCTCCACATATGGACTTTTTGCTAAAGGTGGGAACACTCCTGGAATACCAAGTCCTGTCACTTGATGACAAGCTGAACAGTTTTTTACAAACAATGCTTGACCATCAATTGCTCCAGGTCCAGCGCCTTTTGGGCATACAGTCATATCACCTGCATGCTTTGCTGGATAAGCTGACATCTGCATTGGCTCATGAGAAGCTACTTCGTATGTTGATTTCCCACATATGTCCCTACTTTCTCTAGTACAAGAAATCGTTCCTAGGGTAATCAAGACTGCAAAATATGCTAAGACAAGTTGATAATTTAAAGTATTATTAAAAATTTTCATGGAATAAATTTAATGGGTTACAGTGCAATTTTATATACTGATAATAAAAACAAATGCTTACAATTATATAAGATAATTTAGCAGTAGATTTAAACTTGATTATCATAAATTCAAGCTGTTACCAAGATGATAATGTTGATAAATTAATTTGTTTTAATGACACCAAATATTAACTTTTAGCAGCTTATGTCCGAATACAATCATAGTTACCTGTGTATGAAGCATAGGAATGTTAAAAATGCTCCGAGTTTCTAAGGATTTATTTAACTTGGATTCTATAATCAAGTCGAAAAGACTACTAAAGTTGTATGGTAAGTCTCAGTTTAGTTTCAATTGGTGCAGGATCTGTTAATTATTCTAAATTATCTGCAAGCTACCTAGAACCTCGTTTAAAAATAGCTCCTAATGCAGTTTCTTCTTCGACTTCTAGTGATCAATCAGCACCCACAAGTGAAAGAGATAAAATAAATTCTAGAACAAGTAATTTGCTACTATCATCTTCTATTGCTCTACAGAAAAGAAAAGACTTAACTAATTCAATGTTAGATACGGTTAATAAAGTTCAAGATCTACTAGTTCGATATTCAAATGAAGCAGATCCGATTAAAAAAGAACTGATAGGTGCAGAAATTACTAATTCACTTAGTAGCTCAAATAGTGAAATAAATAATGAAATAAGCCAAGATAGTACACTAAGTTTAAACAATAATATTAAAACGGTAGTGAGCCCTGGTGACGATTTAAGGAACTCAGAAAATACTGCGAGTATTCAGATAGATAAACTTACAACCTATTCCGATATTGGCCTAAGCTCTATAGATTTATCAGATGTAGAATCTAGTTATAATAAATTAGAAGAAAGTAAGGCTATTTTATCTAGTAAAATAGCAAGTTATGATTCTAATTTAACAAGTATAGGCGTTGAAGTTAAACAACAAGTTAGTAAATTTGATTCTTCAAATAAATCAAATTCTATAGAATCAACTGAAGATTTTGCAAGTATAATATCAAATTCTATTAAAAATCTAGTAACGGAAAAACCGATTGATAATATCAATGTCAAAAAATTAATTGGTGATAATGCTAAAAATGATAATAGTACTAATTCTAATGACACAAAAACTACTTCTAGTTTATTAGAAGAAGAGATGAGTGCTTAATTAACTATTTTTGTAAACATATTAGAAATTAACTCTTTATTAATAGAGCTTAATTTACCTTGAGATCTGACAGATCTAAATATATCGTGAAAAAACTTTGAAATTCTTTTTCTTGCATAGATAGCATTCGAACTATCATTATTTATAATATTATACATTTCATCTTTAATCTGAACTACTTGCATGAGAGCTGTACGTGATCTCATCCAAGTAAATATATGATTAACTTCTTCCTGAATTAATATTTTAGCCTTTTCTGCTTCGACTAATCTACTAGAAATGTAAGAATTAACAATTTGACCTAGGCTATCAATATCAAAAGAAAAAGCACCTTCTACGGTATCAATATTAGAAGGTAAAATTCTTGGTGTTGAAATATCTATATAACACTGAATTTTATAATCTCTGCAATTAACCGCTAAATTAACATCTTGTGTATGTAGCTTAAAATGATCCCCAGTCTCATTTATCACTAAGTCGATAGCAATAAAAACAACATCAACTAATTTTAAAACTCGTGGCACCTCCGAAAGTCCTAATGCAAAAGCTCCATATTTTTCGGCAAGTACGGATGCTCTATCTATTGTTCTGTTAGCTATATATAACGCTGAAACCTCTTCTGATTTAAATATCTTAATACCAAGTTCGGCTGTTTCTCCAGCACCGATTATCAAAACATTCAGACCAGTTAAATCTCCAAAAATTCTTTTTGCTTGCTCTATTCCTGCGTACGCAACTGAATTTGTTCCTCTTCCAATACCCGTTTTTGTTCTAATTAATTTTGCTACTCTGAAAGTATCCTGAAAAATTCTATGAATATAAGAACCAATATGTCCTGGGCAGTTTTGATCATTTAAACAAGAACTACGGTAAATAGATTTTAACTGCCCAAGAATTTGAGCTTCACCAAGAATCATAGAATCAAGACCAACAGCTAAATGGTAAAGATGTGAGATAGCATCTTCTTGACTTAACTCATAAAAATTATTGCCTAAAGTTTCAATGAAAATATCTTTTATACATGATGAAAATAAAGAACTGTTTTCAACAAATAAAACCTCAAAACGATTACAAGTCTCAATGAATACAAACTCAGAATTAGTCTCTATAGATAATTCCTTTAATTCCTCTAATTTCTTTTTAAAGGAAGATCTAACTACTTCACGTTGTGCAGTAGTAGAAGAAACATGATTCAATCCCAATAATTTTATATTTATTGTGGGCATAGTAGAAACATTCATAAAACCTTATTTGGGAGAACGAACTTAAATAAAGTCTGACAAATTAATAAAAATAGCCATAAAACAGTGGTAAAATTAGAAATTTTTATTGCTGATATTTTTTTTGTATACCGAAAAAAAAGTGTCCCTATGAGTAATAATAAAAATAAAGAAGTAAAGACAAACTTCAACTTATAATCAAAGTATACTGACTCCATATTTCTAACGACGAGTAATCCACTTATTAAAGACCCTACAACTAGAAATAAGGCCGTAAATTCTATAGATTCTAATAATTTTATAGAAGGTATTAATGCAGGTGAATCTTTAGGGATCGTCAACTTTTTTGATACTAGCAAATTATTTAAAAATATTATTACAAAACCTAAGCTCAATATAAAATAAGTTAGGACCTGTGAACCTATACTTAAAATAATATGTACTCCAAGAATTGGATTCATTCCAACATAGGAAATATTATTTTCAACCTGAGTGAGTTCCGAATGAAGAGAAAAAGAAGAAAAGAAAAATAGAAGATATCCTAAGTAAAATAAAATTTTTGAGTTAAATGCTGATCCCTTAGCTGAACAGAAATAACTAAAAAGCAAAATAAAGCTTGATATCATAATAGGTAGAACAGGAAGTGGTAAATAATCTAACACAAACTGATCCTCTTTCCCAAAGATTACTAATCTACCAAATATTATAGATATTAGTGCTATAAGATGGGAAAGGATAGATAAGATAGTTACACCACTTTTTAAAGAAGGAACTTTACCTAGAGATACACGAGCTATTGTAAAATTATTTGGATAGAAAAAAGAAACCAAATAAAAAAATAAGGCTGAAAGAGATGCAGTATGTATTAGTATTAAGTTCAAATATCTAAGTCTAAAATAGTAATATTAGACATCTAAATACTAACTTTTAAATAATGTTGCAAAAAACTAGTTAGATACCTGCAAATTTGAGCCCGCTTTTAAAATAGCATTTGAGGACAAGCCATTAATTTTCCTTAGAGACTTTTCAGGGATTGCATATTTAATAGCTATTTCAGAAATCGTCTGACCTTTTTTAACCTTATGATATTTAATCTTAGATTTTGTTTTAGTCATTTGCTTCACTTTTGTTGTGTTTTTAGAATTCTTTGTTTTTAAAATTTTAGAGTCATTTGTAATTTTAGAATCTGAAGTCTTTTTCTTAGTCTTAGAATTAGAATTATTTTTACTGTCTTTAATGAGTTCTTCGCCTAACTCAAATTCTTCACTAGGCTTTTCATTATTATTTACTTTAATTTCATCTTTATCATCTAAAATATTGGAAGCGCGATCTGAATGTCCTGAATATTCTTCAGTAGAATACATAATTCTTGAACCACTATTATTACGGACTAGACCAGCTCCTTTTCCACGTGATACTTTTACTAAGGTGCCACGAGGTATCGGTACATTACCTTTTAAAATCGGGTCCAGTAAACTTCTATTCATCTTTAAAAGTTCTTCTTCATTAGTTCCACTTAAGGATTTGAAAGTTTTATAGGAGATGGCACTCCCTAACAAAACCTCATCAAATGAAATCGGCTCTTCTCTTATTAAATCAGGAAAGTACTTTTCTGCATTCTTATCTATTTCTATAGCTGCTAAAAATTCTGCAAAAAAATTACTTGAAGCAAAGCCAAAAGATTTCGCTTTATAATTTCTAATAATCTTAACGATATCAGTTGTTCCAGTTTCATTAACCGCTCTTAAAATACCACTTAAACCATGGTTATATGAGGTAACTGCCAACGACCATACTCCCGTATCTTCATAGGAATTTTTTAAGTATTTGGCAGCTGCACGTGAAGCGATAATTGGATCTCTCCTTTCATCAACTATTTTACCAACTTTCATATATCTTTTGGCAGTACCTGGCATAAACTGCCAAATACCAGCTGCTCCAACAGAACTATAAGCAGTGTAATCAAATGAAGACTCTATAAACGGAATCCTACCGAGCTCAGGAGGCAAACCTTCCGCTTCAAAAATTTTTTCGATAGCTTTAATATAGCGACCAGATCTAACTAAACTTTCCTTATACTTTTCTTTTATTCCTGTCTGGTATCTTATTTGATCATCTTCAATTGCTTCATTAAATCTTCTACGAGTATGGCCTGGCACCTGTTTAAATAAATACTCAATTCTTTCTTCAAAATCATTTTTTGGTTCATTCCCTCTACCTAGTGATATTAAGGCCTCTTTAATCTTTTCGATCTCGTTATTTATTTCTGATTCTTTAGCAGCCAACAAGGAAGGACCACTTAAAGTTGCTTCAAATTCTGTAAAATCTAATGCTGAATATATAATTTCAGGATAGCTTCTGTGATGAAAAACTCTAGTATTTTTGCCATATTTCGTAAAAATTAATTTCCAGAATTCGACTCTAGGCTCAAGCCCTGGTGGTATAGAAGTTATTTTTTTATTCTCAGCTAATACTGATCCAGTTAACAAAAACAGTGATATAATGCTGAAGATATTTAGAAACTTAAAATACTTAATAATACGAACTGCTAATGACATGAAAACTACTCTGATATCCCTATTATTGTTTCTAGTAAACTATCTTCTATCTTAACAGCTTCATCTTTTGTCTCAAGCCCTGAAATTGTAATAGCATAAACTAATTTTTCTCCTAACTTAGAAGTAGCATAACCTGCAATTCCACTTACATTATCGATAGTACCCGTCTTACCCCAAATAAAACCAACTCTTTCTTTCTCTTCTTTAAATACACTTGTATACACTGGAGCTCTAGAATCTAGAAGTTTTCTATTTTTTAAAGTTCCACTAGCTCCAACCCTACTTAGAGAAGAAATAAATACAGGACCAATAACAGGATCAATAGAAGCTTTCTTTAATACAGTAATAACTTGTTCTAAACTTACCCTATTTTGATCGGATAGCCCAGAACCATCTATTATTTTTCCACCTTTTGGATATCCCTCTATTTCAGAGAGTATTTTATTAAGTTCACTTAACCCAAGATTGTAGTCAAAGATACCCTCTTCATTTTGTCCTAGTGAAAATACAAGCTGTCCTGCGGTAAAATTACTACTATATTTATTTATTGCATGTAATATTTCACCAATACTTTTGGATTCTCTGACAAAAATACTCTTAGCAGTAGAAGAAGTGACACCTTGTTTTATACTACCGTAAATCTTAATGCCCTCTTGAAGTAATGATTGCTTAAAACTTTCTCCAAAATAAGATGTTGGTGCTGGATGAGATAAATACTTTTCATAAATTTCAGACTTTTGACCAATTCTTCCATCTAGTAAAATTTTATATTTAGGTGAAGAGAGAACTTGAAATCTATTTTTAAAACCTATTGGTCTTTCTTGCCATAAATCGGCACTTGCTGGACTTTGATTAATTTCAATTGAATTACCGATAGAGGAAAAAGAAGTAACTTTATTTAAAATTTGAATTTCTTCTAGCCCTTGACTAAGCAAAACTCCTGCTTTTTGACCGGCAGGATTTGGTCTAATTTGTATTCTATAGGTATTGAATTCCAGTGGTAAGGCAGTATTTGCTGCTTTATATGATTCAAATCCCGTAGGTGCCCTTTCTTCTAAAAATAAAGAAGTATCTAAAATTAAATCTTCAATCCCGTTTAAACCTCTAGCTTTTAATTGATGTACAATCTCATAAAAATCTGAATGTTGCATAGTAGGGTCGCCGTAACCACGTACAAATAAATTTCCTAAAGATCTAGTCGGTACTTCGACTTTCTTCTCCATACCTCCTGCTACATCAATTCTTGGATCAGAGTCCGTTGGCAAATAATCCGTAAAAAACTCTGTTGGAAATTTATAATCTGGTCCTAGTTTTTTTAGTACCGCATATGATAGAAGTAACTTCTGAACAGAAGCAATTGGTATAAATTCTTCATGATCTCTTTGAAATATGGCACTGCCATTATCCAAAGATCGAACATCAATATGAAGTTTAGGGAAATTTGTTCCACTTAATTTAAAAGAACTTAATATTCTGTCATAGTCTTCTCTTAATTTGATAGTAAGCTGTTGATCTGAGGTTTGAGCCTCTGAGTAATCAAATAATATAAAAAGTAAAGTAAATGCTACGAAAGAATACGATAGAGTTGCCTGGTAAATACTAAGAGAGTATTTAAGTAATGAAAATACTTTTCTTTTTAATTTTATATTATATTTCTCTTCAAACATGTCTTTAATTTCTATCCTTTCAACTGTAGAGTCTAAAGAAGATGCTATAAATTTAGCTACTTTGTTAGTCGAAAATAAACACGCAGCGTGTGTCAATATTGCATCTGGTATCACCTCTGTCTATTTCTGGGAAGGGTCAATATGTAAAGAGGAAGAATATTTAATAATCATTAAAACGACAGAAGATAAGCGGTCAGAGGTATTTGAATTTATTAAAAATAATCACCCTTATCAAACACCTGAGATAATTTGTAGTAAAGTTGACCTAGTTGATAACGAATATATGGCTTGGGTACAGAGTTCACTTAATAGGTAAACAATATGAAAGATAAAATTTTCTTTATGGACAGGGATGGCACTATTAACATTGATACAGATCACGTTTTTGATCACAAAACAGTCCAGTTAATCCCAAACGTAGCTAAAGCTGTCGCTTTAATAAAAAAAGCTGGATTTAAAACTGTAGTAATTAGTAATCAATCTTGTGTAGGTAGAAATTATGCTAAAATAACCCAAGTTGATCAAACAATGAATAGAGTAAATGAATTACTACTTAAAGAAGATCCAGAAGCAGTTATAGATCTAGTTTTATATGCTCCAGATCACCCTGATCAGGCAACGAATAGAAGAAAGCCAAATGTAGGGATGATCCAAGAAGCTCTAAATATATTCCCTAATACAGAATTAGAAAATTGTTATTTTGTAGGCGATAAAATTACAGATCCCTTAACAGCATTAAATGCAGGAATACCCGCAAGAAACTGCATATTAGTTAATCCAAATGATGATCAAGTTTTGCAGTCTGAAACGGCTTTAGATAAGGCAAAAAAACATAATTTCGCAATAGATAGCTCACTATTTAGCTACATAAGTAAAAAAACTTTTTAATTATTTTTTATCCTTAACTAACTCATCCAACTTCATCTGCTCCGCTTTTCTTGATTCTTGTATTTCAGTCAAGTTACATAAGGAAGTCTTCAAGAAAGCAGGATTTCCACTAGCAAAAACTAAATAATCACTCTGCTTTGAAAAAGACACTCCGCAATCTTTTTCTTTGTCAGGAGTGAAAACAACAACATAATCCGTAGGTGGTAATAAATCAGCACCTTTATATGGTTTAGTCATTATTAACTTAACGACATTATAATTTGGTCTAATCGCACTAGCTTGTTCCACTGTAACAACCTGACCTAAAAATACAATTTGTGATTGATTAAAAGCATCAGTTACTGTTGGTAACTTAGGGCACTTACAATCACCGAAGGAAGAAGTATTAACCTGTGGGCCCGCGGCATAAGATAGGGCAGGGAAAATTAAATATAAAAATGCTATAGTAGAAAAAAACGATATATTATAAACTTTCATAGAATTATGATTTCTGTAGAATCCCCTCAATTCAATATTAACTGATATAGTTTAGAATGAAAAAACTTCAAAGACCACTAAAACTTGCAATATGTAGCTGGGCTGTAGGAATTGGTGGTGGAGTGGCGAGAATGGAGTCTTATTATCAGAGTTTATACGATAAAAGTAAGTTTGAAGTAGAATTATTAAGTCTTATAAAAAGAGATCCCAAAAAGAGTTCTTTCAATAATAGTTTAGATTTTACTCAAATAGATACTAAAAATAGGTTTCAAGATTTAGTTAGTAGATTTAGAACATTTGATATTGTTCAATTTCAAGGCTGTTTTGATCCTTTAGTATGTGAAGCCGCTAAATTAGCTGGAGTCCCACTTCTAGTTGAGGTTATTCACAATATTGAGCAAGGAGCTTTATTTGATAATATTGACGCTACAATTTGCGTTTCCCAGATTATTAAAGATAGACAAAAAAAAGAAGCTGAAAGTAAAGTCATTTTGAATGGGATAGATCTAAATGCTTTTCCTTACAAACCAAAAATACGAGATAAGAATCAACCAGTAACAATTCTACAAATTGGCAGAAGATCTAAAGTAGAAGTCAACCTAGATGAGATAGCTAGTGATATTCATAAAGTGTACCCTGATACTGAGTTTTTGATATGTGGAGATGAACAAACACTTCTATCAACTACTAATGTTGAATTTTTAGGAGTTAGAGGAAATATTAATGAACTTTATAATAAAGCAGATATTTTCATACTGTTATCTAAGGAAGAACCATTTGGACTAGTAGCCCTTGAAGCAATGGCATCTGGTACTCCAGTAGTAACATCTGCGAAAGGTGGATTTTTAGAATTTATTGAAAATGATATCAATGGCTATCTAATTGAAGCCCCACTAAAGCAAAATGCAATCGAAGTTATTCTCAAATTAATTAAAGATATTAAAGAAAGTAAATCTAAGCACATCATTATAAATGCTCGCAAAAGTGTTGAATTAAATTACGATATAAGAAATACAATCCGATCTTATGAAGAATATATATTAGAGTTGTATGATAAAAAAATTGGTTTAGATGTTACAATCCCGAATAGACAAGATAATTTTGCAATAACTCCTCCTAATAGCCTTGTAGGAGAAGCGTTATACGACTTTCATGAACTAAATTTTTCTAGCCTTTCTGAAAGATTAAAAGAATTATCACTTTGTGTTTATCCCATAACTGAAAGACATTGTTTAAAAATGGCTCATGATCTTTCACAATATATTAAATTAAATTTCCCCGATAAATTACCTGCTGGCATATTTCCTTACCTATATTACTCAGGAGATAAAACTGAAAAAACTTTAATAGAATGTATCAAGACCTTAGATATTATAAAATCTAGAGATCTTTTTGAAAAGTTCAAGCAAGATTGGAGGGAATTTCTAAAAAACCATTCTCAGCCAGATCCTTCTTGGCCTGAGATCTAGATAATTTCTTTATAAAACCTAAAGGGTCATGTGTGTAATGTATTTTCCCGTAAAAGTGCACTTTCCGACCATCATTTTTAGAATTCGTGTTTTCATTATGTAAATATTCACCCCTAAGCTGAATCCAATCTCCGGAATTGAGCTTTAACCATCCATACTTAGTGTTATGAAGAACAATAATTCTCTCACCTTCTTTTAAAATTGGTGAACTAATTAAAAATCTTTGATGATAATACCTACCAATATGATTGTCCTGTTTAGTTAGGTTACGAAATAAATGTACTCCAAATTTCTTTATTCTTATATTAAATGGATCTGGAAAATAGACTTCAACTCTTGCAGAAAATTGAATTATTGATTTCGAATATTTACCTGGTGAATTAGTAAAATCTGATTTTTTAATATTACTTTGAGTTATCGGACTTTTATTAACTACTAGAAATATAAAATAAAAAACCCCAATGAAGGAAAATAATAAAAATAGTAAGATTATAAAACTAAATAACTCTGCTGAATAATACTCGATATTCTGAGCAGAGCTAGTTGAAAATGGATTTATACCTAAATAGTATAAAGCAGTAAAAATAATAATAATTGGCCAAAGCTTAAACCCCCTACCTCCAAAAAAAAATTTCTTAAAAGGGTTTTTTCTTCTTCTTGCCAATTTATTTAAATTTTTATCTGACTTTAAAGACCTACATATCCATTACATAAGCAAATACTAAAGGTGCTACAATTGTTGCATCAGATTCAATTACAAATTTAGGAGTTTCTACTTCTAATTTCTCCCATGTAATCTTTTCATTTGGAACTGCCCCACTGTATGAACCATAACTAGTAGTACTATCAGAGATTTGGCAAAAATATGCCCAACATGGACAATTTTCGTCCTCTATATCTTGTCGTATTAAGGGAACGACACAGATAGGAAAATCTCCCGCTATACCACCGCCTATTTGAAAAAATCCGATTGGAGTTTTAGCAGCAGTTTCTCTGTACCAATCTACTAATTGAGACATATATTCCAAACCAGACTTTACGGTAAGGTATGAACTTACATTTCCCTTCTTAACCTGCCCTACAAACATATTCCCAAGTGTAGAATCTTCCCAGCCTGGAACAAAAATTGGTAAATTCTTTTCAGCAGCTGCTAATAACCAAGAATCTTTAGGATCAATCTCATATTCAGTTTTTAACTTACCTGAAAGTAATAACTTGTAAAAAAATTCATGTGGTAAATATCTTTCTCCTGCCTTATCTGCTTCTTGCCAAAGTTCCAATATTGCAGACTCTATCTTCCTCATTGCTTCATGTTCAGGAATACAAGTATCTGTGACTCTATTCAAACCTTTTTCAAGTAGTAAGACTTCTTCTTGAGGTGATAAATCGCGGTAATTAGGGAGTCTAACGTAGGAATTATGAGCAACTAAATTAAAAACATCTTCTTCTAAATTTGCACCAGTACAAGTTATCGCATGTACCTTATCTTTTCTGATCATCTCAGCAAGACTTAAACCAAGTTCCGCTGTACTCATTGCACCTGCTAATGTAATCATCATTTTTCCACCACCATTAAGGTGAGTAACATAAGCTTCTGATGCGGAAACAAGAGCTGCCGCGTTAAAATGCCTATAATGATACTTGATAAAAGAAGAAATTTCCCCCAACTTACTACCTCCAAAATAAGAAAATAAAATTAAAAATCTGAAGCGACGGCGTTTAAATATAACCTTCTCGCAGCTTCATCAAGCAAACCTTCCATTGTTTGAGCTGCTTGACCTCTTGAAACTTCTCTTTGTGTCAATGTACCTAAGGAGTTTGCACCCAAGTTACCTTGAGCGAAGGAAGAACTCGTTGTAACAACGTTAGTAGAAACACTTCCAAAAGATTCGATAGCAGTTATAGCTGGGTTCTTATACAGAATTTGTCCATTCTTCTTCCTAAGCTCAGCAGAAACAGTTAAAACTAAATCTTTCTCTACTTCAACATTGCTCTCACCAGAAACATCTCTATTACGAGATCCAACTGAAACAATGGTGGTAATTAATTCCGCATCCGCAGGTGAACCACTTTCTAAAATTTTGATACTTCCTGCTCTTTCAAATCTAGCTCTTAATTTTTCTGTAAATCTAGGTCCGAGACCAGAAACGGTTGTGCTATTTCCTGCATTTCTTATTGAAATAGTTTTAACATCATTTGGGAGTATGGAGCCACTACCTTGTAATTGATAACCACAAGACATATTGAAAAATACCACTAATAGCAAAGCTAGAGCACTTATTGATCTGCCTGTAGAATTATTTTTAGTAATTTTCATTATTTTTCACTATTTTATCTGTTAGACTACTTATAAGAGCCAGAAGATGAACGCAATATGCTGACCCAATCTATTAAGTCTGATAGAAGAAAATATATGTAAATTAAGATAAATATTTTAGACTTTGGATTAGATCATGGAGAATGGATACAAACCCCAAGAAATCGAGAAAAAATGGCAAGGCTATTGGGAAACTAATAAAACCTTCAAGGTTGATATTGATAAGTCTAAACCTAAATACTACATCCTTGACATGTTTCCCTACCCATCAGGTGCTGGTTTGCATGTAGGACATCCAGAGGGATATACAGCAACAGACATAGTAGCTAGATACAAAAGAATGAAAGGGTTTAATGTACTTCACCCTATGGGCTGGGATGCTTTTGGTTTACCTGCAGAACAGTATGCACTTCAAACTGGGACTCATCCATCAATAACAACTGCTGCTAATATTAAAACATTTAAAAGGCAGATTAAATCTCTTGGATTTTCATACGATTGGGATAGAGAGATCTCTACTTGTGATGCTACATATTATAAATGGACACAGTGGATTTTTACAAAACTATATGAAAAAGGTCTCGCTTACTTAGCAGAGGTCCCAGTCAACTGGTGCCCTGCCCTGGGAACAGTTCTTTCTAATGAAGAAATTATAGATGGAAAAAGTGAGCGTGGAGGCCATGAAGTTGTCAGAAGACCTATGCGACAATGGATGCTTAGGATTACAGATTATGCTGAGAGTTTATTAGCTAGTCTAGAGGAGTTAGATTGGCCTGAGCATGTTCTTGAAATGCAGCGAAACTGGATTGGGAAAAGCGAAGGTGCGATCGTAAATTTTAAAATTCATGAAAAAGATTCATTGTCTTTTGATATTTTCACTACACGACCAGATACATTGTACGGTGCAACTTATGCTGTTCTTGCACCTGAGCATGAACTAATAGCAAAAATTACTGCACCATCACAAAGCTCAGAAGTTAACTCTTATGTTTCTGATGCTAAAAATAAGACTGATCGTCAACGTCAAGAAGAGGCAGTAAAGAAAACAGGGGTTTTTACTGGAGCATATGCAATCAACCCGGTAACAAATTCACCGATACCAATTTATATAGCTGATTATGTTCTCATAACATACGGTACAGGAGCAATCATGGCCGTACCAGCACACGATCAAAGAGATTGGGAATTCGCAAAAAAATATAATCTACCTATAAAAGAAGTAGTGTCAGGAGGGGATATTAATTCTTCTGCTCATACTGGAAGTGGGAATTTAATAAATTCTGACATGCTGGATGGAATGGATGTTAATAGTGCTAAAGAAAAAATTCTTTCTTATCTAGTAGATGAAAAAATCGGAACAAGGAAAGTAAACTACAAATTAAGAGATTGGCTCTTTAGTAGACAACGATATTGGGGAGAACCATTTCCTATTATTCATACTGAAAAAGGCCCAGAATTACTATCAGCAGAGCACTTGCCTATTCTACTTCCAGAAGTTGAAAAATATCAACCTACTGAAGACGGTGAACCACCATTAGCAAGAGCAGTTGATTGGGTAAAAATTAAATCAGCAGATGGAACCGTAACTTCATTACGTGAAACGAATACCATGCCTCAGTGGGCTGGAAGCTGTTGGTACTATTTAAGATTTCTTGATCCACTTAACATTAACGAAGCTTGGAATAAAGAAAAAGAAAATTACTGGATGCCAGTAGACTTATATGTTGGTGGAGTAGAACATGCTGTACTTCATCTTTTATACTCTAGATTTTGGCATCATGTACTTTATGATCTTGGTCTAGTCTCTACCAAAGAACCATTTAAAAAGCTTGTAAATCAAGGAATGATCCTAGGTGAAGATAATCAGAAGATGTCTAAATCTAGAGGTAATGTAATAAACCCAGATGATATGATCAAAGATTACGGAGCAGATACACTTCGTATGTATGAAATGTTTATGGGTCCACTTGAACAGGTTAAACCATGGAACACTAAATCTGTCTCTGGAATATATAGATTTCTAAATAGAGTTTGGACTATGTTAGTTAATGATGATGATTCATTAAGTAGCAAAATTGTTCCTGATTCTAGTGTCCCATATGGTGAATTAGAAATTGAAAAAAGTGCTCACCGACTTCTGAAAAAAGTAGGTGAAGATATTGAAGAGATGAAATTCAATACTGGTATAGCTGCAATGATGTCATTTTTAAATGAGTTATCAGATTGTAACGCAGTACCTACTCGAGTAATTAAAATATTTGTTCTTGTTCTAAGTCCTTATGCTCCTCATATCTGTGAAGAACTTTGGAGTAAATTAGGAGCGGAAACCACTCTAGCATATGAAAATTGGCCAAAATTTGATGAAGAATTAGTTAAAAAGGACTTAGTAACTATTGCTGTTCAAATTAATGGTAAACTAAGAGAAACCTTAAATGTTAATACTAGTATAGAGAAAGAAGAAATATTAGCGTTAGCAAAAGATAGCCCTAAAATTAAGAGCTACTTGGAAGGAAAAACAATAAAAAAAGAAATTTATGTTCCTGGTCGTTTATTAAATATTGTTATTAGCTAGTAAGTGAATAATTTTTCTAATTATATAGTTATTAGCGAAGAGCTTGGTAAAATTAAAGTTACCAAGCTAACCCACATTAGCGCGAGCCTTCCACAAGAACTCGAATCACTAAAAATTATATATTTAGCCGATCTACATCATGGTGTTTATACCCATAACCATTTAGCTAAAGAGGTTGTTGAAATTACAAATAGTAGATCTCCTGATCTTATACTACTTGGTGGGGATTATGTGCATATGGGTAAGAAGCACTTCCGAGAAAAACTTTACAAGATTTCAGGGAATGCACTTAGTAATTATTATCAATATAGAAGAACTACAAGATTTGCAGCTAAAGAACTTAGCATTCAATTATCTAATTTAAAATCAACACTTGGAGTTTATGGGGTTGTAGGAAACCATGACTATTACGAAGGTATCAGAACAGTTAAAAGATATCTTAATTCAATTAACTGGCTAATTAATTCTAATACAAAAATAAATATTGGTAATTCAGAACTAATACTTTATGGAATAGATGATTACAGAGAAGGGAAACCAAATTTCATTGATACGTTTGGTACGACTGAAAACTATCATTCATTTATGACAAACAAAAAAACAAATGAGTTTAGAATTTTCCTAGGACACAATCCAGATAGCTTACTATTACCTGACTCAGAATATGTTCGAGGAACAGACATTGCTCTATTTGGTCATACTCACGGTGGACAAGTTTGCCTACCAGGATCGATACCAATAAAAACAGAAACCAAACAAAGAAATTTCTTTAAAGGTTTCTCCAGATATAGAGAAACTCCTGTTTATGTTTCCTCCGGACTTGGAAATAGCGGACTGCCATTTCGATTGTTCTGTCCGCCTGAGATAGTAGAAATAACACTAAAAAAAGGTACGTAACTCCCTGTTATTACATTATAAAACTTTTCCCCTTTAAATTGTCTAAATTTAGACATATAATATTAATTCAATTTGGGTAGAAGGACATTGAATACGCACGAATTAATTATTCTAGTTCTAGTATATTGTAATTATTTCGTGGGTAGTTTTTTTCTTGTTTTCACATGGAGGTTGTGGTGAAGGTCAGAAAGATTATTGAAGAAGAATGGTCATTTGTTGTTCAAAAGATTGGTGAGTCCGGTTACTGTAAAAGTTTCTGGGATCCGCATGGGTATCTAAAAGTATCAACTAATTTAAAAGAAACTATTTATTTTCCCAATTTTCTCCACTTAGTGATGGTAGATAAAAGCCATCATCTATTAGGAGTTTTTCATGGGGAGATTTATAATAGTACTTTAAATTGTCTGGAAATGATCATTCTAGAATCAAATACTTTAAGAAAAATAGATCTGAAAATTAGCTTTTGTGAAAAAATACATTCATTTGCACATAGAGCAAACCGAGAACATGCAGATATTGATTATATTAGAAATGTAAGAGTTCATTTCTAATACTGCTGAATGATCTAAAAAAATAAAGCCAAGAAAGTAAATACTTTCTTGGCTCTGACTTGAAGAAGGTTTTATCCCACTATTTTTTTGTTGTGTAAATTTTTCTATCTTCCCGTAGATCCAAATCCCATTTGATTTCTTTCGGTATGACCCAGATTTTCTAAATTCATCTCTTCTTTTAAACCATCTCCAGTAAGATGTTCAATGACAAGTAGCTGTGCTACTTTATCACCGATATTAAAATGAATAGCTTCATTAGAAAGATTTCGAAAAATTACTTTTACCTCTCCTCTGTAACCAGCATCAATAACACCAGCAGTCGTTAGACCACCTTTGATTCCAACGCTAGATCTATCTCTTACGATTCCTACCCAACCTATTGGGATCGCAACATGAATACCTGTTCTTAATAGAACTTGTTCATTAGGAGCTATTGTTACTTCATCAAGGGATGGGAGATCAAAACCAGCATCTCCCTCCTTAGGCGCTTTAAGAGTAACTCCCTTAGTTTTTGCTTCATCAGATCGATAAAAACTAAGCATTGCTTGCGGCCCCATTAGCATCAGCTTCATCTTCCATAACTTCTTTTCTGCTCAGTCTAATTCTACCTTGTCTGTCAATTTCAATAACCTTTACTCTTAACTGATCACCTTCAGAGACAACATCTCTAACATCGTTAACTCTTTGAGTATCAAGTTGACTGACATGAACTAGACCATCAGTGCCAGGAAGTATTTCAACAAATGCACCGAAATCTGCTATTCTCTTCACGACTCCGTCATATACCTTACCTACTTCAGCTTCTTCAACAATGCTATTTATCATTGCAAGAGCTCTCTTTGTTGATGCTTCATCAGAACTTGCAACTCTAATAGTACCATCATCATCGATATCAATCTTAACACCAGTAGCAGCAGTAATACCTTGTATTACTTTCCCGCCAGGTCCAATAATTTCTCTTATCTTATCTGGCTTGATTTTAATCATTGTAATTCGAGGAGCATAAGTGCTCATTTCAGTACTAACAACTGAAACAACCTTAGCCATTTCACCTAGTATATGTCTTCTACCATCGCGTGCTTGGTTAAGAGCTTTTTCCATTACTTCTCTTGTTAAACCATCACACTTAATGTCCATTTGTAATGCACAAATTCCATCAGCAGTTCCACATACTTTGAAATCCATATCTCCAAAATGATCTTCATCACCAAGGATATCTGTAATAACTTCAAATTTATTATCTTCGTTTATTAATCCCATCGCCACACCACCAACTGCAGCCTTTAAAGGAACCCCTGCACTCATTAATGCCATGCTAGAACTACAAACTGTCGCCATAGAACTAGAACCATTACTTTCGAAAGTTTCAGCAACTATTCTTATTGTATAAGGGAAATCTTCTGCACTTGGTAGAACTTTTGAAACAGCTCTTTCTGCTAAAGCACCATGCCCAACTTCTCTTCTCCCTACTCCTCTCACCATTCTAACTTCGCCAACACTAAATGGCGCAAAGTTATAATGAAGCATGAAAGTCTTATCTGGCTTATTCATCAAAGTGTCTATTCTTTGTGCATCCATAGATGTTCCAAGCGTAGCAACTGACATTACTTGAGTTTCACCTCTAGTAAAAACAGCGCTACCATGAGCTCTAGGAAGAACTTTTATTTCACTATGAATTGGGCGAATATCTGTTGGACCTCTTCCGTCAATTCTTACTTTTTCATGGACTATTTTCTTTCTAGCTACGGTTCTAGAAATGTCATCAATCATTTCTTTTATATCACCAGCACCTTCTGGATATTCCTCTGCTAATTGAGATAAAACATCTGTTTGAATCTCTGAAAAAGCATCCTTTCTCTCAGACTTTGCTTTGATACAAAGTGCTTTTGCTATTCTATCCCCTACTATGCTCTCTACCTTAGATCTTAATTCTTTATCTTCAACAGGAGGAACAAACTCAATCTTTGGTTTACCAGCTTTTGCTCTTAAAGCATCTTGAAGATCAATCAATTTTTTTATTTCATCATGAGCAAAAAATAATGCATCAAGAATTTCTGCTTCTGGTACCATATCAGCACCACCTTCAACCATAACAAGAGCATCTCTTTTGGCAGCTACTATTAGATTGATGTCAGATTCATCAATTTGAGCTATAGTTGGATTTGCTATTAATTTTCCGTTTACTCTACCAACTCTTACTGCTGCGATTGGTCCTTGAAACGGAGCAGAAGTAAGATTCAATGCCGCACTAGCAGCAGTAATTGAAAGTACATCTGGATCATTTTCACCATCTACAGATAAAACATTAACTATAATCTGAACTTCGTTTACATAGCCATCAGGAAATAAAGGTCTGATTGGTCGATCAGTTAATCTACAAACCAAAATTTCATGTTCACCTGGTCTGCCTTCTCTTTTCAAATATCCACCAGGAATCTTTCCTGCGGCATAAGCTTTCTCTTGATAATCTACTACTAAAGGAAAGAAATCCTGATTTGGTTTTGCATTTGCTATACATACTGTGGCCATAACCATAGTATCACCATGTCTAACAATAACAGCTCCTTCAGCTTGTTTTGCCCACCAACCAGTTTCGATAGAAAACATTCTACCGTGGAAGTCTTCACTAATAACAACTCTTGTACTTGGATCTAATTTTTCTTGGTAACTCATTTTTCCTAATGTGCAATATAGCTCTTCCCTTGAGTCTTCGACTGATTGAAATGCTCAAACAAGCAAGTCAAAAAACAAGACTATAGATAGAATCGCTTTTTCTTAATAATAAATAAAAAGTTTGGTGAAATTTAAAAATTTAAACATGCCAAGTTTTGGACATGTAATTAGCTGTGAAGAATTGCCTATTTTATACTGTTCCTAAAACTTTGATGCCTAACTCCGTTAGGGTATCATCTTTTTAGCAACAGTACGGCTTCTTATTTCGCCTTATAAATTATTTAAAACCCACTAAACATTAATAAAACATTTAGCAGGTTAGCATAGAAATGCTCTTAGACGAAAGCCTAGGTTTATTTTCTTAGGCCTAATTCTTGAATTAAAGAACGATATTCTTGAAGATTACTCTTCTTAAGATATTCTAATAGTCTTTTTCTTTTACCTACCATCTTTAATAGACCTCTTCTAGAATGATGATCCTTAGGATGAGACTTAAAATGATCTAATAGATAGGTCAATCTTGCTGATATTAAAGCTACCTGAACTCTAGTAGAGCCAGTATCGCCTGTTTTTGCTGCAAATTTATTAACTAAATCTAATTTTTCTTGAGCTTCAAATGCCACTTTAAAAATACCTGGTTTTTTATTTTATCTATTTATATAATAGAGCTATTTAACAGTTAATCACTGTAATATATCGCTATTTCTTAATAGCGTATACATAAGTTAGGAGATCAAATCAACATTATCGTTAAAGATATAATTGAATTTATCTTTAATTTAAGACTAATTTAGTCTTCTTACTGCGCTATTTTTGCATGAATTTATAATAAAATATAAAAAAGCACGCATAAACTCCTATAATTTTATAAAAATGTCTAAAATCCCCAGTTGCTTAGTCTTTTGTTCCGGAAAAGGGTCTACCCTGTCTAACATTATAGATAAAATAGAGACAGCTTATCTAAACATACAAATAGAATGTGTAGTTTCTACTTCAGAGACTGCTGGATGTATTCAAATTGCAAAAAACAAAGGACTTGGACATTTTGTTATTAGTAAGGATCTAACAGAAGGAAAATTAGAACTTATTGAATTGCTGGATAAACTTTCGCCAGATTTTATTATTTTAGCAGGATTTATGAGAAAAATTCCTGAAGAGATAATTAAAAAATTTAACAATAGAATTTTAAATATTCACCCTTCTCTGCTTCCTGAATTTGGAGGTCAAGGAATGTATGGGATGAATGTTCATAAAGCAGTCATAGAGCAGAAAAAAAAGGAAAGTGGTTCAACTGTTCACATCGTAACAGAAAACTATGATGAAGGACCAATTATAGCTTCAACAAAGATAGAAGTACTAACTACTGATACCGCTGAAAGTCTATGTGAAAAAGTAAAAAATCTTGAAAATGAGCTTTATCCTATAGCTATAAATATCTTCATTCAGGAATATTTAAAAATCCCTGTTATTTTTAAATTAAGTGACTTTAGTACAATTTCACACGAACCAATATTAGCAATATTCGGTGGGACTTTTGACCCCATTCATGAAGGTCATATTTCTGATATTAAAAATTTAATGACAATTTGCAAAACAATTATCATAGCTCCAACTTCGCAAAATCCTTGGAAAGAAAGAGGTGCAACTGATTTGAATAAAAGACTAGAAATGATTGAGCTTGCTTTAAAATACGAAAAGCTAGATTTTTCATACGACTTGAATAATAAAGGTTTAATCGTTTCAAAAGAACCATATGTTTATGCAACTGAATTCTTAAAAAATATTTCTGCAAACAGAAAATATAGTGAAAAAAAATACTGGGCAATTGGAGAAGACTTAGTAGAAAAGGCACTTGAGTGGAAGTCTTGGAACGAAGAAGGTATTAGTTTTATATCCTTACCATTACTACCAAATACCAGCAGTACTAAAGTTAGATCAGGAAATAATAAATCTCATCCTGCATTAGAGAATTATATTAAAGATAATTCTCTATATGCATAGACCTATTATAATTAAGCTAAAAACTCATTTTTAACTTTTTCAGACATTGTTCTTGCACCAGATAAAATTGACTGGGCATCATCTCTGATCATTGTAGATAAGCCGTTAATTATTTTCACATGCCTACTTACTTCAGACCAGTTCTCTCTTTGAATATGATCTTTAAGAACTTCAGTTAATTCTCTTTGTTTTATAACAATATCCGAATACTGTTCTATTCTGCTAAAAACATCTTGAGGTACACCTGACTTAGAAGATAAAACTTCCTTAGTCATTCCTATGCAGCTATCTAAATCATCAAAAGATTCCATTAATTTAGACACTAACATCTCAGTGTTTAACTCTTTCTGAACTTCAACTTTTTTAAATTCTTCTGTGCTCATTTACCACCCACTATTGCGGTTTATAACCTTACACCCACCAGTCTGTAGAAAAATGTCTTTTGTGTCAATACCCTAATAAGTATCTGAATTATATATAGATAAATTCAAATACTATATACCAATTGCTTCTTTAACTTCTTTCATTGTCTTTAAAGCAATAATCCTAGCCTTTTCAGCACCTTGTTCTAATATTGTCTCAACTTCCCGCGGTCTAGACATATAATATGTGTATTTCTCACGAATCGGTGAAAGTTCTCTCATTATAACTCTGAAAAGCTCCATCTTTGCAGTACCATAGCCAAGACCGCCTTTAAGATAGCTTTCCCTTAATTCTGAAATTTCATCTTCGGTTGCAAAATGATTATAAAGTGAAAAAACATTACAAGTTTCAGGATCCTTAGATTCATCAACTCCCTTAGAATCAGTAACAATTTTTTTAACCTTGGACTCAATCACCTTTTCTGTTTCAAATAAACCAATAAAGTTATCATAACTTTTCGACATCTTTCTACCATCAAGGCCAGGAATGATTCCTGTTTTCTTATCGATTAAAGGTTCTGGCTGCGGAAACGTAGTTCCAAAACGATAGTTAAACTTCTCAGAGACTTCTCTCGTCATTTCTATGTGCTGTTTTTGATCTGCTCCTACAGGTACTTTAGTAGCCTTATATAATAAAATATCAGCTGCCATAAGAATCGGATAAAATAGTAAGCCTGAATTAACCTGCTCTTGTTTTTCTCTTTTATCCTTAAATGCCGTAGCTCTTTCTAATAGCCCTAGTGGAAATTGACATGCTAAATACCATGTTAACTCACACACTTCTGGTATATCTGATTGTCTAAATAGTATTGTAGAATCCTTAGTCAATCCCAAGGCAAGATAAGTAGCAGCAAGAGATTGAGAAAAAGATCGAAGTTCTCCCCTTTTATCAACGGATGTTAAAGCATGAAAATCAACAACACAAACCATCAATGGGAACTGTTCTTGAAGTTTAACAAACCACTTCATTGCTCCTAAATAATTACCGATATGAACCGAGGCGGCTGAAGGTTGTACTCCTGAAAAAACTAAATCAGACATAAATATAATTAAATAAAATAAAGATTAATAACTAATTACTTAAGAACTCTTCTTAACTCAAATAATAAAGCACTTGCCGCAGTAGAAACATTTAAAGACTGCATAACTCCATGCATTGGAAGATAAATTAGAGAATCGCATAATTTTTCAGTCTGCTGTCTGAGGCCAGAATGTTCGCTTCCCAAAACTAACATCATAGGAAGAGAAAATGTAGTTGTATAAATAGAATCACTTTTTTGTGATAAGCTAGTACCATAGATTAGAAATCCCCTATCTCTAGCTTCATTTATAGCCCTAGATAAATTACTCACCTCAGAGTACAACAATATTTCCGAAGCTCCGATACTAGTCTTTCTTACTGTTGGTGTCACTCCAACACTACCACTTCTTGGAAAAATTACCCCACCTATCCCAACACATTCACAAACCCTAAAAATTGCCCCTAAATTTTGAGGGTCTTGTATTTGATCTAATGCAACAATTAATGGGAAAGTAGAAGACAATACCTTATCTAAAAATTGTTCATACCCTAAAGAACTAGATTTTGTTATTTCAGCAATCACCCCCTGTGTCGATTCCATATCAAAACTAGCAGATAAATCTCTAAAAGCTTGCCTAGTTAATACCTTGGTTTCTAAGGAAGCTGTACTGCAAAGCTCGTACAGTTCTGGATCAAATTTAGCTCCTTCACTAATAAAAACTTGTTTAATTCTCTCAGGCCTATGCCTTAAAAGCTCCAAGACAGATCTTCTTCCAGGAATCATAACAAAGTTACTAGAACTTTCTTCTTTATATGTTTTAGAATTATGCAAAATATTAATCTTTTCTGAATTTGAAAGCTGTTATATCTTATTAAAATCAAAGGGTAAAAATCCCTATTAAAATATATTTATTTAATGACTAAAATCATACAATGTCCATCTTGTAGCACCAAATTTGCCATACAAGAGACTCAAATTGCTGGAAGTTTAAACCCTAAGTTTCAATGTTCGAGATGTCAGACTGTTTTTTCTTTACTAGCTGAGGAAAATATTAATTCAGCAGCAAATCCTCAAGAAAAAACCCCTGTTAATCCACCTATAATCTCTAATAATACCCCGAAAAATTCGAATACAGACTTATCTAAAATTTGGACATTTGGTTCAAATACTTCAGGTGAGCAGTTAGATTTAGGTTTTACAGAATCTAATATAAAAATAAACAAAAATCCTGAGCTTGAAAGTTCAACCTCTGGAAAATTTGGTGAAGAGAAGGAAGCCCTAGATTTAAAAACAAAGACTAAACAAGATTCAAGATTAGATAAAGACACTATTAATGAGTTGGTATATGCCTCCTCAGGAAGCAACTCTCCTGTATCTGTTGATTGGGGAAGTCAAGAAAGCAAAAATCTAGAAAATAAAAATCCACAAACTCCTAATAGAGCAAATCATCGACTTCCAACAGAGGAGTATCCTAAACCAAGCTTTGTAAATAAAATAGATAATACTAAATCTGAAGAAGTTAATTTAGAAGATCCCACAATCTCAAGTCCTCTAAATTCGAATAGACAAGCTACAGGAGATCTTTCAAACTTATTTAGAGCAGGAGGTCACAGATCTTCTACTGGAACATTTAGTGCACCAATATCAATAAGCGAGATTATTAGTAACACTTCTGCCGACAATAAAGATAATACTTTTTTAAATGATACTGACAAAGCAAATATACTAGATGAAGATGCTGAAGTTAACTCATGGTCGAAACTAAAAAATGTTATTTCTGGTGTAGAAGAATCTCCGATAGAGGCAAGTTTTAATCACTCATCATCATTAATCATAGAGAAAGGGAAAACAGTTGGCCCGAATACGAATTCAGATGATTTAGATATCCCGCTAAGCCACATTAAAGGTGCAACAGAAGAAACCTCTGATGATATCTCTAATCGAAGCATGAAGCATACTACCGTCATAAAAAGAGATTCCTTAGAAGTAGAAGGCTTCCTAAGACCAGAAGAAGAAATAGACGAAGACTACGAAGATGAAAATGATAAAACATTAAAAGAAAATCAACAGAGAAGTAGTAAAAATAAAACTTTTAAAGATAATAATAAAATAAATGAAGGTTTTCTATCAAACTTTCAATCCTACTTTTCTAGTAATTATCTAAGATCTATTTTCGTAGCATGGAGTATCCCCTCGTTCCTTCTATTGTTTTTTTATTTTTATGCAAAAAAGTTAGAAATACCTAACAATGAATCAGATGGTAGTGAATTCTCGTTGTTTTCACCAATATCAGAAGTAGTTCCCCCTGTAGGCCTTAGCTTATCTGATTTAAGGGCTGAATTAAGACCTGATAAAGATAAAAATCCCTTAGTCGTAATTTCTGGTTTTCTTTTAAATACGACTGAATATTCTCTCTACGACGCGGTACTAGAAACTCAATTATTTGATTCACTTAATAGTCTAGTTAAAACCGAAAAAATCTTTATTCCAAACGAACTTAATAACCTACAAACAATAATAGATCTTGTTAAATTAAGTACCGATGATATTAAGAAATTGCAAAATAATAGAATCTCTAGAGAGCTATTCCCTAATTCAAAAATACCATTCAAGGTAATTATTGAGAATATAGAGAAGGGCTACTTCTATTTTGGTTCGAGAATCTATAGTGTGAATAGACACCCATCTGAAGAATTAACTAAAGAAAAAATATAAAGCTTATTTTTCAGATACTTTTTTAGTATCCAAACTAGAATCAATTTGATCAACTGAAGGACTAGCATCAATTGATTTAGAATCTTTTATTCCCTTCTTAAAGTTTTTTATTCCTTCTCCAAGACCCTTTCCTAATTCAGGAAGTCTTCCAGGACCAAAAACTATAAGCACAACAAATAATATAATAATAAGTTCCCATGGACCAAGATTAAACATATATGCCTTATTTACTTATTGATTCTTTATGTGCAAATTTAATTAAGTTATATAGTCTTGTAATAAAACTGTCCATATTTTTCAATTAACTAGGTAAACGCTTGCAAAAATTCGATGACATAGACAATTATTACGAAAAAAGACTGTTTCTCGGTCTCTTGTTATCGCTAGGATTGCATATCTGTCTTTTTTCTATCGGCAATTTAAAAAAAATCGACCTCATTCCAGAATCTAAGCCTTTAGAAATAAAGATAGACCTAAATTCTAAAAAAGAAGAATTAGTACCAATTAAAACAAATCAGATAGTAACACCTTCTGATATTAAAACTAACATAGAACCAGTAGAAACTAATCTTAGATCTGATGTTGATACTTCATTTGAAAAACAAACAATAAAAAAAGGCCAAAATCCACCAGGACCCGCAAAGCAAGAAATAAAAAAAGAAGTAAAAAAAATAGCTCAACCAGAAAAAAAAATCATAGAGAGGAATCAAACTAATAAAAAATTAGATGTAAATAATTTGCTTTTAAATCAAAGCGAATTAATAAATGAAGAAAATCAACTAGCTAAAAATAAAGAAGTTGAAGCTAAGAAAACAGAAGAATCTAGAAATAAAGACTTGATATCTAAATTTGGGTCTGCTGGAAGTTTTAGTGGAAATGGTGGAAGTTCTGATTATTTACCAGATGTTCTTGAAGGAGACTTAACGTTATTAAATGCTAAAGCTGATCGTTTTTCAGTTTTTGTTAGAAGAGTAGCATTAAAAGTTTTTGATGCTTTAAAATCAAGTAATTGGAGTGACGATCCACAATTAAGCCGTGGAATTCAAACAGATCAAATTACAATAATAGCAGTGCTTGATCAAAAAGGTAAATTTATAAGTGCTCAAATAAATGAATCTTCAGGCTTAAAGATTTTTGATGGTTCAGTACTTGCCGCAGTGAGGAAAGGTGCCTGGGATCAAAATCCTCCACCACAAGCAAAGAGCTCTGATGGAACAATTAGATTTATTTTTCAATCAAAAGCTTGGGTTAGAGGTGGTGGTACTGGTAGAGCAAGACAATGGATACTTTTAGGAACTGGTTTAGAGTAAGCTAATCAGTAGGATTGATTAGCTTACTCTAAATATTAATATTATAAAAATGGCTCCGCCTGGACTTGAACCAGGGACCTACCGGTTATGAGCCGGCCGCTCTAACCAACTGAGCTACAGAGCCTTATAATTCTGGTGGAAAATACATTCGAATTGGATAAAGGTCAACATCTCTTAGTGTTCTATTTTAATGTTTGTCGACAAATCCTTTTAGCTTCTTAACTCTACTAGGATGTCTTAACTTTCTCAAAGCTTTTGCCTCGATTTGACGAATTCTTTCTCTAGTAACATCAAAATTCTTTCCTACCTCTTCAAGAGTATGATCACTTCTCTCTCCAATACCAAATCTCATTCTAAGTACTTTCTCTTCTCTTGGTGTAAGTGTGCCAAGTACTCTTCTTGTCTGCTCTTGAAGATTTAAATTCTCTACTGCATCTGATGGCAATATAACTCTCTTATCTTCAATAAAATCTCCTAGAGCACTATCAGCATCTTCACCAATTGGAGTCTCTAAAGATATTGGCTCTTTAGCAATTTTAATTACTTTTCTTACCTTATCGACAGAAATATCCATTCTCTCAGCAATTTCTTCCGGAGTTGGCTCTCTACCTAAATCTTGCACAAGAAATCTCTGTACTCTTACAAGCTTGTTGATAGTTTCTATCATGTGAACAGGAATTCTGATCGTTCTAGCTTGATCAGCAATTGCCCGAGTTATCGCCTGACGTATCCACCAAGTAGCATAAGTAGAAAATTTATATCCTCGTTGATATTCAAATTTATCTACAGCCTTCATTAATCCGATATTACCTTCTTGAATCAAATCCAAGAATTGTAACCCACGATTAGTATATTTCTTAGCTAAACTGACAACGAGTCGTAAGTTTGCCTCAACTAGTTCTTGTTTAGCATTATAAACTTTTATTTCGCTTCTATCGATTGCCTTAACAGATCTTCTCAGTTCAATAGCATTTAATAAGCTTTCTTGCTCAACCGATCTAACTCTATTTCTTGCTTCAATTAAACCTTCGGCTAATTCCTTTGCCTCAGTGCCTTTCATTTTCAATCTCTTGCAAGCTCTTTTGAAAGCTAGCTGATCATCTGATAGAATCTCATCGATAGCTTCTTGTAACTCAGGAAGGGTTCTTCCTGTAGATCTTTGCGCACTTTCTATTGCGTTAATAGCTCCACTAACTTGTGATAAAAATCTCTTTTTTTCTTCTATGATATTTTCTAGGTGTTTTTTTCCTAACTGCAATTCTTCATACTTCTCTTTTATCTTATCTCTAAGTTTTTCGTACTTCTTTTGCTGTTCTTTATAATTTTTATCATCTGGTGAAAGCTTTTGATAATTTTGAAAAGCTTCTTCTATTTGTTTCCAGTATTTTTTAAGAGGAATAGCTTTCTTTAAAAACTTCTTTTTAGCTTCTTCATCATCAGGTGGAGGTAAATCAGCTTTAGGAGAGGCTCCATCTTCATCTTCAACCGGTAGCTCTTCTTCCTCTAACTCTTCCTCTTCCGGATTTACCTCTTCTTCATCAAATAAATCCTTATATCGTACTTTCCCTTCCCGAAGAGACTCGCAAATTTGAAGTGCATAACTTATACAAACAGGAGATCTACTAATTTCATTATTAATCTCAAACTGTCCTTCTTCAATTCTTTTAGCAATAACTACTTCACCTTCTCTGGTCAGTAGACTTACGCCTCCCATTTCACGCAGATACATACGAACTGGGTCAGTACCTCTGGCAACACCCGCAGTTACTGAACTCTCTTGTGCTGTTTCATTTACAGTAGTTTGAGTAGGACTATTCATCGCGTCTTGAGAATTTGCAGCCCCAGCAGAGTTCTCATCCATTAAATCTAGATCCCCATCTCCTATTAGAGAAAAGAAATCATCCATATCAGTATCAGCACTTGGAGCTCCGCCTTCAAAAGGTACTAGACTTTCAAGATCTGCATCTTTCACTTCTCTTCTAAGAGGCTTAATATGAATCCCATCCGGCTCAGGAATAAAGTCCTGACCATTTAATTCTAAATCATCTGGTGAATCTTGTAACATTTCATCAGATAATGGATCCACATAACTATTACCAGACTTATTTATGCTAACTACCTTAGCTGTTTTTTTAACAGTCTTAAGAAGTGAAGCTTTAGGTCTGCCTGGCTTTCTTTTTAAATCAGATTGATTACTAATTGATGAAGTCTTACTAACACTAGACTTTGTAATCGTACTTTTAGCAATAAATTTGCCTGACGATTTTTTATCTACTAATTTAGTTTTTAAAACTTTACTTTGCGTTGATCTCAAGGTTTTCTTTGGCATCTTTATAAGTTGGTACGATCTTTATACTATTTGGTCTAAATTTACTTCTTCAACAAAATTCTATTTAAGAAATTGATACTACATTTCAGCACATTAAATTTATAATATTAATTAAATACACTAATAATTAAACATAAAGCGCCTAATTACTTATTAAGCAGTTAGTCTAAATAATGGCATATAAAGTTTAAAATTAATAAGCAATGAGAATTACTAATCTTCTCTAAATAAATTAGGAGTAAAGTGTACAAAAATAGGGGCACTTAAGCAATAGTAAGACTAAAAGATATAACTAGCTTAACTCTTCCCCTTTTCTTTAGTAAGTAATCGTTTTTTTAATAGTTTTTCCTGGGCAATAGAAACCTTATCACTTCCTAAGGCCTCGTCATTTCTAAGTTTATCCAAATCCTTCAATATGGACACCCTTTTTACTGTATTAATTAAACTTGCTCCAAATTCTTGGTATTGAGCACCACCAGTAGCTAACTGCTTTATTGCCTCGTCCAATAAACCTTCATTCTCAAGACCACATTCTACAAGTACACCATATAGTTGTGCTAAAACTTTCTCTCTAAGTTCCTTTTCCTCTAAAGCCATATGCAAGGAAACTAATGTATTGTTCTCCTTGTATAAATCTCTAAGTCTATTAACCAAGCGGTTAACTTTTGGATCGACTAGGACAAAAGTTAAGTCCTCTGGAAGTAATTCAGATAGAATTATTCTTGGCTGAACTAGGACAGCAATTAAAAATTGTCGCTTTAAGTTATCAATAACTATGTCTGTTTTGCTTGAAGAAATAATTGCAGACTCTACATCATCACTAATAATTTTTTCTTTAATACTTGTGCTTATGTTAGTTGTAGAATTTAATGGTGCAGAGGGAATATTTGATTCTTTTTTATTCTCGTACTTTCTTAACGAATCTTTTTGCTCCTTAATCATCTCCAAAATAGATTTATTCGAAACGCCTAAATATTCGGAAAGAGATTTCGTTCTTAAATCTAATTCTATTGGATTATTAATCTTAGCAAAAGTTGTTGCAATTTTCTTTCCGACTTCACCAATCTCAGTTGCACTTAGTTCCGACAAACTCAATCCAATATTAGATATCAATTCCCCTCTTTGAAGACCTCTGACTTCAGATGCGGCAAGCTCTATATATAATTTTAGCAAATCTCCTTTTGATTGTTCTATTATTGATAAAACTTCAGACTCGCTCCTTCCTTTTGTAATACTATCTGGATCTTCACCTTCCGGTAAAAATACTGGGACTAAATCTACTCCGCTATTTAAAAATGATTCAAATGATCTACCCGCTGCTAATCTTCCCGCCTTATCACCATCAAAAATTAACACTACCCGCTTTGTGAAACGACTTAAAATTTTAGCATGATCTTCTGTCAATGCAGTTCCACATACTGCTATAGTATTATCAATACCTAGCTGAGAAAAAGAAATAACATCTAAATAACCTTCTACGATATGAACAACTTTTTTCTTTTGAGCAGACTGAAAGGATGGGCCTAAACCAAAAAACGATTTTCTCTTTTCAAAAATACTACTCTCTGGAGAATTTATATACTTTGGTATTTCAGGCGCATCTTTTAACGTCCTCCCTCCAAATGCAATTATGGAATTATCACTTCTTGTTATTGGAAAAGTAACTCTATCTGAAAATAATTCACGGTAACCTATTTGTTCATTAGATTTATTAGCGGAGCTATTTTTATCCCTCAATAATCCGACCGAAACTAACGACCTAAATATATCATCTTTACTAACAGCATCAGATACTACAAAATTTTTTGCGATTAGATCAATCAATTTACCTTCGCTCTTATATGCATTAGGAGCAAAACCAACTCTAAACCTTTTTGCGACATCTATATTAACAGATCTTTTAACTAAAAAATCACGTCCTTCTTTTATATTAGAATTCCATAGTGAATCTTCGTATATGTTTGCTACTATAGATACGACCTTTTTATCTATGCTTTTTTCTCTACCAGCTTTTTCTCTACTAGCTAAGTTTTTCTTATTAAAAGTAGAATTTTCAGGTAAAACAATACCAGCTCTACTTGCTAGAAATCGAACTGACTCTGGGAAGGTTAATCCCCTAGTTTCCATTACAAATGTAAAGGTATTACCTTTCTTTCCGCAACCGAAACAATAATAAAGTCCTTCCTCTTCGTTAATATGAAAGGATGGTGTTTTTTCAGAATGAAAAGGACAACAAGCTGTAAAATTTCTACCGCTTTGCTTAATTTCAGCTCTTTCTCCAACTAATTGAATAAGACTAGATCTAGCTCTTACATTTTCAATTGTGGGCTCATCGTAAATCATTTAGTCAAGATCTATAATCCCTTTAATAGTACTAAAACCATATTCTAGATTTCCTGCTATTACTATAGCAAGCTCTCCTTTATTAGGGAGATCAAGTACTTGTCTTAGTTGTTTTCCAGAATTAGTTGTCGCAGAAACCGTTACTTGACCCGAAGGTAACGTTAGCTCACCACTATATCCACCAAATTTAGCTGTTAGATTACCATTAGCTGCTCCAAAACTTGAGAAACTAGCAGTAATGTCATTCTGACCACTTAGGCCATTGTATAGCCTAATGCGTGCAGTCCCATTCACTGGTCTTAGTATAGGCTCTTCAAGTTGTGTAAATCTAAGATTATCTGTTTTAGTCTCACCGTAAGCAAAGAAAGTATACTCGGTATCAGACTTTGGACTAATCGCAATGCTCTTTAGTATCTCCGTATCTCTGCCAGCCCTTGTAATAAATATATTTCCAGAATTTTCATCTATTTTATTAAAATAAACATCTCCTAGGTACTTACTCATACTTAAAAGTACACCGTCTTTGTGTATACCTAATGGCGCTGAATCAATTGAAGCATTAATTATTCTAACACCAGTTTTATTAGTAACTTTAACGCTACCATCGGAGGAATTATTATCATCACTTCCGCCACCTCCTCCCCCACCACAAGAACTAAAAAATAAAAGTACTATAATTCCCGTAATTAAGGTGAAAGACATCTTTTTAATTTGTTTTCTGAGGGACATAGTATAATTTAAAGGATTAGTTTTACTAGATAATTAAAGTATATGATATCTTGCCTCATAGTTTGAGGCAAGATCCAGGTCCAGCAGCTGTTTTTAATTAATCCTCAAACTAAATGTTTGCACTATCTGAATTAACTTTTATAAGAATAATTAAAAATTTAATTTTTACTCTAAATTTTCTCCATGCGTTTACTACTGATTTTCATACTGTTCATATCTATGCCCGTCTCTTGCTCATGGTTTAGTAGTAATAAATCGGATCAAACTATTCAAGAAGAAGATAAATCAATAGAAGAGAAAGTTAATGAACAATCAAAAATCGATAGTAAATTAAATAAAAAAAATTCCGATGAAGAAACTGACTTTACTGAAATTGACCTACTGGGTGAAGCAATTAGATCTTATGATGGTGAAAGATATTCTATATCTAAAGCTAGTTTCCAAAAACATACTGAAAAATTTCCAGGAAGTCCTTTAACTATTTTATCAGAGTTAAAATTAGCTGATAGTCTCTTTTTTGGAGAAAAGCCAGCTGAATCTATTTCCTTTTATCGAGAGTTTTTAAGAGTACACTCAAAACATGAAGCTAGACCCTATGCAATGTATCAAATTGGACATGCATATCAACAGTCTTATCAAGGTCAGAAAAAAGACCAAACTCCCCTGAAAGAAGCTATTAAAAGTTTTAGTGATGTAGTTTATGAATTTCCAAAAACATCATGGGGAAGAAAAGCGAGAGATGGTATTCTTGAATGCGAAGCTGAACTTCTAAAAAATGAAAAAGAAGTTATAGATTTTTATTTTCGAACTGGTCAAAAACAAGCTGCTTTAACAAGAATTAATGAACTTCGTTCAAAGTATTCTCATTTACCTCTACTTAATGAACTTTTTAGTAGTGAACTTTTAAGTAACGATCTGACCGAAAAAAAAGTATCTACTATTTTTGTTAGTCCTACACTCAGTGAAGCTCCGTCAGCTTCAGCAACTAATTTTAATTCAAGCATAAGCCCTAGAATTACACCAAGTTTAAGTCCTATAAATGAGATCACTCCATCTTTGTCTCCTTCGTCCCTACCCTCATCTTCCCCTAGCCCTAGCTTAAGTCCAAACCCTTCAGTAACTTTATCGATTTCACCTGCTGCAACCCTTAGTAGCTCTCCACCTGCTTCAATTAGTAATATTAAGAAAATTACAACAAAAGAAGAACCTACACCTGAAGCTAGTTCATCTCCTTTAATTCAACCAACTATAGTTACAAATAAAAATAAAACTTTAAGCGATTTAGAAAATGGGAAAGAAACTCCTAACACTAAAACTAATATTGGGAATGTAGATAACGAAAACTTAGAAAATCTTAAGTCTGGAGTATTTTTAAAATCTATTAAATGCCAGACTGATGAAGAAGCCTCACGTGTTTATTTAAAATTCAGGTCAAAACCTCTTATTAGATCCTCAAAAGTTATTAAGAATGAAAACTCGTACTCTATCAAAGTAGTCATACAAGAAGGCTATTCAACTGCTGCCATTCCAGAAGATAATGACCCAATTTGGGTACAAGTCTCAGGGAAAACTTATAAGAATTCAGTTGAAAAAATAGACATAATTGAAAAAGTTAGAATATTAAAAGACAATGAAAATTTTGGAGCTACATCAGTGGCGACAGTAACTTTAACCTCTGAGAGACCTCGTCAAATAACTGTATTAAACTCAGAATCTCAAGATAATTTAATAATTTTATTTAAGTGACCGATAGTCCCATGTCGCAACCCATTAATATCATTAAGTTTTATTTATTTTTCAAAGATTGTGTTGCTTTTTTTGCGGTATTAGTTAAATGAAGGTATAGTTTTTAGCGGTTAATTTATGAGGATCATTCATTAACGTAGTAATTTAAAAACATCGATAATACCCATGAGAAGTTGATCTTATGAGTAGTAGTGATATTATTAGTTGCATTGATTTAATATAGTATTAATTTAGTAAAGGAATTTAAAAATGGCAGTTAAGCTTTCTCGCGAAGAGCAATACGGAATAATGGCTCTTGTTGATCTTGCTTATAATTTAGGCGGAGGTCCAGCTCAGGTCAGGCAAATAGCTAAGCGCCAGAGAATTCCTCAAAGATTTCTTGAGCAAATCTTTGCCAAATTAAGACAAGCGGATGTTGTCGTTGGTAAAAGAGGTCCAAGAGGTGGTTACTCACTAGCTAAGGAACCAAAAGAAATCAGACTTGAGGAAGTAATGAAGGCATTAAGACCTAAGTTACAAGAAGATCAAAGAACTGATACACCAGCTTTAGCTGAGTTGATCGATACAGTTTGGTCAGAAATTGAAGGATCGTTTCAATCTACACTAAGAGGAGTTTCATTACAGAATCTTTGTGACAGAGCGAAGGATCTTGGAATATCTGATGCGGCTGAAATTGCACAAAGCATTTCAGGTAGCCGACCAACTGCAAGTGCTTTAAATTAAGGCACTTCGATCTATATAGTTAGATAATTTAGTTCTTTTTAATTTTGTTATAAAGAACTTCTCGATAATATTATTATAGGGGACAGAGTTATATTTCGAATTATAACTCTGTAAATTTTTGCAGTAAAAAATTTGACTGTAAATCTAATCTAAGGACTTTAATAGACCTTTCTAGTAAAATTAATATTTTTTTAGTTGGCCTAGGTGGACTAGGTTGCCCAGCCTTATACTCTCTAGTTAATAACTTACTTGAGCATCTTTATTCAAAGGATATCTCTCTCACTCTAATAGACTTTGACATAGTTGAAATTTCAAACCTCAATAGACAATTTCTCTATAAAGAATCTGATATAGGCAAACTCAAAACTGAAGTTATCATCGATAACTTAAAGTCCATATTAGAAAAAGATATTTCAATATTAGATATCTCCGTACAAAATTTAAAATTAACTGATGAGAATATTAAATCTATTATAAAACCTAACTCAATACTACTTGACTGTATTGATGGCATAGAAACTAAACTTTTATTTAATGATTTCTGCAAACTTAACGATATTGATTTAGTTTATGCAGGCTGCGTAGGATACTCAGGTATAACACTAAGCATACGTTCGAATACTTACTGCTTAAGATGTGTATTTGAAAACTTAGATGAGATTAAGGAAGATTCATCTTGTAGGGACAATGGTATTCTTGGACTAGTGTCACAAGCTACTGGTAATATTCAGGCAAGCCTGACAATGGAATTAATAGAATCTAACAAAAATAAAACTAGTTACTCAGAAAACAAAATTCATGGCTATAGTGTAGAAGATAGTATAATAAAACAACTCGTTTTAAGTCCGACAAAAGGATGTAATAAACTTGGTTGTGGAATAGTTTTAACAAAAAAATTAGACTTAAGAACTATTTCCTGTCCTGACACTTTCTTATTCTCAAAAATGGCTTTTGAAGAAATGAATAAAGGAGAACACTGTTTAATAAAATTTAATAACAGTGAAGACCTGTTGAAAGTTAAGAATTCTCTTATTGACGAAGGTATAACAATAAGTTCAATCTATTCTTCGTCTAAACTATCAGAATTTCAATTTATAGGGACTAAGTAAACTTGGATCAAGAAAAAATAGAATTAAACAAATTCTATCAAAGATACTCGAGACAACTAATATTAAAAGGCTGGTCTTTTAAGAAGCAACAGCAAGTTAAAAATACCGTTGTATGCCTAAACGGAATATATAAGCTTCCTTACTATTCCCTCGCTTGCCTTGGTATTGAAAAATTTTTCATGCCTAAAAATACACCACTACTCAATGAAACCTTTAAAAAAAAACTACTCTCATTAAATAGTAATATAGAGTTTATTGATAATATTAAATATACAGATACACATTTAACCTTTCATTACGAAAAGGTGTCCGACCTTTATTCCTCTTTCCCTAGTGATTGCCGAAATAATAATTTCATTCTAAATTATCGAGAATCATACTTAGATTGTACAGAATATTCAGGTAAAAAAAGCTGGTCTCTTACTCATCATCCCTACATGAATATAGAACTATCATATTCCGTCTTGATCAATAAGGTCATTTTAGATTTTATTTAATAAAGAACACTAGTTATTGTATCTTGTTGGGAAATGTTATCTCTAGTATCTAATCAACTATATATTCAACTCTAATAACGTGTTTAAAAAAATACAAAAAAAAATTATACCTACGACACTAAGTCAAAATACCCTAGTTAAAAGTGGTATATTTGTATTAGGTAAAATTTTACTTTTTTTAGCTGTTTATTTGGGCCTAAATTCGTATAATTCATTTAAAGAAGCTTATAAAATAAAAGGAAGAACTCTTGAGGAGCTAAACGCCTCGTTAGGTCCTCCAGTAAACAATGTACTAGAACCTACTGCAACCAAAATCGAGACCATTACAAAAGCTAATATATTTTCTGTAAAAACAGCTCCAAAGACCAAAGTAATAGAGAAACCAAAAGCTACTGAATTAAAGTTTAGGCTAGTTGGTACCTTAGTCACACCAGGTAGAGATCCAATTGCGATTATTGAAGATACGGCACAAAAAAAGCAAGATGCTTTTCAAATAACAGAAAAAATTTTTGATAAGGCAACTTTAAAAGAAATTTATTCAGATAAAGTTGTTGTTGATAACCAAGGGGCCTTAGAAACATTAGAGCTCAAAGAAGGCTTGCCAGGAGAGCCGGGAGAATCAAGAATACAAAGTAGAGATGGCTCTTTTACAGTTCCCGAAGAAGAACTCAGTCAAGCTTTAGCTAATCTTCCTGTACTTTTATCACAAGCAAGAGCTGTTCCCTACTTTAGGAATGGAGAAAGTGTCGGCATGAGATTATATGCAATTAAAAGTGGAAGTATGTACGAAAAATTAGGTCTTAAAAATAGTGATATTATCAAGAACATTAATCAATCACCAGTTACGGACCCGGCAAAAGCACTAAAGCTATTTGAAGATCTTAAGAGCCAAAGATCTATACAAGTAGTCGTCGAAAGGGAAGGAATCGACGTACCACTACAATATCAAATAAGATAGTTTTAATTCAAAATGTTTTTATATGATAGTAGGAATCAAAATATGAATATAGTATCTTTCCAGTTCCTAACTCAGGTAGTACATTCTATATCAAATTTATAATTTTATACTTTTAATTTAATGCTAATTAGCTCCACAAAATATAAATCAAAAAAAATACTGTTTGTATTTTTTCTCTCCATACTAATAACTTCAGTATGCTATGCAGACCCAAAGAATAATAGACAAGATTCTAAAAAGATAGCGCAGGAAGCAAATGTAGCGCAGGGCGTTGATACAGTTATTGACTATTTTGAAAAAATTAAATCAAATCAAAATACAGATGTTCAAGATGCGGCAAATAAACAAAATACAAATTTAGAATTAGATACACCATTAGGAATTAGCGAGCCGACTACTCCTATAAAATCTCAAGATAGTGATACCGCTAATAAGAAAAAAAATGCAGAAGATCTTTCACAGTTAACAACAGTATTAAATGTAACGGATGCTGACTTAGAGGCATTAGTAAAAACCTTTAGCAAACTCACAGGTAGAAATTACATAGTTGATAGTGGCGTAAAAGGTAAAATTACAATCCATTTACCAACAGCAATTACTGTAGGAGAAGCACTTAAAGTATTTGACTCAGTTCTACTATTAAAAGGCTTTGCAACAGTTCCTGTTGGAGAAAATATCTGGAAAGTAATTAATGCAAAAGATGCAAAGCAAACTACAATACCTGCTGCCTATTCCCCACAAACAACAAATGAAAGTCTAGTTACACAAATTTTAAAAACTACACATATAGGCTCTGATGAAGCTCAAAAACTATTCTCCCAATTCATTTCAAAAGATGGTTATGCTCAAGCAATAACAGGAACTAATTTGTTGATCCTTGTTGATTCTGTTTCAAATATTGAGAGAATCAGTGATATCTTAAAAGAAATAGATATTCCACCACTAGATCAAGATATCACTATAATCCCAATACAGCATGCAGAAGCTAGCGGTGTCGCTGAAAAAATTGAAAAGATACTAGGTCAGTCTTCTGGTGAAGGCGGAGGAGATGGATTAAATACTGCAAATATTCTAAGAAAAAGAGTGCAAGAGGTTAATAGTCTTTCACAACAAAGTTTTAATAATGGGCTACCTGGATCAGCTCAACTTGCAGGTCAAGCAGCATCAGGTACCGGGAAAGCTTCTCCACTGAAAATAATACCTGACGATAGGACAAATTCATTAATTATTGTCGCTGACGAGTTTAATACAATTAAGATAAGAGCATTAGCTGAACAACTTGATAGTGCCATCGATAAGTCAAGCGGTAGATTTTGGGTATATCGTTTAGAATATGCAGATGCTGAAACTCTCTCAGAAACTCTCTCCACTTTATTAGGCGGTGGCGGTAGTAGCGGCAGCTCTTCTAGCAAAACTCAAGGTAGTTCAATTTCCCGAGGAAGATCAGGAAATCAAGATCAAAGTGCTAATGCTCTAGGTGGTGCAGCGGGCAATTCGAATACATTTGGTGGAGGAAGATCTAGAAGTTCTAGCAAAAGTTCAGGCAGTTCTGGAAGATCATCAGGTAGTGGGTCACCAAGCTTAATCACTGATTCTTCTAGAGTAAATTTCGATGATGAGATTTCTATTACTGCGGACCCTTCAACTAATTCGTTAATAGTTAATGCAAACAAAGCAGATTTTGAAAAACTAAGTCAAGTAATTAAAATGCTTGATATGAAAAGGAAACAAGTTTTAGTAGAAGCTACTATCCTTGAAGTTTCTTTAAATGATGAAGTTGGTCTAGGACTTGAAGTTTCAGGTGCTCTTGGTTTAGGAAACTCAGGAATAGTTTCGCAAAGTAATTTTGGTGGGCTTACAAACCTTTTTACTAATCCTGCAGCTCTCTCTGATTTATCTATTGCAGCAGCTAGTGTTGGGACATTAACATTACCAGGAGGGACTCAAATTCCTACTCAAGCAGCTTTAATAACCGCTGTTAGCAAACATTCGAATGTAAATGTTTTAAGTGCGCCTACGATATTATCAACAGACAACGAAGAAGCAGAGATTATCGTAGGTGAAAACGTACCGTTCGTATCTAGCACTTCTACGAATCAAACAAACCTTGCGAACACTTTTAACCAAATACAACGACAAGATGTAGGTATAACTTTAAGAATTACTCCTCAACTTGGTAGTGGAGATTTTCTTTCTTTGAAAATATTTGTTGAGATATCAAATGTAGTTCAAGGCACTAGAAATGATCCAAACGGCCCAACAACTAGTATTAGAACAACAGATACTATGGTTGCAGTTAAAAACGGTCAAATGATCGTTACTGGAGGATTAATTCAAGATAGCGTAACAAATTCAACTAGAGGAGTACCATACTTAGAAGATGTCCCTGTTTTAGGAGCATTATTTAAAACAGAAAATGAATTAAAAAGAAGAACTAATTTATTAATATTCATAACACCTCAAGTTATACAAGATCAGTTCGATGCTAGAGAAAACACCGTACAAAAAGCCGGTAAACTTACAAAAGACTTAGATCCGAATACTACTAATCCTGATATTCTCAAAACACTAAAAAGTGATTCTATAGATAAAGTATTTGAATCTAACAATCAGCAAAATTTTCTAGAAAATCGCCCAATCGTTCAAGATACAAAAGTAAACGAAGAAACAATTAAAGATAATGAAATTAAGTCAGAGTCTAATGAAAATAAAGACCGCAACAACTCTAAAATTGTTACCACAGAAAAAACGAATAACGGAGTTGTTAGGTTTAATATTGGCAATAAAGAAGAATCAAAAACTGAGAATAAAAGATTACTTGTCTTTTTAAACCCAGAAAGTGGAAAAAATGTTCTTGCTGAATTATCTTTTCCACTTTCAATGATTTCTAATTTTAAAACAGGAGATAAGTTTAAAGTCTTAAATCAGGACATGATCTGTTTAGGTATCTATAATAATTTATCTGAGGCTGAAGCAGTACATGGTAAGTTACCAAAAAGCGTTGTATTCAAAGGTACTACTGAAGACGAGCTGAGTACTCAGGGAATTATCAAAAGTGAATAAATTTCTTAATGAATAATCAGTTTTTACCCACAGACAGACCACCGATAAACTTAAAGCGTGGAGACTTTTCAAAAATAGTTGGTAGCTGGGCTAAAACTAACTCAGCGGTTCCTGTTTGCATGGAACAAGATTCTGTAGTTGTCGCCATTACTAAAGAAACAAATTCCCTCGCACTTACTGCTCTTGAGCAAGCCTATGATTTACCAATATTTCCAGTACTAGTAAGTGAAGTCGAATTTCAAAGAGTGTTAAATGCATTCAGATCTACTCTGATGTCTGATCGAAATTATACTTTAGATAACACGGAAAAGGATGATGAAGATACAGATGTATTATCTCAACTTAAAATAGATGTAACTGAGGCTGAAGATGATGACGCTCCAATTATTCGCTATGTTAATGCATTAATATTCCGCGCGGCAAATCAAAGAGCTTCTGATATCCATCTAGAACCATTTGAAAATGAACTGAAAATTAGGTTTAGAATTGACGGTGTTTTACAAGATGTTGCAGTTGAAGATAAATATTTTCAGGCAGCTATAAGTTCCAGAATCAAAGTTATAGCAAACCTTAATATTGCCGAAAAAAGACTCCCACAAGATGGTAGAATTGGATTAAAAATAGCAGGACAAGATGTTGATATCCGTGTTTCTACTGTACCTACAAGATACGGCGAAAGAATTGTGCTTAGGTTATTAGACAAATCAAAAGGTAGCTTAGATCTTTTTAAAATTGGATTTGACGCTGAAATTTTAGAATCAATTTCTAAAATAATTAGAAAAAGTTATGGTATTTTTCTTGTTACAGGCCCAACAGGTTCTGGCAAAACGACTACTTTATACTCATGCCTTTCTGAAATACACTCAGTAGATAAAAATATTCTAACGATAGAAGATCCCGTAGAATACGAAGTTCCTGGGGTTGGACAAATGCAAGTAAATCCCAAAATAGATTTCACTTTTGCTACAGGACTTAGATCAATTTTGAGACAAGACCCAGATGTTATAATGGTTGGTGAAATAAGAGATCTAGAAACTGTTGAAATTGCTATTCAAGCTTCATTAACAGGTCACTTAGTATTTTCTACCTTACATACAAATGATGCTCCAGGAGCAATTACCAGATTACTTGATATGGGAGTTGAACCATTTTTAATTTCTTCAAGTGTTCTAGGAGTACTAGCTCAAAGACTGGTAAGAAAACTTTGTCCTAATTGTAAGTTACCGAAACATCTTTTAGCTTCTGAATGTAGAGAACTTGGTCTTGATTCAAGTGCAACTGAAAAAACAGTTTACTCACATAACCCTGAAGGCTGTGCGACTTGTCAAAATACAGGATATCTTGGAAGGTCGGCAATTCATGAACTGTTAGTTGTTGACGATAAAGTTAGGCCGTTAATAATGGATAGAGCTAATGCTAGTATGATTAGACAAGCGTCGCTAGGACAAAAAAGTCTTAGATTTGATGGCGCTAATAAAATTCTTCAAGGTCTAACATCAGTAGAAGAAGTCATGCGAGTTACACAAGAAGAAGTATCTATAGCTTAAATAGAGAAAACACATTCTTATGTCACCATTGTATAAATACACAGCTTTTGGTTCAAACGGTAAAGAAGTTAAGGGTTCACTAGAGTCCGATAGTGTAAGAGCAGCCAGAGAAAAACTAAGAACACAAGGTTTAAAGCCCACAAAAATAGATGAAGTAGTATCTAAAAAATCTTTTAGCACTAAAGATATTACCATAAAACGCGCAAAGAAAATTAATACGATACAGCTTGCTGTTATGACGAGACAGCTTGCAACCTTACTAGGTGCAGGTATGCCACTAGTAGATTCCATGAGAGCATTAAGTGAGCAACTAGACACTCCCTTTTTAAAACAAGTGATGGGTAATGTTAGAGAAAGAGTCACTGAAGGAGCCGCATTTAACGTAGCTTTAGAAGCTCAAGGAGATACTTTTCCGAAACTATACATCAGAATGATAAAAAGCGGTGAAGCAAGTGGAACTCTTGATATGGTCTTAACTCGACTGGCTGACATGCTAGAAGGTCAAGCAATGCTTAATAGAAAAATTATTTCTGCTATTACCTACCCTGTGCTTATGCTATTTCTGTGTTTAGGGGTTATTATCTTACTCCTAGCTTATGTAGTTCCTCAGATCAGTGTTATATTTAAAGAAAGGGGCAAAGCCTTACCATTTATCACTGAAGTAATTATAAATATCAGCGATCTCATTAGAGGTTATTGGTGGTTAATGGGAATTATTATATTCTTTTTATTAATTATCTTTCAGAGATATATTAAGACCACAGAAGGCAGATATAAATTAGATAAGCTAATAGTTACTATGCCAATTTTTGGCCATATTTTTTTAAAAGTTGCTACCAGTAGATTAGCTACAAATTTAGGTACTATGTTAAAAAGTGGTATAGAATTATTGACTGCATTATCAATTTCAAAAAATATACTTTCTAATACTTATTTGGAAGAGACTATTAAGACTGCTTCGGAAGGTGTAGAACAGGGTAAATCATTATCTATGTTACTTTCACAATCTCAAAAATTTCCTAAAATACTAATTCACATGACAGCTATTGGAGAGCAAACAGGCTCTCTAGATGAAATGTTAATAAGAGTTGGTAAGAATATGGAAACAGAAGTTGAGGCAATAGTTGCAGGCCTAACTTCACTACTGGAACCAATCTTAATTATTTTCCTTGCTTTTATTGTTGGAGGAATATTAGCTGCTGTTATGCTACCTATGTTAGAAGTAACCTCAATAGGAAAATAATTTAACATTTATTAATATAAATATATAAAAATGAAAATTACCATGAATAGTAAAGAAACTGTTGTACAAGTTAAAGAATTTGCAAAGAACCAAAAAGGACTCACACTAGTAGAATTATTAGTAGTGGTTACACTTATTGGACTAATAGCAGTTACCGTAGCTAGCAGTGTATTCTCCAAAGGAAATGCAGCTAAAGCGGAATTAAATCTAACTCGAATGGAAAGTCTAAAACAAGAGATTTCAAGATATAGATTAACTTATAATGCATACCCTACTTCCCTTAATGATCTAGTAAAACCTAACGCTCAAGTTAGAGCTACAGGCAGGCCATTTACGTCAATTATAAAAGAAGATGAGCTTAAAGATATCTGGGGCAATGCATATTTATTTAAACTAGAAAACGATGGTCGTACATATGCTATAACCAGCTTGGGTTCAGATGGTGTTCAAGGTGGAGAAGGTCCAGATCAAGATGTGACTTCTAGACCTTAATACATTATCGAAACTAAATAATTTGAGCTCTCGAAGAAGTCCATACCTCTGTTCTTCTAAAGTCCATAGTTCACAGAGTGGATATACTTTAGTAGAGCTCATTACAGTTGTAGTACTAATTACACTAGTTTCTGCCTTTTTCATTTCAAAATTTAGTTTTACTACTTCATGGTCCAGAGATGGCTCGATTAGAGAGTTAGCAAACACTATTCAATTTCTAATTCAAGATAGTAGAGCAAGACAGACTAAGTATGTTTTAGAATATTCTAAAACTAGTAATAGCTATACCGTTCTGGAAGAACTTCCTCCTGACCCAAGTGTAGCTGGCAAAGTAGATCTATTACAAAATTTTCGTTCAGAAAAAGAAAATGAAAGAAGAAAAGATAAAGCAGCCAAAGAAGCACTTTCAAATCTAGGTAAAGAATACGATAGACAAAAACAAATCGACAGAGGTCCGCTTGATCAACTTTTTTATAACTATTTGTTTGTAAATCCAAAAACTGATGGAAGGCTAGTACCTCCACTAGACTCCCCTTCTCTATCTCAACAAAAACAAGTTTCCACAGATTTACAACTTCAAAAAGTCACTTTTGTAGATAAAGACTTAATACAAAATAACGACAATTTCACTATACCTTTTTCTCCAAGTCCATTTTTTCCACCTCTTTCTATAGTCTTTCAATATGATAAAGGTTTTATTGAAATTATTGCAGGTGGTACAGAAAGATCTGTTAGGTTAAGATATTATTGATATGTCTGATCAAAATACGAAGCACAATTTAACTAAAGAAAAGGGGTTTACTTTAATTGAAGTCGCTCTAGCAATTGCAATTCTTGGTTTAGGACTATCAACTTTAGTCGCTTTAAGTACTAGATTAGTTGATGATACACTTCATGAAATAAATAGAACTTACGCTAGTATAATTTCAGATTATTTACTCGAAGTTCATTTGGTCGAAAATTCCAACAACACTCAGATTAATACTCAGGTTCAAAATCCCGATCCAAATAATCCTAACCAAACTCAACAAACTGGAGATACTCAAACGCTTAATCCTGGTACCAGAAATTCATCAGGATCTGTCATGCAAAAACTATCAAATTACGGTTACTTTAATGGAATAAATAAAGAGTCTGAAACTACTTACCTAAACAATGCTTGGACATATAAGATTCAGCATGAACCATTAACTTTACCTCTAACTAAAGATCAATTTGAAATGATTACTTCAACAGTAAGTTGGGGGAAATCAGCTTCTGACTCTGTTTCTATTGGAATAATGGTTAAAATAGAGCAAAATGCAAGATAAACGCCAACATGGATTCACATTAGTAGAAATTCTCTTTGTAGTAGTTTTAGTCTCATTACTATCCGTATCTATACTATCTGTCATAACCAGACTCGAAGGTACTAAAAGATCTGCAGAAGATAGAAGAGAAACTACTGAGTCAGTTACATATATAACAGGGCTTATTAGGACACTTTTATATAGTAAAAGTGGCACACCTCTACCAGTTAATACAAATTCATCTCAATCTACGACAGGACAATCTATCTCTCCTGGGGCTCAAAGAAGTATAATCGTTGAAAAATCAGGGCAATCATCATCTGGTGAGACATTAAGGTTTTCCACATTTTTACCGGTTAATTTCCTGCCAGAAATAACAAAACTTTCTGGTGATGTAGAAGCTAGATTTTATGTCAATAAGGATAAATTGTTAATATTTGAAGCATGGGATATTGCGCAAAATACTCAAGGTTTAAACTCTAATTCCTCTCCAAAAGCCGCCTTAGTAAGTCTTCCTGTTGCTAAAGGAATAGAACAAATAAAGTTTAGATACTGGGCTAATAATCAATGGTCAGAGGACTGGAATAGCCCTTATTTAAACAATCCTAAATTAATAGAAGCCAGTTTTCTTATAATATCAAATGATGGTAGTAAAAATTTTATTAGGGTCGCAATCCCTTATTCAAGAACTTAAAATTGCCTATTCTAACTTAGGCACTATTGTGGTTTAATATGGTACTATGCTGATTAGAGCAATAAATATTACTGCCCAAAATATAACCATTAGTGTCTTTAAGACTAATGAGGAGATTCGTCCTGAAGATATAAAAAAATCACTATATGCCAATCAAGATATTAAGCTTTTTAAAAAAGTTTATTTAAAAAGTTTTCCTTTTTTAATTTCCAAAGAAATAGAAGATACAAATCAAAATATTCTATTTAGCGAAGGCGCAACAACTGAATCTATAAAAAAAGAAATAGAAGAATTTGCAGCAGCTGATTATACTATAACAGTTATAGATTCGGATGAACTAATACAATTACCGATAGAACTACCTATTTCAGATTCAAAAAAAGCTGAAAGTGCGATTAGGCTTGAATTAGAAGATCTACTTCCTTACGAATTAGACTTTGACAAATTTCACCTTTCTTCAAATGATCTTGAAAAAAATAGCTCTAATATTACTTCAACTATTTTTTTAGTTACTCTAATCGAACAAGAGAAAATTGAGTTGTTCATTAAAATACTAGGATCTCTTGGTATAAACTCACAAATTATATCTAATGACCTTGCAACTCTTTATACCTTAGCTTTAAACATTCATGACTCAATAAATATTGAGAAAGATTCAACTTTAGCATTAATTAATCATGCAGATAGCGAAGTAAGTATTTTCTCTTCTAGTATAGCTAAAAATATAGAAATTAGAAGATTTTCACTGGCAGAAAATAATGATTTTAAAAAATCACAAATCACAAATCAACTTTCACATTTTCTTAGTCTAGATATTGATCACTATGTAACTATAAGCACAAATAAGCTAACAGAATTTAGTAATATTTTTTCAGAAGAAAACAAAAATATAACTAAACTTATTCAAAACTCAAATCACATAAATCTATCTAGCTTAATTGAAGACATAGAAAATTCAATTGTAAGTACAAATATTTTTAATAAATTAGTTTTGGCTAGTATCTCAGTTCTACTAGAAATCGATAGATTAGGGCTTACTCCTGAAACTGGCTTAACTTCAAATAAGAAAATAAGATTATGGAATATAAGATCAGGGAAATACAAGTATAAAGAACCTTTCTCAGATTTTAGAGAAAGTATTACTGGAGAGTTAGTACCTATTGTACTTTTTGTATTATGTTTTATACTTTTCTCACTTTCTTCATTCATTCTTCCTTCTAAAAAAATTAATGTTTCTGAGCAAGAAGCGGCTGTATTAACCTTTAGTTATGCACCTGAGATTTCTACTAAAGGAAAATCTATTTCTAGTATAACTACAGAAGTTGATAATGAGATAACTAATATTGAGGCGCAAATAGGTAGCCTAACTAGTGTAAGGTCACTCTCATCGGTAGATTGGTTGTATCGTTATTCAAAAGTAATCGATAAGAATCTCGACTTTGCACTAGAATCATTTTCTATTTCTACTGATGGATTAACATTTAGAGGGACAGCAAAAGATTATCCTACTTCAGGAAAACTTGATACTCTAGTTAAAAAATTTGTTGAAGATGACCCTAAAACTTTCTGTTCTGCCTCTGTATCAAGTGATCAAGGTAGTAGCGTAGGTGGAAAACTTTCTGTAATTGGAGAAGTCACTTTATGCAAATAACTTCTTCTAAAAAGCTAAGTTCATTAGACCCAATTTTATTTGAAAAATATAACTCATTAACTATAAGAGAAAAAAAACTAGTTAATTTACTAATAATTTCAGCTATTATCATTTTTCTTTTCTTAACTATCTCAACTATTACAGAAGCTTTTTCAAATAAATCAAAAAAAGCATTACGAGCTAAAGATCAGCTATTTACTCTTCAAGAATCCTTAGTTAGATTTAGTTCTCTCAAAACCAGAAAAGATGAATTAACAAGTCGCTATTTAAATAGCTCGATGAGCTATGAACAACTAACTACCCATCTTGACCAACTGATAAAGAAACAAATTCAAGATGCTCAATATGAACTAACTCCTTCAAAGGACATAACAGAAATCGGAACAGAATTTATTGCAAGAAAATTTAGTCTCAGCGTAAAAGAACTAAGTTCCTCTTCTCTCCCCATGCTTTTAGAAGCTTTAGAATTAGGTCCGCCCCCTTTATTACTGCAACGAGTAGAAGTATCAAAAATAAACAAGGAAGATCAGATAAGTCTCTCTATAGATCTTCTTACAGTAGAAAAATACTCAGCTGATAAAATACCTATTAAATAATAACTTGAGTACACATTTAAGAAATTTTCTTATTTTCATCCTATTACTGGGGATATTTATTATTCCCAGTTTATTAGAAGGCTTTATTCCGCCTATTATACTTTCTGTAACATCAAAAATAATTAAATCTAAAGGTTATCAATTAGATTTTCATGATCCGATATTTAAATTTACTAAAGGTTTTAGTTTTGACGAACTATCAATTTCAAAAATTGAAAACTCGAACTTCCCCGAATTTAAAATAACATCAGGTAAGTTTTATTTAAGTAAATTTAGTCCCCTATCACTAGGCATGTCATTTAATATATATGGCGCTCTAATAAATTGTGAGAGTAAAGTAGGTATTTTTTCTAAGTCAGTTTTAGACTGTAGTTTAAATGATTTAAATCTAAGAAAAATTCCGATATTCAAACCTATAGAACCAACCGGTCTTGTTTCAGGACTTTTAAAAAGTGCTGTTATAAATAAAGATGCGATTGATAATGCCAGTCTGGATATCGTGATAAATGGCGCTGCTATAGACCCCCAAGCTATTCTTCGATTAGCAAAAGTTCCAACTGACTTAATAAAAATAAGTCCCATAAGCGATATTAATGGCTCAACTTCTATATTGATAAAGCAAGATATTTTTAATTTTAATGAAATAAGCTTATCTACAAGTCTTGGCAGCACTACAGGCAAAGGACTTATAAAAAGTACAAAAGAAATTGATTTTGAGTTTAAAACTAGCCTGAGTGATACTGGTATCAAGGAGTTAGGTCCGTGGTTGCCTCTTATATTCGATGGTAAAGAAGTAAACGGAAAAAATTTCAGTTTTAGCTTATCAGGAAATACCGATAGGGCAAGAATTACTCTTAAATAAAAAAGGGGAGCTCAAGAACGTTTGAGCTCCCTGACAAACCACCAGAACAGCTTTTACAAGCCTGCCTCTATGTACCCCCACCCTTAAATAACCACCTATATTAAAATCCCCTACCCCTAAGAGATTCTAATTTTCCTCGACTACGTTCTCCACCACCTACAATGACATATCAATAATTTGATTAAATTTGCTTCACTAAATAACTTAATAATCATTAAGTTACTTTAAATGCATATCTATTCATTTACGAATATCTGTAATAAGTTAACGTATAGTTATGAAAAAAAATCACCATGAAATAATATCTAAAATAGTACAGAATGCTCTTTCTAGTGGAGTTCTTTCTGTTAAGGACCATGACTTATTAATGGTCACAGCTCACTCAGATGGACAAATAGATTCATTCGAATCTACAGAATTATCAAAAATATTTACTGCGATACAAAGTGGAAAAATCAGAATCCTTGATGAAGAAGAGCATAAACAAATAGAAAATTTTAAAACTACTTCTCAGGTAGTGAAAGAAGATACTGTAACAGTCGATACTCAATCTACATCTAACAACTTATATAAGAACATTGATAAATTAAGTTTTGATTGTATTCAAGAGAGAATACTTAAAGTAAGACTAAAAGATAAGTTATGGATCAAATCTGGTTCAATGATGGCCTATGAAGGAGCAATCTCTTTTAGAAGAGAAGGTATTGGAGAACATGGATTTGGTAAATTAATAAAAAGAAGTATTTCTGGAGAATCCTTATCTCTAACTGCTGCAGAAGGTAATGGAACTTTATATCTAGCAGATAATGCTAGATCAATTCAAATTATCGACGTCTCTAAAGAACCTATCTTCGTACAAGCAGACAACCTACTAGCATTTGAAGATTCAGTAAGTTGGGATGTAAAGCCACTATTTAATTTTAGTGCTGCCCTCTCTGGAGGCCTATTTCATGTCATACTAAGCGGTATTGGTTATGCCGCAATATGCACTGACTTCCAACCACTAGTGCTAGAGGTTAATGATGGCAAATCAATATTTGCAGATGCAAACTCAACTGTAGCATGGAGTGCAGGAGTTAGTCCTGCTTTAAGAGCAGATATTTCACTACAAACACTGATAGGAAGAACAAGCGGAGATACTTTTCAACTTAGGTTTAATGGTAAAGGTTATGTAATAGTTCAAACACAAAAATTGTTTAATAATATAAAAACTGACTCTAATTCCTAATCTTCGATGAAAGAAAATTTACTTTTCCCCTCCCCTATTAATGGTAGCTCTGAATCTATTGAAGAGCAGATGCTAGAAGCTCTTGAGTTATTTCAATATTCATTTTCTTTTAGAGATTCAGTTTTTACCATCCTTGTAAATAAGGAAAGTGACTTTGATAGATTACTTACAGATTTAAAAGTTATACAATCCTCACAAATATACGTACTAGTAGTTATTAACCATAGTATTGAAGTTCTTGAAAAAGTAACAAAACTCAAAAACGATGGTTTACTTATTGAATACATTACTCAGGATGCCGACAAAAATATCAGCAATAAGAAACTACATACTATAAAAAATGAGTTTTCAACTCATGACATTGTTGTTCTTGGACTCAATTGTAATGGAATTTGCGAAACCAGCACTCTTCTAAGAGAAGGGCTAGAAGTAGCAGAACAACTTAATGCTAGAAAATTTTTCTATCTAATTGATGATGAAGGTGTAATATTAAATGGAGTTTTACACTCTACTATTAAACTAACTGAGTTAAAATCACTTGATAGGACAAAAAGTACATTAAATTTGAATGATGAAATTATCGATCTTTTTGAACAAAGCCTAGATAGAAAAAATTCTCTTGAATTAGTTGTCACAAATTCGACACCAGGATCTCTTTACCAAGAAGTATTTACACACCAGGGAATCGGTACTTTAATTTCTAATTTTCCTGAAGGTGAAATAAGAAATGGATCAACTAAAGACATATTTATAGTCTCAAGGTTAATGAAACCATATGTAGAGAGAGGATTATTGTTGCCAATTCCCCCTGAAGATATGGAGAAAGAAATATTTGAATTTCAGTTATATATTATAAATGGCTCTATAGTTGCAGGTGCAAAAATCATTGATTTTGGTGAAGCTTGTGAGCTTGCTAAGTTTTTTAGTCTTCCAAGGTTTAGAAGAAGAGGTCATGCTAAAACATTAGCAATTAGTTTAATTCAAAAAGCTAAAGACAAAAATAAAAAATATGTATTTTCTTTAAGTGTTACTAAAAATATGTGGGATTTCTTTTTATCTTTAGGATTCTCAGAAATAGAGAGAGAATTACTTCCTGAAGATTGGAAGAATAATTATGACTTTTCAAGAAATTCAAAAGCTTTTAAATTAGATCTATAATCGACAATATAAACAAAGTTATGTCTAAAAAACCCCAAATATTAATGTGTTCTCCTGATCATTTTACTGTTTCTTATGTAATTAATCCGTGGATGGAAGGAAATGAATCAAATGTAGTTTCAAAAGATGCTATACTACAATGGAATGAGCTTTACGCTCAGTTATCAAAAGTAGCGGATATTTCACTAATTCCGCCACATATAGATTTACCAGACTTGGTCTTCACAGCGAATGCTGGATTAGTTTTTAACAATATTTTTATACCATCAAATTTTTATCATCCTGAAAGACAAAAAGAAGAAAATATTTTTACCTCATGGTTTGAAAAAAAAGGTTATGAAATAAAAATACTTCCAAAAGATGTCTCATTTGAAGGTGCTGGAGATGCTTTATTTGATAAAAAAGAAAATATACTTTGGAGTGCTCATGGTTTCAGAAGTAGTATATCTTCTAGTTCTGAATTAGAACACATTTTACCTTTTGATATTATAAAGTTAAAACTAATTGATCAACGATTTTATCATCTAGACACTTGCCTTTGTCCATTAACAAATGGTCACCTTCTATATTTTCCAAAAAGTTTTGATGAAGAATCAATAATAGAAATAAAGAGACGCAAATCTGAAGATCTAATTATTGAAGTCGAAGAAGAAGATGCACTACATTTCGCTTGTAATGCCGTCAATATTGATCAAACTATCTTTCTAAATAACTGTAGTAATAAGCTAGAAACTCAATTAAATAATAAAGGATTTAATGTAATTAAAATAAAACTTACAGAATTTTTAAAATCTGGTGGAGCCTCAAAATGCTTAACTCTCAGACTAGACGAAACTCATGACTTATAATTTTATAAATAATTTACTGTAAACTCTTCAAAATATATATTTTTTATTTTATTACCATTAGCATTATCAGTTTCTAATTTTGAATTAATATCTTTCAAGATTTCTAATTTAAGTTGATTTTTACCTTCATAAGTACTCAGTATATTAATACTAGACCTAGATATTACTGAAATTATAATATCTATTAATTGAATTTTAATTACTTCAATATTTTCTGGTATATATAAATCTTCAAACTGAATAGAAGTTTTAATTTTAAGTAGTCCTTTATTTTTACCTTTTGAGGAAATATTAACAGTTTGACTACCAATACTAACAATAGGTCCTTGAAGAATATTATCTGGATCTTCTACCTCAACAACAGACTTATATTTTTCATTATTCTGTTGTGATTCGTTATTATGATCATTTTTATTACAAGCTACTATTAGAAATAATGGAATAAGACTTGCACTCATTATCTTCATACGATTAGTAATATCTAAAGCAATAATAATATTAAGAACTTACAAGTTATAATTTTAAAAAATAAATGAGGATTGAAAAATGAGCCAAAACTATGACGCTATTATAACAAACATCGACATCAGCGAATACAATACTACACCAAATACTTCACCACAAATAGATAAAATAGGAGATATTTACGATCATTTAAATGCGCTTGTTGCAAGCCTAGCTAATCTTAGTCTTTTCGAGACTTTTGATATTTCTACAAAAGAGAACGCTCTAAATAGTCTACAAAAAATTAATCTACTAAAACTACAAATAGAGGAAAAAATAAGAATACTTACTGGATTAAAAAAAGTACTTATATCATCTAATTAGGTAGACTCAATAAACCATCTATGAAGTTTTTTCTATTATTTGAAAAAACTTCATTAAGAGATATTTTAGTTTCATGATCTAATAATTCAGATTCTGTAGAGAAGGCTTGGTATAATTGACTACAGATTAAAAGATTAGCTTCAGAATTCTTTAAATTCTCCAACCATTGTAAATAAGAATTAGTATCTAGAATATCATTTAAAAGAGAATCGATAATTAATATTGATACTTCGCGACATGATTGGGTATCAGAAAAATCTACGTTTTTTGAAATTATTTGTGTCTGTAAATCTAGAATTGCTTGTAGTAGATGAGGCATCATATTTTGTCTACCGTACTTTCTAGTAAAAAGCCAGAGATATCGTAGAATGCTTGAATGCATTGAAATACTAACTTTTTTATTTACTGTTTCTTTTGAATTGATCGCCGTATGAATATATTCATTTAATTTTAATGCTCTTTTGATAGATGTATGTTCTGCTAATAATTTTTCTCTTCCACAATTAGCAATTCTAAGTCTTTCTTCTTCATTTTCTAAATAATATTTAATTAATGATATAGCATTTTCTGCATCACCATCTGAATAAGCAACATAATGAGTACCATCTTGAAATATATCTTCTAGTCCATTATTGATCCGTGGATTTAAGAGTAATGCTCCTGACATTATTGCTTCAAATACTCGAAAATTTAAATCTCCTCTTACTGCTTCATTTATAACAATTTTTGATTTTGAATATACTTCTACATAGTCTCCTTGCCCAAAATCTAGATTTACATAATTAGAACAATATTCTAAAAAATTCTTTCTTCCAGGATGCAGTCCTTCATCCATAGTACCTCTAAAAGAAACATCAATGGTCCTAATTTCACTTGGCTCAATATTTATTGTTGGCCAAGGAGGAAACCAATTAACTTTTTCTGATAAGTGCTCTAATTTAAAATCATTAATAAAACTCTTTTGAGCTAATAGTACTACTTCAAATAATCTAGCAAATTCTTTGTGCCAATCAATATGATGGTGAGTATCAACAGAATAAAATATTTTTTTAAAAGGCAAATTCTCGATATCTGAGATAGAAGGTAGGCCACTATCGTCATAGTAAATTAAACAATCTATATTTATACCATCGGGTATTTTCTCTATTAATTTAGTTGAGGGACATCTCCATGGGAATACAATATCATAGCCGCAGTTTAACCAACCACTTGTTATCACATTGTGTCCAAGATCTATTAATTCTTGCTTAAACCAAACATGATTTACTAATAAAATATTATATTTACGATCGTCCAAAGTATACTAAGATAAATTAGAATATTTTTTTCCACTCTCTATTTCACTCAGTAATTCACTGGCATGTTTATGTTGTGGATCAAAAATTAAAATATTTTTTAATTCACTAATGGCTTCTATAGTTCTACCTTGTGCAAACAAACAGCCTGCTAATGAGTATAAAATAGACAAATCAACAGGTTTCATTTCAAGATACTTTTTTAAATTATCTTCTACTAATTCTAAGCGATCAATTTTATAACCTAATTTGATAATACCCATTAATGCTTGTAAATTTTCAGGATTCCTATTCAAAGCTTCTGTAAAATAATTCCATGCATCTTCAAAACGATCAGATGATTCTGCACAAATTCCTAATCCTGCTAATGGCATATCAGATTTAGGGTCTTTCGATAAACTTAATTCAAAATAATTTTCAGCTCTTGTCCAATCTGCAGTAAAGGCAGCTATTGCTCCCATACCACATAATACTCGTGATAACATAAATTGTTTATTCTCTAATTCTTCAAAAACTTTCTCCGCATTAATTAAATCTCCTATACAACCATAGCTCTCAGCCTGAAAAAGTTTTGCTAAATTTATAGAATCTTCATTATACTCTTTATTATGAAGTAAATTATTTACGAATTCTATTAATTCGTTATATTTCTTTTCTGATTTAAATAATTCTAATTTAGATTTTAATAAGGAATACTGAATTTGAGTCTGAGACTCCTCAACATTAATACTTAAATCTACTTCTTGTTCTTTTATTAAATTCTTTAACTCTGCAGCATCCTTTCTAGTAGGATCTAATTTTAAAATTCTTTCAACTACTCCTGTTGCAGCACCATATTTTTTTTGCTTATAATAACAACCTGCTAAACAATATTGAATCTGTACATTAGATTGATCTTCTCTTAAATACTCTCTTAATGAAGATTCTAGTTCTTCTAATTTATTTAACTCATAAGAAGAACTAACAAGATATAATATAGCACTCTTATTGGAAGGGTCTAGTGATGCAGCTTGTTTATATATAGAATATGCTTCTTCTTTACTTGAAGTCTCCCAAATTATATGGCCCTTTCCAAGTAATGATTTAACATCTCTAGGATTGATCTTTAATGCTTTCTTAAAATACTCATCTGCCTCTTTTAAATTATTAGTTTGTATATACATCACGCCTAATGATCTAAAAACATTAACTTCATCTTCTTCGGTTAAATAATTAAAGTTTAAAATATTGCTAAATAAATCTTTTGCAATATCATATTTACCGGCTACTATGTGGGAGTTACCTTCTAGTAACATTAATTTAATATTTTCTTGACTTTCACTCGTTAAAGTTGATTCTTCAGTTGAATTATTATCCACTATAACATAGTCTTGATTAGCTACATTATTTGATATCTCAGAGAGAACTTCTTCATATAAATCAGAAATTGCCTTACAGGTATTATCCCAGCTATAGCTATCAGCTAAATCGACTAATTGAGTCCTTCTTGGTGCATAATAAGCTGCTGTTACTGCCGCACAAATACTTTCTGCATCATCTGGACGGCAATAAAATGCATATTCTTTTAAATAATCTTCGATAGTTCCATATTTACTAGCAACTACGTTTGCTCCTAGTTTTGCTGCCTCTAAAGAAACAAGTCCTGGTAATTCATACCAACTAGGTAAAGCATGAACTTTTGCTGCTTGATAAGCACTAGTAAGTTCTTCTGGTGTTAAACGTTCTAAAAATATTGTTTGACCCTTTCTTTTAAAACTTCTACAAGCTTTTTCATATTCAGGTTGGTATGTAAACCCACTAGAAGCAAAAACTAATGTTAAATCACTATCCTCTAATGCTTTTAATAACATTAATTGATTTTTTCTTGTTTCTAACCGACCAACACAAAGTATAAAATTATCAATACCATATTTATTTCTAAATAGTTCTCCGCCATCTCTAAAGTCAGATACCTCCGAACCGCAATAAACTGTACGTACCCTTTTTGCATTTGGATAGTCTTTTAAAATATTAGATTCTTCATTTTTACCAGATACATAAATTGCACTTGCATGATTTGCTGTAAAAGAATTATCCCACTTATCACATGGAATAGAATTTCTAATTTGCTCCTCAAAATTTAGCCACTTATCTCTATTTTGACCTTCATTTACATATGCATTTAAACAATGGTAACTAGTAATCATCTTGTTAAAAAACTTTGGCCAATCCTCATACATAGTATCAACTACGTATGGTACATTTTTATGCACACATTCCTTAGCAATAGATTCAGTATGATCTTTCAAAGCAAAATTAAATAACTGAACTAAGTCATACTTTGTAATATCTTCTTTACCTTCTGTATCGACGACGATATTATAACCGAGATTTCTCAATCCTTCGACACAACGATTCATTTTTATGGTATCACCACCAGGCTGTGAAAACACATTTTGTCTTGTTCTAAATAAAATACTAGGTAATACTTTATTTAAAATTATTGGCTCGTCTTCTTCTGAATCAACAACATCTAATAAAATTATTTTATTTTCTAATTTTAACTCTTCAAAAAATAATTGATAGATATTATTAATATCTTGAATATTGTTTAAATTTTTAAGAATCTGTTCTCTTATTATGTCATTATTAACTAAACTAGCTAATGATTTACTTTTTTCTCTTAGCGTACTCCCTTGAATAAAAAGAGATCTATTTTGATTTTCCGACAATGAAGAAGTATAATCTTCATATATTACAGGTGTATTTAAAGAATTGCAGATAGCTATGATAATTCTTTTTTGAAATATATCATCATAATATTTTCCTGGAATAATAACATATTTAGCTTTAGAAATCTCAACAACCAATTCTTCGTAACTAATCTTTAAAACTAAATCATTTACTTTACTTTCCAAAGCGTGTCTTTGAATAGTATTAAATAATTCACCTTGTTTATTATTAAAGTCATTTGTATTTTTAGAATTTATAGACTCTGGAATAGAAACTAAAGAAAGCTTTATATTACTGAAATCATACAAACTAGATGTTAAAATTTCTTCATACTGCTTTTCATAATTGAAATTTAAAGAAACTATATTATTTCTAATATTATTTAAATTAATCTTATCGTTATTTAAAATCGGAAAAGGTAATTGTTTTATGTTATCTGAACTTATATTTAAATTAATAAGAGTTTGTAAGTCTCTATTATCAAAAACAACTATTTGGGATGAAGATTCTAATAACATCTTCATGGAGTCCGTTCCAATTGGATCCAATAAGAATGATATAATAGGAACTCCGCTAGCTTTTAACTTATTTAAATCCCTACATAAAATTTGACTGTCTAAATATGGAAAACAAATAGGAACAATAACGCCATCTAGGTTGGAAAACTGTTCAAAATCTAAAATACCTTTAGATCTCTCCCATGAAGGTAAATTAAGATTCTGATTAGATGTCCCTTCTTCTTTAAGACTATATATGTCTATAACATTTGACAATGAATTAATAATAAAATCTAAAGTCCAAGATGAGTTTCTAGATTTTAATATTCCTATCCTTTTTTTATCAAACGAGTTCATACATCCCAACCTAATTATCTTGCAATACTATATATGTTATAATCTTTTTCCTGCTTCAATTCCAAGAGTTTTCATGGCTTCTAAAAGCGGTATTAGTTTTGTAGTTAAAGTCTCACCTAGCGCCCACCATGATTGAAAAAGTTGCTGCTGCTGTAGTTGTCCAGCAACATATCTAAAATCTTTTACTTGACCTGAAAAAATTTTAAGTTCAGTTACATAAAATTCAGAGTCCATAGATATTATAGAGTGTAACCATGAAATCAGAGCATTTAAATCTTCTAGACAACTTGAAAATATTTTATTAGCTTCAACAATACTACCATTTTGAAATAGAACTGATGTTTCTTGTATTCTATCGATAAGATTACCTACTAAATTTCCAACTGCCTCCAGTCTAATTTTAATAAACTCACTTTTGGCTCCTGTCTTAATTTCTAATTTACTATTAGTTAAAGCACTTAAATTACTTTTCCAATCATTATCACTAAGTGGGATATCATCTTTAGTCAAAGAAACTATTATGCTACTTGGATCAATTGTAGACTTTATATATTCTACTAGTTCACCCATAGTTCTATCATTAGTAAATTCTGTTGATAGCGAATTATTATCTACTATTACTTGTATCATTTTCTTCTCTCCTAGATAGAGTTTCTGAAGTTGCAACTTCAAAATAAAATCTACCAAAGTTTATTATTCTTCTTTCTAAATCTTCGTATAACTTCTTAGTATCATCAGCGAGCTTAACTAAATTATCGCCTCTAATATTTTCCTTCGACATAATAAAGATGCGAACTACTGCACCAAGGATTGGAAAAGTAAGTGAAATTTCCTCTATTTCTAGTTCTATATCGTTTAAATTTTTGCTGATTTCTTGCAGTTCATTTAGAGAACCGATTGGGTTAGTAGCATTATCTTTCAATAAATCTAGATACTTATATGCTCTTTTACATAATTCAATTATATTTTCACTGTTAGGAAATAAATTTTGAGATTTTGTCTCATTTGGGACAAATGACTGCTGTTTTATATTTGCTAATTCCTCCTTCCATAGTTTTCTATAAGTTTGTCTTATGGAATCAAGATAACCCTCAGGATAACCTTTTTCAGCTGTTTTACCGTTAATTTGAATAAATTCAAGAAAACCATCAGTATCAAATGCCGAACGGAATATTCTAACTTGAGATGAAGGAGCTATATCTTCTGCTACTTGTATAAATCCATCATGTTCTAAAGAAGTTCTCAACCTTAACTTAGCTAAATAATTTACTAATTCTGGTGATATAAGATCATGACAATCTGGTCTAATACACGGATAATTTGGATTACAAGGATTACAACTAATTTGTGGTTGTATAATTAGGTTACCAGAACTGTAAGGACCAGTTTCATAACATAATGCAGAGGCAAGGAACAAAGCAACAACAGGTGTGCCTACAGCAACTGATAAATGCATTGGTCCTGTATCTCCGGTAATTAATAAATCAGTCAAACTTAATAATGAACCTAACTCATCAATATTTGTTTTTCCTGCTAAATTAACAGCTCTGTCCGTTGAATACTCATTTTGAACAGCAAGAACAAGCTCAGATTCATCACGAGAACCTGTGTAAATTATTCTCGCATTTAAATCTTGTACTAAATATTTAGTTAATAATGCAAAATTCTTTGCTGACCACTGCCTCTTTTCTTGGCTTGCGCCTACTTGTATTCCTATTAAAGGACCATCTGAATCCTTAAATAAAGTTGATAGTAGAGAACGCATTTTAATCTCACCCTCTTGAGAAGGATTAAATTGTAGTCCAAGTGGATGTTTATTTACCTCAGCTCCACATCTAAATATATCAACAAGATTCATTCCATTATAATCTCTATTTGAATGATATACGAATGCAGAAAATAGCATTGACCAGGAATCAGCCATTAATCTAAATCCTTCATCATCTGAGAGCCATCCTCTACAAGCTTTTATATCAAGTAACTTTATCAATATAGCTGTATAAGCAGAGTTTGACATATTCAAACAATAGTCGAAGTTTTCATTCCTTAGTTCCGAAACTAATTTAGAAATATAATCATAGCAACCAACCAAACCCTCACCACCTTGAGAGACACCTCTTGCTATGTAATTCATATCAAGTTCTTTAATTTCATCAATTCCTGGAATACCCTTACAAATAGAAGCAAAATTTGTATCTACTACAATAGTAATCCTAGAATCAGGATACTGATTTTTTAAGCCCTGTATAGTAGGAGAAGCTTGAAGCAAATCTCCCATTCTAGTTATCGCAATAATTAAAATTTTATTATACACCTGAACCATTCCTTAACTTATTAACCTGAGTTATCTGCCCTCTCATATGATGAAGAAACATTAATTTCATTTCCACATCAGATAACTTTCCTTTTCCTTGTGTAATATCTCCAACTAATGCTTCTAAGGTAGGCTCTTCTCCTTTTTCTTGTATAATCCTTAGCCTAGAAGCTAAATCTGGTTTATCTTTGCAAGCTTCTAAAGTTTTTGGCCATGGCCCCTGCTCTATCTTCATTTTAATACTATCTCCAAAATCTAGAAGTATAATTTCCAACATTTCTTCTAATCTTTTTTCGTAGGTATGAAAATTTAAAGCTCTTTCATATGCTTTATTAGTAATTTCTTTTCTTAAGTCGGGTTGATTCTGATAAAAATTAATTTTTTCTCTTAGATCACTTAATGAATTAAAAGTTATAATTTCTTTATCGACTTCAAAAAGCTCTGGTAATAATGTTCTTTCATCTACTAATTGAAATGCTTTACAACCTGCTAATTCAAACGTTCGAGGATTTACAGAATCACCACTAGGATCAATACCATCTCTTTCATGAGAAGAGTGTAAATTTATATTTATGTCACTAGAATTAAATATTTTTACGTAATCCTCTACTGAGATTCTAGCGCCAGCTCTTTGTACCATTCTTTTAAATGGAACCATATCTGGCCACTCGCTTCCCCATATTTTGACATCTAAATCAGCTAGTTTAGAAAAAATATGTCTTCTATTATTATAACCAGCACCAACAAATGATAACTTAGAGCCGAACTCTTCTATTTCTTGCGGAGTTAATACAATCTGTTTATGAAATTGTTGAGAAAATGCTAATGGTAGATAATGTACTCTATTTCCACCTGCATTTTTAACTTCTGCCATCGATTCGCCTTTTTGAAAGATAAAAAAATAGTCATAATACTTTGCAATATTCTTCCATGTTGAAAATCTTTTTGTATCCTCCATAAACCAATGGGCGGTTATTACTCCTTTTTTATTTAACTTTTCAAGTATCGTTGGGCTAATCGGAGCAAGAGCGACAGATATTATGATATCTAATTTTCGCTCTTCTACTATCTGATAAACGAGATCACTCATTAAATTTACAAAACCGTGTTCAAGAACATCCTTTGTGGACTTATTCTTTAAAAATTTATCAAATGAGTTATATGTTCCTAAATATCCTGACAGATCTATATATTCAACTCTTTGTCCAAGATTCTTAAATGCAGTTTCTATATAACCAGCAATGGGTAAAGTACCCCCATAGAGAGGACCGACAATACCAATATTAGGTTTAATACCTTTGATTAAATATTTTTTACGGTGTTTTTTTCTGACGACTTCCACACTTTCTTGCATATAGAAAGGCGCCGAAGGTAAAACAACTAAGTTAATTGTAGTTTCATCACTTAAAATATAATCTAGTTCATTAAGTTTACTAATATATCTAAAAGTATTTTCAAATCTATTTTTTGAGTACTTTATTAAATCTAAGTCTTCTTCATAAATTATAATATTCTGTTCAGTTAAATTTTTTAAAGCTAACGCGAAGTTAGAATCACCGGCTCCTACAATTAAGATAGAACTATCTTTAAATTCCAGTGATTTTAAAGTTCTTGTTGCCCAGTTTTTAGCAGCTTCCTTTGGTTTAACTTGATGACTTAAGGCTATACCCTTATAAATCAGACACGGTCCTTCTTCTGTTATTATTTCAGTAAATTTTTCCGAGATATTATGATTAGAATTACTAATATTAATCTGTTTTAAATTATTTTTAGATTCTAATTCTCTTTCAAGATCATTTACAATTATTTTAATATCTAAATTATCACCATGATACGTTTTTTTAGCTAGTTGAAGTGCATTCTTTGCACCGTTTAAATCTTTTTTTTCTATCAATTGACGAACCCTAGCAAGCGCAACATATGATGCTGTTTCAGAACCTTGCCAATTTAATCCAACTACTTTTTCTGGTGATGAAATTAAGGTTTCAAAAACCTTGGAAAAGTCAGCTATCTCAACATTTATCCTTTCTGCACCAACGATATAAGCGACGACTCCCTTATCATAATCAGATACTTCAAAGTCTAAATTTACTTCCTCTGCATAATTGAAATTAAAGCCTACTAACTCTAAAGCAGATTTGAATCTATTTAGATCATATGAACGTAATGCTAGAGTATCTTCTTCAGATAATGCTTGTTCATTGCCTAAATATATTTGTATTCTTAATGTACCGCCAATTTTTACGACTCTTCCAAATTCGCATAAATACTTAGCAAAAACTCTAGAAGGTATACTGCATAAAGCAGCAAATGATATCAATAAATCAAAACTATTATCTTGAAGCACACTCAAATCAAGACCATTTCCGACTATAAATTTTATATTCTCTTTTGGACGATTAAAATTTTTAGCTGTTGAAATAGCTTCTGTAGATACATCAATGCCAACTATATTTTTTACTTTTTCACTAGCAGGATAAACTATTCTACCAACACCGCAGCCTACATCTAAAGTACTGCTTTCCTTTAATACAACAGAGGGAATATATTTTGTTAAAATATCAAAATCTCGAATACCAGAATTCCACATCGAGACATCATCATCTACTCCATCGCTCATCCAATATCTGTAATCAGAATTAATACGATCATCCCATTCTGATCGCATTAAAGCAGCAATATCTTGTAATTCTGTATTCTTATCCATGTCCTGAGAATTCTATATATAGATGAATCAGGATTAGGATGCTGCTTATGCAGGTTTAGTAGTATTTAAAATTCAAACTAAAAAATATTATTTTAGAATGAAATATTGATACCTTTAACTGGAAGTGTTGTTCCCGCTGGAAGCTCTGAAGTTTGATTTGGGTTAACAGATTTAACTCCTGATTTACTTTCACCTTCAATTACTTCTTTATAAGCTGCTGTAATCATTTCTAATATCTCAATTACTTTTTGTACTTTAACAGGATTTCTTTCTAGATTTGCTTCAGTCAAATAATAAAGCATAAAATCATATAACCTATCTAAATCTTTAGCTATACTTCCACCTTTTTCAAAGTCAAGTGTTAACATTAATTCTGAAATTATTGCTTGAGATTTACTTAAATACTTAGCAAATTTAGGCTTATCATTATTTTCTAAACCAGCTTTTGCGTGCTTTAAAAATTTTAGACAACCTTCAAATAACATTAGTAGCAATCTGCCACGATCTACTGTCGACACGTGAACAGTACTATATTGCTTATGTGCTATTTTATTGTACATTTAGATTCTCCAACTTTTTCATTACTCACTTATTATGTTATATCGAACGAATAGTGATAAAACTTAAACTCATTTTAATTTCCCAATCTATTTTATGACCTATTGTAGCCCTGCTAATGCCGATGTTAATCCTTGTTGCTGACTTTGAAGCTTAGAAGTAACACTTTCAAGCCTCGCAAAAGTCATAGTTAGGGACTCCTTAATTTTATCTGTTTGTCTATTCAACTGCTCAATAGCTGCAGTGATATTCTCGATCTGACCATTGTTAGAAGTTACGGCAATATCAAATAAACCACCTACTTTGGTATATTGATAAATAAATCCATCGACACCAGCTACACTATCTGCAAAACTATTTAATACACCTGTCGCACCGGTAGGATCTGCTTGAACAGCAGCTTTAAATTTATCTTCCTTTAACTCTAAAGTTCCATCTCTATTAGTTAATACGCCTAATTCTGCAAAAATAGTTACAGACGTTCCTCCACTTGCATTAGCAGAACTCATTGCACTTCTAAAAGCACTTATAAAATCATTATCAACAGTTGCTTTAGCTAATGATGCAAATACACTCTTACCTGAACTATCACCTTGAACTCTATCAACTACGTTATTCTCATTTACATATTGTATTAATTCGTTGTAAGCTTCAATTATTTCTTTAAAACTAGACAAACTTGAATCTGCATCGTTAGAAACAGTAATATTCGCACTACCTGTGTCAACTAAAGAGAAAGATACACCAGTTAAAACATCAGAGATATTAGTAGTTGAACGAGTAATTGAAGAACCTATTCCGCCTATAGAAAATACCGAATCACTAGCTTGATCTATAGTAGTTGCAGTTAACTCAGCAGTTGAGCTGCTGAGAGCTAATGTTCCCTCATCTACACCGCTCTCTAAAGTCGTAAATAGTAATCGATATGATGGTGAATCAGTTGTTCCTATATTTACAGCACTAGCAACTACCTTACCTGAGGCTGAGGAATTTGAATTAAATTCAGTAACAAATCCTGCTAATGTAGTAGAACCTGCCGCTACAGCCTGAGTTATGACAGTCTGACTTGCTCCAGTTCCTACTGTTACAGTTATATTTCCACCTAATGCTGATATCGTAGATGTATCAGAAGTGTATGCGGCATCAAAAGAACCAGTGGCGCTATCTGCAACTGAAGTTACTGTAACAGAATAAGTAGCATTAATAGCACTGGCTGAAGCTGCAGAAGTTAAAACTGTAGAATCGGAGGTTGTAGATTTTTTCGATACTCCTCCACCGTTTGCAGTTCTAAATTTATCTATTAAATCACTTAGTGCAGATACTTTAGATTTAAATTCTACTACAGACTCAGATTCTTTTTGAATCTCTTCAATTTGTGTCTTTCTTAGATCGTTTCTTTTTTGTTTAGCCGCAATTATTGCATCTATCAAAGCTGAGGAATCTATCCCCGACGCTAAACCTGAAAACTGTGCTATAGCCATAATAACATTACCCTTTTTTCCTTGGGTCCATCTTTCCTAATTAATCTAATTAGATTAATCAAGCCCACACCTGCCTCATCCTGAGTTTTTAATCGACACTTAAATGATTTTACTTTAGATTTTAGATCTACAGTCGAAATATAATTTGATAAGGTTGTTGATTAGTATTAAAGTAAGACCATTACTGAAGATCTATACATAGAATTTAAAGTAAAATAATGTACAAATCCAGAGAAATAGAAGAGAACGAGCCTTACTTAGGACCTTCATGGGCTATTGTCTTGCTATGCTTCTATCTACTTAAAAAATTATTTCCTACAGAATCATATAGTACCTTATGGTGGGTGGAGACTTATTTCATTACAATTATTTGTGGGATAACAATATTTACAATTATTAAACGCTATAAATATAAAGGTTTAATAGAAAATAATCAGAATTTATATGATGAGTCAGAGGATTAAGTTAAAGTTGGCAATTCTATCCTCACAGTAAGTCCTCCACCTGGAGTATCAGAAACTCTTATAAATCCGTTATGATCAGATACTACGCTTTTAACAATCGCTAACCCTAATCCTGTACCTGAGGATTTTGTAGAAAAATATGGTTCAAAAAGTCTGCGTTTATCAACGTCAGAAACACCAATACCGTTATCGATAATTTCTAATATTATATTATTAATAGAGGAATTTACACCAATCGAAACTATTATTTTTTTAACTGGTTGAGTCAAAGACTGTAACGAGAAAATAGAATTATCAATAAGATTAATTAAAACTCTTTCGATTTGATGACTATCAAATAAAACTTCAGGAATAATGTTACCACACACAAATTCAAAAATGATATCCGGATGAGTTGTACTATATGTATCAATAACCCTGCTAATGATAGGTGTTATAGATCCCGGTAAAAGTTCTGATTTTGGAAGCCTCGCAAATTCCGAAAATTCGTTAACTAGAATTCTTAAATGTTCTACTTGCTGCATTATAACTGAAGTAGTCTCGTTGATTAAATCTTGTTCCTCTAAAGAAAAACTACTCTCTCCATTGATTTTAGTCGATTTATTTTTCATCCGTAAAATTCTTTCAGCGCTAAGTCTTATAGGTGTAAGAGGATTTTTAATTTCATGTGCCATTCTTTTCGCAACTTCTTGCCAAGCGATCATTCTTTGTGCCTTATCTATTTCAGTCAAATCATCAACTAAAATAACCAAACCTAGATCAACTTTCTTAGTATCCTCTACCATTTTAGTAATTACAATTTGAAGATTCTTTGTACCATTCTTCCCATTATAAATTCTGATCTTTGCTACCTGATCACTCTTACCACGTAAGCTTCTTGATTTAATTTCTTCTACTAATTGCACAAATTGCTCAGGAAACGTTTCCTTAAAATTACTTCTTAAAACATTAGAGGTCGAATCCATATCTAATATTTCGAATGTAGAATTATTGACAGTAGTAACTTCTCCATTACTAGATAAAGATAATACTCCAACTCCGACATTCGCTAAAATTGTTTCTATATACGTACGTCTAGCTATTAATTCCCCAGTAGTTTCTTTTAAATCGCTTGTCATTTTATTAAATGATCTTACTAGTATAGTTAATTCATCATCTCCAAATTCAGGGATATGAAAATTTAAATTACCATGAGCTACCTGCTCTGTTCCTTTTGCTAACAAGCCTATTGGCACAGTTAGTCCTCTAGCGATAAAAAAACCAACTGAGATTGCTGCAAATACTATAAGTAATGTAACGACTATTAGACTTGAAAAAAAACCTGAATCTAGAGGCTTTCTATAAGATTTAAAATTTCTATACTCATCGGCAGCGGTCAGAATAGTACTTAAAGCTTGAGTCATAGACAATTGAACTTGCTTTGTTGTCACCATAACAAGAGGATTATTGCCTAAATCAACATAAGAATAAATTCTAAGAAATTCTCTATCGCCAATCCTCTCAGGTGAGGAAATTGGAATTTTGTTTTGAAAAACTTCTTTTATTTTCTCTAAATTAAATAGTGGATCATCAATTGATAGAGACTCACCTATTGTCAAAATTAATTCTAAATCAGGTCTAAATATCGAAACTGACATCTCTTTTTCAACAACAAGATCTTCATGTTTTTTAATAAAGTCAGCAATACTATCGTTATTATTTTTTATATTATTAGGAATAATTTTTATTAAATGCTTAGAAAGAGAGGCTGAATAGTTTAAATTATCTTTCTCTAATACTTCAAAGTAATTCTTTGCTACTAATTTAGAGCTATTAAGGGCCATTTCGACTTTTGGAGAGAACCAGTCTTGAAAAACACCTTCAACCATACCTTTAGCTGCTAAAAACAATAATGTCGTTGGAACAAGAGAAAGAAGCATAAAAGCTAATACTAGACGTGTCTTTAATCTTGCACCTAATATATTTCTTCTTCTATCTAATATTAATTTAACGATATTTCTGATGACCATAAATCCAAGGATCATCACTGCTATAATGTTAAGATTAATTAAAACTACAAAACCTAGATTACTTTCTACTCCATCCTCACCCTTTACGATTGGATAAGAACGTTGCAATTCCAAACTTGACACGATAGCTAATATAGTAACCGCCAAAGGAATTAGTACGTAATATAATTTCTTTAAGTATTGAGGGATCACAAACTAAAGCGTGCCTTGTCTTTTATTTAAATAGTCAATCGCTTTAGAAGTAGCTTCTCTACCTCTTGGAGTTCTTTTAAGAAAACCATTTTGCAAAAGATAAGGCTCGTAAACATCCTCTATTGTAGTTTTCTCCTCTCCAAGTGCAGCTGAAATTGTTTCGATACCAACAGGGCCGCCATCAAACATTTCGACGATAGCTGATAAAATCATTCGATCCATTTTATCTAATCCATTTGAATCTATGTCTAATAAGTTAAGTGCACTATTAGCAACATCATCAGTAATAATAGAATCTGCTCTTTGCTCTGCATAATCCCTTGCGCGTTTAAGTAGACGGTTTGCAATACGAGGAGTACCGCGTGACCTAGATGCTATTTGATTAGCTCCTGCCGAATCTATTTTAACATCTAAGATTCCTGCCGATCTTATAGTTATTGTGGAAAGTTCACTTACTTCATAAAAATCAAATCTTTCCACTATACCAAACCTATCTCTTAATGGCGCAGTCAGTGAGCCAGTCCTAGTTGTGGCAGCTACTAGAGTAAACGGTTTAATATCAATTTTAACAGATCTTGCGGCTGGCCCCTGACCTATGATGATATCAATTTGAAAGTCTTCCATAGCAGGATAAAGAATCTCTTCTACTACTCTTGGAAGTCTATGGATTTCATCTATAAATAAAACATCATTTTCTTCTAAACCAGACAGTATTGCGGCTAAATCACCCGCTCTCTCTAAAACAGGTCCAGAAGTTGATCTAAAAGAAACTCCCATTTCGCTAGCGATGACAGCAGCTAAGGTAGTCTTACCTAATCCAGGAGGACCATGAAGCAAGATATGATCAAGCGGCTCTTTTCTACTCTTAGCTGCACTTAATGCTAAGGAAATATGATCTTTTAATTTTTCTTGCCCTATATATTCCGATAAAGACCTCGGTCTAAGAGACTTCTGTTGGTAATCTTCTTCTCTTTCTACCGGAGTTAAAGTTCTAGACGAAATTTCAAAATTTTCTTCTTGTGGATTTGTTTGTATTTTCAAAATTACCTCATCAAAGATAATGAAACTCTAACTAAATCTCCAGAGGTACTAATCGAATTAGATGATTTAGTGAGGGCCTCTATTATACTTTGTTGTGATTTATCAGAGCTAAATCCTAATTTCTCTAGTGCTAAACATGCATCTATTGCAATCTTATCTGATAAATTAGTAAAATTTTCTTTTATTGCTTTTGAAAACTTACTAGAATAATGAATATCTGCAAATTGCTCTAAAGTAGATTCTTGGACAAATTCGCTTACTGCTTCTCTAAGTTCGACAATAATTCTTTCTGCAGATTTTTTTCCTACTCCAGATACTGTAGTTAAAAGTTTAGTATCTGAATTCCCTATAGCAGCCATTAACTCCTCAGGTCTTAATACTGATAAAATGGCAAGAGCAAGTTTTGAACCAATTCCTTTGACTTTCTTTAGCAACATGAAAGATTGTTTTTCTACTCTGGAACTAAAACCAAATAATGTTATCGCATTTTCTCTAACATCAGTATAAACTATTAAACTTACTTCCTCATCTTGTTTGAGTGTAGAAGATACGTAAGGTGAAGTTATAATTTCATAACCGACTCCAGAGACATCGACAGTCAAAATACCGTTAAATTTATCTATTAAAATTCCCTTAATTCTCGATATCATAAAACTGCTATAAAAGGATAACTCTTATGAAGTCTATTACATAACAAGCTCCAAGTCCAAGAATTTAGCACCTAAAAGTAGTGTTTAAAGTCTTAATTTTGGGTATTATCTAAGAAATGAAAAATAGAAATGAAAATTATAAAAGACCAAATAAAGTCTCAGAAAGAAGAAAAACTGGATCATTAATTAAAGATCAAAAACCTACTTTAACTAATGAGGACAAACTAACTAATAAAAGTTTTTTCCTTTTTAGATTCATAAGAGGTTTATTTTTTTTGTTTCTACTTCTTGTTTGCATAATTTTTATTAGTTCGATTTTTTTACGCCAAGAAGTAAGATCTCTGTTAAATCAGAAGAAATTAGCTTCCTCCTCTGTAGTATTAACTAGGCCTTTTGCCATAGAATTAGGTAGATCATTAAAAGACACAAATCTACTTTCTAGACTAAATCGCCTAAATTATCGAGAAGTATCTTCAAGGCCATCCAAGGAAGGAGAATACCAAATTTCAAGTGATGGTATTTCAATATATATAAGACAATCCTTTATAAACCCTGATACCGACCAAAAAGCAGGTCTATATAAGATATCTCTAACCTCAAGCAATCAAATCTCAAACTTAACTGATTTAATTTACAATACAAATATAAATAATCTATGGTTAGAATCCGAAGTTCTATCAGTATTAGGAAATTCTTCAGAAAAAGCTTCTCAATCAAAAAAATTAAATGAATTTAGTCATTTTTTGAAAGATGCCGTAATGGCCATTGAAGATGAACATTTTTATTATCATTTTGGCATCAATCCAATTGCAGTAATCAGAGCCTCAATAACTAATTTTAAAGCAGGGAAAGTAATTCAAGGTGGCTCAACAATTACACAACAATTAGCTAAAAACTTATTCTTTTCTCCTGAACGAAGTATTTTACGTAAGGCCAAAGAGGCTATAGCCGCTTTACTTATAGAGATGGGATATTCAAAAAATCAAATTTTTGAAATGTATCTTAATGAAATATTTTTAGGTCAAGAAGGAAGATTTGCAATACATGGTTTTGGTGAAGCAAGTGATACTTTTTTTGGCAAAGATGTCTCTGACATCACATTAGCTGAAGCTGCAATGCTTGCTGGTATTATTAAGGCTCCTACAAATTACTCACCTAGAAGAAATTTTGAGCGCTGCAAGGAAAGACAAAAAGTAGTCTTAGATCGCATGTTCGAATTAGGAGAGATAAATAAAGATCAATATGAAAAAGCTATAACAGAAAAAATTACTATTTTAGATGCAAGCAGAACAAGAAGAATCGCTCCATATTTTGTTGATTATCTACAAAGGGAAATTACTACTTTAATAAATAAGTCAGGTGAGATCAAAGATTCTCTCAGAATAATGACTGGTCTTGATTTAGAATATCAAATTTGCGCAGAAAATGCTGTTGCAAATGGTCTAAAAAATATTGAGAAGTCGCATCCATGGATAAGAAAAGTTAAAGAACCATTACAAGCATCACTTATTTCTGTTATTCCTTCTAGTGGTGAAGTTAGAGCTTGGGTAGGAGGCAGAGATTTCTCTGATAGTCAGTTTGATAGAATTTCATTAGCTTCTAGACAGCCTGGGTCAACTTTTAAACCATTTGTTTATTTAACGGCATTAGATGGATCACTAAATCAATATAGAACTGCCAGAACTACTAGTATATTAGTAGATGAGCCAATTTCTATTAATATACCTGGTGGCACTTGGAATCCTAAAAACTATGATGAAGAATACAGAGGAGAAGTAACATTAAGAGAAGCATTATCAAAGTCACTTAATATTCCGACCATTCAAATAGCGCAAAAAGTTGGAATAAAAAACGTAGCGAAGACTGGTGAGTTATTTGGATTTGGAAAAGGGTTACCCGAAGTCCCCTCACTAGCACTTGGCGCAGGTGAAGTTTCATCTTTAGAGCTAGCAAAAGCTTATTCAATTTTAGCAAATGGAGGTATTAGAAGGAATCTAAAACCATATTTACACGTTCTTGATGCCTCAAGTACTGATCTTGTATCACAGAAAAATATTTTTGAAGAGAGAATCGCTAGCGAAGGCCCAGTTTATGTATTGATTGATATTTTAAGAAGTGCGGTAAATAATGGAACTGGTCAAGTGATCAGAAGAATGGGAGTAACTGGTGATATTGCTGGTAAAACTGGTACGACAAATGATGGAAGAGATTCATGGTTTGTTGGTTTTTCTCCAAGAATATTAGCAGTCGTATGGGTAGGCTTTGATTCAAATAGAGCTTTAAAACTTACAGGAGCTGAGGCAGCTGCTCCCATATGGGCAGCTTATTATAATTGTATAAGTAACTATGAACCAGATTTGGAGTTCCTGCAGCCAGAGTCGGTTATTAGTAAACAGATTGATTCATCATCTAGACTAATAGCGACTAAGCAGTGTCCTCACGAATTAATTAAAAGTGAAATATTTGTAAATGGTACTGAACCACTTACAGATTGTCCGATTCACAGTAACTCTAGTAAGACAACTAGCGACCCAAATATTCCTGAATAGAAGATACCCCCGAAGGATATCTTAATCCTAATTTCGCCTCAGATGATCTAAGTTGCATTGCTGAAACCGCCTGCTCAGCTGCAGCTAAAGTAGTAAATAATGGAATTCTTTGTTCAATAGCAGTACTTCTAATAGTCCTTGAATCAAGTAATGGTCCTGTTCCTTCTGGAGTATTAATGATTAAAGAAATTCCTCCTTCATTTACTAAGTCTACAATATGTGGCGAACCTTCTCTTACCTTATTAATGGACTTAGATTTAATTCCATGAGTTAAAAGAAAATCAGAAGTACCTTTCGTCGCAATTATTTCAAAGCCTAATTCTAGCAAACTTTTTGCCATATTAACGCAATGAATTTTATCAGACTCCTTAACACTAATAAAAACTTTACCACTTGTAGGCAGAGGATTAGATGAGGCTACTTGTGCTCTCAAAAAAGCACCTGGCACAGTAGTATCGATTCCCATGACTTCCCCTGTAGACTTCATTTCAGGACCTAACAAAGCATCTACTCCGGGAAATTTTATAAACGGGAAAACCGACTCTTTAATAGCAAAATAATTAAGCTTAGAAGCTACCGACTGATAATTACTAAACTTGTTTAAATCACCATATATACCTAGTTCGCTTAATTCTTTTAATGATTCTCCTGCCATTACTCTTGCAGCAACTTTAGCCCACGGGATTCCAACTACTTTCGAAACAAAAGGAATGCTTCTAGAAGCACGAGGATTTACCTCCAAAACATATACTCGACCTTTCCTAATTGCATATTGAACATTCATTAGACCAAGTACATTACAATCTCTAAGAAGAGCTTTAGTACTAGCCTCAATTTCTTCTATTAGTTCAGCAGATAGATTCTGTGAAGGCAATATAAAAGAACTATCACCAGAATGTATACCTGCTCTCTCGATATGCTCAATAATTCCGCATACCATTTGCTCCTTTCCATCTGAAATAGAATCAACATCCACTTCAATTGCATCATCTAAAAATCTATCAAGTAGTACAGGTCTATCATAAGAGACCTCAACACTCTCAGCAATATAACTTTCCAATTCTGCTCGATCATGAACGACAGCCATCGCTCTACCGCCGAGTACAAACGAAGGTCTTACCATTAATGGAAAACCAACCTTAACAGAAACATCGATAGCTTCTTCAATAGTTGACGCAGTACCAGAATCAGCTTGAATTAAACCTACTTTTGATAAAAGTACACTAAACTTTCTTCTATCTTCTGTTGTATCTATAGCTTCTGGAGAAGTTCCTATTATTGGCACTCCTTCATCTTTTAGTAACATACTTAGCCTAAGTGGAGTTTGTCCACCGTACTGAACTATTACACCAAAAGGTTTTTCTACATGTATAATTTCTAATACATCTTCAAGTGTTAAAGGCTCAAAGTATAATCGATCGCTTGTATCATAATCCGTTGATACTGTTTCAGGATTACAATTTACCATTATAGTTTCTATACCGGCTTCTCTTAAAGCCATTGCTGCATGAACACAACAATAATCAAACTCTAGACCCTGTCCTATCCTATTTGGTCCACCACCTAAAATTATAACTTTCTTATTATTTGTAACATTACTATCTGAATGACTATCATATGTGGAATATAAATATGGAGTAAACGATTGAAATTCAGCAGCGCAAGTATCAACAGTTTTATATACAGGCCTGATCGAATTCTTATGCCTAAGTTTTCTTATATCAGATTCTTTTACTTTTGTTTTAGAAGATAAAATCTGAGCTAATCTATGATCACTAGTTCCTAGTTTTTTCAACTCAACTAAAGTCTCTATAGGTAATGAATCTAATTCAACTCCTTTGACTGAATTTTCTTTTTTAATAATTTTATCAATTTCATTTAAAAACCAATAATCTATTTTAGTAGCTTGAAATACTTGCTCAACAGTTGCACCCAGCTCCATTGCTCTTCCAACTAGAAACAGCCTATTATCAGTAGGAACTGCAATATCAATAAGTAACTGGTCTAAATTATCATATTTTGATTCTTTTCCACCTAGAAGTCCTTGCCTACCTGTTTCTAAGGATCTAAGTGCTTTCTGTAAGGCCTCAGGAAAAGTTCTTCCTATTGCCATAGCTTCGCCTACAGACTTCATTTGAGTTCCTAAAACTCTATCAGCTACTGGAAATTTTTCGAATGTAAATCTAGGTATTTTAACTACTACATAATCAATGCTTGGCTCAAAGCAAGCAGGTGTCATCTTAGTTATATCATTTGGCAACTCGTCAAGAGTATAACCTACCGCTAGTTTTGCAGCTATCTTAGCTATTGGAAATCCGGTCGCCTTTGATGCTAAAGCAGAACTTCTTGAAACCCGAGGATTCATTTCAATAACTATTTGCCGACCAGTTTTTGGATCTATAGAAAACTGAACATTACAACCTCCAGTATCTACACCAATTTCTTTTACAAGCCTTAAAGCTTTATCCCTTAATACTTGATATTCTTTATCTGTTAAAGTTTGAATTGGAGCTACGGTAATTGAATCTCCCGTATGCACTCCCATTGGATCCAAATTTTCTATTCCGCAAATAACTACAGCATTATTTGCTTTATCTCTCATTACTTCAAGCTCTACTTCTTTCCATCCTAGTAAAGATTCTTCAAGTAAAAGTTCATGATTTGGGCTAGCATCAAAACCTCGCCTAAGCTTAACTTCAAGTTCATCAGCGCTATATACTGCACCTCCTCCACTACCACCTAAAGTTCTAGATGGACGTATTATAAAAGGATAACCTAATTTTTTTACAGCAGCATAAGCTTCTTCATAGGTAGTAACACAGATACTATATGCATTATCAAGACCTGCTTTTTCTGCTATTTTTTTAAATGCATCTCTATCTTCTGCAGATTTAATAGCTTGAACATTTGCACCAATTAATTCTACTCCATATTTTTCAAATATTCCTAATTCATCTAATTCTAAAGTAACGTTTAATGCTGTTTGTCCACCTATAGTAGGCAAGACCGCATCTGGTCTCTCCTTTGCTATAATCATTTCAATATATTCAGGAGTAATCGGCTCAATATATGTTGCATCAGCCAGATCAGGATCAGTCATGATAGTTGCCGGATTGGAGTTAACTAAAATAACTGTGTAACCTTCTTCTTTTAATGCTTTAACTGCTTGAACACCTGAATAATCAAATTCACAAGCTTGTCCGATAACAATTGGACCTGATCCAATTATTAATATTTTTTTAATATCCTGTCTCTTTGGCATTTTGAAACGAACTCTCTTTAATTAATTATTAACTACTCGATTATAAAAATCTTTAAATAAATACTGTGAATCACTAGGTCCTGGTGAACACTCAGGATGATACTGAACAGAAAATGCATTTAGATCAGGAGCATCTATTCCTTCAATTGTATTATCATTTAAATTAAGATGGGTTACAATTATATCTTTAGGAATAGTTTCTGCTTTTGTAGCAAAACCATGATTTTGTACAGATATTTCAACATGTCCTGTAATTTGATTTTTTACTGGATGATTTCCACCCCTATGACCAAATTTAAGCTTAAAAGTAGGAGCACCAAGAGCGATTCCTAAAATTTGGTGTCCTAAACATATGCCGAATATTGGTAACTTCCCAAGTAGATTCTTGGTAGTTTCTATTCCATAAGTAACAGCAGCAGGATCACCAGGGCCATTAGATAAGAATAATGCGTCAGGCTTATAAGACATAATTTCAGTTGCAGAAGTATTTGCAGGAACAACCTTTACCCTAAAGCCAATCTCAGTTAGCAATCTCAAAATATTATATTTAATACCAAAATCTATTGCTACGACTAGAGGACGAGTTGAAAGAACTTGATCGGAATAGGATGTATAATATGACTTACCATCAGCTTGTAGCCCACACCATGCACCTTCTTTCCAATCATATGCTTTTTTACAAGTAACATTTGGAACTAAATCTAGACCCTCCATATTAGGTGCCGTTTTTGCTTTATCTACTAAATCAGAAATATTATTAGTTCTAGTACTAATAATACCAATTTTTGAACCATGAGTTCTTAGATGCAATACTAATTCTCTAGTATCAATTCCGGAGATACCAAGAATATTATTATCTTTTAAATACTGAGGTAATGACTTTTCAGATCTGTAATTTGATGGATTTCTAGCAATATCTTTTACAATAAGACCAGTTGCATGTACTTTATCAGATTCAATATCTTGTGAATTAGTTCCTACGTTTCCAATATGAGGATAAGTAAAAGTAATCATCTGACCAGTATATGAAGGATCAGTTAAAATTTCTTGATACCCAGACATTGCAGTATTAAATACGACTTCACCTATCGCTTCTTTATCTGTATCTTCACCTACTCCGACTGCAAAACCCTTAAATACTTTACCATCCTCTAGTACTAAAATGGCTGGTTTTTCATGATGCATATGACTGATCTTCCTTATTTTTTATATTTTCTTGCTGTATACTTCACTTAGACATTTCATATTGAAAAATCCCGTTAACCATTGTCATAACAGCACAGCCTTTAAACTCTCTATTAAAAAGCGGAGTATTAATACTTTTTGATTTATTAATTTTATCAGTAAAAATAAAATTTCTATCAGGATCAAAAATTGTAATATCAGCTGGTTGATCTTTTTTAATACTCTTTGGACTATAATCTAATGATTTCCAAGCCGAGCTAGTTAAACTTTCTATCGCTCTATTTAAACTGATTTTACCTTGCGAAACTAAAGTTAGAACTATCGGTAAAGTAGTTTGAAGTCCTAACATTCCAAATGAGGCTAAATCAAATTCAATATTCTTGGAGTCCGTTTCATGAGGAGCATGATCACTTGCAATACAATCAATAATTCCATGATTAAGTCCATCAAGTAGAGCGTCGATATCTACTTGGCTTCTCAGTGGCATACTCATTTTTGCTTGAGTATTAAATCCTATTACTGACTTTTCATCTAAAAATAAATGATGTGGCGAAACTTCTGCAGTTACGGGAATACCATCTTCCTTTGCTCTTTTTATTAGTTGCACCCCTCTAGCAGTGCTAACATGACAAAAATGAACCCTACCCTTAGTTAATCTTGCAAGTTCAATATCTCTTGTAATCATGACATTCTCAGCAGCATCTGGCATACCCTTAAGACCCATACTAAGGCTAAGTGCAGATTCATTCATTGAAAATCCTGCGGAAAGCTGAAGATCTTCTTCATGAACAGTGAGTACCCTACCTAACATTTTGCAATATTCTAGTGCTCTTCTCATTATTTGAGAATTAGATACTGGCCTTCCATCGTCAGAAAATGCAACACAGCCAGCTTCAGTTAATTCACCGTAAGGAGCTAGAGACTCTCCCTTACTCTGCATAGTGATTGCACCTATCGGATGTATTTTTGCTTTAGCTAGTTTAGCTTTATCTAAAATATAATCAGTAACGGCCTTAGAATCATTTACTGGTTTTGTATTCGGCATACAACAAACATCAGTAAAACCACCAGCAACAGCAGCTTCTGCCCCACTTGCAATAGTTTCTTTCCATTCCTGTCCAGGTTCTCTTAAATGTACATGAATATCAACAAGTCCAGGACTAATATATAAATTATCAATATCAATACATTTAACTTCATCTCTAACAGAGATAATATTTGGACTTTCAACAGCCTCTATTTTATCTCCGTTTACAAGAATATCCTTCTTTTCATTTATACCAAGAAAAGGATCTACAACATGCCCACCTTTTAATAATATTTTCATACTTCTTCCTCGGATGGTGAATAGTCATTTTTCCCAGCTACTAAAAGGAAAAGTACGGCCATTCTAACGGCAACCCCGTTTGTTACTTGTTTAAAAATTAAAGACCTAGGACCATCTGCTAGCTCGCTAGTAATTTCAGTTCCTCTATTAATTGGACCAGGTGCTAGTATTTTAGCAGATGGACAATATTTAGATATTATCGACTCGGTAAGTAAGAAGTTAACAGCATACTCATCGAGATTCGGAACGTAATAATCTTTTTGATATTCATGTTTCATTCTTAAAGACATGACAACATCACTTCCTGGGAGTGCTTTTTTTAAATCATAAAAAACTTCGACCCCAAGATCTTCAAAATGAGAATGAGCAATTGTAGGAGGAGCAACAACTCTTACTTTATTACCTAAAGTTTTATGTAAGAGTATATTTGATCTAGCAACTCTACTACGTAAAGCGTCTCCTACTAATGTTACAGTTAAGTCTTTTAAAGTACCTAATTCTTGTTTTATAGTTAAGGCATCTAATAAAGCTTGAGTAGGATGTTCATGGAGACCATCTCCAGCATTAATAATTCTAGTATTAGGTACAAGCTTCTTTAATAACTCACAAGATCCAGAATATGCATGCCTGAGAACTATAACATCTGGCCTCATCGATTTAATATTCAGGACTGTATCTATTAAAGTTTCACCTTTAGTTGTCGAGCTAGAACTACCTGATATATTTATTACATCCGCACTTAATCTTTTACCTGCTATTTCAAAGCTTGTTCTAGTCCTAGTAGATGGTTCTAGAAATAAATTTACAATTGTCTTACCTCTCAAAGCAGGTACTTTTTTAACACTTCTTTCACTAATCTCTACAAACTTTTGACTAGTCTCAAGTAAAAAAAATATCTCATCAGTGGTCAAACCAGAAATCCCAAGTAAGTGCTGATGATTGTATGACATATTTATTTAACCTTATCCCTTATGTAAACTGAATCTTCATTATCTTTTTCCGAAAGACAAACCTCAACAAGCTCAGATCTTGTAGTAGGAACATTCTTACCCACATAATCTGCTCTAATAGGTAGTTCTCTATGGCCACGATCCACTAACACAGCTAGCTGTACAGATATTGGTCTACCAAAATCTATTATCGCATCTAAGGCAGCTCTAATAGTCCTTCCAGTAAATAAAACATCATCTACTAAAACCACGTTATACTTATCAATATTAAATGGTAGCTCAGTACCTCGTACAAGTGGCTGTTCAGATGAGTGATATAGATCATCCCTATAAAGTGTTATATCAACAACACCTAGTGGGATTTCAGTGTTTTCAAGCGTATTAATTTCCGCTCTAATTCTTTGCGCTAAAAACTCTCCTCTGGTACGAATACCAACTACCGCCACTTTCTTAGGCCCTCGATTTCTCTCAAGTATCTCATGAGAAATTCTTGTTATAGATCTTCTTATTTGATCATCGTCTAAAACCTTCTTCCAATTAGAAGTATCAATTACTTTTTTAGGATGTAACTCATTATCTTCGGACATATAAGACCTCATTGTATAGATTAACTTTGCTTAGATAATCTGTGTAACTATTAATGTATTTTAAGAATTTAAGAGATGGCAAAAAGGATGTTAAAGAAACTAGTTTTAAAGTTGAAACTCTAGTCTTTTTTATATGATTACTGATAAGAACCAAATTATTCCTTTCGAACCTCTCTGGATTCGTTTTAAAGGTTATTTTTAAAAGCCAAACACTGACATACTAGCAGATTTTATAAAACTATCAAGCAGCATTAGTTTATATTCTAATTAATACTACTCGCTAACCCTACAATCTTTGAATTATTTATAATTTCATCTTTTAATTCAGTACGTTCTTGCTTAACTATACTATCTTTTTGAACACTTTTTTTACTATTTCTGAAATCTAATGCTGCTTTAATATAACTCACAAACAACGGATGTGGATTTAATGGTCGGGATTGAAACTCAGGATGATATTGAACTCCAACAAACCAAGGATGATCAATTAATTCTATAACTTCCACTAAGTGATCATCAGGAGATGTACCAGAAAATACTAATCCAGCTTTAGATAATATTTCTCTATATGAATTATTTACTTCCCAACGATGTCTGTGCCTTTCAGATATTTGGCTTTTTCCGTAAATGATTCCTACCTTTGAGCCTGCCTTCAGAACGCATGGATACTTTCCTAAACGCATCGTTCCACCTAAATTATCTACATCCTTCTGATCTTCCATTAAATGAATAACCGGATTTTTAGATAATTTATCAAATTCTGTACTTGAAGCATCCACTAAATCAGCTTCGTTCCTAGCATACTCAATAACAGCCATTTGCAAACCTAAACAAATACCTAAAAATGGTATCCCATTTTTTCTAGCATAGTTAATTGAAGCAATTTTTCCTTCACTTCCTCTTTTTCCAAAGCCGCCAGGAATTAATATAGCATCTACTCCAGAAAATGTTTCTGATAAACTTTTATTTTTATCAATTTTAATTTTTTCAATTTCTTCTGAATCAAAATATTTTATATCAACCTTACAAGCATTTTTGAATCCACCATGTTGCAAAGCTTCATTTAGACTTTTATAGGATTCAGTTAAATCTACATATTTACCAACCATACCTATTGTAATATGTCCGTTGGTTGGTGATTCTAGTACTGATCTTATATTTTCCCAAGGTTTAAGGTCTGGTCGTCCTGTCCAGATATTTAACTTTTCACAGATCCTGTTATCAAAACCGTCTTTATGAAGAACTAAAGGAAGCTCATAAATATTACCAACATCGGGTGCCGTAATTACGCAATCCATATCTACGTTACAGAAAGAAGCAATTTTATCTTTTGATTTTTTATCTACATCGACCTCTGATCTAAGTACGATTAAATCGGGCTGTATTCCAACATTTGTAAGTTCTTTTACGCTATGTTGAGTTGGTTTAGTTTTTATCTCACTTGCAGCTTTCAGATATGGAACTAGAGTTAAGTGAACATATAATACATTTTCTCTACCAACATCAGATCGAAACTGTCTTATAGCTTCTAGAAAAGGTAGTCCTTCAATATCCCCTACAGTTCCACCAATTTCACCAATACAGATATCAAAATTTTTACCTAGTTCAATTATCCGTTTCTTTATTTCATCGGTAACGTGAGGTATGACTTGAACGGTACCACCAAGATAGTCCCCTTTACGCTCATTTTTAATAACTGTCTCGTAAACTTGACCGGCCGTAAAATTATTAGCCTTTGACATATTACCGGATAAAAACCTTTCATAATGTCCAAGATCTAAATCAGTTTCTGCGCCATCATCAGTAACAAAAACTTCTCCATGTTGAAACGGACTCATAGTGCCTGGATCAACATTTAAATACGGATCTAATTTACAAATGGTAACTCTTAGCCCTCGACTTTCGAGAAGTGCGCCTAAACTTGCACAGGTTAAGCCCTTACCTAGCGAAGACACCACACCACCAGTTACGAAGATATATTTTGTGGGTCGTGCCTGCATAATTTCAAAACCAGTTTAATTCTATTTCTAGATACCTATTCTTTATGCCTATAATTTACTAACTCGTAAAGCAAAGAAAATATTTAATTATTTCATACTCTTAGCATAAGCTATTGCCCCATTCAAATCTAGTTCTGTATCAACTTCTATTGAATGTTCCATAAATTCTCTAGGTACTATACAAACACCAATATTGTATCCTAAATTAAGTAGCTTTAGTTGTTCAAGTCTTTCTATTTTTTCTAGGATTGTATCATCTTGATTTTCGCTAAAAACAGATAAAGTTTTTTCTTTAAATAAATAAAGACCTATATGTTTATATCCATAAATTTCTTTATTTAAGGTTTCTTTCTCTGTTGACCTTATTCTATCTCCCTCTCTAGAATAAGGAATTGGTGCCCTACTAAAGTAAAGTCCTCTTCCAGTGTCACTAACTACTACTTTTACTACCGAGTCCCTTTCAAATTCATCTAAATTATAAATAGGTATAGCAATAGTTACCATATCAAACATAGAAAAATTTTCTTTGAAAAAACTTATCGCTAGATTAATCGCGTCAGGATTAACAAAAGGCATATCGCCCTGTACATTAAGAACAATTTTTTGAACGTCTGAACTTTCTGAACTTTTATTCAATGCTCCATATTTTGAAATATAAGCCTCTGCTACTCTGGCCGAACCTGAAGGTGCTTCTGGAGAAGTTCGAATTACATTAGCCCCAAATGAATTTGAAACATTCTCTATTTCATCATCATCCGTAGTAATAAAAATCTCATCTAAGCCTGTGCACTTAGTTGCCTGTCTCCATACCCTCTCGATTAAAGTCATTCCTGCGATATCACGTAATGGCTTATCTGATAAACGAGTTGAACCTCTGCGTGCAGGAATAATAGCTATTGCTTTCATTTTAAGTTACCACCATTTTTTTATTCTAGATTTATTTTCTATTGTTGAAAAAAGTCTTCCTCTAAATACTAAAAAGAAAGATATAAAATATAGCACTGGTATCAATGACAATACATTTAAAGAAAACGAAAATCCCTGTATTAAAGATCTCAACATACTTAAAGGATCACTAGTAAATGCTTCTAATAAAAATCTAGGATCATTTGCCACAAAAGGTGAGATAAATATAAAAACTGGGAAAAACCAAATTAAAAAATGCTCTTTAACAAAGCTAATTGAACGATTAATGATATCTGCAAAACTGCCACCTTCCAAGTATATGACTTCAATAACTGGATTTAAAAAAACTGAAATAAATATAGCAATAACAGTGGAGACAAAACTAGGAACTTTCAAAACTGATATTATTATCTGAATTAAAAACAGAGAAAAGAAACAACTTATAATTGGTGAAAAAAGTTGAAAACCTTCTTCTTTAATACTTTCAGAAATAAATTTTTCCCTTAGCACCATTGCTTTAATCAAAGCCAAATAAAAAGATAATGCAAAACTAAATAAAATTCCAAGTAATATCGAGCCTACAAATCCAATTTTAGTAAGAAAAAAAGTCACTACTCCAAGTAAAAAAAGAGTAACAATCTGACTCCACATGAACTTCCACCCTATAACAACATCCTTCACTGAAGAGAGTGCTATTCTTCCGTAAATAGTAAAACTTTCAACCATAGTAGTGAATATTGTCATTTATTTCGTGACTCTTTTGCTTTAGAGGCTTCTCTTTTCATTTTAGGAGTATTGCTGCGTGGATGAATTCCAGGTTTAATATCCTGCTTTATACTGGGCTGTACACTGGATCGAACTCCTTGTTTAATACTATTTGGTTGAATAACTTCTATTTTAGTTTCTTGTAGCAAGTTTTTAAATATCTTAGGTAAATTATCTCCTAAAATTTCGAACAAAAGTTTTAATGTTAACCTTTCTTCGCTATGCAAATCTTTCAGTATTTGTATTAAGTTTTTAGTGTCTGATTCTTCAGCAGTAAGAATATTGTAGCGAATCGTAAGAAGTCTTTCGAGTGAAAGTTTTTCTCTTTTAGTTAAGGTACAAGGTAAAAACCAATTACCTATTGCTTTTGCAATACCACTTACTCTATCTCTAGAATTTCGATCTCTACGAAGTGGTTTTAATCTAAAAACATCTAATTGCGCATCTGAACTTGATTTGCCAGAATCTGATACATGACAAGGAAACTCTTCTGCTAGTATTTCCAACTTATATTCATCAGAATTATCTTCTAAAGATAATTCTGAATTTTTTAATTTATTTTTCTTAGCTACTGCACCTATTAACAAACAGCCAAAAAATAATTCTGATGGCGGCTCTAAGCCCATCTGAATTATAGTATCTAAACTTTTCAATCTCCCTAAATACTCAGATCTTTTTTCTTTAGTCATAGTATTTATAGCTTCATCAATATTTGGGAGCATCAGCTTTATGATATCAAACTTTCTCAGTTCTTCGAAAGTTTCCAAGAAACTACCTGAATAAAAATCTTTCTGAATTTCTTCATATAATCTGGCGGCTGGTACAAGATTTAACAACTCTATATTCTTCTTCATAGAAGAAGCTGTCTTTTTCTCAATTTGGAAATTGGCTCTCGCAGCGTGTCTTGCAGCTCTTATTATTCTTACTGGATCTTCAGTAAATCGAACATCAGGATCACCAATGATCCTAACAACTTTTTTATCTAAATCTTTTAATCCATCTACATAATCAATTATAGAAAAATCTTCTGGACTATAAAAAAGAGCATTTATTGTTAGATCTCTTCTAAGCGCATCACTTAAGGCATCACCATAATTATTATCAGATGATAATGTACTAGTACTATCATTTGCAGCTCTAAAAGTAGAAACTTCAATTATTTTTCCACCATAAAAATAAACATGAACTAGTTTGAATCTTTTCCCGATTATTCTAGAATTTCTAAATAAATCTCTAATTTCTTCAGGATGTGCATCAGTGCAAACGTCAAAATCTTTTGGCTCCTTGCCAATAAGTAAATCTCGAACTCCCCCTCCTACAAGGAATGCTTGATATCCATAGCCATTTAATCTTCTAAGAACTTTTAATGCGTCTTGATCAATATCTCTTCTTGAAACAACATGATCATCTCTTGAAACTATCTTAGGAGAACCTGGTAATTTTTGATGAAATGAATTATCTGTATCTACATATTCTTCGATAGATTTATTTTTGTTTGGTGGTAGCATTCTAATATGTAAACTTATATGAATTTAATTAATTTTAGCTGTATTTCTAAGTTCATGTAGTGTCTTTGCGTATGTTCTAAGATCTCTTACTTCGTCTAGCTCATCTACAATTTCTCTGCCAATAATTTCTTCTAATATATCCTCTAGAGTAACAACTCCTGCAAATCCACCATGCTCATTAACGACAGCACAGATTGGCATTTGTTTTTCTACCATTTGAAGCATAAGCTTATCAACGCGCATAGTATCAGGAACGGTTATTAAAGGCCTTTTAAGATCTTTTAATAATTTCTCACCGCCATCTTCTAATATAGCTTTTGCTACATCCCTCTGTAGTACATATCCAGAAGGTTCATCAATATTTTCTTCTGGGAAAAGTGGTATTCGAGTATGAGGAAGAGAAAATAATTTTTCTCTTAAATCAGAAACAATCATTGTTTCTATTAGCGAATATACAACTACCCTCGGCGTTAATACATCCCTTACAAGGACTGTATCTAATCCAATTACATTTCTAATAACGGAATCTTCAAGAGGATCAATTACTCCATCTTCATGTCCCATTTCTGCCATGCTTAATACTTCTTCATGAGAGACTCTTGGCTCATCTTCTCCTGATGCTACTTTTCTAGAAAAAAGATCAGTAAGCCAGACTACTGGATACAGGGCTTTAATCATAAGATTTAAAGGAAGTGCTATTAAAAGAGCACTTTGTCTCGCATAAGCTGTGCCTAGTTGTTTCGGTAAAATTTCACTTAAAAATAAAACAAGTAGAGTAAAAACTACAGAAAAGATAATTACTGCTTCATCACCTAATTTGCTGACATAGGCACCCCCAACAGACGCACCTGCTGTATGTGAAACTGTATTTAGTATTAAGATTGCAGATACAGGAATTCCAAGTCTTTCTTTGAACTGTAAAAGTAATTTCCCTCTCCTTGATCCGCTCTCTGCTAAATACCTAACGTACGGCAAAGACACAGTTAGCAGAGCTGCTTCCATCAGTGAACAAATAAATGATATCGCTAATGCGACTGTCACAGTTATAATTAGGCCTGACCACATAAAATAAATATATAAAATTACTTAGGAATTTTGCTTTTTATAAGTTTTTATCAGCGGTAACATAAAAACACCAGTAAGAGGAACCACTGAAACCCAAAAAAATGAAGATCTTAAGCCATAATCTTGTATTAAATGACTCATTAAGTAAGAACCGAATGCTAAACCTAGTCCATTAGAAAGCTGGGTAATAACAGTTATCAATAAACCACCAAGTTCTTGCTTTTTTTCATGCAGGAATCTCATTGTTAAAATATCATTTAAAACCCAAGTTGGGATATGTAGAAGTTGGATTGGAAAAAACCAAAATAAATTATTTACTGGTAAACCTATTGCAAGAATTCGAATGCAACAAGAAATAGGAACAATTAACCATGATTTCTTAAGTGGAAGATGATCAGTTATTTTTCCAACTTTCTTCAAACTAAATAATGCAGTTAATCCTAATACTACTAGAGTTAAACTAATGAATACTCCGCTTGCTCCCATCTCTTTCATTCGTAATGGTAGATAACGAAAAATAACTGCAAGACCTGCCCAAATTAAAACTTGAAATATAAAAAACGCTACAAGATCAAATAATTGAGATTTACTTTTTATCTTTACAGCTTCAATTTTTTGAATTTTCTCGTGTCGTAAAATTTTAATAATAAACAAAGCTGCAAATAAAGAACCGAATCCGCATAAAATTGGAATAAGTCTTGTAGAAACATAATCTGTCAAAATACCAGATAACAATAAGCCAGAAATAAAACCAAACGAACCAAAAACTCTATAAGCTCCATATTTACTGCCAAAACTAGATTTAGTTTCTGATTTTTTATCAGATATGATTTCAGGAGATGAAGAAGAGCCAATTGAGTTAACAGCTAGTAATGGAATACTAGTATTAGCAATTCCCAAACAAGTAGTTATTAGCGCAAATAACTCAAACTTATAATCTAATTCTGTAGTTAACCCTAATAAAATTCCAGAAATTCCAGCTAGCATTAGTGCTAAAAAACTAAGAAAGATCCCATTCATCATTGGCAACAAGAGCAAAACTAAAATAGGGCCCGACAATGATAGAACAAAGGCTATAGCATCTAATTTTGCTACTTCAGAAGCGTTAAGTCCTAAAGAAATAAAATATAAAGGTAAATAAGTACTCGCAGAAATTGCAAGTAACTGAAAAAGTAAGCTTAGTTTCCAAGCCCCATTAGATTTTAGATTCATGTTTAACTAAGTGTTTCTGATTAAGCGTTATCTTTTTTTAAAGCCGCCTAACCCTAAGTATAAAAGTAATGCTGACACTGCTAGAAATGCCATTACTCTTCCTGAATATGAAGATTTAACAGAGATCACCATCAATAAAACAACTGCTAAGCCAATTCCTTTTACCCACATATAAGCTATAAAATAATTTTGTTACTAAGAAGCAGGAACTATTTTTTCTATCCCACCTAAATACTTTCTCAATGCTTGAGGTACATTTATATTACCTTCTTTATCCTGATGATTTTCAATTAATGGAATCAGTACTCTAGGAGAAGCAATTAATGTATTATTAAGTGTATGGCAAAATTTTGTTTTACCAGTACTATCTTTATATCTTAAATTAAGTCTTCTAGCTTGAAAGTCATGTAAGGTAGAACAGCTATGTGTTTCACCATAAGCCTTACGTGAAGGCATCCAAGTTTCAATATCATGTTTAAATACTTGCCCCTGACCCATATCTCCAGTGCAAACAGCTACTACTCTATAAGGTAACTCTAATAGAGATAATAAATCTTCAGCATTTTTTAAAAGTTCATTATGAATTTCCATACTCTTTTCAAGAGAATTTTCACAAATCACAACTTGCTCAACTTTATAAAACTGATGAACTCTATAAAGGCCACGAGTGTCTTTACCATAGGTACCTGCTTCCCTTCTATAACAAGGTGAATACCCTGAATATCTTTTTGGAAGTTCCTTCTCAGTTAAAACCTCGCCCAAATGAAGAGCCGCAACAGGGACTTCAGAAGTACCTATTAAATAATAGTCATTATCTCTCTCATCTAAATGATAGGCCATATCCTCACCACCAGGGAAATAACCTGTTCCCATCATAGCTTTATAGTTAACTACATGAGGAGGATCGACTAATGCAAAACCTCGATCTGCAATAAAATCCATAGCGAGAGAAAGTATTGCATGGTGTAACCTTGCTCCCATTCCTGTTAAGTAATAACTTCTGCTACCTGCTATTCGAACAGCTCTTTCTACATCAAAAAGTGAAAGCCTTTCTCCAATCTCTACATGATCCTTAAGTTGAAAATCAAAAGATGGTAACTTTCCTACTGTATATAATTCCTTGTTCTCTGAATCATCTTTTCCAATAGGAACTTCAGCCATAGGAATGCCAGGTATTAATAATTGTTGACGATCCCACTCAGCTGTAAGTTCAGATAATTCAGCATCAGAAGATTTTGCCTGAACACTAATTTCCTTAAGTTCTTGCTTACGAGTAGCTTGCTCCTCACCTTTTAATAGAGGAACTTCCTTACTAAGTGCATTTAAAGTAGATTTTAAAGATTCTGTTTTCTGTAAAAGCTTTCTTCTTTTTTCATCTAATTGAAGAAATTCATTAACATCAAACTTAATTCTTTTTTTATTACATGCATCCTGATATTTTTCAGGCTCTGCTCTTAATTGTTGAAGATCAATCATTACTTTTAATAAATATGTTAGTATTTTTATTCAGAGGAATCTCTAGACTGTATCACTTTGATAAGATTTTCTGCAATAGTCCTTGGAAGTCCTCCCTTATTCATTAACTCCTCAACTGTTGCTTCTTTTATATGCTTAAAACTTCCAAAAATCTTCAGCAACTTTCTTTTTCTTATAAAACCTATACCTGGGACTTCATCAAGAGGTCCTAAAAGTTGCTTTTTCGACCTAGATTTCCTATGAAAACCAATAGCAACACGATGAGTCTCATTCCTAATTCTTTCAAATAACTTTAAAATCTCACTACTAGTGGGTAAAATAAATGGTATTGGTCTTTGTTCTAAATAGATTCTTTCAGGTTTTTTTAACTGCCCAGGACCTCTTGGAGTATTTACTTGTTTAATAATTAAATCTCTCTTTTTTGCAATCGCCATAAGTGTAGGATATTCCAAACCTAAACCATCTCTTGCCTTTATAGCCTGGACTAACTGCGGCGGCCCTCCATCTATCAATAAAATATCCGGGAAGATATCATCTTCTATACATTTTTTTAAATGACGAGCTACCACTTCATTTATTGAGGCAAAATCATCAGGCTTGCCTTCTTGTGAAAGATAAAAATATCTATATCTAGATTTAAAAGGCACACCGTCTTTAAAAGAAGTAACGACACCAACTGTAGATGAGCCTTGAAAATGACTAATATCAATACATTCAATTACTCTAGGAGTTTGTTTGAGCTCAAAGGTATCTTTAAATGCATTTAATATTCTTTCATTTTTAGATGTATCACTATATCTAGCTTCAAAGCTTTCCTTAGCGTTAATTTGTGCAAGCTCTGAAAGTTTAACTTTAACACCTCTTTGCGGACAAATTAAGTTAATTTTACGAGAAGCTTGGGTGCTTAGAATTTCTTCTCTTATTTCCATATCGTCAAGCATAAACGGTATTAAAATAGTTTCAGGAATAGGCTTATCAGGAGGGTAAAGTTCTCTTAAAACATTTTGAAGAACTTCTTGATCATCTATTACTAAATCTTTAAAACTATAAAAATGACTTGATGACAACATTCCATCTACGGTAGTTAGACATGAAACTTCCGCAAAAGTTCCCTCTCGATAATATCCAATTGCTTGTAGATTTCCTGAACCATAATTAGAATATGCACGGTCTTTGCTAACTTGATCGAGTACCTTCACTCTATCTCTAAGTATCGCTGCATCTTCATATCTCAATGCATCTGAAGCTATATTTATTTGTTTAACTAACTCTTCTTTTACTAAATCGTTTTTACCATTTAGAATTGAGATAGCCTGATTGACCCAAGAGTCATATTCTTGTTTTTCTATAGAGATACAACAAGGAGCTGCACAGCGTTTTATTTGGTACTGCAAACATGGTCGAACTCGATTAAAAATTACTCTATCAGAGCAAGTTCTTAGTGGAACAACTCTATCAATAATATCAAAAAGCGTCCTAGCCTCATAACTAAAAGGGAAAGGGCCATAGTATGTAGCAGGATCCCCTTCCCTTCTTCCCTTAACTAATTCTACTCGTGGCCACTCATGTGATTCGTCAATTCTTATATAGACTAATGCCTTATTTTCTTTGAGTCTTACATTATATCTAGGCCTGTATCTTTTAATTAGATCAGCTTCTAATAATAGTGCCTGTCTTTCATCTTCTGTTATAAAAGTTTCTATAGAATTTACTTGTTCAAGAAGCGCATCAATTTGCCTCCTTGTATCTGAGCCGTTAAAATAACTTTGTACTCGAGCTTTTAAATTCTTAGCCTTTCCAATATAAATTATCTTATTGCGCACATCCTTCATCAAATATACGCCTGATAATTCAGGCATAGATTTCAATCTTGAGCGAGGGAACTTCTCTGATAGTATTTTGTCTTCTGGCTTATCTTCCAATCACAAGACCTGGGTTTAGTATCCTAACGCATTCGATAGCATTTACACTATCTTGTTTGACTAAAATGATAGGACTTGGATAATCAGCTCCAGATTTTTTCGCTCTAAATATTCCACGTCCATCATTTTGATTACCGAAGTAAACTAATCTCTCTAACACGACATCCTGATCTACTCCCTGATTCACTAAATATAACTTAGAATTACTTGTGAACTTTCCCTTAGCATATAATAAAACTAATTTCCCGTTTGCATCGGACACAGGCTTCCAAAGTAAAGGAGAAGAATTAGTACTTACCTCTGGATAACTATTACATATTATTCTTTTTGACTGATTAAGAATTAGTAGATTTTGAGAACTAGGTAATTCTTGATTTGTAGTAGAAGTAGTAGTTGTAAACGCAGCAAGATCAACAAACCCCTTAACTACAGGAATATCTCCTCTAACTCCAAAAGGGATAATAGAACTTGCAGGGTCACTATCCAAGTTTCGAATAAAGAAGTAACCCTGTCCATTAACAATACGCCACACCCCTATACTGCCTCTTCTCAGACCCCTCTCTATTCCACTAATAACTGTATCTCCTGATACTCCCCATTGTACACTTGCAGTGGAAAAAGAACTTGATATTGCTGAAGAATAAAAGAAAAGTTTTCCCGAAGATTCTCTTTCTATTACAGGCTCAACTCGACCATCTCCATTAAGATCCATTAAATGAGTCTTATCCCCTGATACCCCAAAAAGTAAAGGAGTCATAGATTCACCAGAAGCTAATCTAGTAACCCATAATAAACCATTTGGAGTATTTCTGATTACAGTACTATCTACCTTTCTATCTCCATCCATGTCCCCTAGAAATAATTTATCACCAGAGAAGCCCCACTGATAAGGAGAGATAGTATTTCCACTTGATGGATTCACATACCATGTTTTGTAAGTAATTCCATTTTCACTTAATGTATCACGCACTATGCCCAAATCCGCCCTAGCATCTCCATCATAATCTCCTGGATAAATAGTGTCCTTAGTAAGTCCAAACTGATATTCTGTTAATGTCTTAATTTTCTTTGTTGAAGAAAGTGATAGTTGCCACTTAATAACTCCTTGATCTTCTCTCACTGAACCAAAATCAGTTCTTTTATCTCCATCGAAGTCCAATGAAACTAAACCATTTAATAATGAAGTATTATTAGTAGCAGAATTTGTTCCCCCAATAGTAAAAGCATTAACAAGATTAGCTGCATTTGGAATGCTTAAATTAGAAAATCTATAGCTTAAGACTTGCACGCTGGAAGTTGAACGCTTTCTGACTACTGATAAATCAGATAAAAAATCTCCATCCACATCACCTGGCGCCTCTGGAAGATAAGTAGAAAGTATACCTTGTGCTGAAACTTTAGATCCTAAAGTTCCAAAAGATATTCTAGAAACAGTTGATCCATTTTTAGTATACCAGCTGGCTTCTCTAGGTCGATATAGTACTGGAGTAAAATCCAAACCAGACAAATATGGCAGAGAAAGAGGAATATCACCAGGTAAACCAAAAAGAAAACTAGAAGTAGCTCCAGTAAATGATCTTAAAAACCATTCCCCGCTACTAGGTCTGAATATAGCTATTATATTTCTTTGTAAGCTATCTTTAACTCTAGGCACTGGGACATCATTTAATAAACCAAAAGAGATCTTACTTGTTACGCCTAAATTATCTCTATATAAAAATTGAAGCTCGCCACTTGCCGTATCTCTTCTAAAAATAGCAATATTATCAACTCCATCATTATCTATATCAATAGGATAAGGAGTGTCATATTTTAAACCAAAATTAATTACTGAAGTTGCTCCTGTTAAGACTCCTCCAACAGAATTAAATGCAATATAAAATTTACCTTCAGAAGGTCTAAAAACTGCGTAGTCTGTAATGGAATTTCCGTCATAATCTGCCGCTGCTGGTAAGTCTCCAGCCAATCCCCAATGAATCAAATTAGTAACACCTGAAAGACAATGATGCCAAACTCCAAAAGTTGGATCAAATTCAGTAATCGTTGACTGATTTACCTTATGATAAAATCCCGTCTGCGGAATAGTTCCAGACCCACCACAAGGAGTTTCTTCAATTCTACTACTATCTCCCAAAACATAGTTAAGTCCTTGTGAAGATAATGCAAGTCTACTTTTACCTGCTGAATCAAGATAGATCTCAGCATTAGAAACTGTAGAAATTATAAATGTAATTATAAGTAAGAATAAACTCTTAGTTTGTTTCAAAATTTGCCTAACTAATTTTGATTTATTTAATAAATTTGATACTATTTATATCTGAGATTTACACTTTCTTAAATACAAAATTATATTTTATCACAATGGCACGTAGTTTTAATGTCCCAGACTTCTATAAAGGTAGTCTAGTTACAGATATTAAGTTAAAAAGACAGGAACAAGACCCTAAAAAAAAGGATCTGGCTCCTAGTTCTTTATTTTTCAACAGCTCTGTCAAATCTACAAGTCTCAAAATTAATCTAGCAAGACACTTTGGATTTTGCTTCGGTGTAGAAAACGCCATAGAAACTGCATACCGAGTAGTAAAAGAAAATCCAGAAAAAAGAATTTTTCTCATTAGTGAAATGATTCATAACCCCAGAGTCAACAAAGACTTAAATGAATTAGGAGTAAGATTTCTATCTACCACTGCTGGTGAAAGACTTATAGATTTTAAAACTCTTACACCTGAAGATATTATTATTGTTCCCGCTTTTGGAGCTACAATAGAAATAGTGAATGAGCTTGAATCTCTTGGACTAGATCCACTGAGAAATAATGCGACTTGTCCGTTCGTAGAAAAAGTATGGAAGAGGAGTAAAGAACTTGGGAAAAGAGGTTTTAGTATTATTATTCATGGCAAAGTAAGTCATGAAGAAACCAAAGCAACCTTATCTAATGCACGACAGTACTCACCTTGTTTAATAGTCCAAGACCTAGCAGAAGCAAAAGCAGCTTCTGAATTTATCAAAGGTAATATAAGTGAAGAAGAATTTCATAATAAATTTGCAAATAGAATTAGCGAAGGTTTTAATCCAAAACTAGATTTATTGCGTATTGGAGTTGTCAACCAAACTACTATGCTAGCTAGTGATACCCTAGAAATTGCAAGTATGTTTAAAAATACTATGTTAGATATTTATGGCGAAAATAAGTTAAATGAACATTTTGCCGATACTAGAGATACCCTCTGTTATGCCACATATGAAAACCAAACAGCCGTAAGTGCCTTAAGAGAAATAGAGGCTGATTTTGCAATAGTTGTTGGAGGTTATAAAAGTTCAAATTCTAGTCACCTAGTAGAACTACTAGAAGAGAAAATGCCTACCTATTTCATTCAAGATGCAGAAGAAATCATAAGTAAGGACGACATTAGACATTTTAACTTATCTACTCATGCAATAGAAATAAAAGATAACTGGCTCCCCATTAAAGATAAAATAACAGTTAATATAACTTCTGGAGCCAGCTGTCCTGACAAAATAGTGGATGAGGTGATAGAACGTATCAAAGAATTAACGTTAAGTAGATAGTTTTAATATATTTAAATAAAATTATACTTTAACAGAGCCAAACTCTAAAGTTCTCAAATAACCTCGTCGATCATTACTTTGAGATCATAATGACCATAGTTTAGTAATAAGTTTAGGAGTACCCCCCATGGAAGTAAGTTCCGTTTCAGCACCAGCACCAGTAAAAGTTCAAGAAAAAATACAAAAATCAGCAGAAGAACTCGGCAAAGCATTAATTGATCCTATTAAGGAGGTTGATGATTCAGCAAGACAAGCCAAAGAAACTGGTAATGTTATAGATGTTAAAGCTTAATAAATAATTTAAATTTTTGACTTATTTCCATAAAAGCTGATAAATCAGTCTATATGGAAATAAGACTAACAGACATTATAGTAGGTATAACTTCTGGATTTATTCTAGGATGCATAGGGTTGCTTTCTTATTGGCTAATTTTTTAGCTAATAGATTACCGTTTTTAGATAAACTCTCTAAAATTTAATTACCGTTTAGACCCCCACCACTAGTCAGGCCCCCGAAAATTACAGCAGTACCTATCCATATAACAGCCAATCCTAAGCCTGCTACTAAAAGCATTTTCCCTTGTCCTTTATTGGCACCTAGAGAATCTAACAAAAATAATCCAAAAAGAATTACAAAAATACCGGCACCTATATAAAACCAGTTCAATTCCTTAGCGTAGGACTCTGCCATCTCCCAGTATTTAAGAGCTACCTTTTTAGCTACTTTGTATTCTTCTTCGTATTCTTTTAAATCCATATTTTAGATATCGGTAAAAATATCTATTTACTTTAATCTTTAAATTATTGAATTTTCAAAGATTTTAGCTTCGCAAAAGGGCTAAGACTGGACTGCTCTTCTTCAAAAGTACAACTACATATTTCTAAATTTAAATTTTTACCGCATTTAGGACAAAGACCTTTACAATCTTCATTACACAAAACATGAAATGGCATACTCTGAACAATCACATCTTCTACTACTGCTGAGCAATCTAACTCATCACCTTCGTAATGCGCATAATTTATATCATCGTCTTGATCGTTCTTAGACTTTCTTTGCAAAATTAAAAAAACTGGAGTCTCTTCCTGTTTTTTCGCTTCACCTACGCAGCGATTACAAACAGTAGTATAATTATAAGTAGCCGAACATTTTAATTCTAAGGTCTCACCTTCCGATGTTAACAATCCTTTTACAGGTATGCTCCCGTTAAATACAAACATAGGCGAAGGAACAGACTCATCAGACATATTAACTAATGGTTCATTAACCCTCTTAGCTACTATTTCTGAGTCAATTAAAAAATCTAGATTTAAACCTTCTCTAGGGATATCGGTAATTCTTACTTTCATAGTGTTAATAGAGCTCCAAGTATTCGATTTTACTTAAAAGACTCGTCCAATTTGGATTATAGGTTAAAAGATGTATTATCTAAGAACTGTTTTAATAAATTTATGAGAGGATTTCCAGATGGTAAACAAAGTTATTTTACTCGGAAGACTAGGAGCTGATCCTGAGCTTAAATATACTCAGAATAAAACTCCAGTTTGTGCGCTAAATATTGCGACTAATGAAAGAAGAAAAGGCCAAGATGGTCAATGGACCGACCATACAGAATGGCATAGCGTAGTTACTTTTGGAAAAACCGCAGAAAACTGTGCGCAGTATCTAAAAAAAGGCAGACAAGCTTTTATTGATGGTAAAATTCAAACAAGAAAGTACCAAGATAAAGAAGGCAAAGATAGATATAAGACTGAAATTGTTGCTAATACTGTTCAGTTTGTAGGTGGAGGAAAATCTGAAGAAGGTTCTAGCTACAGTGGTAATGACTTAAGTTCAAACATACAAACTTCTGCAAGTAATTCTTCAAACTATTCTGGTGGATTTACTCCTAGCATAGGAGAGTCAGTGTCATTTGAGGATGATGACATTCCGTTTTAAATCCGGATGAGTTAACTGCTTCCGTTTTTCTTTCTCGACTTATTTCCGGTCTTTCCAATGTAGTCGAGAAAGGATTTCTCAACTATTTGCCTTGCCATAGCATAAACCTGGTTTTTATCCTCATGCATTGCAAAGAAACCAAGAGGAATCTGGAATCCTCCCCTATCTCTAATATTCCCTCCCCCGTATGGTCGCCCACTTTCCGGTGAAACTCCTAAAAATCCTTTTAAAAACTCATCAGGATTAATAGTCTCAGATCTAGTTCTAAGTGAACCATCAATTATAGTTTCTTCAACAACACCAAATACTAAAACAGTATCCGTTCCTTCCCTTGCTAATAATAGATCAGCTATTTGAGGAAGTCCGTCTCTATCAGTTTCTCTAACATAGCCAACATCAGCAAATATAAAGTTGTCATGAACTTTTCTAGTTACTAACGCATTTTCAAACATATCTAAAATTGAGGGAGTAAGAACTTTTCTCTCAATCACTTCCATGACCTGCGAGTCTACACAAGAAGCTAGAAAAGAAGCTGCTTGAAAATCTTCTTGAGTAGCTAATATAAACTTTTGAGTATCACTTCTTAATCCATGCATTAAAGCAGTAGCAAGTCTCACATGATTCGGATCATTTGGTGTAAGTCCTGCAGGCAATGCCTGATAAATATATTCTGAAAAAATTGTAGCCGTACATGCGTAGTTAGATCTAATATCTACAAAATAAGCCGGTGGAACCGCACTAATATCCTCTCTATGATGATCAACAAAAGCAAAGAATTCTATTCCGGCTTCGTCTAAACGATGATCAATTGGATTTTGCCATTTTTGAGAATCCACAATACTATAAAAATCATAAGCACTAAGATCGATATCACTATGATACTTTTGTAAACTTATTCCAAGTCTTTTAACTAAGGCTCTATTCTCGTGATGACTAACAGGAGAAAAGCACATTATTGTAGTTTGAATATCATACTCTTGACTTAAATATTCTAAAGCCATCGCACTTGAAATTGCGTCCGGATCTGGAGTACCTAGGAGTAAAATCAATTGAGACTTCCCAGTTCTCTCTTCTAAGCCCTTACTAAGTCTCTCATACATTTGGCATTTGAGATTCTTTCCTGAAGTGACATTAGAATAAATGCTAACATTAGCACTGCCATTGGAGCTTAGACCATTAGAACTACTCGTAGCGAAGATCGAGTTCTCTTTATTTACTGAGTTATTATTAGAATTGTCTTCTTTCAAGGGAATTAGTAAAAAGTTTATACTGATTTAAGATTCCGATGCTCTGAAAGACGATTCTAACACATAGTAACTAGCTGAAATTACTATATTAAAAGAGTTATTAAAAATTATACTTCCTTTCATCTCCTGTATGAATCTTAATCTTTGATGTCAGTATTAAATAACAATTTACTAAGCGCCTCAAAAGAACTTCTCCATGCGCAGGAGAGATCTATTCTCTTAGTTGAGGATACTGCATCTCATGCGGCCTTAATTCAAAGAACGGTTTCTAAATGTAATTGGACTATAGAGCATGTAACTAGAGGCAGTCAGGCTATAGATTCATTCAAAAACAATTCTAACAGAATAGTAATACTTGATTTAACTTTACCAGACTGTGATGGTCTAGATTTACTAAGATCACTAAAGGACATAGATCAGGTACAACCTGTATTAATTGTCACTGCTTTAAGTGATGTTAAAAAAAGTGTTTTAGCAATGAAACGAGGTGCCTCAGACTATGTACTAAAAGATGAACCTAAAGAATTTGCTTCAAATATAACTAACGCCTTAGAAAAGGCTTTCTCACAAAGAATAAGAAGCATAGAAGATAAAATCTCCGATCTCTGCCGTGTACAAGCGCTAATAAAATCTGAAAGATTACAAGTCATGGAAGAAGTAATAAAAACAGTCTGCCAAGAAGTTAACAATCCAATTAGTGGATTAATAACATTTGCTGATCTAATAAAGAAAAAAACTAATGAAAGTAATCTTTCCAAAGAAGAATATGAGATTATAGAAAAGCTTTCACTTAGTGCAAAAAAAGTAGCTGACGCTGTTAAAAGGCTTAGTAGTACTTTACCGGATGATTTGTAGAGGAATGTAATACTTCTGTAGCTAGCCTCTAGTCTAAAATATTAAAATACAGCCTGAACTAACCCTCCGACTAAACGAAATGGAAATGCAATAACATCCCCAAGAAAATCTACGGTACAAGAAAGTACACCTGCGCAGGAATTAGACTCTTTATCTGTGTTTTCCTCTGTCTTAGTAACTTCAACTTTTTCATTACCTTCTGATCCGACAGATCTTGTTTCTGTAGTCACAGTACTTCTGTTACTTGAACATGAACTAAGAGGGAAACACGACACAGACATTATGACAACAAATAATCTCCAAAACGACTTCATACAGATCACCAAAATATAATTTATTTTAGAGCTTGCCAGTATTTTATAAGAACTCATATGATATGAGTCATAGAGGAAGCAATTTTAAGACTAAGTAAGCTAAGCTCTCTTCTTTAGCTCTTCTCTCACAATTCTTCTCACTCGCTCCTCAGAGATACCCGGAACCTTCTTCACACTACCTTGTTTATCAAAAAAAGCCCGTAAAAGAGAATTTAAAACTGTCTGATATTTACTTCCGCTATTTTTTGCATAACTCTTTAGCATTTCTAAAACATCTTCATCAACAAAGGTCGTTATTCGAACCTTAACTTTCTTAGCGTCGAATGCATCACTATCTAAAAGATCCTTAGAACCATAATTTAAATTACGCTTGATAGTCATTCCACATCTCCAAAAGCAATTCTCTTCTTTCTAATAAAAATTCCTGCATACGTCTAACGTCTCTCTTTGAAAAGTTTTTTACAAAAAAACATTTTAGCGTCTTTAATTCAAACTTCGCTTCACCTTCTGGTCCAATAACGTGAACATGAGGAGGATTGTGATCATTAGGATAGATAACAATCCTTAAGTTTCCGATCTTAAACAGAGTTGGAGACATATGTATATATTATGCATATATATATATGCATTGCAAATAAAAGTTATAACTGCCTGATTACAAAAGATTAGTAATCAGACCTCGATATTATTATCGAAGAAAATAATCTTCTGATTCAAAATAATTTTAAGTAGAATTTTATGGGACTTTCGATTTGAGAATCGAGGTATGCTGTGAATGTTAAGGCTTAAGACTCGTTTTCGCCCTAGCAAAGCCCCCGCGCAAAAGTCTGCAAAGAACTTTTTATGCAGAGCAAAAAAATTTCCAGACTCTTTGCTCCACGCCCCAGGCCCCACTCCTACGGGTCTTCAAACAAGTCTTATGCCTTAACATTCACTTGTTTGATTTGTTTTTATTTAATTATTTCAGCTTCGCCATTTTTAATTTGTTTTAAAACAAAATTTCTTGAACTTTCATCAGTCCCTATTAAGGAGAATCGACCACTAACACCATCGTATATTTTCATTTTAAAAATATAGTCTCTTGTACAAATTGCTTCACCTTTACAAAAAGCTAAAGACTCAGCAAGAAGCATGGTTGAATCATAGTAACTAGCTTCAGCCAAACCTGCTTTTGTATTATATTTATCAAAAAAACTTTCTTCGAAATTTTTAATTTTTTCCGTTTTATTTTCTGGCTGTGAAACATAAAAAGTTAGACCTTCAGCAGCATTTTTAGCAACTTCCCTTACACTTGGATCTTCTGCTTCATTTGTTCCAAGAAACGGAGTTTTAATACCTAGTTGACGAGCCTGCTTTAAAAGAGCTCCTAGTGTCAGACCTAAATGGGCAGCTAAAATAACATCAGGTTTTTTATTTCTTAAGATTGTGATTTCTGATTTAAAATCATTCACTCCTATTGCTTGAGATTGAGAATATAGAACCTTTCCCCCGAGCTCTTCGAAACGATTAGAAAAAAACTTTCTATAATCTATTCCAAAATCGGTCTCAATACTCAGTACTCCTGCGGTTCTAGCGCCTAAAGTATTATAAGCATATTCTGCAAGTTTTTTAGCTTCAGTTCTGACTTTCATATCTGTAGTAAAGATAAAATTACCTAATTTCAAAATACTTTCAGATGCTATCGCGGAATGAATAGAAGGAATCTGATTTTTCTGAATAGCACCAGACATAGCAGGCATAGCAATGACACAAAAATTTGCGGCTAATCCCTGAATTTTATCTATTTGAATAAGCTTATTGATCGCATTAACAGCAGTAGCAGGAAGGCAAGCATCTTCATATTTAACATTTAACTTAATATTTTTTTGCTCTAACTCTATCCTTGCAAGTTCAACTCCTTGTTTTACTTTTTCTCCATAACTTGCAAAATCTCCGGTTAATGGGGCGGTAACACCTACTGTAAAGATTTGTGTCTCATCTTCAGCTAGCAAAGTTAATGGTAAAATAAAGAATAAAATTAATATTTTAATTAGCGTTTGATTTGTTTTTTGCATAATAAATTTACTTAATATTTTAATTTTTTGATTACTCGGACAGACTCTTTCGAAGGGAAGACGGAAGATAAATTTTAATTCTATCTTACTTACTTGTGAGTATAATATCCCTAACGCCCCCGTTTCTTCCCTCCCCCATTATCATTCCCGGAGTCTCCCTTAATCAATTTTAATGTACTTACTGTCTGCTTCTTCTGACCTGTAAAATCTGTAATTTCTTCAACAACATTGATTTGTTTCTCATCAATACTAACGATACTACCATTTTTATTTCCGATTTTAGCACCAGTCTTAACAGTATAACCACGTCCTGTTGCATCTTCTACTATAGCTGCCATTCCTGCTTGTGAATCAACAAGTACGGCAGTGACTTTAAGTTGGCTTAGATCATAGCGCTGTAAAGGAGGTAGACTTTCGTCTATTACTTCTTTTGGCTGAGCTTCGTAAGATTTAAATGGATCTCTTTTACCTTCAGGATCATAGATAAAATCTTCTTCTACTGTAACTTGAGTAGTATCAGTAATCTGATTTGGATCTTGATTAGTATTTGGTTTATTTTCAAGGTTAATGTTATCTTCTGGTTTATCTTTTTTAAGATTTAGAATTTCAAATTTTTTACCGTTTTTTACATACTCAAAAGGTTTTTTAGTTTCTGGATTAATTGGAATAGAATCAAAATAATCTGGGACTAATTGTTCTAAAGTTGTTGGCGGCTCATTCTTTTTTACTATATAATCAGAAATAGCTAGTTGAAGTTTTACTAGCTCACCTTGCTTAGGTTCGACTTCACCGAGCTTAACTAAGTTTGCAACATTATCTCTTAATTCTTCTTTTGCTGATTTTACAGGGGAGCTAGCTTGTAATTGAAGATAAGCTAATACTCCTCCGAGAGCAGCGGTAGCTACTATTAAAGTTTTATTCACTTTCTTTAACCTCACTATCTTTAACCTGACTCATTAATACCCCTTCTTCAACTAGCAACACAGGAATATCTTCTCTGATGATATATAGAATTTTTTGATCTTCTCGTATTAAGGCACCCGTAACTGGACCTAAAACATTAGTATTTGAAATATTTTTTAATTGACCTGCAGCTTGAAGAGCTGACAACTTATCTACAATTGTAGAATCAGCAATATTTAAAGGCTGCTTAGTCTCTGGACAACATAAAATTGAAAGTAACTTATGGGAAATCATGATAAATATTATATTAATTAAGTCTTAAATATGCTGTTTTTTAGCACAATGATTAAACTGAGTCTTTTCTTATTATCAATCTCTTAGTAATAATTAGAAAACTTAATATATGAGTTTAAACTTTTACCTTAATTTTCACTATGGCATATTTCAAAAAAACTCTTTTAATTTCTCTACTTTTAACTTTATCTGCATGTAATGAATATTGGTGGACTCGAGGTCAACCTCCTTCAACTACTGAGCTACTAAACAGAGCCTCATTGAGAGTTGAAGAAGCTAGTAGTTCTTCTAAAGAAGATAGAAAAGAAATTCTTGAAATTACTAATTCGATATTATCTTCATCAAAATTTTTATTAGAAGAAGACAAATTAGACACAAACAAGGCTAATCTACTTTTAAGCGATTTGGAAAAATCATTTAAAAGTTTAGAGGGTAAACTTTCCTATACTAACAGGCCTCCATTTAACGAACTAAGTGGTCAACTAAGAGCTTTCAAATCTTCAAATACAGAAATAGATAAGTCTGCACTTACACTTTACACTGCGAGAGTATTATTTTTCTTATCTTCAGAAATTTCCGTACCAAAGCCTGATCCTATTAGACTTTCCTAATTTCTGTTTGATTATATTTGCTACTACTTAAGGCATATTATTGGACTTAGTATTTCCAGTAGTTATTACAACTAGTGACACTGATAATTCTCATTTACTTGGGAATTATCACACAACATCGCAAGAAGAATTATTAATTAGTGCGCTTAATGTGCTCTCTGAAAAAAAACTCTCGGGTGAATTCACTAGAAGTATTAATATATATTCAAAAGATGGCAACATAATTCCAAAAGAAAACTTATCTGCACTTTTAGCCGATAATGAATTCAATGACTTTATACTATTTGATCTAAGTAGTTATTCAACAAATACAAATAAAGATAATGAAATATTTATTTTTTCAGACCTCAGTAACGGAGAAATAATATTTAAACATTTAGATGCTTGCATAAAGAACGATACATTATCTCCCAGTTCAAATTCTGCGCTAGCTTTTTCCTCCACAGAAACAGAATTCAGAAACTCCTGCATTCATTCTTTACAAAAAATTAAAGATTCTTTAATTACCAAAATTGAGATCGTACGCTCACTACTAAAAGAGCTTCCTAAAGTTCTAGTCGAAAAGTTTGAAAAATCAGAAAATATTATAGCCTTAATTAATTCTTATCAATTTCAATATTCATCACTAACAACTGCAAACCTGATCAGCCTTTTAAAGTCAGAAACGAGTTCACTCCTAGCGGCTCATGTTTTGCTAGATAGCATAAAACATGATGGAGAAGATCCTACTATCGGATGGGCTACTGTTACTAAAACAAAACAAAATAATAACATTCACTTAGTTAGAGTAGAAAATCCTTTTTCTTATTTTAATATTGGTGAAAAAAATCAAATAGATTCTATTGAATATCTTCCAAGAAGATTATTACTTAGTCATTTAGAACCTCAAGTCGCTATCACTTTCAATGATTTTAAAGCTTCAGAGATAGTTGATTTGCCCTCAAGAATAATGAGACAAAATCCGGATAAATTCGGTATAAGACTAGATCAAAAAACTCCATACGGCGTCCTTGCTCGTACAATATATATTAATGGAGGACTAGGTAGCTTTGGAAATCATGCAACAACAGGTTTTACTGTAGACTATTGGTTAGATGAGGATACTAAAGTTCCAAATACTTCATTATTTAATTTAGAATACGCGATTGATCTATCAGGCAGTACTGATTCATTTTCAGCTCGACCACTTCTATCAGTTGGGGGAGAAAGTAAAGAACTGTATAGATTTCAGAATACTAAAAATGAAATAGTTTTAGAAAATATAGATGGCGGACTATCTGGAGTACGAGTCATTGATGGATCTTCTCATTTAGTTATTGATTTGAGACTTTCCTATCAAATAAGAAAAATAAAACTAATTAAAAATGAATTCTCATTAAATGGGGTTTCTCTTAAAATTTCTTTTGAGAGTTTAGTATCACAGATTACTAGTGATAAACCGATTAAATCATTATTTGTTTCTATTTATTAAGAGTTACTAATTAAGTGTTCAATATTATGTGGACACTTATAAGTTTCCAACTAATACTTCCCTCTTCTTAGACCCATCAGCAGGCCCTACAAGGCCTTCTTTCTCCATCATTTCAAGTATTCTAGCTGCACGGTTATAGCCGATTCTAAAAACTCTCTGAACCATACTTGTAGAGGCATGACCCTTTTCTAAAACTAAATTTACAGCCTGATCATAAAGTGGATCATAATCATCTGCATTAGCACTTGCTGCCCCACTAGTTCTAGATTCAGAGTTACTTTCTTGCTCTTCTATAATTTTTAAAGTTTTCTCAATTAAAGGGTCATAGTCAGCAGGTCCCTGTTCTCTTATCCAAGATACTACATCGTGTACTTCTTGATCGGAAACAAAAGGTGAATGTAATCTCTTTATTCTGCCTACAGTAGGAGACATAAATAGCATATCTCCTGATCCTAATAATTTTTCAGAACCAGAAGTATCAAGAACTGTTCTCGCATCTATCTTACTAGTCACTTTAAATGAGATTCTAGCTGGGAAATTTGCTTTAATTAAACCAGTTATAACGTTAACGCTAGGTCTTTGAGTCGCTAAAATTAAATGAATTCCGCACGCTCTAGCCTTTTGAGCAAGTCTAGTGATTAATTCTTCTATTTCCTTACCCACTGTGAGCATTAAGTCTGCCATTTCATCCACTACAATAACAATTCTAGGCATAGGAGAAAGTGTAGCCTTTACACTACCTGAAAGAACATTTTCTAACGGTAATGTACCATCTAACTCTCTTTCCATTATCGCTCTTGCAGCAGTCGTTGAAATTACATCTTTCTCTTCTAAAGAAATAATTTTTGATGGATCATTTTTTGATTTAACTTGATCTACAGGAGTATCCCCTACAACCATTTTATTATACATGCTTAAATCTCTAACACCGAGATCTTTCATTAGAGAGTATCTACGTTCCATCTCTTCAACTGCCCAGTATAAAACGCCCTTAGCTCTCTTCGGATTCGTTACAACTGGAGAAAGTAAATGAGGGATACTTTCATAGGTACTTAACTCAAGCATCTTCGGATCTATTAGTATAAGCCTCAGATCTTGCGGAGTACTGCGATAAAGTAAACTCATTAATAGAGAATTTATACAAACAGACTTACCAGTTCCAGTCGCACCTGCGATAAGTAAATGTGGCATCTTCGCTAAGTCTGCTACAAAAGCTTGGCCGTAGGTATCTTTACCTAATGCTAATGATAGCGCATGAGCTTTATTCTGATACTCTTCACTATCAAAGACATCTTTTAATCTAACGACTTCTCGCTCTGCATTTGGAACTTCAATACCTACAGTACCTTTTCCAGGTACTGGTGCATAAACTCTTACACTTTCTACCTTTAATGCTAGTGCAAGATCATCACTAAGACTAATAATGCGTTGTACCTTAACTCCGGCTGCAGGTTCAAATTGATAAAGCGTAACTATTGGCCCAGGATGAACCTCAACTACTCTTCCACCTAACTTAAAATTTCTTAATGCCTGTTCAAGTCTCTTACTGTTAGTAATTAATTCATCATCATTAGGGCCATTTATTGCTTTGCCATCTAATGAGCTTCCTTCAAAACCTACTAGTAAATCTCTTGGAGGAAGTTTATAAGTATTATAATCTTTTTTTAACTCAAGTTTTTTTTTATCAGATTTTATATCCGATACTACACGCTTTATTTTTTTTTGTTTCTTGATCTCCCCTCTGGATATTACAGGAGCTTCTTCTTCTATTTCCTCCTCTTCTAATTCCTCATCGTCCACTAGTTCTTCCTCTTCTTCGTATAGTTCTTCTTCCTCCTCATCCTCTTCTTCGTCTTCCTCATCTTCTAATTCTTCTTTTTTTGATCTTGTTGTTCTATTTAATATTCTAGGACTTCTTTTTACACGAATAGGTTTTTTACTAGATTTAGCCTTACCTGAGATATTTTCGCCTAAAGTATAATCTTCATCATCTATTTCATAACTTTCAAAATCTTCTGTATCTTCGTTATCTAATGTAAAAGAATCCGATTCTTGATTTTCTTTTTTACTGGAATTACCCATAGAAAAACTTCCTAAAACAGAAGGAGTGCCTTTAAATACCTTCCCTCCTGCTCTCACTCCTGCTCCAAGAACCGCGGTTGAATCCTTGGCAGCATAAACTGCACCTGACCAAACTAGCTTTGCGCCTTGATAGTAGTGTTTAAGACGTAGTTCTATCAAAACAGCTAATGACAATAAAATCCCTACCGTGCAAAGCAAAATTGTTCCAGCCTTATTGACCAGTTGATCTAGCTCGACTGCAATGGAAGAACCAATATAACCACCACCATCATAACCAAAAAGAATCGATGCAATTGTTGCTGAGCAAAATATTAAAGCCGTGATAAAAAAACTAATAGGTAAAATCTTAGAGCTATTTCCTTTCCAAGTGGTCAATGCAATCATTAGAACAACAAAGACAACAGAGTATGAACAATATCCAAGATACTCTACGAGAGACTTTGATAGAGTAAACCCAACCTTCCCCATTAAATTATTAGATGGGACATTAAGCTGGGATTGGCTTGATGAAAGGTATGAAAAAATTGCAAGAAATAAAAAAATAGATACGCATACTAACAAGACTATTATGCCTTCCTTAAGTACACTAGCTCTATTCTCTTCAACTTGCGGCTCTTCTTCTACAACAAGTCTCTTCCTGCGTCCCTTCTTTTCTATTCTAGTTTTAGACGCCATTACCTTTTGTTTTTATAGAAAATCATACTATTACTGCTTTTTAATTCTATTTAATTTAATTTCCTAGTATTTTGATTCTTAGACTGTACAAGTCTATCCAATTTTTTTGCAGAAGCTCTAAAAGCAGAGCTTAGAAGGTCATTAACTTGACTAAAACCAATTCCACTATCAATTCTATCGCCAATTGAAAATAAATTTTCTGTTACTGCTCTTTGCTTACTTCTGTAAGCCGAAGACCAAACTACCTGCTCAAGTTTACCATCGTATAGCCACATTCTATATTCAACATCAGAAGGAACCTCTGCCCCAGCTCCTCCACCAGTCATAGATTTATTCTTAATAACGAAACAATAAAGTACAGGACTTCCGCCTAAACTGTCAGAAATATTTTCTGCTGTTTTAAACAAAGACTCTGGTGAGATTCCAGAAGAAGTAAATAATCTCGAAACTTCTTTCTGAGCCTTATCACTACTACTAGTATTGTTACTGACATTAGTTTTTTGATCTTTCTTAAATGTTTCAATTTCTAGTTGAGTATAAACTTGGAGGGACGTTATTAACCTATCAGTAAGACCGATATCTGGAACACCAAGGGTCCCTTCTTTCTCCGAGCTAACCATAACTGGTAAAACAGATAAAGAAGTTAGAGTTTTGGGATCAAAATTTTTAGAAACTTCAGATGAAACATCCGCTATCTTTAAAGATTTTTCATTATTATTAGATTTAGAATCCGAGCTGGTCGCACAAGAAGCTAGTAATAAAACTAAAATACAGATTAATAGAGGATAGGCCCGAAATGTGAATTTATTTACTGATATCATTTATTTATAAAATTATAAAAATACTAAAGCTCTATTTTGATCTAATATTTTTATTAAATCCTATAGAAGATAAATCCAATACTACTCTAAAATGTAGGCTTTCAAAACAGTGTTTCTAATACTAACTAACGTTAGAGCAAACCTCAGGCAAGTTACTATAATTTTTACTTAAATTTACTTGAAACGCTATTTACTATAGCAAAACTTCACCAAGTTAAGCATATTATGCCAAATAAATAATTTATATAAAAAATAATCATTTATTTGCTACTTTTTATATAATGTCGTATCCACCCGCACATGAGGAAATATAAAGATATTTCAGCTAGTCAGGCAAACTAATGGAGAGAAGAAATTATGGTTAGTTCATTCAAGAAACTGGATGATGCACTTCAGGATTTAATAGTAGCATACACCGAACTTGAGCAAGAGATAACAGACAAAGTAGGAGAAGATGAAGATGCTTTTTCTCACGCTATTATCGAAGCTCTAGAAACAAGCATAGAGAGCGCAGTTGAAGAACACGACTTCAGCACTGCAGGCTTCGCAGCAGTACTTTCAAATTTAACAGAAGCACTTCAAGAACTTGACCCAGCAGCATTTGACGAAGATGGCGCTGAGGAAGAAGTTGATGAAGATGAAGAATACGAAATGGAAGACGTTGATGAAGACGAAGAGTATGATGAAGATGAGGAAGAAGAAGACGAAGATTAGTCTTTAGTATTTATTACATCTTTTAAAGCCCTGTCCTTGACGGGGCTTTTTTATTTCTACTAATTAACTTTTGAAGACTTAACTAACAAAGCTGGTAATATAGAAAATAAGCCACCAACTGTTAGGGCAAGCTGTATTCCTAGTGGTAATGAAGAAACAAAATGTTCTGACACCGCGATACCAGAAACCCAAATTGCTATCCCATTAAAAGATTTTACAATGAGATTAAAAGCACCGAAACAGGTACTTACACTATTCTTATCTTCCGCAGATTCAACGACTCCAAATCCCTCTAAACCTAAAATAATAGCCAAAGGGAAGCCCATTAATCCAAAAATTATAGGCGCTAAAATAGTTTTATTAGGTCCAATTTCTAAATATGGAAACCAAGTTAATAAAAATAATACTCCTAAAATAAAGCTACAAAATTTTATCAAACTATAAAATTCGAATTTCTCTTTTAGTTTAGGAACAAAGAAAAAAGTTATGATTGAAGTTAAAATAACTGGCCCCATAATAACCGCAATAAACTTAATATCTTGATTTAAAATATTAACTACGTACTTTGCTGATAAGGCTGTCATTATAGTAAAAGCCATCTGACTACCTGCGAATAAAAAAGTAGTCTTAAGAAAAATACCTCTAGTAAAATTTGAAAATATACTTTTTAAACCTTCTTTGTAACCTAATTCATGAAATACTTCTTGATTATCTTTTTTTTCTGCAGTTTTAAATTTACAGAATGCAGGAAGAAAAAGCATGGGCATAGAGAAAAAAATAGTCACAAAGCATGATCCTAAAATACCAAATGTCGCTACTATTAAAGGACCTAGAACAAAAGAAATTGCTGTGGCTACAAAAAGCCCCTGCCCTAATAAAGATGAAAGCTTTGATTTAACAACCTCATCCTCTCCGCTAAATTCATCAACTAAAGACCAATAAGGAATACAATAGAGAGTATAACCAGCAAAAAATAAAAATAAGCCGCTAAATAATAATATTAAATTTATTTGATAAGAATACGAAGCACTGCATAAAAAGCAGAGCACTAAGCCCAGAGGAATAATTAAGGCAGCAAATGGAAGTAATACTTTTCTACTCTTATTTTTTCTGGAAAGATTATCAGACCAATTACCAACGATAGGGTCAGCAAAGGCATCAACAACTCTAAAACCAAGTAGAGTAGCACCTAAAGAAGAAACATTTATTAAATTAGGTGAGGCGGACAAAGAAAAAAATTCAACTATCCACTGGAAGAAAAACCTGACCTGAAGCATCAGGCCAAGTTGTCCAAGAAAAAAGAACCAATAGTTCAAATTATCTTAATCGTTGACTATAATATGGTCTTAAATGAAGCGGCTAAATCTGTCCTTTCCCAACTAAAAGATCCATCAGCTCTAGCTTCTCTACCAAAATGTCCATAAGAAGCAGTAGATTGATATATAGGCTTAAGAAGTTCTAACTTCTTGATTAATGCCTTAGGAGCAAAGCTAAACACTTCTCTGATTCTATTACTGATAGCTAGCTCTGAAACCTTACCTGTTCCAAATGTATCAACGTGAATAGAAACTGGCTCTGCTACTCCAATTGCATAAGCAACTTGTATTTCACATTTATCAGCTAAACCAGCAGCAACTATATTTTTAGCAACATATCTCGCAGCATAAGCAGCTGATCTATCAACTTTTGAAGGATCCTTTCCAGAGAAAGCTCCACCACCATGACGGCTGTATCCGCCATATGTATCAACGATAATTTTTCTTCCTGTTAATCCAGCATCTCCGTGTGGTCCTCCGACAACAAATCTACCTGTTGGGTTGATTAAATAACGAGTATCTTTAGTAATATAATTATCAGGAATTGTCTTTTTAACTACTTCCTCAATTATAAAATTAGATAAATCTTCGTGAGTCACATCAGGATCGTGCTGAGAAGAGACTACTACAGTGTCTACTGCTACAGGGACACCGTTCTCATATCTTACTGTTACTTGACTCTTAGCATCTGGTCTTAAGTAACTAACAGTTTTTGCATGCCTTTCTGCTGCAAGTCTTTCCATTATTTTATGACTTAACGAAATCGGTAAAGGCATAAGTTCAGGAGTTTCGTTACAAGCAAAACCGAACATTAAACCTTGGTCCCCTGCTCCTTGCTCTGCAAAAGCACCTTCATTCTCATTTACACCTTGCGCGATGTCTTGAGATTGTTGACTGATATTCATTAATACCGCCATAGAATCTGCATCTAGGCCATATTGTGTATTAGTATAACCAATCTTCCTAACAACTTCTCTAACTACTGAATCATAGTCAACCTTATGACCTGAAGTAATTTCACCTGCTAATAAAATCATTCCTGTTTTAGCTAAGGTTTCACAAGCAACTCTGCTATGTGGATCAACCTTTAAAAATGCATCAAGCACTGCATCGCTAACTTGATCGCAAAGCTTATCTGGATGGCCTTCTGAAACTGATTCTGATGTAAAAAGATGTACTGATTTATCCACGTATTTTCCTAAAAATAACTTAAACTTAGACTATATTTACTTTTGTTAACTTCTAACGTCAATACATCTAGAACATTTAACCATGAATAATGTCGTTAACTAACTTATCTAGCCCTCAGCTTCACTATCTAGTAATTAAAGAACAAACTTAATTAACCTAGAGGACCATTGAAACAAATAAATATAAAAATATTTTTTCTACTTACACTTTGCTTATGCATACCAACTAAAGCAAATACAGAAGTTTGTGAAAGCTATGTCCTTAAAGAAGTAAACACAAATACCATTTTAGAAGAACTAGATTCAAAAACACCCAGAGCTCCAGCTTCAATGGTTAAATTAATGCTAACCTATAGTGTTTTTAAAAAAATTAAAGAAGGGGCTGTAAAGCTTGATGATGAAATTACAGCAAGCGCAAAGGCTTCTCAAATTGGTGGCTCTCAAGTTTTTTTAAAAGAGTATGAGAAATTTAAACTCTCTAACTTACTAGAAGCAGTACTTATTCAATCAGCAAATGATGCCTCATATGCACTAGCGGAACACCTAGGTGGATCATCAGAAGGTTTTGTAGAGATAATGAATGAAGACGCAAAATCTATTGGAATGAATAATAGTAAATTTCACTCGCCGCATGGCCTGCCTCCTTCTGAAGGACAAAATCCCGACATGGTTTCAGCAGAAGATTTTGTTATTTTAAGTACTACTCTAATAAAAGAATTTCCAGAAGTTCTAGAATATACAAAGATAAAAGAAATGCCCTTTCGAGATGGATCTTTTATTATGAGAAATCATAACAAACTTCTTTTTAATGACGAGTCTGTCGATGGGTTAAAAACGGGTTTTTATAATAAAGCAGGGTTTAACGTTACAGTATCAGCTAAAAAAGATAATATTAGATTAATAGCAGTTCTAATGGGATGTCCTGATAGAAAAGAAAGAGATCAATTAGCTTCAAGTTTAATAAAAAAAGGATTCCTTAAATACACTTCTAAAGATTTTTCAGTAGAAGAATTAACCAAAAACTTAATGGTTCCTGTTCCTGACGGTACACCAAGAGAATTATCTCTAATCACTGATGGGCCAATTAAAATAACAGTAGATAGGAAAATGCTGCCAGAAATTAAAATCATTAAAAATACATGCGCAAAATTAAATGCACCTGTTTTAATGAACTCAGAATGTGGTGAAGTTAATATAATGCTTGGTGATAAAATACTTGCAAGTAAAAAACTAATTACCAAAGATGCTTCAATAAAAGCTGGTATATACGAGAGAATCAAAAGAAAGATAGGACTTTCTTAGTTTGAATATAGTAAAAAAGAGCAAGCAGAGTCAAAGACTCAAACTTGCTCGTTAGAGTTAGTAGTGAAAGAACCTATACTTGTGCTTCTTGTGCTTTACGCCTTAATCTTCGAATTCCAAGGAACCCACCACCACCAAACATTACTGAGCCAAGAAGTAACATGCTTGTTGGTTCAGGTACCGCAGTAATCGAACAAGCCGCAATTAATCGATATTGATCTGTCGTACCAGCTGCGGTGTTAAATACTGACGTAAAACGATAGTCTCCGTTTCCTAGATCCATTACTGATACTGTATCAGCAACTTCCAAACCACGTAAGGGACTATTCCCAAACATAGTAGAAGGCGATAATGAGTCAGTCGCAATAAGTGATGACGTGTCTCTCGCTAGGATCCAAATAACATCATCCGGAAGTCCTGCCGTAGCCACTGTAAAACTTAGCGTTGTAAAACTAGCTGAGTTTCCTGGATCTAGGTGCACTAAGATACTAGAAGTATACTCAGAACCTAGACCAACAAAAACTGTTGGCTGACCATTGATTTTTGGGTCAATTAACTGACCCGTAAAGGGAACAAGTGGAACACAAACTGTTCCCAAAGTTTCTTGAGCTATGAATAACCCAATCTGACTTCCTGAGCTCCAGTTGGTAGCACCAGTTTGAGCTACAGATAGCTCACCACCATACGGTGTAGTTCCTGACACTGTAACGTCAGAAATTACTAATCCCGCTTTTGCTTCTCCAAGAAACAAAACACAACAAAACAAAAACGAAAGAGCTCTCATGGCTCCCTCCCTATCCTTACGAGAAACGAAACAAATAAAAAACGCTAAATAAACTAACCTCCTTTCTTTTTAACCTTAAACTACTACCCGATTAAGCGTTTCTATCACTAAATGCCTAATGATTAAAGTGATAGACTCTATTTAAAATTTATCCAATATAATCAAGAGCTTAAAAAACCTTACGTTTATATTAACCACTTAAACTTTTCTGCAAAAAAATATTCTTTTCCGCGATAACAAAGTAGAAAATAAAATTAGGTATAAATTAAATATGAACCAAATAACTTTTCCTAAAATCCCCCACGTCAATAATCTATTAAATCAAGATACAGAAGTTTTGCCTAAACTCGATATTTCTAACTTAGGCACTCGTTCTATTAATAACAACTTACTGAATTCTACACTAAATTCGCTCACAGAAAATTTAATACAAAGTCCTGAAAACCAAGTACTATTCAATACTAGAGATATTAAGATACCCTTAAGTTCTAGAGAGATAAAGGCAGAACTTTTTAACGAAAATATAGAAAATAATTTCTTTCAAATTACAGATTCAGAGCTATCAAAAATCCCCTTTAACCAATTACTTGAGAATCCAAGAAAAATAACTGATTTATTTTCATATGAGTTTAAAGAATTAGTAGAAGGACTAGTTGCGGTACATAAGGACAAAACAAATGACAACTCTTTTTCGCTAAGTACATTCAATTTAGACAAAAAAAATCCAACTGAAAACTTTGATCAAAATAATTACAATCAACCATTCTTACAAACTAATACTAATAGCTTCGATAGATTTAGAAAAAAGGAGCCTGTTAAAAGTACAAAAAGATATCAATTATCTGATGAGCCGAATCAAAAACCATACTTTGAAAAGAAAAAGAAAGATAATAACAATAAAAAACTAAATAAATTTCTTACCTCTACAGCTCAGCTTCTTGATAGAGTATCAAAAGAAATTAAACTACTCGCAAACTGATACTACAATATTTCGCTTATGGGACATTCTTCTATGCTCCCATAGGTAAACTCCTTGCCAAGTTCCGAGTGCTAATCTTTCATTAATTACGGGAATTACTAAACTAGTATTAGTAAGTACAGATTTAATATGAGAAGGCATATCATCAGCACCTTCTGCTGTATGAGTATAGTAAGGGGCGTTTTCTGGAACAAATTTATTTATCCAGTTTTCCAGATCACGTTTTGCAGTAGGGTCAGCATTCTCTTGAATAGTTAAACTCGCGCTCGTGTGTTGAATAAATATATTGCATAATCCCTGAGATACTTGCATATTTGATATGACATTATCAATCTCTGCTGTGATTTCGTAAAGACCTTGGCCGCTTGTTGTATAAGAAAAAGATTTAAAAAGCATTAGATTTTTTAACTTCATTTATCATATCTTGCTGCGAATAGATTCTACTTTCTAGAAGTCGGCCATCTTTTAAAGCATTTTTTACTTCACAAAAAGGTTCTTTGTCATGTTTACAATCAGAAAATTTACAATCAAGAGATATTTCAAAAATATCGCTCATGGATTTTTTTATTTGAGATTCACTGAGATGTGAAACTCCATAACTTTGTATTCCTGGTAAATCTATTATCATGCTGGAACATAGATCCGAATTTTCTTCATTCTCGGCACTAATACAGCCTGCTATTAATTCTTTAGATAAAAGATAACCCATACCAGTAGATGTAGTTTGCCTACCTTGGCCGGTTTTTTCACTGACATCATCTACTCTAATAAGTTCATTATCACTTAGTGATAATAATCTCTTTAATAAAGAACTTTTTCCAACACCAGAGATACCAGTGACCGCAGTAGTAGATACTTCATTCTCTAATAACGATTTTAATATAGAAATATTGCTTCCAGACTTTGCAGATACAAAATAAACGTCTTTACAAATATTCTTATAATATTCTAAAGTACTTTTTATTTCTGAGTAACCGTTTAGATCATCTTTATTAGCAATAAGAACAACTGGTATACCCTCAGCAGTTGCTGCCAATAATGTTCTATCAATTGCAAGTGCATTAAAAAGCGGTGGTGGAGCAGTTACTATCCAAAGACAATCTAGATTAGAAGCTAAAACTTTAGTTTTTCCAAAATAACTTCTTTTTAAACAATTCTTTCTTTCTTCTACATTAAGAATATCTACTTCAGAATTTCCATCTAAATCATTTGGCTTCTGAAAACTAACCACATCTCCCGGGCTAAGCTCCATTTCTCTGGCAGATCTTTTACCCAAAAAAGAAGCACCAGAGCTGTCAACTAAAGTGACAAACTGTCTGGTGCTAGATGTTATATGTCCTTTGAAAATTTCTTTTTTCTTTGACTTTAAATCTTCCAAGGATAAACTAACTACTTTACGTCAAGTAATTCAACATCAAAAATTAAATCAGCATTTGGTGGGATAACTCCGCCAGCACCTCTTGCACCATAACCCATTTGTGAAGGGATATATAAAGTTCTAGCCCCACCTACTTTCATCCCCTTAACACCTTCATCCCATCCCTTAATTACTTCACCACCACCTAAATGAAACTCAAATGGTTCAGCTCTATCCTTTGAGGAATCAAACTTAGTACCCTTCTCACCAGCCTTATTTAACCATCCTGTATAGTGAACAACAACTTTCTTCATAGAAAGTGCTTCTTTACCAGTTCCAACTTTGCTGTCTGTATAAGATAAACCACCAGGTAAGGAAATTTTATCTGCCGCTTCTGCTGTTTCCATTGTGACTACAACTCCTAAAATTAATGATAATTGTAGGAATAAACTAACAGACTTTTTAATTATTTGATACATTACGATTTTCTCCAAAACTTTTTGCTGGAGGTTATCAGTAATTTGTTATTTTGGGGAATTTAAATTTAAGCTAGTCTTCAATTTTCTAGTCATCAAATCTTCTAGTAAAGGTCTTTACGGCAAAAATCGCCTCATAGACCTGACGAGTACTATCTGCGACCATTGCTAAAGGTATTGTATGAGCTCTCCCTTCTTCATCCCTAAAATGTATCTCAGAAAAACCCTCAGAATAGGTCACGCTAAGGTTAAGATCTGGAAAATTATTACAAAGAGCTCTAAAAGTATTTCTTAGAGACTTTATACTTACTTCATCTTTATGTGATAGTTGAGACATAGTAGAATATATTTATGACGTAGTAATTTTTAGATGCCATAAAGTTAAAAAGTGATACAAGTAATTATATGGAAAAAAAACCTCATAATCTTCAGATAGTTAAGCCAGGTAAAGAACTGAAAAGTATTCAACCAAATAAAGATAAAGATTTATCAAAACTACCCAAGCCTTTCCTTGAAGAGCTTTATTCCTCTTTTAAAACTTCACTCTATTTTCTAGTTCCGTGTTGGCTTTTCATTTTCCTACAAAGTTTATCTCTTATTAGTGAAAAAATAAGCGATATTGGTGCTCAATTATTTGCAGTTGCAATTTTTGCCCTTGGTATCCCATTGAGTATAGCACTGAGAGTGGATCAACTCTCATTAGAATTAGGAACCCAGTATTCTAGAGAAATGGTACTTTTTATAGCAAGTCTAATAACCGGATTTAATATTACTATTATTTTATTTTTACGAAGAGTAATTTTAACCCCTAGTAAAACTAATACTAGCAATAATAGCCCAAAAGTTTAGTAGTCTTTTTTGTTAGGAATAAATTCATCCCAACCCTTGTCTCTATCATAAAATACTTTTACAGTATTATTAGATAAAAAAGATACCTTAACTTTAGTCACTGAAAATCCTGGCTTCTCAGGTCTATTTGGAGTTAGGTATAACTTCGCTGGCTTTAATGGAGTAATAACTACTGCTCCTTCTTCATTAAATAGAATATTTACTGCTTCTTCGTTACTAAGAAAACAAAGGGCACAAGAAGTTTGAATTAAATCCTTTATCATTAAAGGAAAGTATCCTGAGTTCATTTTTTCAGGAATCAAACATAGCTCTGGAGTAATTCCATTCTCAGATTTATAAAGTCCAAAATACATAAGGTTCTAAATTGTAAAATTAATAGTAATAAACATCTAAAGATTAAGGAGCAGTTAAATTAGGAACTTTACCTTCACTATCTCTTACTTCAAAAAATAATTTAGCCCCTACTTCAGCCTCAAAATACTCTAATCTAATTTTATGTTTACCAGGCGTCAATGTCTTAGAGACAAATCTTTTTATACTATCCTGTGGTAGCCAAAAATCTAGAATCTTCTCATCATCGACAAAAAGTCTTACTCCATCATCAGAAATCGTAGAAAAAGTAACTGTAGTTTCTGTATCTAAATTTAATGTACTTTCATATCGAGCACTGAAAAAATTTACTGGAAGTCCAGGCTTAGGAGCTCCTGCCCCCCAATCTTTTGAAGGTATCGCTTCGTAATATTCACCAAATGGAATGCCCGACAAAGTAGAATTAGCAAAATAAGTAGCCTTAAAAACTCTAGGATTAAGTAACCTATCACCAATAAAATATAATGCAAAAATACTTGCTGTTAAAGCAAGTAAAACAGTTAAGAATAGTATTCTTGTTTTTTTATAATTTTTTAATATAGAATTCGATAAAGCTCGATAAACCTTATCGAGAGTCTCAATATTTAATTCAGGAACTTCTGACATTTTAGTGCAAAGTTCAGCCAAGCTATTTAACTCTTCTACAGTAAGAGCAATATCCGAATTTTTAAAATGATCTTCAATCAACTCTTTTATAGACTTATTAGTTGAACCTTCGTTAGCGATTCTTATAACGTCTAGCAATACTATTCCTATTAAAGCTGATTCTGGCTTAGTACCATAGAAACTAAAAGATCTGATCTTTTCAATTTCACTTAAGAAGTGTATGTGTTCTGAACTCATTTGCTCTGTCTATGACTGTCTATTTTGTGATATTTAAGTAATTTATACTATAGTGATATGATTTTTTTTACTCCCCCGCAATCAATACTTGAGTAATAGCGAATGTCCAGTGCAAATACAGAGAAATTTGATAACAAAAAATTTGATTTTGACGTAGTTGTCATTGGAGGAGGCATAATAGGCGCTGGCTGTGCCTTAGAAGCATCTCTAAGAGGTGCTAAAGTTTTATTACTAGAAAAGAAAGATTTTGGAAGCGAAACCTCCTCTGGTTCTTTTAAAATAATACATGGAGGACTAAGGTACTTACAACATTTAGACTTCCGTAGATTAAAAGAGTCTGTAGACGCCCAACGTTATCTCAGAAGTAAAGCACCACATCTGCTAAAAACTCTACCTTTCATAGTACCATGTTACGGTAAAGGTAAAAAAAGTAAATTATTATTAGACTTAGCTTGCACTGCTTATGATTACTTATCAAAAGATAGAAATAACGGAGTAAAGCAAGATTTACAGTTACCTAATCATACTATTCTAAAAAAAGAAGAATTATTAAAAATCGCACCTCATTTAAATCCTAACAAACTTACCGGTGGTGTAGTTTTTTATGATTGTCAAATGACAAATCCAGATCGATTATTACTTTCAGTAGTAAGAGCAGCAGAAGATGCAGGGGCTATAGTTAGAAATTATTCAGAAGTTACTTCAGTCCAAGTTGATAAAACTACAAACGAAATCTCTAAAATAAAAATCTTAGATACTAGAGCAAATATCTCTTACAACATCAGTCCAAAATGCGTAATAAATGCAACTGGACCTTGGACATATAAATTTTCGGAACTACTTGATCCGAATATACAACTAGAAAAACCTACTTTATCCTACTCAAAGGGCGTTCAAGTTATTATCCCAAAACTGATAAATGACTACGCTATATCAGTTGAATCAAACGGAAAAGATTCTGCTGCGACTTTAAATAGAGGTAATAGAGCATTCTTCATACAACCTTGGCACAACTATTCACTCTTAGGTACAACAGATACTATTTTCAAAGGCTCCCCCGATTCTTTTTCTATAAATCTAGAAGATCTTAAACAATTCATCAAAGAAGTTCACGATGCGTATCCTTCACCCTTAATTAAACCTGCTAATGTTAGATATACATTTGGTGGACTTCGAATTATTGATAATAAGATAAAACAAAAAATTGATAGCGGCGTATTAGAAAAATCAAAAAGAGATGGTATGAATAATACCTCGAGATCTGAAGATATAATTGATCATGCAGATTTTAATAACTGCTGGGGAATACCGAAAATAAAAAATTTAGTTTCAGTTATCGGAATAAAGTATACTACTTTCAGAAATGTCTCAGAAACTGTTTGTGACATACTCTCAAAGAAAAAACTCCTCTCAGAAAAGTCACTAAGTAAAGATACCTATTTAAGAGGTGGTCAAACAGAGAACGTTTCTGAGATACTCAAAAAAGAAGCTTTAGGTTACTTTCCACAGGACATGCTTGATAATATTACCAAAGATCTATTATCAAACTACGGTTCAGACGCCCCTTTTCTATTCAGAAAGATAATAGAAAAAAAGCCAAAGACCGAAGAAGAACTATCATTTTTAATAGAACAAACAAAAATAAACTATGCTGTAAATTTTGAATACGCAAAAACTCTATCAGATATAGTAAAAAGAAGATTAAGTAATGGTGCGTTCGGATTTCCTGGTCACATGGAATTAAAAAGAATAGGATTACATGCTAAAATTGCACTAGGACTTAGTGAAGAAAACTACGAGGAGCAAGTAGCGGAGATTATAAAAGAATACTCATTCAATTCAAACTAAGTTTCTGCTCAGCTACTAACTAAATTGCTATTATAGTCCACTAAATCCTTTACCTATATCTGAAATAAACCAAGTATCTTCTCTCTTTACGAGAGGTATCTTATCTTCCTTTATCGCATTTTTATATGAATTTCTAACCGTAACGATAGCCGAACTACCATCTATTTTTTCACTTATAACAGTATACTCAGTTTCATTTAGTTTTTCTTTAATCTTGTCTTCTTTTCTTTTTAGCTTCTCTTTAAATTTAGATAAAATTTTATCCCCTTTTTCTTTCATTTCTTCAGAGGTAATTTCTTCAAATTTCTTATCTAATAATTTGGACATTGCTGCAGATGGTGATTTAAGTAACTCCCTATAATACTCTTTTAATTCTTTCTCGTTATCCACTTTCATTAGTTGTTTAGAATTTTTAGGGAGCTTTAAGAATATTCCTTTCCAATCTACAAAATCTACTATCGGTGAAGGATTACCCTCTTCTTTTATAGAATGTAATGCTCTGGTTACTACTGCAGAGGGAGTCTCAGCTGCTTTTACTTCTGAAAAATATGAGCTAATAAAAAAACAAAAGAATAGTATTAAGTTTACTCCAGTATTTTTCTTTTGGTTTTTTTTAGCAGTTTTAGCTAAAACTTTATTTTTAGAATTTCTTTGGTAATGATATGAACAATTTTTACTACAAGTTCTTTTATGTTCAATTTCAAAACATTTTTCGCAGATTTGCTTAGGACTTTGACATCGAAGACATTCTATTTTTTCTCTTGCTGGATCCCCGCAATGTGGGCAAAGGGAAAAAGAAGTGGTAGGTTTTAAATCCTTATCTAAAGCTACTCTATCATCAAAAACAAAACATTCACCTTTAAACTTTCCCTGAGGAAAAGTTTCCATATATCTTAATATCCCACCATCTAGCTGATAGACATTATTGTAACCTAACTGTTCCATTTCTAAGATAGCTTTCTCGCATCTGATACCGCCAGTGCAATAGATTAAAACCTTTTCATCTTTTTCGATAGTTGAATTAGCTAAAAAATCTGGAAAATTTTTAAATGTATTAGTTGAAGGATCAATCGCACCTTCAAAATGACCTACGTTATATTCATATGAATTTCTAACATCTATCATCTTAGGAGGATTACTAGAAGATAGTTCGTTATGCCATTGTTCTGCTGTTAAATGTCTATAGCGTTCAGGATGATCTTCAGGAAGATCAGAAAAAGGAACTAAGTCATTATAGCCACTAGTTACTATTTCCTCCCTTATTTTTACTGCAAGTCTTTTAAAAGGCAGAAACTCAGATTCGCTAAATTTATACCGCCAATCACCCTTAGGAAACTTGGACTCTAAATAATTTATAAACTTTTCTAGTTCTTTTTCCTCCGCGGAAACAGTTCCGTTTAGGCCTTCTAAAGCAAGAATTACAAGTCCTTTAATGTTTGAAAAAGATAAAATCTCTTCTTTTATTAATGAAGGATCTTCTAGTGGAGTAAATCTATAAAAACTGACAATCTTTTGTAGTTTTATTATTTGTGGTCGGTCTTCTTGTTGTTTAGTGCTCATGCTATATTTATACTATATATTGTAACTTTTTCCATATTTATGACCAATTTAAAAAATCATATATTAAAATCTACCCTAGAAGGCACAAATAAGACCGATATTCCTGTATGGCTAATGAGACAAGCTGGTAGATATCTTCCAGAATATCGGGAACTTAAAGAAAAATATTCATTTAATCAATTATCAGAAAACCCAGAATTAGCAGCGACGGTCACTTTACAACCACTACAAAGATACAAGGAACTTGATGCAGCAATACTATTTGCGGACATTATGAGCCCAAGCAAAGCCCTGGGTTTTTCATTTGAATTTAACCCTGGTCCAGTACTAGAAAATCCAATTAAAAGTCCTGAAGATATTTTTAAAATTAATATTAAAGATATTAAAGAAACTAACCAATATATATTCGATGCATTAAAAATTATTAGATCTGAAATACCACATAAAGCATTACTGGGATTTGCTGCCTCTCCTTGGACACTTGCATGCTACTTAATTCATCAAGGTATTTACAAGCAGCATTTGGGGACTAAAATTTTTGCAGCAAAATTTCCAGAAGCATTTGAAAATCTTTGTGAAAAGATCACAGAAATCACAATCAACTACTTAATAGAATGCTCAAATAGCGGTGCCGATGCGGTACAAATATTTGATACCTGGGCAAGTTTACTATCAGTTAACGAATATGAGAATCTAAGCGGAAAGTGGATTAAAAAAATAGTAACAAAACTAAAAGAAAAAAACATTCCTGTTATTATATACGCTCAATCGGATATAAATATCCTTAAAATTATCTCAGAGTATCAACCTAGAGTACTAAGCGTAGATTGGAAAATAAACTTATTAGAACTTAGTAAAATAATACCTAATGATATATTACTTCAAGGTAACATTGATCCGACTTCACTTTTCAAAGCTAGTGAAGACATAAAAAAATTAGTTCGTGACACTTATACTCCTTTTCTGCAGAGTGGTAGAATTATTGCCAATCTAGGTCATGGAATACTACCTCAAACTCCTACAGAAGCAGTGCAAAGCTTACTAAGCGAAATCAAAAACTTAAGTTAAAAGATTGAAATCCAAAACAGTCGTTATTATTGGTGGAGGAATCAGTGGACTAACATTAGCCTGGGCTCTTAAATCACTGGGGATAAATTATAAAATACTAGAACAAAAAGATAGACCAGGTGGAGTAATAGATTCTAAAATTAAACTTGAGAACACGCTGAATATTGGTCCACAAACTTTCTTATTAGAACCTGAATTAAATAAGTTAATTAAAGATTTAGATCTCGATAATGAAATTTTATTTCCAATTGATCCGAACGGAACAAGAGCGATTGCTAGCCCAAAAGAACAATTTCATAGGAAGTTTTCTAAAAACTTATTAAAAACTCTACTAAACGGGGCCTTTTCTTTTACTGACTTTATATTAATAATGAAAGATTTATTAAAAAGTAGTGTCACTATTAAAGAAAAAAAAGAACTAAAAGATAAAAGCATATATGAACTTTTCGCTACTCGATTTAGCAAAAAAATAGTTGAAGAATTAATCTCACCAGCTTTAGTAGGAGTTTGGGCTGCAAATACTAGCGAGCTTTCAGCTAAATGTTTATTTCCAGAACTATTATTAGCGGAAGCTAATGGAAGCTCTTTTTTAAAAATATTATTTAAAAAAAATAAAGGAAAAAAGAGCCGTATTGGGAAATCAAAAGTTGCCTATCTTAAAAAAGGACTTACTACTCTCACAAACAAACTTGCAGACAATCTTTCAAAAGATTTTATTTACAATTGTGAGATAATTTCTATTTCTGAAAATGAAATAAAATATAAATCCGTAGATCTTGAAAATTCACTAGCTTATTCTAAAATAATTTTCTGCTGTCCGACAAAAAGTGTCTCAAATATCTTAACAAAACATAAAAGTGATTATACTCAATTAATAGAATTACTAAATAAAATTAAATACTCTCCTTTGAGTGTTGTACATTGTGTAATACCCCAGAGTGATAAAAAAGTTGAACGAAATGGTTTTGGTGTTTTAATTCCTCCAGGGCATAGTAAAGCATTACTTGGAGTAATTTATTCAAGTTCTATTTTTCAGTCCGAGTATTCTTTCCCTGATCATGACTTATTAACTTTATTCATTGGTGGTAGTGTTTATAAAGAATTCGCTGATGTACATGATGAAGAAAACCTTAATCGAGCTCTCTCAGATTTAAAAGAAATTCTTAAGCTAGAAAATGATCCCAAAGTATTGAATATAAAATACTGGGAAGATGGAATACCGCTATATGAAGTTGGTCACTTTGAATTAATCAGCAAAATAGAATCACTGATTATTAATTCTAATATTATATTACATAGTAACTATTTAGATGGAGTAAGCTTACCCCATCTAGTTAGAAAATCATTAAAGATAGCTAATGATTTGAAATGGGACCTTACTTACAAGTAAGACTGATATTCAAATCGCCAGATTCAGTAGTGCTAGATGTTCCTGTATAAATATTACCACTGCTAGCAGTTAAACTAGACTGTACTATAGAAGTGTTACCTGACAACAAAGAGAAAGAATTAGTTGATTCATTAGTTACTAAACTGAATAACAAATCATCTTTACAAAGTTCATCAATCTCACAATTAGAAAAACTAAAAATATTACTTGCTGTAATAACTCCAGAGCTACTGGTCACTGTTAAATCACTTACTTCAGCTGATAAAGATGCACTACCAACAGTACTATCCGTAGCTTCAGTAGCAGGGGTTGAAATACTTAAGTCACAACTTGATAGTTCTGTAGTATCAGTATTACTACTTGATTCACTTTGAACTATGATAACTTTAGATATAGCAGAAGCACCGCCTCTGTCTCTAACTAGCAATTTTATTTCTATAGGCAATAAACTGGAAAAAGTTGAGACCTCAGTTATTGAATCTGATGTACTAGAACTTGTACTATCTGCAGCTACTGACTTCAGCGAATTAAGTAATCCTTCAGTAACTTGAACCGATGCAGGAAAACCAAAAAAGTCAGCAACTTTCTTAGGTATAGTTTCACCTTTGGCTTTAATCCAAACTTCAGATCTTAAATCATCATTTGGACTATTATTATCACTACAACTCCATGTAATAAAAAAAGGCGCTGTTGCGGTAGTAGGGATATTAAGATCGCATAGAGGTGGCTCTAGATCCCCATCACCTTTAAATCTATCTGGATCTCCTCCAAAAGTTGTAACTTGTGCTTGTGCAACTTCTAGTAATAGTAAACTGGTTAAAAAAGCAGTTCTAGCTAAAATCTTCAGAGTCATAAATTCCCTATTATTCATTACTTATATAGATTGCCACATGAACAGACTTTGAGCTAGGCAATAAATAAGATATGATAGTTCATATTAGTTAAACTGTTTGATGCAAATTATGTCAAAAAAGCGCTGGATTTTCTGTTTTAAGAGTAAAATTACTGATGGGGAAAAGGATATTCTCATGTCAGAGTTGTCTGCATTCCTAAATTCATGGAAAGCTCATGGGGCCTCTTTAACAAGTTCGGCCAAAATACACATGCAACAAGTACTTGAAATCATAGTTGATGAGTCTGAAGTTAGCGCTAGCGGCTGTTCTATCGATAATATGGCTAAAAGCATAAAAAGTATTTGTCAGACTAAATCAATTGAATTTCTCGACGAAAGCTCTGTACCAATTATGATAAACAATAATTTTACTGAGATTAAAAGATCAAATTTAAAAAATGAAATCCTTGAGCAGAAAATCCTTCCTGAAAATTTAATGATCGACTTCTCTAGTATCACAGTAAAATCAGAAGGCACTGAAGATTTTATCAAAGAAATAAAAAACTCTTGGGCGAAAGCTTACCTATAAGAATGTTCTTACATTCCTCTCTTTATAGATAACCGCAGTAGAAACAAGAATAAATATTAAAGCTAGGCTCAAAGCAGAAATGTGACCATAAGTTTCTGACATTTTAAATGCTACAAGAGGTGAGATAATACCTCTGATACCTGTAAAGAAAGTATGAACAGACATATATATAGAATTCTTTCCTGGTGGAGCAAATTTTGTCGTCCATAAATTCCAAGCGACATCCCCACCCGATACAGAAATTCCAAATAAGATACTAGCTAGTACTAAAAAATTAAAACTAGAAACTAGAAAAAAAGTTAATGCAGAAAAAACAAATAATAGATTAATAATCATTCGCATTCTGAAGAAATTAATCTTATCAAACAAATAACCCCAAAAAAAAGTAAAAATTAGCCTCATAAAATTTGGAATTATTAAAACAAGTAAGGAAATATTACTCTCGTTCATTGAAAATCCAAAACGAGGATTTGATAGATATTCAACCCTTAGAGGGAAAAGCATCAAAGTACCTAAACCAAGTAACATCCAGCTAATTATAATTAGTCTGAAATACTTATCTGTTTTTAAAGCATTGAATCCAGACAAAAATTTAACTTCTTTATTTTCGAATCTGCTTCCAGCGCAAGGATATAAAAAAGCAGTTAGTCCTAAAACCAAAAAACAGATAGCATAAATCATTGGAAGATATTTATAATTATATGAATCACTTCCCAATAATTCGCCTAATAAATGTCCAAAATAAATAACTGATAAAAATTTAAAAAACTGAGCTATCGAAAAAAGCTTGCCTCGCATATCTTCCGAATAATTTGATGAATAGATCTCAGTTTGAAATGGGATACAAGAAGCCCAGATTGCTAAAGCTAGGGCTAAAGATACCGCAACTAATATTCCACTATTAAATAAAGAACTACTTGCTGCAAATAAAGATGAAAGAACTAACATCCAACCAATAGACTTTGAAGGGTTAACTTTTAATCTGCTAGCAAAGAAAATAACAAACGGAGTAAGTATCAAGCCAAAAGACACCCCAGAAGTGGCAATACTTTTTTCTATAAAGCCTGATTGAAAAATTTTACCTAAAAGTAAAATAAAGAATGCGCTTGATGTCTCAATGATCCCATTAAAGACAGATCTAAATACGTCTATTAAAAGAGTCCTTTTAACTTTAGGCTCTAAATCTGTAAAATTATGGATCAAAAGTGGTAAAAATATTTTATTATTAATGACTACATATAGTATCTCTTATCTTTAATAAATAAGGGGAAATAATAGTTGTCTAAAGAAGTTAATAAATTATGGGATAATCTAATTCCAGTACTGCATGAGTATAAGAACATCTGGAGTATGGAAACGATTTATGAATACCCTAACCATTTACAACATATACCTGAAAAATTATTTGACGAAATTATTCCACTAACTACCGAGGAGATATTCTCTACATTAAGACAAGATAATTTAGGTTCTCAGTCAACTTGCTCTGGTAATTTAGTAAGACTTTTAAGAGAGATAACCTCCTTAAGTAAAATTCAAAAAAGTGATTTCTCACTAAATATCTTACAATCTAGGTATATGACGCCTAAGAAAAAATACGAAGTAGAAAAAGTTATACAAGTATTACTATCAGAACATCGTCAAATTAAAATAAATAAAATAACAGACTGCTGTGGAGGGGCTGGTTACCTTGCTAATAGCCTAGCAAATATTCTTGATGCTAAAGTATTATCTATTGATAACGATAGCAAAATACAAGAGAACGGTTTAGCGAGATTTCTAAAACATGGAAATTGTAATATTAGTTTTTTAAATCATGATTTAAACTTCATAAAAGAAGAAGTTTATAATCAAATAAAAGAATCTGATCTAATAATAGGAATACATACATGTTCACATTTATCTGATCTACAATTACAAATAGCTGTAGAAACAGATGCTAGATTAATTTTAAATGTAGGTTGTTGTTACTATAAAACAAAAGGATACAAATACGGGATATCACAACAGGCTAAATTATCTAACATAGAACTAAGCGGCCCAAGCTTATTACTTGCTGCAAGAGGTATAGAAACAGATTTAGATAGTTTTATATTTTCAATAAATGTTAAAAAATATAGATATTTATTGCATATTTATCTTAAAGAAGTTTTAGGACTCGAGTTTATTGCTGTAGGTGGATTGAAGCCAAAAGAATACGAAAAATCTTTTGAAGACTATGCAATTTCTAGACTTGATACTTTAGGAATCAAAGGCGAGGATCATAGAAAAGACCTAATAGATTTCCATAATAATAAAAAGAAACAAGAAATGGTCAAAGAAATGATCGCAGTTAATGCGATACGAAGTATTTTTTCTAGAGCAGTAGAATTATATATTGCTCTAGATAGAGGACTTTACTTGAAAGAAGCTGGATATGATTCTAATGTATTTGAATGTTTTGATCCCAAAATTTCGCCTAGAAATATATGTATTATGGGAAGACGTTAAGTCCCTTCTAACATTCTTAATCTTTCACTTAAATGGCTTCTATCTGCGATCGTATGGATTAAAGGTCCACGTTGTGCAAATTCTACCATACTAAGACTAGCTACTGGACAACCTATTCTTTCCCTAAATCTTCCAACATCAATCCCAAGTAAACTGCATATTGTAATTCGAATAGTTGCTTTATGAGAAACTACAAGAACATTTCCTGCTGAGTACTTATTTACTATTTCCTCAACAACTGCTGTTGCTCTTTGTGATATTTTAATTGCTTGTTCACCATTGGTAGGCGAATTCCAGGCTGGGTCAGATTTCCATCTTATATAATCATCATGATAGTCTTTTTCTACTTGATCAACAGACTTGCCCTCCCACTTACCATAGTCTATTTCTTTTAAACCTTCCCTAATAACTAATTGAGCATTTAAAGCTGATCGAATAGGTTCAGCTGTCTCATGAGTACGCTTTAACGGGCTAGTATAAATAGCTTTCCACTCTAAAGACTTATAAGCTTCTCCAAACTGTCTTGCCATTTCCTTACCTTCATCAGTAAGTCCTGGATCTGAGCCTGAGCCACAAAATAAGTTATCCTTACTTAATGCAGTTTGACCGTGCCTAAGAAAATATATTTTTAATGTCATAAAAAAACTGTTTTCGTTGACTGCACTAATTAACTAATTATCTGCAGCTTCTCTTTTTAAGTGATTCCTATTCTTATAGGTATGTCTTATCTTAGAAGACATCGGAACTAGAGAAGATTCTATTAAAGAAGAATAAATGCTTTCCGCAGCAATTCTATGTCCTATTTCGTTCGGATGAAAATCAACACCAGGGATGACCTGTAGTCTAAGAGTAGGTATATTAGTGTAAGAATCAGTAATATCCACTATTTTTATCTCTTCTTTGTTGAAAATATCCTTAATCTTCTCGTGAATACCAGTAAAAGGATAGCTCTTATCTATAGTCACTCCAAAAAGAGGAAAAAGTACTCCCATAATCGGTACTTTTTTATTACTAGTTAAATTTTTCATACTAGCAATAGATGTTTTAAATAGATTAACACCTTTCTCATTTCTTTCATCGTATAAGGAGTAGAAATAATCTTGATAACTAAACTTACTTTTATATGCATAAACTCTGGTAGCAATAAAAGACAAAAATTTAGATTTACTAATTATTGGATTCATCTCAGGAGTAATTGTAACTTCCCCGTACTTATTGGTAGCAATAATTACACCTTTTGGTCTAAATGGCTTAACCTCAGTGTCATTTAAGGTAACTTGTAATATTATAAGATCTGCCTCTTCACTTAAAGCTTTCTCAACAAGTTCAACTTCATGAGAAGTTGAATATCCAGAGATGCCATAATTTATTACTTCAACTTTAGGAGTAGTATTATTTTGATTTAACAACTGGCCAAGTTTATATGCAAAAGTGTCTGTATATTGCATAAAAGGACCAAAACTATATGAGTCCCCCACTACTGCTATTCTAAAGGTATCCTTAGGTTTAACTGCGGAATGATTCATCCCTCTGTGATCAATAGATCCTTCAGGGTCAAAATAAAAACTCGGCCTATCATTCCATGATTTTGTATCACTTGGCTTTGATGGAAGTAACCGAAATCCAATCTCAATAAAAATAAATAAAACTAAAAAAGAAAAGAAAGTTAAAAAAAGATTTAAGAGTATGGATTTCAAGGTTAATTAATTTAAAGGTTCATCACCAGAAATTAGACAAAATCTTTCGATATCATCATCGTTTGAAAAAGGATCATCTGATAATTTGACGGTCATTCTAACAACATCTGAGAATAATTCTGAATAACCAGAGGCGCCAAGGCAATGTACCCTAGCCCCACCACCTTCCATAAGTGGAAAAGCATCTTGCACTTTGAATGCACTACAAGCTTTAGGTGGATCTTCAGAGGAAGATAATTCTAAACTACAACCATTAAATCCCGAGACTGGCCACCTATCTCTATTTTGAGTATCTCTAACAACTACACTAAAGATATCTTCGTAATTATCATACGTAATAACCGCCGCATTGCCATTACATTCAGCAACAGCTGGCCGATATCTTATAGCAGAAGGAACCTGTGAAGGACAAATACATCTACGGAAACCAAACTCACCTCCACATCTAGCTTCCCCTCCAGATCCACCAGATCTAGGCTCAGCAATAATTTCAGCTAAAGTCCAAACTCTTCCTGCTGGCACAACTGGTGCAGGACTATCAATAACTGGCGTTTCGCTATCATCACTACCTCCAGAACCTCCACAAGAAGTAAATAAAAGCAGAGTTACAAATAGAAAGTTTAATTTTTTATTCATATTATTCCTTAACTATAATTGAATCATGAAAAGTTAGTAATTCACACTTACTTATGCTGTTAAAAAAGAGTATAAATAAATGGTGCGTAAGCACTATTTGCCGTCAAAGCTACAAATAAACTAATCAAAAGCATAAACATAATAATAGGAAGTAACCACCATTTCTTTCTAACTTTAAGAAAGTCTATAATCATTCCAAGTTTGCTACTGCTTTTTATTGTATTTTTATCGCTCATAAATTTTTAATTATATTTAGTATGGAAGAAAATATCTAGTCTTCTCTCTTGACTCATCTCTTACAACGTTTGTCCAATAAGTATTTTTCTTCTTATCGATTTTCAATTCTAAAATATCTTTTCTTAATAATTTAAGTAAAAAACCGACAAAGGTAAATACTGTAAAATAAGAGAGAACAAGTACAACGAATGTTACAATTATTCCTATTTTCTCTCCGAGAAACATCCATGCTTTCTCTGGGCCAGAAAGTACCCTCGGAAAGAAAAAAGATAAAAACAACATTAAAAAAGAGGCGACTAATAAAGTAAAAGGCAGATATCCAAAAACTTGTCTTTTGTAGGCAATAATTAAAGTCAAAACTAAAAGGGCAATAGTCATTACGACCCCAAAACTTTTTAACTGATCATCTGATTTAGTTTTCTTATTCATAAATTTCACTAATCTAATTCAAATTCCTGCGCCCAGTTAATATCATCTCTCAATTCAGGCTGCTCTGTTTTATATAGAACAATATCTTCGAGTATAAGAACATCCATATGAGTTCTCATAAAGCACAAATAAGCATCCATAGGCTCGCAAACTATCGGCTCGCCTCTCACGTTAAATGAAGTATTGATAATAACACCACATCCGCTCAAATCATCAAACTTTTTAATTAGCTTATAATATCTCTCACTAGTATCTTCTCTTACTGTCTGGATACGTGCAGAATAATCCACATGAGTAATTGCAGGTAAATCACTTCTTGGTACATTTAGTTTTTCGATTCCAAATAAAGCTTCTTGATCCTTAGACATCGGAATTCTGCGTTCTTGTTTTATAGGTGCAACTATAAGCATGTATGGTGATTCTTGGTCTATTTCAAAATAACTTGAAGCCTTTTCTTCTAAACATGAAGGGGCAAATGGTCTAAATGACTCTCTAAATTTAATCTTTAGATTCATAACTGCTTGCATATCCACTTTTCTAGGATCGCCAATTATACTTCTACCACCCAATGCCCTTGGTCCAAATTCCATATGACCATTGAAAAAGCCTAGTACTTTACCTTCGTTAATTGCTTTTGCACCAGCAGATAAAGCTTCATCAGGGCTTAGTCTATGATACGGAATATTTTTTTCTTTTAGTAATTTTTCTATATCATCACTTTCATACTTAGGTCCTAAATATGAACCTTTCTGAGAATCTTTATTAGGAGTAACAGTTCTCTCTTTACCCATTACTTTATGCCATGCATATAGTGCGGCTCCTAAAGCTCCTCCAGCATCACCTGCAGCAGGTTGAATCCAAATTTTATCAAAGATTTTTTCTTGAAGAATTTTACCGTTTGCAACGCAATTTAATGCGACGCCACCGGCTAAGCATAAATTATTTTCACCAGATTCTGTTCTTACGAACCTGGCCATTTTAAGCATTGCTATTTCAGTTACTTCTTGAACTGATCTCGCTAGATCCATTTCTCTTTGACCTAAATTTGACTCACTCTTCCTAGGAGGAGCTCCAAACAAATCATGGAATTTTTCAGAGGTCATTGTCAGACCCTGACAAAAATTAAAATATTCCATATTCAATCGATAAGAACCATCGTCCTTAAGATCGATAATATTTTCTAGTATAGTATTAACATAAGTAGGCTCACCATAAGGTGCAAGTCCCATTACTTTATACTCGCCCGAATTGACTTTAAAGCCGGTATAGTAAGTAAACGCGCTGTATAATAAGCCTAGACTATGTGGAAATCTTATTTCTTGTTTTAGATCTAATGATTTGCCTTTTCCGATTCCCCAAGTAGTAGTTGCCCACTCTCCTACACCATCGATAGTCATAACAGCAGCTGACTCAAATGGAGAAGGATAAAATGCTGATGCAGCGTGTGACTCATGATGCTCAGGATAAATAATTTGACCAGAGTATCCAAGTTCATTCTTAATTAGATCCCCCATCCAAAGCTTTTCTTTAAGCCAAACAGGCATCGCTTTTAAAAAAGATCTTATGCCTAAAGGCGCAAATGCTAAGTATGTTTCTAATAAGCGCTCAAATTTAATCCATGGCTTATCGTAAAAAGCAACATATTCAACATCATCGATTGTTGCATTCGCCATCTTTAAACAATAGTTTACTGCATTTGTTGGGAAGGCATGGTCGTGCTTCTTTCTGGTAAAACGCTCTTCTTGAGCTGCTGCGACAATATCTCCATCAACTAAAATACATGCAGCCGAATCGTGATAAAAAGCAGAAATACCTAGGATAATTTGTTTTTTAGACACAGTAAATTTAGTCCGCTAAATTAGACACCGCAGCAAATTAGACACCGCAGCAGATTAAAACTATAATGTTCTTTTTAGAACCGATAAATTAGCTATAATATTATATATTTTTCACTATGAGTAAATACGTTCATGACATGTTTGCCTCTATCTCAGGCAAATACGACAAAGCAAATGATGTATTAAGTTTTGGCATTCACAGATTGTGGCGCAAAGATGCTTTAAAATACGCTGGTGTCACAAAAAAATATCCCATTGAAGCACTAGATATATGCTGCGGCACAGGTGATTTTATCACCTCACTAGACTCTCTATGTCACACTAATAGTCAAATAACCGGTGCCGATTTTGTATTTGAAATGTTACCGTTAGCCAAAATCAAAACACAAAGTTTTAAAAATTACCCTCTAATACGAGCAGATGCACTAAGCTTACCTTTTCATGAGGAAAAGTTTGATATTTGCACTATTGGCTTTGGTATTAGAAACGTAGATTCTGTCGATAAAAGCTTATCAGAGGTTTTAAGAGTATTAAAGAAAGGTGGAAGAATTTTGATTTTAGAATTTGGACAGCCTCATATTCAACCATTTAATTACTTATTTAACTTTTACAGTAAATACATAATGCCAATTATTGGAGGAGTCGTTACTGGGAATAAATCTGCTTATCAATATTTACCTGAGACCTCAGCTAAATTTCCATGTAGAACTGAATTTGAAGATCTCTTAAAAAATGCTGGATTTAAGAATACTTCTTATAAATCTTATTTTGGTGGAATAGCATATGCTTATCAAGGTACCAAGTTATAAAAGGGCCTTGTTAAATTTAGCCTTTTTTAAATGAATATAGTGTCAATCACCATACAAAAGAAGAATGCAAATAAGTAAAAAATAGAAAAGCCAAATATTTGCCAGGCTATTTTAGTTTTAGCCTCTTCATTTTCTGAAGAAGGTAGCTTTCTTCCCAACTGCAGCAATGTATAATTTTGCCAACAAAAAAATAAACCCATTAATAAAAATACTACTAAAGAAAAAATTCCTAAGTTAGAATCTGAAAGAACTAAAAGAATACTAACTGGTAGAAGTGCAATAGAATAATACAACATTTGTATATGAGTATATCTTTCCCCAGCAACAACTGGCATCATTGGTATCCCTGCTGCTTTATAATCCTCATTTTTATTTAGAGCCAAGGCCCAAAAATGTGGAGGAGTCCATAAGAATACTAATAAGAACATCAAAATAGCTTGTAGCTCTAACTTACCTGTTACAGCAGCCCATCCAACTAGTGGAGGGATAGCCCCTGCTGCTCCTCCTATGACAATATTTTGAGGAGTAGATCTCTTTAGCCACATTGTGTAAACAAAGACATAAAAAAGATGACCACTTAAAGCTAAAAATGCTGAGAAAGGATTAAGCATTAATGCTAACCAAATAATACCAAAAAAACCTAAAATTAAAGAATAAACCGCAGCAAATGTAGTTGACAGCTCACCTGTCACTAATGGTCGATTCTTAGTCCGACTCATTATGCGATCGATATCAACATCCCAAATACAGTTAATTATACTGGCACTTGAAGAAACCAAAGCTCCTCCAATAATAGCGTTAAGAATACTCAAAAAAGAAACCTTTCCTGAGCTTGCAAGAATCATGGGACAAGCTGTTGTAACTAAAAGTAATGATAATACTTTTGGCTTACCTATTTCATATATAGCTTTAGACTTTTTCTGAATAGTTGTCAGAGAAAATAACTTGCTTGATATAACAGAATCAAATGTGCTCATATTTTAATTCTAATTCAAAAAGTGAAACTTAGAAAGCACTTACTATAAAAACACCTTAATTTAGACCTAAAAAGAGAAAAATTAAAGCGAACTTGTCATTTCCCTATTATATTCTTTATCAGTATTCACACGTAAATATTTTTCTACTTTTTCATTTGGTAGTTGATCATTAATATTCGAATTCTGATGATTCTCGATCTCGGCATCTTCCTCTTCCGATAACATTAATATCGCATCAATTTCGTTTGCAAGACTTAAATACTGAGAAGCTAACTTATTTGCAGCAACAGACTCAAATGCTGTCTTAGCAGAAAATGTTAACTTATTTTGTTCTTCAGTTCGATAAACAATAGTATCTAATAAATATAAAGGACTTTTAATATTTACTAAATTTTCATCTTGACCTTCAGATTCTGTTGTTGAAAATAAATCTTTTTCAGTTTCAGAAATTTGTAGATGTTCTCTAATTTTCTTTTCTGACATGTCTCTTAGTCTTAATGCCTGCTTACTAACCATACTCCGCGCAATCACCCATCTTGGACCTTGAATATGTGAAGCATCTAATGACAATTGTTCTAAGCAATCTATGCTCATCGCACTGCCATCTACAGGAACAACTACTAAATCACTTGTTGCGATTGCATTTCTCACAAGGATACTAAAATCTGGTGGAGTATCAAATATTATATAATCAAAACTTGGTTTAAGCTCACTAATTAGTTTTGGAAGAACATGCTTTAAAATATTAGCTCCCCTACCCCAAACAAGGTGTCTCAATTCAGCGCCACCAGGTAACAAGACTAAACGCTCTCTTGCTTCTCTTAAAAGTGGTACTTTATTATCAACTGCAAAATCAACAAGACAACTTTCATTTATTACTCCTGGCAGTAGACAAAGCTTAGCTAGAGAAGCTTCTGATCTTGGCAAATCTCTACTGAAGAATCTTGTTGCATGCGCAACTGGATCTAAGTCTATGAGCAAAACTTCTGCCCCTTTTTTTGCTAAGGCAGCTGCCGTATTTAGAGACAAAGTTGTTTTACCAACTCCTCCCTTTAAAGATGTAAAACAAATCACACCCATGAACTAATTACTCCAAGCCATAATAAAAAATCTAAAAAAGTTACTTCATTAAACTTTCTCGATTTAATTTTTAAGAGCGCGCAACATAATTGAATAGCTGCCAATGTCAAAGAACTTTTTTTAATTTATTTAGTATTGACAAATTAAAAAATAGAACGAGTTAACAGTTATTAATCATAATATTATTTAGCCACTATCATTTTCTAAAATTAAATTTTCTTAGGTGGCTTATGAGATTGTTAAAAAATAAATACCGATAAAAATTTAGTGGTATCCTATCTAGTTGCTTTCAAAATTTAACACTTAAAAGATAATTAAAGCATAAAAGAAACAAGACTAATCTACTAAGCATTTAAATGCTCTCAGAATTTGACCTTATCGCGCTTCAAGGTTAAGAAATTACACTGTTTAAGTTTACTAAATATTGTGGCACAAACTCTGAACCTAAATTCAAAACTTAAAATTCTTGTTGCTAAGCTTTTTAAAGCTGAAAAACTATATCATTCGATGAAAAATACAGCAGAAGCTGCAAAATCTTCTGTTTCAAAAAATAGTAAAAGTTCAAACTCTTACTTTCAATCAACTATTTTACTAGAACACGCAAATGAAGTTAGAGCTAACGAATGGCATAGAGTACATCAAGATTACCGAATAAAGTTAAATGACATATTAAGTGAATTGCCAGCTAATAAGCTTGCAAATGGTTTAAATGAAATATGGCAATCTTTTATTTCAGAATTCAAGTCTGCTGAATACGATATAAAAAGCAGTAAATCATTGGCAGAAGAATCTATAGAAAGAGAAGAATATGCTCAACTGTTAAAAATTTCTACGGACTTAGTTAGAAAGAAAGCTCGTTTACAAGCTTTAAAAGTAATAAACGATGAATTAAATCTCTTAATTTCTCAAGAAAAGAGAAATGAAAGCATACAAATTAACCTTGCATCGTTAGATAACATTTCAGCTTCAAATAATAATGCGATAAATACAGCTACGACCAATATAAATTCTAATACAGAAAATGTTAAGTCTAATCTTATACCACTTAAAAGAAGAGTTATATAGTGCCCACAGTTAAATTTTCCTTTCCATATTGTTATGATACGTGTAGCACTATGCGAAGCCACATTGTGGCAAGCACTGATACAAATATGCTGCTCTTTAAGATAAGAGTAGCGCTATTAGCGCTGTCAGCTCAGGTTTTACTTGAGTTGAAGCACTCTGGGCATTTCTATATTTTGGGCACTATATTTATATTAGGGCTAGTCGCATTAGCTCCTAAGCTAACTGCTATTTCTTATTATAAATTTCCTAAAAACAAAATTCACAATAAGAGCAGTATATAATGGCTATTAATCTTCAAATTAAAGAACTATTTTCAAAAGCAGAAGAACTTTCCCAAACAGAGACAGAAGCTCAAGTTCAAGGCTGGATAAAGACCAGAAGAGACTCTAAGGGAATTAGCTTTATAGAGCTAAACGATGGTAGTTGCTTATCAAATCTACAAATTCTAGTTGTAGAAGAAAAATTGCCAGATGGCTTACTTGAAAAACTAACTACAGGTTCAGCAATTAGCGTAAATGGGATCTTAAAAAAAAGTCTCGGCAAAGGACAAATAATAGAACTCTATTGTGAGAATTTAGAACTTCTAGGAACTGCGGATCCAGAGACTTACCCTTTACAGAAAAAACGTCATACAAATGAATTCTTAAGAACGATATCTCACTTAAGACCAAGAACTAATACCTTTGGAGCCGTCTTCAGAACAAGAAGTTTATTATCCTATGCCGTTCATGAATATTTCAATGAAAAAGGCTTTGTTCACCTACACTCACCTATCATTACATCTTCTGACTGCGAAGGTGCGGGGTCAATGTTTCAGGTAACAATATTACCATTAGATAACGTTCCTAAAATAGAAGCTAGTGGCCCAGATAAAGGCAAAATAGATTACTCAAAAGATTTTTTTAGTACTCCAACTTATCTTACAGTCTCAGGACAACTAGAAGGAGAACTTTTTGCTCAGGCATTAAAAAATATATACACATTTGGTCCTACTTTTAGAGCTGAAAATTCAAATACACCAAGACATCTAGCAGAATTTTGGATGATTGAACCCGAAATGGCTTTTTGTGATCTAATGCAAGATTCAAAGATCGCAGAAGAATTTCTAAAGTACGTTATTACAAAAGTACTAAATAAAGGATTGGAGGACTTAAAATTCTTCAACGAATGGGTTGAAAAAGGAATTATTGATTCTCTTGAAAAGCTAATTAAAGCAGATTTTGCTAGAATTACTTATACTGAAGCTATAAAGATCTTAGAAAGCTCGGGTAAGAAATTTGAATTCCCTTGCACTTGGGGATCTGATCTACAAACAGAACATGAAAGATTTCTTAGTGAAGAATACATTAAGGGTCCAGTATTTGTAATGGATTACCCTAAAGAAATTAAGGCGTTCTATATGAGACTGAACGATGATCAAAAAACAGTTGCGGCTATGGATCTTCTAGTTCCTAGATTAGGAGAAATAATAGGTGGCTCACAGAGAGAAGAAAGATTAGATATTTTAGAACAAAAAATCATTGATAATAACTTACCAATTGATCATTACTCTTGGTATTTAGATACAAGACGTTTTGGTTCTACCCCTCATGCTGGCTTTGGCTTAGGATTTGAAAGACTAGTAATGTATATAACGGGAATGCAAAATATTAGAGATGTTATTCCATTTCCTAGAACTCCAGGAAATGCCTCAATCAACTAATACAAAAGAAACTCAACTGAAAGTAACAGTAATAGGAGCTGGCCTTTCTGGGTCTGAAGCTGCACATCAAATAGCTTCAAAAGGTATCTATGTAGACCTGTATGAGATGCGACCTAGAAAAACAACTAAAGCTCATAAAACTGGGCTTTTCTCTGAGTTAGTTTGTTCAAATTCTTTTAGAGGAGCTGATTTAACTAATGCCGTAGGGTTATTAAAAGAAGAATTAAAACTTTGGCACTCTCTGATTATGGAGGCAGCACTCTTCTCACAAGTACCCGCTGGCGGAGCACTAGCAGTTGATAGAGAAAAGTTTAGTACATACGTTGATCATAAAATCAGATCAAATCCTCTGATAAATATTATAGAAGATGAAGTAACAGAGATACCTACCCCGAGCGAAAATAATCCTGTAATCGTTGCAAGTGGGCCATTAACTTCAGAGCAACTCTGCAAAAATATATTAGAACTTAGTACACAAGGTAACTTATCTTTCTTTGATGCAATTAGCCCTATTATATTAGGCTCTTCTATTTGTCATGATACTATTTTTCGCCAATCAAGATACGATAAAGGAGAAGGTTCTGATTATTTAAATATTCCTCTATCAAAAGAAGAATATGAAAAATTCATAAATGATGTGCTCGAAGCAGAAAAGTTTGGAGGACATGAAGAAGTTGAATCAGATAACATAACAAATCTAAGACCCTTTGAAGGCTGTATGCCTATTGAAGATATGGCGGAGAGAGGATTAGATACTCTTAGATTTGGGCCAATGAAGCCAGTAGGCTTAACTGATCCAAGAACTGGCAGAAGACCATATGCTGTTATACAACTTAGACAAGATGATAGCGAAGGTCATTTATGGAGTATGGTTGGTTTTCAAACTAGAATGAAACACAATGAACAGTTAAGAGTTTTAAAATCTCTTCCAGGTCTTGAGGAAGCAGAATTTGTTAGACTTGGATCCGTTCATAGAAATACTTTTATAGATTCTCCAAAGTTACTAAATCCTACTTTAGAATATAGAACTATTAGTGGCTTATTTTTTGCCGGACAAATTACTGGTACGGAAGGATATGTAGAGTCAACTGCTGGTGGATTAATAGCAGGAATAAATGCTGTTAATTATTTAAATAAACAACCTCTTTTCATCCCTCCAACTCATACAGCAATCGGTGGTCTACTTCACTACATTAGCGACCCCGCGAGAGAATACTTTCAACCTATGAATATAAGTTTTGGACTAATACCCGCATACGGAGAAGCCTTGGCCTTAAGTCATAAGAAATCCGACAAAAAAGAAATTAGAATGAAAATTTCTAAAGAAGCCTTAGCAACCACAGAAATGATTTATTCAACTCAATAAGTTAAAATTATGGAATTTTTACGAAAAAATAACATCAACGATCCCTTTGCTCATATCCTAGAAGAAACTAATTTTAAAAATCTTGGTAGTTTTTATAAAGGGAAAGTTAGAGATTCATATGTTAGCAATAATAAAAGAGTATTAATTTCTACCGATAGACTAAGTGCTTTTGACATAATCTTAACTACAATTCCTTTCAAAGGACAAATTTTAAATGCTCTTTCTCAATTCTGGTTCGATAAGACATCGCACATTATAAAAAATCATATTATATCCAGACCGCATGCAAACATAGTTGTAGCTGAAGATGTTAATATTATTCCTATTGAGGTGATAGTTAGAGGATATCTGACAGGCAGTGCATGGAGAGACTACGAAAAAGGGAATAGTATATCTGGAATAAAATTAGCACCTGGCTTGAGGAGATTTCACAAATTTGAGACTCCAATTATAACACCATCTACTAAAGCAGCAGTAGGCGATCATGATGTTCCTATTTCTGATAAAGAAATTATAAACAACAAAGTAGTTGATGAAAATATTTGGTCTGAAATAAAAGCTACAGCACTAAAACTATTTGAATTTGCTTCAAATGAAGTACAAAAACGTGACCTGTTATTAGTTGATACTAAATATGAATTTGGATTAACGAAAGACAATGGGAAACTAATACTTGCAGACGAAATACATACACAAGATTGTTCTAGATACTGGGAGGCTAGTTCTTACGAGAACTCCTTAAAAAGTGGAAATGAACCTGTAATGTTAGACAAGGAATTTGTTAGAAGTTGGCTTATCTCTGAAGGCTATATGGGTGAAGGAACACCACCTGAATTTACTAATGAGAAAAGATTATCAATTTTAGATAAATACTTAACCGCTTTTGAAAGAATCACCGGTACAGAATTTGTACCAAGTTTAGAGCCGATTGTAGAACGTAATATTTTATAACTAGAGCTAGATAATACTGCAAATAAAAACCCCGTCTTTCCTGCTTTCGCAGAGAAGACGGGGTTTAAAAATTAAGAGAACTAGAAAATATTCTAGAAACCTCTTCTATCTCCCATCGGAATATCACCATTCAGACCAAACTGTTGGGCTCTAGGAGTAGTATAATTACTTTCTGAAGTTAAGATATAATAAGTACCTGTAGAAGGTCTCCAAACTGCGATATCAGTCTTACCATCACCTGTATAATCAGCAGGAACTGGTATATCTCCAGTAAGACCCCATTGTAATGATCTTGAAGTTAATCCAGCAAGATTTGATAGTCTAATATGCCATGTAGAGTTACTAGGTCTGTAAACAGCGAAGTCCTCTATAGAATCATTATCATATTTCCCTGGTACCGGAACATCCGTAGTAGCTCCCCAAGGAATAACTGCACCAATGGTATTAGAAGTTGAAGAAAGAAGGACAAACCAACTACCGCTTCTAAAAACAGTATAGTCACACTTACTATCTGCATCATAATCTCTAGGGATAGCAACGTCTCCGCTGACACCACCCCATTGTTGAGCTGCTGTAGTAGAGAAAGGTGTAGTTGCACTTGATTTTCTAGTGTACCAAACACCATCAGTAGGTCTATAAACTGTAAGATCACTTCTTCCACTATCACCATCTACGTCACAGCTAAAAGGCTGATCTCCGCTAAGACCCCATTGATATAATGTAGAAGCTGTAGAGAATTTAAGATCTGTTGAATAATTTCTTATAGCCCAGATACCTTGACTAGGTCTAAAAATAGCTAAGTCTGAACCTGCTCCGCCAGAAAATTTACCTTGAACTGGGATATCTCCTAAAAGTCCCCACTGATAAACTAATGTTCCGCTTAGAGCGCTTGAGTTAACAAACCAAACAGAATTACCATAAAATGAATCCACAGGTCTGTATACTATGTAGTCGGATTTGCCATCAGCATCATGATCTAGTGCAGAGCTATTTTTAGCTTCACCCAATAATAACATCCCTACAAACAATATTAAAAATAATTTCAAACTTTTTAGCTCACGCTTATTCATATTTGGTACCTATGCTTTTATACTAATAAACTTTCAAGGCTAATTTTATATTAATATAGCCATGACTCATTCTTGTAAAACTTATAAAACTAAAACCTAAAGTTACTCCGTAATACTAACTTGGAGTCATTGGTTCTTTGATTGGAGGAGCAGGTGCAATAATAGGAGCAACTGACGGCGCTGGAACAGCGCTACTATTTCCTGATGGATTATTACCAATCACAGGAGCAGCAGTAACAACTACGGCAGGTGCACTACTTATAGGGAATGATGGATTTGGTCTATTTGGATCGACATTTGTTATACTAGTAGTATTTAATCTGCCTTCTCTGCTAGAGTTAGTTGAGCCATTATTTCCACCTGAAAGAGCATCAACTCCTCCACCGACAGTTACTGCCGCTGCCGCTGCTACTGCAGCAACCGCTCCGCCGCCTAGTGTATAGCTTGAGATACTATCATCGTTAACAGAATCTACTGCCGCGGACTTGTCCTTGTTCTCATTTACTATAGAAACTTTTCTTATATCTGTATTTTTTGAACTAGCAGATAAAGAATAAACTCCTAATGGCAAAGTTGGTATTAAAACCCCTTTTGTCATAGCGTCTTGACTAACTAGAATGTCTCTAGACTCACCCTTTTCACTTTTAATGTTAATGTGAGCGTTTTTATTTAAATCTATAGAATTAAATTCTACTTTGATATCAAAGGTATTATTTTCAGGCGCTTCCATTCTAAGTAGCGTAGAGCCATCATCAGCATTTATATTCAGTTCGCCTGCAAATACAAATGAAGGCAATGTAAGTAATGCAGTAGATCCGAAGAAAGACAACGCTGATAGTAATTTCATTCTATTTTGCATTTTAGTTTTTTTAAAAATTTATTCGTTATCAAAAAATTTTATTACACAAAAATATTTAACACTAGATATTAATTATAAAAAATCAATATCAAACATATTTTTGCGTAATGTTATTACGATGTAATATCTAGAGACTAATGTTCAAACATAAGAGACAAACATATGAGACATTGACCAATATTAACTATCGGCCGCTAATGCTACTAACTGAACAAGATAAACAAGCTTTTGATCAATAGTTTTAAACAACTTGCCGTTGCGGTGTTCTAAACACTAACATCTGAACAGTAAAATTGTCAAACAGAAAACTAAATAATTAGCGTTTGTTAGCAAGCAAACAAGGAGAAAAAGATACTAAATTAATTACCAAACTTATTCTTTATCAGTTGTTTCATTTTTCAATGAAAAATAAACGCACGTTCTCGTGAAGATTACTAACGTAGCGAATATTGAAAAAGATAAGAATGGCAGATGAAAAGGGAAATCAACAGCTGCATGAATCGCTGGAACCATGAAAGAAAGAAATAATCCTAACAAAAAACAGCTTCGGACCTGTCCTAAATTTAGTCGAATAACCTTTAATAATTTTCTAATGCCATAATATATAGGGAATACGCCAAGCATAAGCCCGATAAGCCCAACTTCCGAAAGGAGTTGAAAGTAATCGTTGTGGGCATAATCTAACTTCCACCCAACAACATAGCCCTCAGAAAAATTACTAGCTACTAACTTCCAATTGTTTAAGCCTACTCCCCATATCGGATTTTCAGAAAAAACTTTCCAAGTAACAAGGTTTAATGCCGCCCTAGGAGCACTTCCCGACTGGATATAAGTCTCATCAACTCTTTCAGATAGATCATGAGTAGCCTCTCCACCTATAAATAGTAATACTAAAGAAATTATTAATACAGGAGCAGAAATTAACTTAATAACTTTTAGAATAAAGGGAGAAAATGATCTATTTGAACTTCTATTAGTATTAGTTTTTTTAGAAACAAGTTTTACCGGCCTTAACTTATAAAAAAACCAGAGCACACTAATTCCGAAAACTGATAAAATAATCCCAGCTCGTGACATAGTTAAAAAGAGACCGATAGATAAAACTAATATTGAAATTAAAAGTGATGCTTGGCGCTCTATTAAACTTAAAAAATCCTTAAATGCTAACAATAAACTTTTATCCTCGGATGCTACTAACGATAGTCCCTTTATCTGTCTTTCTCTAAAAAAACGCGTGACGGATAAAAGTAAGCCAATTTCAATTATAAAAGCTAGTTGATTTGCATTAACAAAAGGCCAATGAGCCCTGGAAGTAATTTCTACGTTTGGAGCATACGAATAAATACCGAATAAGGAGTTCATCTGTAATACCAAATGACTTATCCCAATAATTGCACAAATCAATGAAACCCTAATTAAAACAACTTGAATCAACTCTGAAAACATATCAAACTCTCTGGAATTTTCAGAAAAATATACAATCTTTGTACTCTTAGACTTCCTTCTTTTCTTGTCTATAGTTGCTGTATTATAGGGTACGTTTAGCAATGAATTAAAAAGCAAGGCGAACACAAGCAACCACGAAAGAGCAAATATAGAACTAAATGGCTCCAAGCTGACATATCCGTATTCTGCGCCAGTTAAACGATAAGCTGTTGCCGAGTTAGGTGAAAGGAAAGCTAACAAAGAGAGTGGAAGTGGTACTATTTGAAAAATCAAATAAGAGAGCAGAGGTAGGAACAAAATAATAGTCTTATTAGATCTGTTATCAACTGTAGATTCTATCTTTTTCTTAAAAAACATCTGGTTAATGAAAGATGCTAAAACGGAAACAAAGAAAGTTATTTTAATAAAAGAAGCAACTACCGGATCTCTACCTCCGAACATAAAAGGTAGTATAATCAACATTAACAATAAAAATAGTCCGGATACTCCAATATACCTAAATTCTGATGATGTTTTTTTAGTTAAATCTGTTGAATTCTTATTAACAGGTTCAACGTTAATAAGAAGAGGAATTGAATTGTTCTCAGAATTTGCCATTGCATTAATCAAGAGTTATTAACTATCGTCATTATAGTATTGATAACAAGTACAGCGTTAGAGCTTTCACATCAAGCTAATTAATAATAAAATCTTTAACACTATAGAATTTCCTAAAACAAAAATTCGTAGTAAGTACTCATAATGATTACTTCTTCAAACTTGATAAATGCACTAATCACCTCCTGCTTATCAGTTTTCTTTATTTTTCAAGAAATTAGTTCAATCTGTATATACAAAAACTCTAAAAACCTTGAAAGTCGCTTAGAAAAACTATCAAAAGAGATACCATTTTTTAGTTATACAAAAAAAATCAACTCAATTAATCAAGTATTTGAAGCTCAAGAAGTTATTCATACCCCACTTTTTGAATATCAACATTTATATCAACTGGGAAAACTAAAATTAGCTCTTGGATTAGAAACTTCTAATACTGAAGATAAAATTTCTTCTTTTTGCGAAGCTAGAGATTTTTTTATTTCAGCCTCTAGGCTTTCACCGAATACTGTAAATTATCACATTGCCATTGCTGATATTGAAAGTATTTCCCCCTATCTTAGCAGCACTTGTCAGAACTACTATAACAATAATAAAAAATTAAAATTAGATGCCACTAACGCAACTGGTCAAATTTCAATTCAAGAAAGACTTAAGCTAATAAAACATTTGTCCCCCACTGACCCGACAACCCTCTATCAAGTAGCTTTAATAGAAAAAAACCTTGGCTCTAGGATTGAAGCGATGCAAGACTTCAGAGCTTTTGAAGAAAACTCCTTAGTCCCGAATAGTAAAGAAATAATTTCATACCTGCTGTCACAAGTACAGAGCGAAGAGGAAATGAATGCAATTATACCTAGAAAGCTTCCTAATATTTTAAACTGGCTGAATTTATATAAAAACAAAAACCTTGAGAGCAAAGATTATACTAATGCATTTGAAGTTCCTTTAATCGAAACAATTGAAAAGATAGATGAAAAGACAGATTATACAGATACAGAAAAGAAACAGCTTATAAATATTTTATATAAACTATATTGGTCTCAAGACGTTCAAACGTTTTCTAATTTTAAAAATAAACTAGTTAAATTAATGTATAAAGAAATTACATTAAGCGACAATGATAATCAGTCTCAAGAAATTTTAAAAATACTAGCTAATTCTATTAGATCTCCCTTTTTAGTGTCTACAAAATTATCAAGTACATCTAAAAAAACAGCTCAAGTTTACAGCTGGCTAGATTATCAAGAAGAATCAGCCTTAGGGTTAAACAATAAAATTGATGCAGTAGGTTTATATATACCAACTTACGACAAGGTAAATACAATATTACTTCAAGCAAACGAAGGCGAGATATTGCCAAGAGATATTTCAATAGAAATATGGTCTAGTACAGACAATGTTAACTATACCTTATCTCAAACTATTAGTTCTAAAATCACTACTCAATTAGGAACGAGAACTGTTGCCTTATTTGAAAATACTAAATTTAAAACACCATATACAAAAATTTATTTTACTTCTAATCAAAAAACCATCAAACTAAATTCTCCAATAAATTTAGCACTACAAATCTTTGAAACTATAAAAAAATAATATGAGTTTAAAGATAAAACTAACAAACTTTATTTTAATTACTTGCGTACTTTCTCATATTACGAAAGTTCAAGCTGAGACACTATCTATTAGCTCCCCTTACCTTCCTTCTAAAATTCAAATTTTAGATTCTGAAGACTTAGTAACGAATGTTATTTTAAGTAATATCTCTAGTCCAATTTACAAACAGAGTCCTGAGACAAGTAGTCCTTTAAAAGCTACTAAAACTTCTAGAACTAAGGATAAAGATAATGAGATATGGGAAGTTCAATATCCAAATGATGTCCCAATAAGTTCTACAAAAAAAATGAACTCTTCAATTATCAAAAACTCAATATCTTTTTTGAGAGAATATTATAGAAAACAAGAAAGCTACCCAACAAGCGACATAGGGAAATCTGTTTTTAATATCGCTGAAATTAATTTTAGTGACACGTCTGATGGCTTCACAGCAAAATTCAAGTTAAAAAATACGGAGGCGAATTTTCTGCATTCACTAAATTCCATGCCAATAATAGACAAAAATACCGCTGAAATTATGGAGGCGGAACTAGGCAAAGGAACAAATCTACCATTATTTGGGAACTTTCAAATAAAAGAGAACTCCCCAAATTCACACTATACTCTAGTGAGAAATAACTACTTTGGGCTAAATTCTGAAAAAGAAGCTATTCAAGAAGTTATTATAAAAAAGTATGAAAATTCTGAATCAAGAATGAGGTCAATAAGATCTGGATCAGTTTCTATTATACTAGCCCCCACCTTAAACGAGATAAAAGATGCTAGTTCAGACCCTACTCTTGAAATAATTAATTCTCCTTTCGCTAAGCAGTCTTATAAGATGGTAGTAGATAAAAAAAATGATCTTGATTCAAATGAGATATATGACTTACAACATCTTATTATTAGAAAGTCGTTAAAGACTGATAATAATTTTATTAATTTTTTTGAATTACATTCAGTTATATTATCAGTAGTATAACTTAAAATTTTCTATTTTCTTATGATGAAGCTCTCAAAATACTTACTATGCATAGTTATCCTTTTGTCTACAGCTTGTTTAAGATTCACTCCTTCCAGAGAATCTCTATCAGATGACACAAAAGCAAAATACGAGGGGGAGGAAGCATTTTATAGTTTTGATAAGATACAGAAAGAAAGACTTACTAAATTAATTACGGATAGATCGCAGGAAAGATTAACTGCGACACCATCAAGTGGTCCTTCGACATATAAGATCGGAGTAGAAGACGTAGTCGAAGTTTCTGTATTTGATGCTCCTGAAATGAATAGAAAGATTCGAATTCGTCCAGATGGTTTAATCTCTCTCCCTTTGCTAGGAAATATAAAATTATTAGGTCTAACTGAAGCTGAAGCACAAGCCGAGATCACTAAAAATCTCAATAAATTTATGCATAACCCGCAGGTGCAATTATTTATTGCGGAATATTCTGCTCATAAAGTTTGGCTAGTTGGGGAAATATACAAACCAGGAGCCTATCCTTTATCTAGAGAAAATTACTCACTGATAGAACTACTTTCAGAGGCAGGTGGTAGAAAAGAAAATGCTTCTGGACTTGTAGTTCTAATCCCAGCGACTAACAATGAGATCTCTGCACAACCACAAAATAACTTAATAGCTTTAAACGAAAGTAAATCTAAATACGGTATCGAAATTCCTTATGAGTCTCTAATTGGGAACACCACTAACGCTCCTCTACAAGTTCCCCTCAAAGCAGGAGATACAATAATTATTCCAGAAGCAGGCAAAGTACAACTTGATGGAGAAATCTCCGCACCGGGCTCCTATGAACTCCCATCTAAGATGACGCTAATGGGCGCAATTGCTTCAGCAGGAGGCTTAACTTATGCTGCTGATATTGAGTCAATAGAAGTAATTAGAGAAGTTGGTTCAGGTCAAAAGGCACTAATTACGATTGATCTAGAAAAAATAGCAATTAAAGACGGGACAGACATACGTCTAAGAGATGGGGATTTAGTAAGAGTTCCAAGTGACAGATCAAGATTTTTTACAAATCAGACAATTTCTGTCCTAAACGGCATACTAGGAAGAGGAATCGCGCCTGTAAATACTGTAAGATAACAAAACTATATTCTTAATCAAACTAGCCAATTTCGACATTTTATCTTACAATTAACACTAAAATAAATTTAGTGTTAATTGCATTTGGAGAATCATCTTGGCAAAAGAAGTTAGAGAAATTAGTACCGTAAAAAGATCCTCTGATAATGCTAGGCAATCATATTATTATGAAGATACTGTAGACCAAGGTCAAATTAGAAAAAATCAAAACTTCGAAGAGCCAAATCCTCTTAAAGATTATTTAAGAGTTGCCCTTGTTCATAGAAAACTTATAGCTACAATTGCAGCAACTGTATTTCTATTAACTACAATATATTCATACACCACTACTCCCCTATACACGGCAGAAACAAATATAAGCATTAGTAGCTACTCTCCTACTCTCCAAGGAGCTAGGCTTGAAGACTCAATAGCTAAACAGACTGAAAAACAAGATTACTTAGAGACACAAATAAAACTTATTTCAAGACTCACATTAGCAGACAAAATGCTATCAGATCCTAAAATTGGTCCAAATATAAAAGAATACTTGGAAAGAAAAAGAGGAGTACTATCTTTCTTTAGTAGCTTTTTTCAATTTTTTTCTTCAAAAGAAATAGAAAAAACTTCTAGTGGTGACAAAGTATACGAACATCCGATCGGAATGCTTAAATCATACTTAAGTCTTGTTAAAATTAATCCAGTGAAAAGAACTTTCTTAGTGACAATTAGCGTTACCACTTCGGATGCTAACTTGTCGACAGCAATAGCAAATGCTCATAGCGAAAACTTCATAGATTTAGCAAGAGAAGAAAAACAAAAATCTGCTCTTAATAATTTACTTTTCTTAAGAGGACAAGCTGAAGAGTTATCCACTAAGGTAGCAACTACAGAACAAGAACTTGCACAATATGCTGAAGACAACGCAATAGTTGCTATCAGTCAAGATGAAGATATAGTAGTTAAAAAGATGGGCGAGCTTAACAAGCTTCTTACTGATGCAACATCAAAAAGAATATCATCTGAGACTATTTTCAATGAAGCAAAAATTGGTGGTGGTTCAGAAGCGTCAGAAAATAACAGTAGAGGTCTTGAAGATCTAAGAGCAAAGCTAAGAGATGCAGAAGCTGAATATGCAGACTTAGGGCAAAAATTTAAAGCTGAGTACCCTGCCATGCAACAGCTAAAAGCAAAAATTGAAAGCATTAAGTCCAGCATGACACAGCAAGATAAGATTATAATCAAAACTGCTGAATCTAAATATAAATCAGACTTAGCGACCGAAGAACAATTAAGAAGAGAATTAGAAATACAAAAAAGTAAAGCATTTGACCTATCAAAAAGAAGTGTAAAATATAACAGTATTAAGAGAGAATTTGATTCAGTAAGAGACTTACATCAATCAGTTTTAAGACAATTAAAAGAAGCTCAAATTAGCGCAGAAAGCGAAATTAACAATATAACTTTAGCTGATAAAGCCGCAGTACCTCAAGGATTCTCAAGTCCTAAAAGAAAAATGAATATGTTATTAGCCTTATTGATTGGGCCGATACTAGGTTTCATAATAGCTTTCATAATAGAAGCGTTAGACAATACAATAGAGACCGTAGAGCAAGTACAGCGAATACTTCAGCTTCCATCATTAGGTATCATTCCCGCTTATACTAATGACCTGATAGATACTCAGCCCGATGCGCTAAAAAAGCTTGCAACTAAAAGTGAGACTTATAAAAAATTAATAGAAAATTCATCTAACTCAGTTGTAGAGGATGAAAATAATAAAATAGTACCTTTAATTGAAAAACTAGAAATTGAAGAAAGCCTTGTGACTGTAAGTGCTCCTTTTAGCGCAACGAGTGAAGCGTTTAGAGCTGTTAGAACATCTATTTTACTTTCATCGGCAGATAATCCACCGAGAACTGTACTAATTACAAGTTCAAGAAAAGGAGAAGGAAAGACTACACTTTCCAGCAACCTTGCACTAACTATTGCTGGCACAGTGAAATCTGCAATAGTAATAGACTGTGATCTAAGAAGATCGGCACTTCATAAAATGTTTGATATTGACAGGAATGCACCAGGTTTAGTCGACTACTTAACTGGCCAATGCAAATTAGAAGATGCAATACACAAAACTGTATCTGAAAAACTTTTCATAATCCCTGCAGGAGTAAAACCTCCAAATCCAGCGGAGATATTAGGTTCCCATAAGATGGTTGAACTTCTAGTTAAACTTAGAGAAAAATATGAATTTATATTACTAGATTCTCCACCAATATTACCTGTAACAGATTCTGTAATATTATCAAAAATAGTTGATGGAGTTGTCTTAGTCGTGAGAGGTCAAAAAACAGAACAAGGCATAGCTAAGGAAGCTAGAAATAGAATTTATCAAGTCGGAGGTAAAGTACTTGGAGTAATACTAAACGGAGTTGATACTAAAAAAGGTCAGCATTATTATTATTATAGAGATGCTTATGCGGAATATTATGGAGAGGAAGAAGTAAGATCTAGCAAGGCTTTTTCAAGATTTTGGAACTAGTTCAATAAGATTTCACTGTAAACTTGGATAGTCTTTTTGATAATAATATCTTCATCAAATTCTTCACATATTTTTTTTCTAGAGGCGACACCCATTTGAATTCTTAAATCGATATTTTCATGCAAATAAATTAAGGCTTCTTTTAATGCAGTTACATCTTTTGGAGCAATTAAAATACCATTTACTCCTTCTTCTACCACTTCACTACAACCAGGAATATTTGTTGTTATTAATGGTAATCCACACGCCCCTGCTTCCAATAAACTTCTTGGTAAACCTTCACCATAGTTCGTAGGAAGAACAAAAATATCAACATTAGCTAACAAAGTTGGCATATCATCATACTGTCCAAGTATATCAATAACACCTTCATTCTTCCACTTTTCTACCATAGTCATAGGAACGGCATTAGGATTACCAAAGTCAGGCATTCCTGCTACAAGAAATTGAATTGGTAAATTCATTTTCTTAATATCATATGCAACATTAACAAATTCTCTAATTCCTTTATCCCATAACAATCTAGCTGCAAGTAGGACTTTAGTTTCGGTATTTATAATTTTCGTATTTAGAGGGGGCTTAAATAAATCTATATTTACTCCAGAACCCTTTATTATTTTAATTCTATGACTGATAAAACTAGCCTTATTATCAAATGCGATTAAATCATTAGAATTTTGAAGAATAAAAGTAGAATTTTTATCCTTCAAAAGAAATCTTAAAAAGTATTTTAGAACTGGTTTTAAAATTCTTGCTTTTAAATCCTGAGAAGAAAATATATAACCTAAACCGGCGATAGCATTTATATGCTTTGGAATTCTAGCTAATTTTGCAGCTATGGAGCCTATTAAAATACTTTTTAGAGTAAAGTGGTGAACTAGTGCAGGCTTTTCAATTTGATATATATTCTTAACATGCCAGATTAAAAAAAACTCACGTATGAGGTTAAGACTTCTTCTATCCATTGGTAAACTAATCCATCGGAATCCCAACTCCTCAAAATGCTTAGCATACTCATCTGGTGGAGAAATTAATACTACTTCATAACCATTTTCTTTTAATTTTTTAGCTAAAGATAAGCGAAAATTATAAAGATACCATGCAGTATTAGCAAAAAGTATAACTTTTTTATTCATCTATTATTTTTTATAGAATTCATCCATTGTTGAAACATTAAAATTGTCCACAACTGGGTTTTCCAATTGTATTCTTTTTTAAGATGTTGTCTCCAAATATCTTGAACTAACTTATGATTAAAAAAACCTTCTTGTTTCATTCGCCTAGGATCTAATAATTCCTCTGCCCAAGGGCGTAGTGGGCCTCTTAACCATTCTGCAATTGGTACTGCGAAACCCATCTTTGGGCGATCAATTAAATGATTAGGAATATACTTGCTTAATATTTGACGTAATACCCACTTTCCTCTTCCGTTTCTTATCTTCATAGACATCGGTAGTGACCAAGCAAATTCAACTAATCTATGATCTAAAAAAGGAGCCCTAGATTCAAGAGTTGAAGACATAGAAGCACGGTCTACCTTTACCATAATATCATCAGGCAAATACCGTTTTGTATCAATATACATAATTTTATGTTCTATCTGCTTTAAAAAATCGATAGTCTCAAAATTATGTTCATATTGTTTTTCTATTAATAAATTTCCCGAAATATATTCACGAATAAAATTTTCATACATCTGTTCAATACCTGAAGAAGCTAAAATTAAAGAAAATTTCTTAGCACGATAAGGAATATTTTTTAATTCTAACTTAAATAAAAATTTTAGCGCGTAAGAGTCAGTAATATTTTGAATATATGAATTATTTAACGGTAGTAACAATTTTGATAACAAAACTCTTAAAGCTTTAGGAAGTGTATTTATTCTTGGTATTAATTTATATTGTAAATATCCACCAAATAACTCATCAGCTCCGTCCCCAGATAAGCTTACTGTAACAGATTTTCTAGTAACTTTGCTTAATAAATATGTTGGTATCTGTGAAGAGTCTGCAAATGGTTCATCATAAATGAATGGTAGCTCTGAAATGACATCTAAAGCATCCTTAGAATTAATATACTCTTCTGTATGTTCAGTCCCAAAATGTTTCGCAACTAATTTAGCATATTTAGCTTCATTAAACTGCCCCTCATTAAAACCAATAGTAAATGTTTTAATAGGAGATGAAGATTCTTGTTGCATTAAAGCAACTACTAAAGAGGAATCAATCCCGCCGGATAAAAAAGCACCTAAAGGTACGTCTGATATTAATTGAGATTTAACAGACTGTCTTAATAGTTCTTCGGTCCTATTAATAACCTCGAAATCACTACCTAAGTAGTTCTGTTTTTCACCTCTTTCGGCCACGTCTTTTAAATTCCAATATGAATCAACAGTGCATGAATATTCATTTTTTACACTAACTTCAATTATAGTTCCTGGTAATAATTTCTTTATACCCTTATAAATAGACAAGGGTGCTGGAATATAAGAAAGTGACATATATTCATTCAATGAGTTACGATCAATTACACTCTGACAAGAAGGATGACATTTTATTGCTTTTAGCTCGGATGCGAATAAAAATACTTCGCCTTGCCATCCATAATATAAAGGTTTTTCTCCCATTCTATCTCTCGCAAGTTGCAAAACTCTCAACTCTCTATCCCATACTGCAAGAGCAAACATACCGACACTTAGCTCTAAGACTTTATTTAAACCCCAACTATCGATTGCAGCTAATAAAGTTTCAGTATCAGATGATCCTCTCCAATCAATAGAAGTTAGTTTTTTTCTTAAGTCTAAATGATTATATATCTCACCATTAAAAGTAATTACATATCGACCGGAATTGGATATCATTGGCTGATGCCCTGCAGATGAAATATCAAGGATAGAAAGTCTTCGATGCGAAAAACCAACTCCTGCTTTAATATCAAACCAAATTCCCGAATCATCATAGCCGCGATGAGAAAGGACCTCTCCCATCTTGCGTAAAGTCTCTTCCCAAGAGCTTGGATGAATGGATAACTTACAATCTAAAAATCCGGCTATCCCGCACATATATCCTTTAAACGATAAAGATCTTCATAACGACTTACTATAGTCGCGATTGCATAATTAGAAATAATTTTACTGCGTGCCTTCTTGCTTAAAGTTTCATACTCATCAGAACTCAAAGATAAGATTTCTAAAATACCCCTACTCAGCGCTTGCATATCGCCCGTATCAACAACAATGCCAGTATCTCCTATTATAGAACGACTGTCACCAGCATTAGTAGAAACACAAGGAATACCACAACTCATTGCTTCTCCAATGGTATTAGGAAATGATTCACTATGAGAAGCAGAAACTAAAACATCAAAAATATTTAAAAATTTAAAAATATCAGTGCGAGCTTCTAATAGTAAAACTGAATTCTTTTTTAACTTCAATTTTGTTAAATAATCCATTAATAATGTATTATTATTCACACCTTTACCGACTAGAACAAACTTAACATTATGCATTTTTTCAAGAACATGGCTAGCGGCTTCTAGTAAACCTAAATGATTTTTTTGTGGATCAAAGCGGGCTACCATACCGACTACTTTGTCATCATTTGATATCGATAATTCATTTCTTAATACTTTTCTTACACCTATATCTTTTTGAAATTTATCTGACTGAAAACCATTAGGAATAACTATAAACTTACTAGATGGATATCCAATTCTAAAATGTGGTGTTAACGATTTTTCTGAACAATAAACTATCTGAGATGGTATATATGGAGACAATAAAGCATTCAATTTAATAACGACTCTGGTAGTAAAAGACAACTTGTTTGGTTCTGTAAATGAGTTACGAATTCCCCAAATTACTTTTTTTATCCCAACATACCTAGCCGCTAGCCCTCCTAATAAATCAGCGTGATACATCCAAGTTTGAATAACTTCTGGATTAATTTGTCTTAAAATTTTAGTAAGCCTATATAGCTTGAAAATACTAGGTAATTTAGGATTTAACCCTAATTCTATAATAGGTATACCTAATGATCTAAACTCTTCTAATAGATCTCCACCTTTTCTCAAAGTAATCAAAAAAGGAGAAAATGACTTATCTAAACCTTCAATAAGACGAAGTAACATTAACTCCGCTCCCCCTCTTTTTAAACCAGTAATAATAAACACTATTTTCATTTACTAAAGTCCAAAAAGCACTTAATTTCTTACAGTCAATTATATGAATAGATGACTTTTAGTTACTATCATAAATAATATAGCAACAAGTTTTTTTATACAAATAAAGCTTTAATGAATAATATAAAATTAAAGGGGATGAATGAAGATAACAGATTCCCCTTTGGTAAAAATTGGTCAAACTTTTTAAAAATACTAACAGAGGAACAAATTTTAGGAGCAGTAACCTCTCTTAAAAGTATGCTTTGCACTGAATCTTTAAAAGGTAAATCATTTCTAGATGTGGGATCAGGTAGTGGACTTTTCTCCTTAGCAGCATATCGTCTTGGTTCAAAAGTTCATTCATTTGATTACGATTCACAATCTGTTAGCTGCACTCAGTATCTAAAAAAAAATTATGGTGCTAATAATCCAGAATGGGTTATCGAAGAATCTTCAATTTTAGATGAAAATATAATCAAAAATCTAGGAACATTCGATATTGTTTATTCTTGGGGTGTTTTACATCATACAGGCTCAATGTATCTTGCTTTTGAAAACATCTCTCAACTGGTAGCTCCGGAAGGCACACTTTATATAGCAATATATAATGACCAAGGCCTTATAAGTAAATACTGGTTATTTATAAAAAAAGCTTACAACACTAATATAGTATTGCGATATATTATAATAATTCTACATGCTCCTTATCTATTTTTCCTGCGCTATATAAATAGAGCATTAACAAAAAAACTTAAAATAGAAAGAGGAATGTCTATATGGTATGACATGCTTGACTGGTTAGGCGGTTATCCTTTTGAAGTAGCTAAGCCAGAAAAAGTCTTTGAATACTTCAAAGAAAGAGGCTTTGTTTTAAATAAAATGAAAACATGTGCGGGGAAAATGGGTTGTAATGAATTTATATTTCGGAAAATATAATTGAATAATGACAAAAAAATTAGTATTATTTTTATTATTCCTTCTCTGTCAGGTGGAGGTGCAGAAAAAGTCATATGTACAATTGCAAGAGAACTGAATAAAGAAAAATTCGATATATCAGTTGCACTTGTAACAACAAGGAATGCGGTACATAGGGATCTATTACCAGATTATATTAAAATTATAGACCTTAAATCAACTCGTGTATTATTTTCGCTGCCTAAAATAGTATTTTTACTATGGAAAAAGAAACCAAATATTTTATTTTCAAGCGTAGGACATTTAAACCTAGCCATATCACTAATTATGGCTATTTTACCAAAGAGTACAAAATATATAGCAAGAGAAACTGGAACAGTATCAAAAATCATATATGATTTAAAGTTCTCTACTCTTTGGACACTAGGCTATAAATTATTTTATCCTAAATATGATCTAATAATCTGCCAATCTCAATATATGAAAGATGATCTTTCAAAAAATTTTCTTATAGCTCCAAAAAAAATGATTGTAATAAACAATCCGATTGATGTTGATAATATTTTAGAATTGGCTCTAGAATCGACTCCTGAAATTGCTTACAGGCGTAATAATATTAATCTTGTTTCAGTTGGACGACTATCTCATGAAAAAGGTTATGATATTCTGCTTAATACAATTAGCTTAATTCATAACCATGATATTCACTTAAATATTTTAGGTGATGGACCAATGAAAAAACAACTTGAAAAACAATCCATAGATTTAGGAATATCAGAGAAAGTGTCCTTTCTAGGTTATGTAAAAAACCCTTATCCTTATATCAAATTAGCTGACGCCTTAATTATGTGCTCAAGACATGAAGCCTTCTCAAATGTAGTACTTGAAGCTTTAACCTGTGGGACTCCAGTAATCGCAACTCCATCTCCAGGAGGAATTCATGAAGTCTTAGACAACATTAACGAATGTCATATAGTTAAAGAAATTTCTGCTGAAGCACTGGCAGATTGTATTATTAATCATAACTTTAAAAATAGAGTAGATAAAAACGCAATTTCTCCTTATTTAGTAAAAAAAATTATTCATAAGTATGAGGAGGAAATAGTAAAAAATGTACTCATTTGACCTTAATGTTCTGTTTTTTCCAAGTATACTTATCGCTTTATTTACATTTTTTATTAGCAATAAACTAACAAAATCAATCCCCTTATCCCTGTTAGCTTGTTTTTTAAAAGCAGGATTGTTCTTAATATACTTTGGAATACTTTTCGATGGCACCTACACCTTTAATGACGACATCACCTACTTAAATGGTGGCCTAAAGATTATTAATAGGGATATTACTATATTTAATATTTATGATGAATGGCTATTCATTGAAAGAGCTGCTGGAGGACGACATGTCGGATATATCTTATATAACGCCTTCGCTATTTCATTATTTGGTGATTATTACTTCTCTCCAATAGTATTAAACATCATTTTAACAAGCATCATTGCATATATTGGTGCAAACTTAGCAAAAAATGAACTTGACTTAAATAAAAAATCTCTTAATTTATTTTATTTATTCATACTTTTTCATCCAGATATTTTATCATGGTCTACGATTACAAATCTTAAAGATATAATTGTATTATTTTTTCACCTAGTGTTATTATCTGCCGGTGCTGACTTTCTAAATAAAAAAATCAAAACATCTCTATGGAAAGTAATTTTATCTTTTATTATTTTATCTACTATTAGATTTTATGTTCCATTTTTAATTGCACTTGCTTTAATCATCTCTTTAATTTTTTCTAAAAAGGTAAAAAGTAGATTAACTTTAATGATTTTTGGAGGCGGATTATTATTATTTGCAATTTTAAGTATTGGTTTTGATCAAATAATAAATATAATTCAAGATGTAAGAGCAGCACTTACAAATCCAATAATTGGTTTTATTAGAGCTACACTTACTCCGATCCCATTTAATACTGAAGCGGAGTATGCTTTTCTAAATCTTCCTGCCCTTTTTCACTGGTGTCTTTTGCCCTTGACAATATTAGGTTTTCAACAAATATGGAGGATAAAAACTCCATTTAGTATGTTCTTTATTACCTATCTCTTAATCTTTCTCGGGTTATATGGAATATACGAAGAACTACAAGGCCCACGTCATAGAGTTCAACTAGATTTTGCAATAGCATTACTTCAGTATATTGGAATTATTTATACTTTTAAATTTAAGACATTGATAAAAGTGAATTATGGAAAATAGCTCATACAATATTTACAAACTAAATAAACTACTTATTCGCTAACCACGCTTGAAAACTCAATATAGTCCATAGTGAATCTTTCCAATTATGTTTTAAAGATAAATGTTCATTCAATCTTTCTTGTATAGGTTTATAATTAAAAAAACCTTGTGATTTAATACTATGCTCTGATAATAAATCTTCGGCCCACTCCTTAAAAGGACCCCTTATCCAGTGATCAATAGGAACTCCAAACCCCATTTTGGGCCTTTCTATTAACTCTACTGGTACATATTTATTTAAGATTTGTCGAAGTATATATTTACCATTTCCATTTTGAACTTTATGATTAAGACACAATTTCCATGAAAACTCAATTACTCTAGGGTCTAGAAATGGAATACGTGATTCTATACCTACCGACATACCAGCCCTATCTACTTTTGTAAGAATATCTCCAGGTAAATAAGTTTTACAATCTGCATACATCATATATTCAAAAAAAGATGCGAAAGAATTAGGTAAGCATGCTTTTGATAACGTTGTAAACGGTTCGATTGCATTTAACACAACGAGCTTTGGATCTCTCCACTGACTAACTTGATTATGATAATAATCTCTGAAACTATTACAGTTAAGTGCTCTTCCTAGCGTTTCAAATCTTACACTGATTGAACTACCTTCTCGATATCGAAGGAACTTTGAGATTGGTGATAAAACTGGAAATATAGATTTTGACGCAAAGATAAAAGCTATTGGAGAAAGCAACTGTCTTAATTTCAACGGAACATTTTGAATAATCCTCCATGTTTGGTCTCCCGTAAAATATCTTGAATATCCTCCAAATAGTTCATCTCCTCCATCACCAGAAAGCGAAACTGTCACATATTGCCTTGCAAGCTTTGAAACCAAATATGTAGGGATAGCAGAAGAATCACCAAAGGGCTCGTCGTAAATATTAGGTAAGCTAGGTATCACAGAAATCGCATCCTGATCACTAACATAGATTTCTGTATGATCAGTTCCTAAATGCAATGCTACTTTTTTAGCAAATTGTGCTTCATTATAAGTCTTTTCGTTAAATCCTATAGTGAAAGTTTTAATGGGACTGCTAGAAAGCTTTTGCATCAATGATACTATCAAAGAAGAATCTATACCACCTGATAAAAAAGCACCTAATGGCACATCTGAGAGCATCTGACCTTTTATAACATCTAAAAGAATTTGCTCTAAGTTATTTGCTGCGTTTTTAAATGAATCATGATATTTTTCTTGACTAGACTTCTGAATTAAATCTTCAAAGGACCAGAAGACTTTAGGTTCTGGAAAGAATCCAGCACCATTAGCTTCAGTTATGGTAATATAAGTTCCTGGTTCAAGTTTTTTTATGTTTTTATAAATAGAATAAGGAGCATTTATATAACCATGCCGAAGATATAGTATTAAAGAATCCCTATCTATTTCTCCTACAAAATCAGGATGTTTTTTTAAAGCTTTTAATTCAGAAGCAAACATAAAGGTTTTACCTTGCCAGCCATAATAAAGAGGTTTCTCTCCTACTCTATCTCTAGCTAACGTAAGACATCTTAACTCTCTATCCCAAAGCGCAAAAGCAAACATTCCGATACTTTTCTTTAATGTTTCCTCAATACCCCAATTTTCGATACAAACTAAAAGTGTTTCTGTATCAGAATGACCTCGCCAAGAAGGCTCACAGAGAAGTGCACGAAGCTCTAAATGATTATATATTTCTCCATTATAAGTGATTACATATCTGCCTGATGGAGATACCATAGGTTGGTGACCGGCAGGGGAAAGATCTAAAATAGAAAGTCTTCGATGGGCAAGTGCGATACCTGTACCTGTATCACTCCATCTGCCTGAATCATCAGGACCTCGGTAAGAGATCGCGGATGACATTCTTTCTAATATTGAATTTTGATCATCTTTATTATGATAAGTACCTTGAAAATATCCAGTGATCCCACACATTTTTAATTATTATCTAAAATTTTATTAAAAACTATTTGATGGCAACCTAAGCTAGAAGCTTTAGTACTATTTTTAACGATAAAACCTCTAGACTTCAAATAAGCTTCTAAAACATCATATTTAGCAAATTCAAAAGGATATCCACCAACCCAATCAATCATATCATGAATTACACTCATCCCACGTTGTTTTTTGTAATTAATCCATTGATTAACAATAGTCATTGGTTTTAATAAAAAAGTATATTTTAGCAAAACTAAAAATTTTGCTAAAAAACCGATCGAGTAGCCGTAAGCAAAATTAAACGGTCTAGGTAGCCTATTATAAATATATTTTACTAACCACCATACATGAGACTTCCATCCTTGATCATTATAAATTGCAATATATAATAATCCATTTTCAGCGACTCGACTTATAGAATTTTCAATTCCTACCCACATAGCCCCCGTATGGTGCAATACTCCCCAAGAATAAACTATATCAAAATGACCAAGCTTTTTAATATAGTCTAGGTCAAGTACAGATCCTTGCTCAATTGTCCAATATTCATCATTCGGATAAAACTGTCTTTTTAATTCTTTAGTACAAGCAACAGATTCAATATCAAAGTCGAAAGAAAAAACTCTAGCTCCAAGTCTTCTTGCCGCAAGACTAAACAACCCACTACCAGAACCTATATCTAAAAAAGTCTTTCCTTCTAATGTTTCAATTTTAAGCATTTTTTTAAGTGAAACTTCTGCTTCTGAAATACGTTCTTTATCAATAACCGAAAGAAATTCTTTCCAGTTCTTACCAAACTGGAAACGATCACTTGATTCATACTCCGAACTTTGCATTAATATTGCTCCTTATATTAAAATATATTTTACTTCTTTCTTGCATCGTAAAGATAGTATACCAGCCTATTAGACCTAAAATTAAGGAACTTAATAGAGCAATACTAAACGTAATCATAAAACTTCTTCCATTATCTATAACTGGCACTATAAAGCCAAATATTACAGTAGAAAGCACAAAAAATATTATTGGTCGATAGTTCCAGGACAAGGGACATGCTTTATATGATAGAAAAGATGCTATTAACCCATTTGAAACATATCCTAGCATCATACCAATTGCGACACCGAAAAGTCCAAAATCAAAGGATAAAAAATAAATAGAAACTCCACTTACCGTAATGAATACAAAATAACTATATAAACTTAAATGACTTTTCTTAGATATAGAAATTCCAATTTCAGTAATCCAGCTGATAGATTGTACCGCGATTCCAATAGTAAGTGGGAATACTATAACACCTGCACCTTCATATTTATTTGAAGCCAGTATTATTAGAATGGGCTCAGCGATGACGGATAACAAAAAAGCCGCCAAGCAAACTAATAAAGTATAAACTTTTAAAACCCAATTATACGTATCAATTGCGTCGTCATTTTTATATATAGCAAGAGAAAAAGGGCCCCAAGCAGTTTGAAAAGATTGAACTATAATTCCTATTAACATCGCAACTTTTGAAGCCGCTGAGTATAAACCTAATTCATGTGTACCCAGTAAATTAGCAACTAAAGATCTTTCCATTGTCGGAATAAATGAACCTACACAACAGATTAAACCATATGGCGCTGCAAACTGTAGCAACTCTCTCGAAAAAACAAATTTATTTGGCCAGATAAGCCAACTCCTAACAAAGTATAAACCCAATAATCCAAATAAACTATTACTAATAAACATTACTACAAAAACTCCAGTAATATTAATCTTTAGAAGACATACTCCTACTAGCAGAAGTATCATATAAAAAAATACAGATCCGATAGAAATGATTAAAAAAAATTTCCTAGAAAATGTCCACTTAAGAAGATTTCTAGAAAAATTTTGCAGCACGATAAAAGGCAATTGTAGTATATTTAACTTCAACAAAGTTTCAGATTGTTCTGAATCTGAAATAAGATTAGAAACGTATTCTGCACTAAGCCAAAGCGGTGGAATAAAAAACAGAAGTAATAATACTTGAATTCCAAGAGATTCGGATATTAACTCTTTTCGACTTTTTTCATCGCGATACTCATAAAAATATCTAGCAACGGCGGAGTCTTGTCCAAAAACAAGCATAATTGCCAAGAAACTTGTAAAAATCATAAACAAATCAATCAAGCCATACTCAGAGACTGAAAAATGATGCGCCAAAAGAGGAAAAGTAACTAGAGAAAATGCTTTATTAATTGCTGAGGCACCACCATACAAAAAAGAATCCTTAGCAAGGAAACTTAGACGGCTCTTTAGTGAAAGAAAATCAAGATTGAGTTCATTCAAGGATTTATAAAGTTCCTTTTGGTAGTTTCAAAAGATCTAACCATTTTTGTGCTAGACCAATCCCATTATAATTATTAAACCATTTTTTTCCATTCTCACCAATCTCAGTGTATTTACTTTTGTTATCACACCAATCTAGAAGATAATTCGTGACATCTTCGGAACATTTAACATCTAAAATAGCAGGTGGTTCATGTCCAAAAATCGATTGAAACTGATTTGTAGTAAAATTAAATGTTTGCAACAAAGGCTTACCCGAAGCGAGTACTTCCCAGCCGGTGCCTCCCCAAATAGAACCTGGAGATACCGCAAATTCCCCCACTCCCAAATCGCACTTACTAAGTACAAACATTATATCCTTTCGAGGCAACTTAGACAGCCAAAGTACATGCTTATCAATTCCCAAATCTACACACAATTTTCTAGTATGATGAGCATCATTACCATAATCAATTAAAACCAATTTAGCTTTTTTAAATCTATTAGTTTTTATAAATTGAGAAAATCCTATAACCAGCCAATCATTGTGCTTAGAAGCTCTACTCCACTCGAACTGTGAATAATTATCTTTCTTAATCCACATATGACTAGCATGTGAGAAAACGACTAAATCATTAACTTCTCTAGCATTTATAAAATCAGATAAATTTAAAGAAGGGGTATAATCAATAATATTCTCTCGATTATAAACTATCGGAGATTGGATAGGAAGAAATTCACAATTAATTTCTTTAAATGTTTCCGCAGTGATTCCAATCTCCGAATTTAAACAATATCTTGCTTTCTTAATTGCTATAATTTGCCTTTCTCTAACAAATTTAAAAACTACTTTTCTAATTGAAAAAGGATCTCGAAGCATGGTTCTATTAATCCCTAATCCGACAAATTCAATGCCACTTCCATATGGGGAAAAAATATCTAATTTTATATTTGCTCTCTGCAAGATAGCAGGTGACAGGCCAGACCCAATAAAAAAATTAAATTCAGAAAATAGTTCCTTTATATACTTTATACTAGGTGCCAATTTTAACTTCCTAGGATTAGGTAATAATGAGTTATAGCCATTTACCAATTTAGTTTGATGTATATATGGCCTCCACTTATTAATATTTTGGCAGTCAAATTCTGGATTAAAATGTGCCAAAGTTCCAACGCCATCATTGGCCCACAAAAATAGATGCGCATCCTCACCCAAATCACGGAGATAACGCATAATACTAAAGTTGTTATTATTCATATTTCCTATCAAGGCAATTTTCATAAACTTCAACTTAAATAACCAACTTCAATTAATCATATAAATGCATATAAAGCATGGACTTAACAATACAAATATAATAATTTATATAATATTTGATATTTTTTGGATACTATAATCAAGAAGACCTCTATCATCGACCTTAACAAACTTGGTATTTAATCATATGAACATAATATAAAGTTAATGAAAAAAATTTCTATCTCCGCCAAAGAAATTATCGAGTTCTCAACACTACCATTTAAAGTCAAAGGAGACTTAACTGAAGTAAAGATTAATAAATTTTCTTCAATTTGGGATTCCGACGAAACGTGCTGTAGTTTCATAACATCAGCAGTTAAAAATTCCGAGTTTTTAATTTCCGAATGTAAGGCTGCTTTAGTAATCTGTGATAAAGCATTATCTAAATATAGTTCTAAAGCTACATTAATAGTTGAAAATCCCAAATTATTTTTCGTAAAAATACTACATCATTTCTATCCGCCAAAACTTAATACCAAGTATATCTTTTCAAACTATATTTATGATCCTTGTGCGGCAATTGACACTAGTGCCCAGATTGGTCACTATACGATAATAGAGGATGCAAAAATATCTAAAAATGTCAAAGTAGAATCAAATGTACATATTTTTGATAACGTCGAGATTGGAATAGGAAGCACAATTAAAAGCGGATGTATAATTGGCCAATCTGGTTTTGGATATATAAAAGATACCGACAATAAACTTATAAATTTCCCCCATCTTGCTGGAGTAGAGATTGGCACTTATGTAGAAATTGGAGTAAAGTCTACTATAACGTCAGGATGCCTTACAAAAACTAGAATTGGTGATGGCACTAAAATTGATTGTCATGTGCAGATTGGTCATAATGCTGTACTGGGGAAAAATGTTCAAATATTAGCAGGAGCAATAATTGGAGGAAGCGCGCATATCGAAGACGAAGTTACTATCGCTGTAAATGCTTTCATTGGAGATTATGTAAGAATTGGTGCAGGTTCATTTATCGGAGCTGGTGCGATTGTTTTATCTGATCTAAAACCAAATTCAAAAGTAGCTTCGCGTACTCCGATTTTAATTCCTAACTAACTAAAAGGCTAAAATAAAGTGCAAGAAACTTCAGTAGAATTAATTAAAAAAAGATTACTCAACTCTAGAAATGATATCTTTCTTAAAGAAAACTTATCAAATATCGAATTAACATACGAACAAACACTTAATGCTGCTTTAAATTTTAAAGATATTTTACATAATGAAGGAATTAAATCAGGAGATAGAGTTGTTATTACTGGAGAGAACTCCCTAGAATTTGCAATTATATATTTTGGTTGTCTCTTCGCTGGAGCTTGCACAATACCAGTTCACCCACATTCAACAAAAAGTCATTTAGAATATGTAAAAGATACTGCCAGACCAAAACTTTTTATTTCTATAAACAATCCACCACTGCAAAAAGAAATCAATTCTATATCTAAAAATAATACTTTAGAAATAGGTAAAGACTTCCACGAAACCATATATCAGGTTCATTCTACTGAAAGATATGAAGATCGAATTGTGAAAGCATGCAATTCTCTTAATGAAGAGCAAGAGTTACTAATCATCTATACTTCAGGAACAACAGCAGAACCAAAAGGAGTTGTAAGAAGACTAAAAGAACTGCTTATAAATGGCTCTCTTTTTTGTCAAGAAGTCAGAATATCAAAAAAACACAGATTCATTAACTATCTTCCTATGACATATTTGGGGGGATATTATAATTTGCTTTTAATTCCCTTCTTATCTGGAGGCAGTACAGTTATCACAGAACCTTTTAATCCAAAAATCGCTTCTCAATTCTGGGAAATGATGAACCGAAACAATATTAATACAATTTGGTTTGTTCCTACTATAATGTCCATACTCTTAGAGATTGACAGAACGAATGATGGTAATAATTATTGTAAAAATCATCTAGACCTAGCACTAGTCGGTATGGCACCGCTTCCACAGTCCCTAGAATACAGATTCAAACTAAAATATGGTGTCACTCTATTAGAAAACTATGGTCTCTCCGAAACATTATTTATTACAACTAGAAAAGCTAACTCAAACTCTCCACAAAACGGAGTTGGTTCACTTTTAAGTGGAGTATCAATTAGATTTGTAGACGCAGAAGGAAACCAGCTTTCAAATGGAGAAGAAGGAGAGATTGAAGTTCAAACACCCTTTCTAATGGAAGGCTATATACACGATCTCAATACTAATTTTAGTACACTCGAAAAAGACTCTTGGTTTAAAACCGGCGATATCGGAACTATGAATTCAGAAGGTCAGGTGAAAATTACTGGTCGAATAAAAGATTTAATTATCAAAGGTGGTATTAATATTAGTCCATCAGCAATAGAAAATACAATTTATAAAAACAAAAAAATATCTGAATGTGCAGTTGTAGGAGTACCGCATCTTATCTCAGGGGAAGATATTGTAGCTGTAATAAAGTTGAATGAGGGCGAAAATTGGGCGGTTGTAAGAAACGAGATTATGGCCTTACTAAAATCAGATCTGTCTCCAACACAACGGCCCGCAAAGTTGATCTTAATAAACGATTTTCCAAAAACAACTAGTGGGAAAATAATAAAAACAAAAGTCAAACATTGGGCTATCGAAAGTTATCACAGTAAAGAAAATTCTATTCAGCATTCAATAGAATCAACACAAAATAACCCTACTAAAATTTCTTCTTTAATCTCAGACAGCATACAGGCTCTTTCTATCTATTATAACAATAAGGTTTACGAATTAAAAGAAGAAGGAAAAGATATTATTGTTCTATCATTGGGTGAGGCTTTTTTTGATGTGCCCCTACAAAGTTTTGAGAACCTACCATTCCCTGATATATACCATTATTGTCACTCTAGGGGTCTTCCCAAATTAAGAAAGAAACTTTCTGATTATTTTGCAAAAGAATATTTAGTTGAATTTGATCCCGCAAAAGAAATTCTTATCACAGCAGGGTCAAAAATCGCTATATATATTTCACTCCTAACCGCTATAAACGAAGGAGATGAGGTAATCATTCATGAGCCCGCATGGGTTAGCTATGTAGAACAAGTAAAATATTGCAAAGGTATACCCGTTAGCATACCTTATTACGAAAGCGTTTATACTTTTGAAAATTATATTTCTCCTAAAACAAAAGTAGTAATTATAAACAATCCGAATAATCCTAGCGGATACGTTTATGGCCTAAGTGACTTAGCTCATCTTTATGCACTTGCTAAAAAATATGGCTTTGTCATCATCTCAGATGAAGCCTATAGCGATTTTCTCCCTGAAAAAGATTCTTTTATATCAATGGCAAATATTGACATAAAAAAAACACACAGCGTCATAATAAATTCAATTTCTAAAAACTATGGTATTTCAGGCTGGCGAATAGGCTACTTAATTGCTAACTCTAATTTTATTGAAGAATCACTAAAGCTTAATCAACATTTAATTACTTGTGCGCCAACAATACTTCAACATTACCTTGTTGAGTATTTTGATGAAATTATCAAAATTACTAAACCGCAAATAAAACTACTTCTTGAGTTACGACTTCGACTAATGAACTATATGGATCAAATTGGATTAAAATATTTAAAAGGTTCGGCAACTTTTTACTTTTTTATATCTATAAATGATGGTCGACTAAATTCAATGGAATTTTGCGACAAGCTACTACTGGAACACAGTATTTGCGCGGTTCCCGGAATTGGCTATGGCCATAGCTGCGACAAATACATACGTGTATCTATTGGAGCAGAAACTCAAGAAAGAATCGAATTTGCATTAAATAAAATTAAATTTCTCATTGATAACAAGGAAAAAAATCCTAACTTAGTAGTAAATGCTTAAGCACGACTTAAATGATATCATATTGGTTGAAGCAGTTAAAATTTTAATTTTTGATTGTGGAGATTACAATAAAAAAGAGAGTTTGCTTATTCTCTCGGATTATAAGACTTGTGAAATAGGAGAATTTTTTCTTTTAGTTTTATCATCTCTACATATTAATGCCTCTCATCTAATTCTTCCTGTCGCAAAAGTACATGGCCAAGAACCAAATGAGGAAACAAGTAAAAAAATGTTAGGATCTGATCTAATTGTAGGCTTAACTACTTTTTCCCTCGCGCATACAACCTCAAGAATAAACGCATCTAAAAATGGCTCTAAATACTTAAGTCTTCCTGATAATTCCTGGGAGTCACTTCGGTCAGATGCTCTTCGAGAAAATTTCAGAGATCTAACAGACGAAGCTAATGAAATTGCAAATCAATTATCATCGGCTTCAAAAATCAAAATTATTACAAATGATGAATTTGAACTATGTTGTAACATTCAAGGCAGAGTAGCTAATGCAGCACCTGGCTGGTGTTACAATAAAGGAGTTCTTGCATCTCCGCCAGATGCCGAAGTTAATATAACTCCAATTGAATCTGATACAAATGGTAAATACGTCATTAACGCAAGCATTACTCATCCTAAACTTGGACTACTAACTTCGCCTATAACAATAGAAGTTGAGCATGGTGCCATTAAAAAAATAGAAGGACATCAAAGTAGTATATTAGAAAATATTTTTGATGGTTTTGATTCCTCATCTAGAGTAGTAGCAGAGATTGGCCTAGGCTTAAACCATAAAGCTAAATTAACAGGATCTATGCTAGAAGATGAAGGATTTAGAGGATCTCTTCACCTTGGAGTAGGTAGCAATATAGCACTTGGTGGAAAAAATATCGCTTCTTCACATATTGACCTAATCACTCAAAATGCACTATTGTTTGCTGATGAACTTTTAATATCTCTCAAATGAACGATACATTCTCAAATACTGAAAAAATTGTTTCAAATCTTATTTCAAAAATTACTAGTGTAACTATTTTAGAAAGCGACTTAGGTGTGGATCTAATGGAATCTGGTATTTTAGATTCTATGAAATTTGTTGAAATGATCATAGAGCTCGAAGAACTATTTAGTATAGATTTAAATAGTCAAGAAATTTTTAGTAACTCATTTAAAACTATAAAGATTATTTCTTCAAATATTGACTCCTTAAAAATTAGTAAATAATGAAAACTCTTAAGTTCTCCATTTATAATTATAAGTTGACAATAGCTCTTATGAAGCACCAAAATCTTAAAGGAGTTATTATTTTTTAACAATATAACAAGACGGCCATGCTGAAAAACTATTTATCTCTAACTTAGGTATCTTTCTCTCAAAAAATTCTCGTACAGCTACCAGCTCAGATGCTACGCTTGAATCTCCAAAATGATCCAGAATAAGAATTCCTCCTACATTCAACTATTCCAAAAATAATGTAAAGAATGATTAATTACATTATAAGAACCACAATCTAACAAAACTAATTTAAAAGTAAGTGCTATATTCTCATGAAAAAAAGCTCTTTTTATCTTTCGATAAATCTAGATCATTTAAAAACCCAAGATGAGCAAGATCTTGAGAAACTAAAAATTCCTGCACATACTCAAAACTTGCTTGTGAAGCCCATAAAATTCTTTATTATCCAAAGGGGCATCCATATCCATGCCCTTAAACCAATCAAAACCATGAACTTGACTCATACTATGCGGTTCAAATATTTGAACTAATTGAAAAAAAAGAATAAAGATGCTCTTTTTCATGTTCCTACATCCGCAATATGCTCAAGAACACCCTCAGTCTTTTTATACATTTCGTATAATGAAAGATATCTTCCTAAGTTTGAGTTCCAGTATAAATAGGAAACATGTGAACTAGATCATTTCTATCATGCTCTAATGACATTAATTTAGAAAAATTTGCATGGAAATCTCGAGAACTCGAAGAAAATTTCTGCTGCTCAAAGTGTCTTATAGTATTTTGACTTTTAAATTTAATGGCGATACTTTAATAAGCAGTAATTCATTTACCATAATTAAAGGCTCGTACTCAATAAGATTCTTTAATTCTTTGTCATACCATTCTTAAAAAGGCATTACTTATAATACTAAATATATTTGATATAAAATAAAAAATTATTATCATTCATAAATATGCCTATCAAAATAAGTGTCAGGATGTATTAATAAGTAAATCAAGGGATGATTATCTTTCAAATGCACTTCAAGCGACCTACTATCACCTTCAACTAGCACTCCCTTATTATAACACTTCCACCTAGTCCATTCCGAGTCACTTATATAAAAAGCGTCTTGAAATAAATTAAACTTTTCCGACTTATCGTAAGCTTCATATAATAGATTAAAATCATTTACCGATTTTTCTTTCCAAAAATCTAAATTATTTAAACCCGTCATTCCACCATGACTTGCTACTCCGCTAATCTTAATACCAAGCATCTCATTTAGTATCTTAACATCTCTCAAAAGACATTTTTCTGCATCTTCTTCCCAAATAGCTGACTGATCAATAATTTCAGAATGATATCCTATTTCGTGTCCTGAATTTTTAATAAATTTAAGAGTAAGATAATTTTCAAAAGAAAAAGGATTATATTCAGGTGCATGAAGTCGTACAAAAAAACTTGCCTTAACTCCAACTCTATTAAATATTTCAGCTAATCGTTTTGCTTTCTTACATGACAGGTCGATATCAACTCTATTTACTAAACATAGCGGAGGCACTTTATCAAATGCTTTTAGATGATAATATTCTTCACAAGTCACAAAAGAATAGCCCGCATCTAAAGTAGCAAGAAGTTGAGACTCTAAATACTCAAAAGTAAACATAAAATTATGTCTCATAACAAAACTTCTCTTAGTTTTTTTTCATCAGGGAAATTAACGAGTACGCCCATCCCCTTCTTTTGATAAACAACCATACTTCCAAGCGCTACAGCAGAAGCATTTGCTTCCTTTACTACTTTAGAAATGTGCTCCAAACTCCCCCCACCCCCGTTTGCAATAACTGGAATGCTTACCGCATTAGTAATTGCGCTTACTATTTCCATGTTAAAACCATTCCAAGTTCCTTCATTATCTATTGAGGTTAAAAGAATTTCTCCCGCACCCAAATTTTCAACTTCCAATGCCCAGTCTACTGGATCTTTTTTATATCTAACGGAACCTGATAAAGAATAACATTGATTTTTGCCAAAAAAACTGCGTTTAACATCTATTGAAACTACGACACTTTGACTACCAAAAATTTTAGAGATATCTCTCACTAGTTTAGGGTTTTGTGACGCATAAGAATTCAAAACAATTTTTTCAAATCCTAATTTTAATATTTTTTCAGCAATACTTACAGAAGAGATACCCCCACCATACGATACAGGCATAAAACACTCATCCGCGATTTCCGAAAGTAACATATAGTTTGGTTCTCTTACTTCCTTACTTGCTAAAATATCAAGAAACATTAATTCATCAACTTCTAATTCATTAAATATTCTACATGTATTTGTAGGATCGCCTACATATTGGAATTTTTGAAATTTGACCGTTTTGACAAGAGCTTCATTGCGAAGTAGCAAACATGGAATCACTCTTGTTCTTAACATTCTTAAAGCTCCACAAAATTAGAAAGCAATTTTTTTCCAAAACGATGGCTTTTTTCCGGATGAAATTGCACACCAAATATATGATCTCTCTGAATACCTGAGTCAAAATTTATTCCATAATGAGTTTGCAAAATTGAATACTTAGGGTCATCAACGGAAACGGCATATGAATGTACGAAGTAAAAGCGAATTTCTTCTTGGTCCAAGCCTTTCGTTATTGGGCTTAAAGAAGAACGATGGGTAATATTCCAGCCCATGTGAGGGATCTTCAATCTTTCTTCAGCAGGTATTTTTTTAGTTTGCGAAGGTATCCAACCTAACCCTGGAAGTTTCCCCTCTTCACTTCCATAAGTTAATAATTGCATCCCTAAACAGATTCCCAGAACTGGTACCTTATCTTCCAAAACTTTTCTATTAAGCACTTCACGTAAACCACTCTCATTTATTCGTGTCATTGCGGCATCAAAAGCTCCAACTCCAGGAAGAATTAACTTAGTAGCCTTTTGAATTTCTTCGATAGAGTTGGAAACTATAGAAGTAGTTCCAATCCTTTTTAGCATATTGCATATAGATCCAAGATTACCCATACCATAATCAACTATTACAATCATTCTGTGTCTTTTAATTGAAAACAATATTTTGAATAAAAACTCATTGGAACAAGATTGGCCTTAGCTAGAATAAAAAACAAAGGTCGAAGTATCTCAAATCGCTTTTTATAAGTTTTAAACTCTCGCCAAGTTCTCTTAGGTCCATTTAAAATATCAGTATACTCGGTATCTGTAAGTTTTAATCTTTTCTTAACATAACTAACAAGTTCAGGATCTGGGACAACAGGTGAATCATATAGACTTAAAGCTTTCTCTCTTGAAATTTCCCCATTTCTTGCTTTGGCTGCTAATGTCAAAATGCGATAGTCAGTATTGTACCTCTGGGGTATCCAAATAGTATGAGCAAAAGCAGAAGCCCTATTCTCTAGATGATGTCCCGAGTAATTTGTCCAACCTGTTCTATCTTTAAGTTCTTCTTGCGCTTTTTTCTTAGAATAATCTAAATACCAAAGAGGTCTAATAAACTTCTGCCTGTATATTATAGTCCATTTTAAAAATTGAAAAAAACTTAGGTGAGGATATGTTTTAAATCTTATGTTTCCAAATTTTTTAACTATATCTTGTATATATCCTCCATCAAAGTAATTATTATTTGCTGGAGAAATACCTTCTTCAATAAATGAATGGCCTTCTAATATAAATTTAACATTGTATTGAGATGCAGCTTTTCTTAAAACCTGAACGAATGCTAAATCTGTATCAGTATCAAATTCTTGTACACCTGATTTTACATATGCTAACTTAATAGCATCATGTTCTTTATTATTGATAACGTGCGTATACAAATCTACATTTAAAGCAGATGTTAATTTTCGAATGTTTTCCGTTGCTACTGCAGAGTTCCACGTATTATCATAATGAACTGCTAAAGGTCTAAGTCCCCAATCACATGATTTCATTAAAATATAAGAAGAGTCAGTTCCTCCAGATACCCCTACAACGCAATCATACTTTTTACCCTTACCTGCTTTTTTTATATCTTCGAGTATAGCCTTCCAACTACTAAATCCTTTATCAAGTCCAGTACCATAATTTAGCTGTAACTCTTCAATCTGAATACAATAATTACAAATTCCTGAAGAATTGAATATAATTGCAGGAATTTTATCGCTGTAGATACAACGAGAGCATATCATAATATTTTTAAGGTATATTTAAATTTATTTTTCAAATACTAACATTTTTAAAAATGAATAATCACCAGATTCAGGTAGACCAGCAGCATATTGATGAATTTTTTGATTATGTTTTGGATTATCAAACATAGGATAAATTATTCTAGTAGTTAACATATAAGTCGAGCAATAATGATAACTATGCACATTACTAAACATAGAAGAAAACATGTCTTCATTAAGATAGTTACTATGCCAAACTTTTTCTATTTCAGAAAGACCCGCAGAGACTCTATGTTTATTAAATCGCTCTAAATCTTCCTGAAAGCATTCAGAAACTATACCTATTGCTTTATCGTTAAGTGATTTTTTAATCAAACTTAACAACTCTACCTGAGAGTCTAAATCCATCAAAGCCATTATAGATCTCTGACTAATAATAATATCAAACTTATTATTATTTATGTTACTAAAAAAAGACTTAAAATCTGCACTATAAAAATCAATATTACTATTACTTTTTCTTTTTGCTGTTAAGATTGCATTTTCCGAAAAATCTACTCCACATAATTTGAAATTAATATCTTTAGTGCTTAAATTTGCATATACTCTCCTAAGCAATTCTCCAGCTCCACAGCCAATTTCCAAAATATTAATTTGCTCTGATATGCCAATATGTTTATTTATCTCAGAAATAATTGCGCTAGTCTCAATTTCAAATAGATTATGATCTTTTAATGCAGTAACATTTTCTCCATCATATTGGCTTTCCCAAGTTTTTTTAAGAGTGCTTAAGTTAAATTCCGAATTAATATCCATTTTTAGTATATTGTATAACTTCATCAATAATATATTCCAAAGAACGTGCTGGCTCTAGCTTCAACTTAGCAAAACTGGCCATAGAATCAAGACAATTAATGACAGGTTCTAATGGTTCTGTTCCATTCTCCTCATAGACAATCGGATAGGTATCATATCCCATTGTACTGATTATAATCTTTGCGAGCTCTTCTAAGGTAGTAGAACAACCATTAGAAATATGAAAAGTAGTGGTATTTAAATCTAATTCTAAACATCTAATATTAGCATTTAATACATCATCAATATGAACGAAATCTAGTTCTTTAAACTTATTACCAACTATTCTAATGGGCTGACCTTCTCTAATATTACGAATAAAATAATTAATAACATTTTTTGAATTTAAACTATGAACTCTTGGATATCTAAAAATATGAATATTCAAATCAGTATGAAGATACCTACCGAAATCTTCCATAATCGCCTTACTCATCGCATATAGATTTAAATGATTGATAGAGATAATATCTTCAGTTATTGGATATGGGAAATCTACATTTGCGACTGCCGCTATTGATGAGTCTATAATCACTTTTTTAATTTTATACTTAGAGCAAAAGTCTAATACTGAAAGTAAGGATATACTATTAACGTTCAAGTATTCATAAGCATATTCTATATTTGCAGATTTATTAGGATCACCTAACAAACCAATTTTAAAAAAAACTGCATCTGAATATGAAATTATTTCTATTATAGATTGATCTAAATTTAAATATGACGAAAAATCTAACTTGATAAATGTAACTCTTGAGTTTGAAATCAAATCAAAGTTAGGCGCGACCTTATCTAGTACAATAACTTGTACATCATAATTATCAAGCAATCTTCGAGTAAGTTCTGTACCTAAAAATCCTGATCCACCAAATATCGAAATAATTTTTAACCTCATGAATTAAACTCAGATGGTTCCCAATTTAAAAATTCTTTTGCTTTACTTAAATCAAAGACAATTTTCGTGTTAATACTTTGATTCATCAAATATTCAATGTTTGGTAAAAATCCTAATTTAATAAATTTATCTTTAATAAAATCTTCGATAGTTACTGGATTACCGGCGATATTATATAATCCAGCAGATCCAAATATCGACTTATAGATAGCGTTAGAAGCATCTTCTATCGATAAAAGACTTAGAATATTATTTGCATTAGCAAGTGATACTTTTCTATTCAATTTAATATCTTCTAGTGTACGTGAAATAAAAAGAGAACTATGCATTCCTTCTCCATAAACTGGACCTAGACGCAAAATAGTTATTGGTATTTTTTTAATATTCTTGAATGTATTAAATAATCTTTCACAGGCTAGCTTACTACATCCATATGCTCCATTAGGGCATACTAATGTTTCTTCTGTAATAATAGCCTCATTTAACAATGGATAAACATCTGTAGTAGAAATGTATATAATTTTTTTTACATTTTTCCTGATCCCAAACTGTAGTAGATTTAGAGCAGATAATAAGTTATCTACTATCATTTCGTCCTTCGTCAGTTTAAAAGCACTAGGATTGTTATAAGGAACACTGGCGGCTAAATGTATAACGATATCAGGAAAAAAGTCTAAGTTAAAATCTTGACTTAAGTCTATATTAAATTGATGATCGAATTTTTCAGAAAAACTTAAATTAGATGTTTTTGTTAAAAGCGCTATTTCAAAATTTGATCGATCTAATAGTTTAAGTAGATCTGGTATAAACTTACTTCTTCCTCCAGTAATTAAAATTTTTTTTTTCATTTAACTAATAATTTTTTAATGCTGGTAATTTCTTTTTCCAATTCATCTAACCTTATCAGACCATCAAACATTTGTTTGTAAGGTTGAAATATCGTGCCATCTTTAAGATCTTGATAAACAATGCTTCCTGGTGAAACAATACATTTATCACCTATAGTAACTCCAGGCATTACCACTGATGGTCCAGCAATAAAACAATTTGAACCAATTTTAGTTTTCTTTCTCTTAATTTGCGACTGATTCTCTTGAATATTCTGTCCACGTATGTTTAACTTATGGCTATCATGAGTCCAAAGCATAACATTTAAACCTATTGAGGTATGACTTCCAATTTCCAGACCGCCGGACGCATCTAAGATAGCTCCTTCTCCAATCCAACAAAACTCACCAATTATTAAATTTTCTGGAGAAATTATTTTAGCACCTTCACGTATCCTACAACCCTTTGGCAAACCAAAGAATTCGGCTCTTTCATCATCTGTCATAACCGAAGAAGCTAAACGTCTTAAAATAGCAATTCTTAAGTCTTTATTTCTAGATAAATCTTTTAATATAAACTCTTTAGATGAAAAATAAGAAAACAAATTTTCAATTACAGACAATTTCTCAATGTCTAACTTATCTGCAAAATTTTTAATTAATTTTTCAAACACAGTTCATAATCACTTCGATTTTTGACAAAAGTTTGAATTTCTTCTAGTGGGAAATTATGTTCACCTTGAAATATTATACATTTGATGTTTTTAATATTTTTAAATTTTGAACAACTATAATTTTCTTCTGCTTCTATTCTATATGTCCCTCTTTCCCGAAGCCCCCAAGTAAAAAGAAAAGATGTTTTCATTTTAGAGATTGTAGTTTTAAGATTATCAATATCAAGTAAATTAGAAACGCCAGGTATAATAATTTGATTATGTCCTGCAGATTCCACTTGTTGATTTATTTGAGAATAACCAGATGATATAACAGCTAAGTCAGGTTCAGATTGAAATGCGTTAAGTAATGCAGCTGCACCACCCTGAGAAAGCCCAACCAATATAACTGTTTTATATTTAGTCTGAAGATACTTTGTAAACGCCATAGATTGAACAATATAACTACTTGAAAATGATCCCCCTTTATTTAAATGCCAATTTACATAATGATCAAGATTTAGTTTTTTAAACCCATTATGAAAGGCCAAAACATCTTGGTTAGGTTTAATAAAAACAAAAGTATCTGTTTCCTTATCTTGAAATTGATTAATTATACCAAAATGATAGTTCGACTGTTCATTATTAACTATTGCACTTGACTGGTTAAGACCTGATCCTGGAATAATAAGTATAGCTCTTTTATTTATAGCATCATCATTAATCTGACCATAAGCATATCCATCATAAATTTGATCTGAAAGAGCATATTCTACTTTAGTTATCTTTGTATGTCCTTGATTAAGTGAGATTATTGCAGAATTCTTTATTTCAAGTTCTTTATATGCTGTAAAAAATTTTGTTACTGGTAGAAATATTTCTTTATTTCTTTGAGTTATTTCTTCGAGAGAAGTTATAGGAGGATATATTTTATCTCCCTTTATGATTTCGTCCGTAAAAGCGAACTGCGTTAACTCAGCATTCCTGCTATTATATGTATATTCATGCAGACCTTTTTGGAAAAAAGAAAGTGTATATTGTTTTAAATTTACTATCTGGGAATATGGAAGAATCTGATAGCGACCTACCATTAATCCATAAGAAAAAATAACGCATATTAAAAATATTCTACTCAGGTTATTCAATTTGCTCTTCAATTCTATGTTATTTCCTAAACTAATAAACTATTATAACTTAATTAATTATAATAAACATAAATAATGCACTACAAAAAAATATTTAAATTATTTAAAAATCTTATTTTTAATAGTCTAAATTAATTTATAAAGTAAAATTATTTAGTATTATACTTAACTTTGATAGTGAGGCCGTCGTAAAATACTTGGGCAATCCAGACTAAAAAAAACGGGACGATAATATAAAATTGCCTAGGATAAGCACTAACGATAGTGGAAAAGCTCAAATAAATTAAAAAAAATAATAATAAAAAATTCATCCCAAAATCACTATATTTTATTCGATAACTCCAAAGTAAAAAAGAAAAAAAAGAAAACACTAAAATAAACGAGTTGGGAATTACTCTGTAAAAAGTTGATATTTTTTCTAAATTATAGCTAAACGGAAAACCAAATATCATTCTACTTATATTCGCAATACAATTCTTAAAAAACTTTACGGGATTATTTTTAATATTTAAAATCGCTAATTTTTTATATTCATCATCTTTTGCTAGTCCATTAAGTGTTTTTATATATTCTATTTCAAATTGATGGTTTTTTCTGAAAAGAATATCACATTCTATAATATCAGGATTAAGTAAACATGCATTAAAATCTTCATTATTCCAATCTCCATATTCATGCTTAAAGGGAGTGCTCATCCAATATAAAGACATTCCTCCGCTATTTCCAAAATAGGGGAAACGATTTGTAATTGAATAAGTATATATTAAATAAGGAAATACAAGAAAGAGGGCGACAATAGTTATAAAATTTGTTTTTCTATATAAAAATATATCTTTTTTTAAAATCTTATTTAGGGCACACAAAAACAAACTTAAAATTAGAATCGCCAAAACACAATATCCAAAAACTATTTTCACCAAAACTAAGTACCCTAAAAGAATACCCAACATAAAGCCTGAAACCTTATTATTTAGTTTAAAAAAACAACCATTAAAATATATTAATAATGTGATTAAAAAACAGGTTAAAGGTTCTGTTAAAATTTGTCCTAACTGTTGATTAGAAAAAGAATAAAATCCCCAAAATATGCTAAGAATAAGAGCATAATTAATGTTAGCATAGATTTTTATAGCCTTATATAAATACACTACAGATATATACTGTAGCACTGCATTTGTTAAAGTTATAAATATCAATGGTAGTTTAAAATAAACAAATGGTAATAAATATAGTGGGTATCCAGGTCCATTCCAAAGGTTTAACTCTTCAGGTGGCGAGTAAAACCCACTAATTAAATTATTAGCAAACATGACATAACGACTCTCATCTCCTTCCATGTTATCGTTATGTGTTAACAGCACATAAAATATATACAATATCAAAAAAGGTATAAAAAGTAATTTTGGTGACTTATTTTTTATACTCATATTTAAATTTATGAATGATTATTTAAGTTTAAAAATTGTTGCATATTCAGTAACGACCAAACAAATAATCTTCTATTTTGATTTCCACTTAAATGATCATCAATAAGACCATTTAAAACCTTCCTATCAAATATGGAGTGAAGATTATTATTTTGTTCAGAACATAATGATCGTTTTACAAAATCAATGCTTTCTCCCTTAAACCAGCTAGAATCTGGTGCAGAGAATCCCTGTTTTTCTGCATTTACGATATACGAAGGAATATATCTTCCCATAACATCGCGCAAGATCTGCTTACCATCATTTGTTTTTTTGAAGTACTTAGTTTGCTTATCGCCTGTTTCATTTTCATTAATCTTCAAAACCTCGGATAGGTTATTTAGTTTAAAACGCACCGGACACTTCATCGCGAAATCAACAAGGTCATTATCTAAAAAAGGTACTCGTGTTTCTAAGCCATGAGCCATACTTAATTTATCTTCAACAACTAATAATCCATGTAAGAATGTTTTAGCTTCAAAATATAGAGAATGATTAATATAATCCTCAGGTCTATCTAATTCATTTTGATGAGTTAAAAAAACATCTCTAAAAATATCTCGTGTCCAGACATGACTTACCTCATCCCAGATTGGAGAAAATAACTTCTTCAACATTGAATTATCAATAAGACGCTGCCAAAAGACATAATACTGATCTATATAATTTTCAAAGCTAGAACAGTTTACAGCACGGTAATATCGCCACGGATAACCTCCAAAAAGTTCATCTCCTCCAGCTCCAGAAAGAACTACTTTTACAAACTTACTTGCTAGTTGTGCCGCATAGTAATTTGGATAACTTTGCCCTACCCTAGGTTCTTCTAAATGATAAGCAAGTTTTGGGATACACCGCTCCATATCGCCTGCTTTTAAAACCATTTCATAATGCTCTGTTTTAAATAGGGCTGACATTGCTTCAGCCTTAATGCGCTCATCATAACCTAGCTCAAGTCCCGATGCTGAACTTAGATCAAAGCCACATGTAAATGTTTTAATATAAGGTAAATACTGAGAAGCTAAGGCAGTTAATGTTCCTGAATCCATGCCGCCAGAAAGATATGACCCTAATTCAACATCAGATACTAATTGCCGATTAACTGCTTGCTTCATCAAACGATCAAGTTCTTCGCAGTATTCTTTATAATTACATGCCTCTGTTGGCTCTCTGAAACAATAGTCCCAATAAGTTTTAGTTTCTGGAGAATTATTTCCTTCTTTATATTTTAAAATAGTTGCTGGCTTTAACAACTTTATATTTTTTAAAAGAGTGTTATCTGTAAAAATATTTTGGAAAGTAAAATATTCTAATAAAGCTTCTTTATCTAAATCTTTTTTTGCATAAGGATGAGTCAAGATAGCTTTTTGTTCGGACGCAAATAGCAAAGTATTATTCCACTCTGCATAGTATAATGGCTTAATGCCGTAGCGATCTCTGACTAAAGTAAGAGATCTTTCTTGATTATCCCAAACGGCAAAGGCAAACATGCCATTAAATTTTAGTACACAATCTTCTCCCCACTGTCTCCAAGCATTTAGTACTACTTCGGTATCAGTTTTTGAATGGAAACCATGTCCTAGTGACTCTAGTTCTAATCTTAGTTCATTAAAATTATAAACTTCACCATTATAGCTAAGCACGAATCTAGAATCTCTTGAAAGCATGGGCTGATGCCCAAGTGGGGACAAGTCTATAATTGAGAGACGCCTATGTCCTATAGCAACGGGGCCATTAACATAAAATCCCTCGCCATCTGGTCCACGATGACTGATAGAATCAGTCATGTTTTTTAGTGCAACGGAACTTGCAGGCTGAGAATCACGATGAAATATACCAGCTATTCCGCACATTTTATTGACCTTCCGATACTTCTTATTTTCTTAGCATTCGCCTAATTATGTAACAAGTTTACATAATAAAAACAATTTTCAATATTACCGCATTGCCTCATCACAAAATTTCAAAAATGGTAAAACTCTAACCCCAGACTGACTTAAGTAGTCTTTGGAACCAAGATGAACTTGATAGAATATTGGTATTTGAGTCCTTTCCTTAAAATATAGAATATTTTTTGATACATCTTTTTCGCCAGTTTTACATTCTACAGCAAAAATTGGTTTTTTATTTTTTAAAACTACGAAATCAACCTCTCTTCTATCCTTATCTCGCAGATATCGTAGTTCCATACTCTCACCTTCGGTATCTTCAAGAAAATGACAATATTTCAATAAATGACTAGCCACAAAGTTTTCAAATTTTGCTCCCCTATCTTCTAACTGACTCCAATCCCAAAGATAAAGCTTTTTTTCTTTTTTTACTGCTCTTATTTTTGGGGCACCATAAGGACTTATTCTATAACAATAATATACCTGCTCTAGTATTTTAACCCAGTGCTCTAATGTACTATGAGTAACTGAGAGATCTTCTGCTAAGGCATTAATTGATAAAGGAGACCCAACTCGATCTACCAAACTTTCCATTAAAATTTCAACACCTGAAAGATCTCTTAAATTTTCAAGATCTCTTATGTCATCATTTACAATTCGATATAGCCTTTCCTTATGCCAAAGTTTTAACATCCGCTCTGATCCAGTTGTGAAAGGTTCTGGGTAACCTCCAAATTGAAGAAGATAGTCTAGATCAGTTTTATTTTTTATTTTCAGTTCATCAATACTAAAAGGATGCAAACGTAGATAGCGATATCTACCAAGTAGAGAATCTCCGCCTCTACGATAATAATCTAATCTTGCAGAACCTGTTACTATAAATTTTTGGGACTCCTTTCTCTTATCATAAAATCCTTTTATTAGATTTCTCCATTTTGAAAATTTATGAATCTCATCTAATAATATTATTTTAGAGTTAGGTAGCTCTCCATTTCGGATCAAAGTTCTTGATTGCACATCATCCCAATTTAGATATGCTGGATTATCTACCATAGCTGGCGATAGAAATGATAAAGCCAGTGTTGTTTTACCAACCTGCCTTGGTCCTCCGATAAAGACCATCCTAGTTGCTAGAAACTCTTTGATATACTTATGTAAATATCGTTTTTTTATATCCATTAATGGATTTCTAGCACATGACTGTTTTATAGTCTAGTATAAAACGGTCATGACTATTTTATACTTCGGTCTAAATTTCGCCTAATACCCTAACTACATAATAATAATCTTCTTCTGTCATTCGATTATGAAGTGGAATTGCCATAGATTGATTGTTTGCAATCATTGCACCGGGGTAATCAGTGGCCGATATCGAAAATTTCTCTTTGTAAAAATTCAACATGTGTACTGCATGAGTTCCAGGTCTCGTTGAGATACCTTTTTCTTGTAGTTTCTCCATTATGATATTTCTCGGATATGGAGACTTATCCTCATTTACCAATGTGACATAAGACTGCCAACCGTGAGAATATTCAGAAGGAAACTTAGGCAAGTTGAGCCATTTAATTTGGGAAAGTTCTTTATTATAAAACTCTGCCCACATTGCCCGCTCTGCTATGAACGCATCAAGTTTTTTTAACTGAACTGTCCCTATTGCTCCTTGAAGATCGGTCATTCTATAGTTAAAACCCATCATATTAAAATCTGGCAATATAAATGGTTTTGGACCATGGTGTCTCTGTTCTTCAGAAATACTAGCACCATGATTTCTAAGCATTCCTAAGGTCTCTGCAATACTGTCATCATTAGTTGTTAACATTCCACCTTCACCAGTAGTAACAGATTTTCTAGGGTGGAAGGAAAAACAACCTATAGTACCTAGTGCTCCAGCAGGAGTTCCTTTATAAGCTGCTCCTGAGGCACATGCCGCGTCTTCGATTAAAGGGATATTACCCGCTATCTTTTTGATTTCATCCATATCAGCACAAAGGCCAAAAAGATGGACTGGAATTATTGCTTTAGTCTTTGAAGTAATTTTATCTTTTAGTTTAAGAGTATCCAGATTAAATGTTCTTGGATCAACATCGACAAATACTAATTTTGCACCACAATACAAGACAACATTTGCGGTAGATACCCAAGTGAATGCAGGAACGATAACTTCATCTCCTGAACCGACACCTAATGCTACTAAGGCTAAATGTAAAGCAGTAGTTGCACTTGTTACTGCAATTGCATGCTTTACTTGATGACGTTTTGCAAAAGCTTCTTCAAACTCACGTACTTTAGGACCAGCAGTTAACCAACCGGACATTATTGGTTCACGAGCCGCTTGCCATTCCTCTTCACCTGTTACCGGTAATGAAATAGGAATATTTCGGATTTGAGGAGCAACCTCAATATTAGTTTTAGCCATTTTGTACCCTCTTAATTACTACCTCAGAATCTACTCCGCTTTCTAATCTCCAGTTGATTAATTTCTGAAGTCCTTGTTCTAAAGTTATAGAATAAGAAAAACCAATTTCATTACTAGCTTTAACCGCAGATCCGATTCTATTTTGAACTAATTGCCTAGCATCATCTGCTGCATAAGGAACGTAGTTAACTTTTAATTCTGATTTTTTAAGAGCTAAAATGGTATCGCATAATTGCCTAATTGTAGTCTGAACTTCCGTTCCAACATTATAGAAGCCGATTTTCTTATCAGATAAAAGCGCGCAAATATTAGATCTTGCAACATCTTCAACGTATACAAAATCATAGGCCTGAGAACCATCTCCGTTTATTTGTGGTGTTTCATTTGCTGCTATTTTATTTAGCATTATAGGAACTACCCCACTGTATACAGCATGCTGATCTTGTCCAGGTCCGTAAACATTCATATAGCGTAGGCCAATAATAGGTAGCCCATATCTATCATTAAAGGCTGTACACATTGCTTCTCCGGAGATTTTAGTTGCTCCGTAAAAATTCTTATTATTATATGGATGCGATTCTGTCATAGGTACTTCTACAGCATCTCCGTAAACAGAAGCTGATGATGAATATATGAGCTTCTTAACTTTATGCTTAACACATGCTTCTAGAACATTAAAGGTTCCTCCAATATTCACATCAAATGCAGTTCGCGGAAAATCTTTACAGTGCAGTAACCACATAGCAGCTAGATGAAAGACATAGTCAACACCTTCCATTGCCTTATCTAAAATATCTACTTCCCTGACATCTCCCCCCATAGGAAAAATAGAACATCTAGGATCATTAAGTGAAAGATTAATATTCTCTAACTTGCCTCTGGCAAAATTATCATAAATTATAATTTCTTTTACCTTTGTCTTTAGTAATTCTTGAACAACAAAACCGCCGATAAAACCAGCGCCACCTATTACTAAAACTCTTGAATTATCTAACTGCATAACTTTGCCTATTATTAATACTTTCTTTATTTGATTTTAAAAATGGATGATAATCACCCTTAAGACCTATTACATTAGCATTCCTAATGCTATGGGAAATTTCTACACTTGCTCTTGAATCTTCCAACCCAAATCCACCGTCAGTTAATATAGATTGATAACTTACATTATGAAGATCTGTAAAACCGTCACTAAACTCTAACTCTTCCCCATCTAGAGAAAGATTACGGTAAGTTGTTTTTGATTCTTTAATACATGACTCAGGTAATGAGTCTGCATTCACACTTAGAAACCAACGAACTCTGGCTTGTTTTAGCTCCAAGTACCCTGCTGCTATATCAGAATCCTGAACATGAACAGTACTCTGAACCACTGGTCCGAATATCCAAGCTAACATATCAAAAAAATGTACGCCTATATTAGTTGCGATACCCCCACTCTTTTCGAGATCTCCTTTCCAAGAACGATGATACCAAGCTCCTCTAGAAGTAATATAAGTAAGGTCTATATCGTATATTTTTTGATTTTTAGATTCTTCAATTTTCTTTTTGAGGGCGAGTATAACTGGATGGTATCTTAGCTGTAGAATAGTATGAATTTTTTTACCCGTTTCTACTTCTATCTCTTTTAAAGCATCTACATTCCAAGGATTTAACACTAATGGTTTTTCACTTATTGCATTTGCTCCGTTTCTTAGTGCTAAACGAATATGAGCATCGTGTAAATAATTAGGAGAGCAAATACTTACATAATTTATACTAGCTTCCTGACTTCTTCGAACTTTATCTAAGTGCCTATCAAAACGCTCGGTCTCTGTAAAAAATGCTGCTTTTGGGAAATAGCTATCTATCACACCAACACTATCAAAAGGATCTAAAGCAGCAGCAAGGTTTCCACCTACATACTTTATGGCTTTCATATGACGAGGCGCAATGAAACCTGCGGCGCCGATTAATGCAAAGTTTTTACCCATTTTAGCTTATTCTCTTAACTAGTTGCTGATTTGTATCTTTGATTATCTCCAAAGAGTAGCACTGCTCAGATTCTGGACATATTGCTACTCCATTCTTAAAATTTAATTTATGGCCATATTCACTGATCCAACCTGATTGCCTTGCTGGATTTCCAATAACTAGCGCGTAAGGAGGTACATTTTTAGTGACTACCGCACCTGCACCTATAAAGGCATATTCACCGATATCATGGCCACAAACAATAGTGGCATTCGCTCCGATACTTGCCCCTCTTCCAACTTTTGTTTTTTGGTAATCATGACGTCTATTAATTGCACTTCTTGGGTTTATGACATTTGTGAAGACTACAGATGGCCCGATAAAGACATCCTCATCACATATAACCCCAGTGTATAATGAAACGTTATTTTGCACTTTACAATTACGACCAAGAGTAACACCAGGTGACACAACTACATTCTGACCAAGGTTACAATTTTCAGCGATCTTAGCTCCACTCATGATGTGGGAGAAATGCCAAATTTTTGTATCGCTTCCAATTTCGCAGTCAGGATCTACGACAGCTGTTTCATGACAAAAATAATTAGACAATTTTACAACTTTAAATTGATATTTATTAAATAATAGTTAACACAAAAATACATCATGAAGTCTAGCACGACTACAAATAAAGTAGCCTCTTATAAACATACTATTTGCATAAGAGATCGGCGAAAAAAGTGTTCTTAAAATATCTCTTGACGAAGTATACAAATAAAGGGCTATTAGTAATATAAATACTAATTTTATTTTATTGATAGAAGATCAAAGGCATTTAGTAGTTAAAACATGCTAATAATATCGATTGCACTACTTACATCTTTCATCATAACTTTTATAAGCTTACCTGTTATTATAAAAGTTAGTCATCAAAAGAATTTGTTTGATACTCCATCGCAGAGAAAGATACATAAAGAACCAGTTTCTCCATTTGGAGGAGTAGCTATCTTTTTAGCTGTTATAATTTCTTCTTGTATATTTTGGCCTTACGAAGGGACCAATAACGATCTTTATAGCATAGTAGCAGCTTCGATTATTATCTTCTTCTTAGGATTAAAAGATGACCTTGTTGGTATCAGCCCTAAGAAAAAATTTATTGGAGAAATTCTTGCAGCTGCTATTTTAGTTTTCAAACAAGACTTACTAATTAATAGCTTTCATAGCTTGTTTGGACTCCACCAGATATCACCACTGTTCTCACTTGTTCTGACCTTCTTAACTATTATCTTAATTATCAATGCTTATAACTTAATCGACGGAATTGATGGCTTAAGCTCTAGCCTTGGTTGTTTAAGTACTTTTATATTTGGAACTTTCTTTTTTCTAACAAATCAACTTCATTATGCGGTACTCTGTAGTAGCCTACTAGGCGCTTTAGTAGCTTTTTTATTATTTAATATTCATCCAGCGAAAGTTTTCATGGGAGATACTGGCTCACTAATATTAGGTCTTATTAACTCTATTTTCGCTATAAAATTAATCGAAGTATCTTCTAATATAACTGAAAATAATTATCTAAATTCTCTTAGTGGTCCTATTATAGCAATGGCAATAATCTTTGTGCCTCTTTTTGATGCAGTTAGAGTTTTCTCTATCCGAATAATTCAAGGCAGATCTCCTTTCGTTGCAGAGAGAAACCACATACATCATATCTTACTTAATAACGGGGTCGGCCACACAGGCACTACGAGTATTTTAGTTTGTTTTAATATTTTAGTTATAGCTTTTGCTTGGTATCTTAGAGAAGCAAACAGCACTCTAACATTATTATTTATTGTTTTATTAGGTAGTTGCTTTTATTTAGTAGCTAACCAATTTACATTAAATATTAAAAGATCTAAGAACATTTATAATAATTCTCTTAAAGAATTAAAGAAGAATACTAAATAATCTTACTCTTCTTTCATTAAAGACTTTATCCTATTCTTAGCGTCTTCAGAAAGCTTACATGATTCGCTTTCTTTCTCTAATACTTTCTTACACGCGCCATCGATAACATTGATTTGCTTTGAAAATCTTCTGCAAGTAAAACAGAATAAATGGTGAAATGACTTTGCGATTCTAGATGCTAAAGACAAATTGGAGTCTTTTCCTAAACAACAAAGTTTTGAATACTCCTGACAACACAAAAATGATTTCAAACTAATTGCACTGTTATTTTTATCAGGTTCTTCCATTTTTATTCTCCTATGATTTCCAATTAGCTTCTAAACACTCTCTAAGTCTCATTCTAGATCGATACAATATAACCCAAACATTATTAGAACTAATGTCTAGCTTCTCACATATCTCCTCAGTAGACAGCTCATCGATGTTACGCATTACAAAAACAGCTCTTAGATTTTCAGGAAGTTTACTGAGACAAGATTGAAACTGGTCCATAAACTGAGACTGTTCTAGTAATGCTTCAGGACTACTTCCCCAAGAATTTAGCCACTTAGACCAAATGCCAGCACCATTAAAATTATTTCTAATAACAGGATCATCATCGAAATTTTCTACAGATAAAAAAGAAACTCTTTGTTTTTTTCTAACTAAATCAATTATTTTATTTCTAAGGATAGTAACTAGCCAAGTTTTAACAGAGCTCTTACCCTGAAATTGATCTCTAGCTTTATATGCAGAAACAAAAGTATCTTGAACTAAATCTTCTGCTAATGACTTATCTTTTAGTTGCAATACTGCATATCTAAATAAATAGTCTCCGTAATCACTTAACCACTTATCAGGAGTATCAATACCAGAGAGCTTAGGACTCTTCTCCGGAATCTCATCTTGAATTAAGTTTTTTTGCAAATTCATCACTAACTCCAGTCTCTGATAACCAAATACCAGCATATGCTTTAAAAAAATCCACCCCAGAAGCACAGTACTTTTCAATACCATTTTTATTTAAACATGATTTCTGAGATTTACTATCGTACACTAAAGAGTAGTTATCTCCTATTTTAATATCTTCATATGATTTACATAAGCCATCAAGCTCTTTACTAAAGTCTATATCTTCTGGTCTAGATTTCTTTATATAATACTTAGTACTATCACAAAACTCTTTACCTGATATTTCCCTATGATATTTAAGTAGTAGAACGATAGAGGACTGCCCATCAAGAGGATTGAATTCTTTTTTATATAAGAACTCAGGTTCAGCATAAAGTGCCGCAGAATAAACTTTAAAAAATAAATAATCGTAATCTGCACTTCCAGCGATTTTAAGTCTTTGTTTTGAATAATCTTGATAACTCTCAAAACATGCATTTTTAGTACAAATGCCCTTTTCAGATAATTGAGTCTCGGTTACTCCAGTTTCAGAAAAAGCTATAGACGGAAGTATATAGAAGAAAATAAATAATAAAATTTTAGTATTTTTGAAATACATTTATAATTCTCTTATTGTTCTAGAAAAAACTATTTGCTGAACATCAACTAACCTAGATCTGAAACCAGCCTCGCAATAACTTAAATAATATAACCACATTCTTTTAAATCTATCATCGAAATTATATTTTCTAATATCTTCCCAATTTTCTAAAAACTTTTTTCTCCATATATGCAAAGTATTGGCATAACTTTCTGGAAAACTTTCGATACCAGAAATAACTAAAGAAGATGAGGATGCCGCTGATAATGATAATGAAGAAAGCGAAGGACAATGTCCTCCAGGGAAAATGTATTTCTGCAACCAATCGCTACCTAAGGAATAAGCTTTATATCTTTGATCTGGTATTAATATAGATTGTAGGACTATTATGCCATTTGGCTCTAATAGCTGATCACATTTAGCAAAAAAGTCAGGTAAAAACTCCTTACCTACAGCTTCGATCATTTCAATAGAAACAATCTTAGAGAATTGTCCTTCAAGATCACGATAATCGCAAATTTTAAGATCGATAAGATGTTCTAGTTTTGCATCAGAAACTCTCTCTTTTGCTAACTTAAGCTGCTCTTCTGAAAGGGTGATTCCTGTAACTTTACATCCGTAATTTTTAGCTGCGAAAATAGCAAAACCACCCCAACCACATCCAATTTCTAGCACATGATCAGATGGCTTTAATTTAGCTTTTTCACAAATTGATTTTAACTTTTCCTGCTGGCCTAAGTCTAAATCTAATTCACTAATAGAAGAACTCTCTTCTCTAAAAATTGCTGAAGAGTACATAGTTTTATCACATAAGAATCTAGTAAAAAGATCATTACTTAGATCATAATGTGCATGTATATTTTTTTTACTTCCCTTGTGAGAATTTTTATTTTTTCTGTGTAATATTAAGTTTAATATTCTGCCTAAATAAGAAGTTATAACTTTCCTATCACTGATGTATTGAATATTATTTGAAAAGAATGATAATACTTCTGTAAGATCAGGTGAATCCCATTCGTTATCTACATAAGATTCTCCAAAGCCGATATCCCCACTAAAAAAACTTCTAGTAAATAAATTGTAATTCTTTACTTCTATCCTTGCTTGTGGTCCCGGATAGCTTTCTTTAGTGATAAAACTCGAACCATCTGGGAAAGCAACCTCTAACTGGCCACACCTAGCTTTCATTATAAAATTTTTGAACATATCAAGAGATATTTTTTGTAATATTCCTGGTCCACTTTGTTGAAGTAATGTGCGTCCTTCCGCAATCGGCTTACTATACACTTTTAATCCTTTTACAAACTTTAATAACACTGCTTGCCATACTATTCTAGGAAAGGTTCCAACTATAGACATTGGATAAAGAATAATAGTTTTGATTATATTTCTAGAAGTAAGTTTAGAACTTTCCCCTTCTAGCTTTGAAACAAATATAATCTTATCTTCTTTTTTGAGATTAACTCTTATATCAGTAGCAAATAAGCTATCTTTAATAGAAAATATGTACTCACCTTCCCTATCAAAAAACGGTGAAACATGAAATTCCTTACAATCTTCAAAATTAACTCTAGAATTTGAATGACTATCAGGTCTCAGCTTAGATTTGGTAAGAACATAAAGGTATGCTTCTTTAAAGGTATTATGCACTTCTGCTATTAAAGCTAATAAGTCACCCTTTTTAGAATAAACTACAAAAAAACTAACAGGATTAAATACATAGTTAAATATCCTAGGTAAAGTATATAGAACTATTGTCTCAGGATATTCTAACTCTCCATGTTCTTTTAATACCTTAGAAACCTTTTCTTTTAAGTCTCCGGAGTAGCCCTTTAGGTAATCTTCTTCTGAGAAACTTAAGATAGATTTTTTAGGCTCATTAGAAAGTAAGAACTTACTTACCTTAGAGAAGTCACTTTTATAACTCTCTAAAACTATCCTAAGAAAAAATACTGGATATGTAAAACTATGAATTTTGGGCTTGTTTCTTTGATGAAAAACTTCCCCTTTCATAATTGAAGTATGAAAAACTGTCATTAGGTAACAAAATCATTGATCATTAAACCAGCAATCATTCCCGACCTTGCTCCGTCTTCGTGAAATCCGTGTCCGAAGTAAGAGCCACAAAAAAAGGATCTTTGTTTCCCTTGCATCTCCATGAATTTGTCCTGAGATGAAATTGCATCAATTGTATATACTGGATGTGCGTAGTTAATTTTTTTGATAATTTTTGAAGGATCAATCAAATTCTCAGAATTTAGCGAAACAAAATAATCAGTGGCAGAATCTATCCCTTGTAACTTATTCATATAATAAGTTACCAAAGCTTTGTTTTGTCCATTCTCCTTATCAGAACTATAATAATTCCAAGATGCCCAAGCGGCTTTTTTAGGGGGTAATATAGAGCTATCAGTATGCAAAATTGCTATGTTATTTTGGTATGTCCATGAGGATAAGAGCTGTTCCTCAAGTGCTGTAGGCGATTCTAACATTTTTAATGTCTGATCTGCGTGCGTTGCAAATACAACGTAATCAAATTCTTGATTACTAGCGTTCTCAAAATTAAGTTTTACACTACCATTAGATCTACTAACACTTACAACTTTAGAATTTAGCAGAACCTTACCCTTAAATTGAGACAAAAACGATTGTACATAAGATCTACTTCCACCAACAACAGTCTGCCATCTTGGTCTATCCTTGATATTTAAAAGACCATGATTTTTAAAGAATTGAAAAAATGATCTTGCTGGGAAATCTAATATTTGAGGAAGTGGAACTGACCATATAGCAGAGCCCATAGGGAGTAAAAAATCGTTAATAAAAGAACTGGTAAAATTATTCTCTTTTAAAAAATCTCCAAGAGTATAACTAACGTCAATTTTTTGAACTGAATTTAAACTATCACTAGCAAGGCTTCCAAAACGTTTTATTTCAAATAAAAACTTATAAAACTCGACTGAAAATATATTAGTAGTTTTTGCAAATAGGCCGAAAATGTCAGTACCTGCATAATAAAAGTCTCTAGTCTTATCATAGAAACTAAAAGACATATCACTCCAACGAATTGGAACTTTCCACTTTTCAAATAAGTGTTGTAGCATCCCATAATTACAATCATTAAGAACTATAAATCCAGTATCAACTGCTAAAGTTCTATTAGGCTCTGAAACTTCAATTGTATTAGTATGACCACCCAGATAATTAGCTGATTCAAAAATAGTTACTTGAAAATTATCTTGCAAACAATGTGCGGCAGAGATACCTGAGATACCTCCTCCAATAACTGCGACTGTAGGTAATCTCTCCATAAATTATTTAATACCTATCTTTTTGATCAAACTATTATAAATAAACAAGGGGAGTAATCCTAAAGTTTTAAGTATAAAAACAAAGATAAAAGGAAATGCTATATCTCTTTTTTGTTTCCAAATTCCCTCTTTCATAATTTCCGCCGCCTCATCAACTTCCATCAAAAAAGGCATTTGAAAATCATTCTTATCAGTCAGTCTAGTCTTAACAAAACCAGGATGAACTGTTGTTACCTGAATACCCTCATCTTCTAGATGAAGTCTTAAACTATCAAAAAAATATGTCATCGCGGCTTTAGTAGATCCGTATCCAAAAGCCCTAGGTAAGGCCCTATAACCTGCAACACTTGAAACAACAACTAAATGACCATGCTTTTTAATTCTCATATCAGGTAGCACTGCTTCAGTTGCATACAATGAACCAAAAAAGTTTACCTCCATTTGTTGAATATATTCAGAAGATTTGAAATTATTATAATCGCTAACAGTATAAATCCCTGCATTATATATTAAAGTATCAACACTACCGAGCTCTTCTTTAATCTCAGAAAATCTTTTGATTATTGATTCCTGACTTGAAGCATCTAAAGTTTTTACACTGATAGTGGCCTTAGTATTATACTTTTCCAACTCTGCTTTTAAGTCTTCAAGTTGATTTTCATTTCTTGCTGATAATATTAAAGCCTTACAAGGTTCAATTGACAACTTATGTGCTAAAGCATTTCCAATGCCAGTACTAGCGCCAATTAACCAGATAACTCTATCTTTAAAATAATCTTCTTTATGGGACATTTAGACTTTTAACCTTAACGCTAGAGTAATTGATATAATAGATAATAAAGCTGGCACTAGAGTGTAAAACAATCTTAAATTATCAACACCTCCTAAATCAACAAAATAAAGAGCCACTCCTGCACCTATTGCTTGTGATAATTTTTTACCAACACTCCATAATCCCATATATACACCGCTAAAATCTAAATCATTAGCAGATTTACTATTAGAGACTATATCAGCCTGTATAATCGAAGGTAAAATCATAATACCTCCGAAACCACATGAAGAAAGAATTATAAATAAGATATAGAAGTTATAATCCCCTGCTGAAAGCCAATATACTGGAATAAAAAAACCGGCATTAAATATTTGCGAAATGAACCATAAAATCTTTTTATTATAGAAACGAAGCAAATAGAGCCAAACTGGAACTGATAGCAATCCAAAACCTGAATATAAAAGTAAAGAGATATTAGCCTGCTGCTCAGAAATTAATAATATCCTTTCACAATAAAAGAAAAAAAGAGTCGCAGGCATAGCGGCTCCAAGAGAATTAATTACAAAAGATATAAAAAGTAATAAAAATCTAGTATCTTTTTTTACAACCCTTAGTGACTCTACTAAGGATGTTTTTCTATTAGTTATTTTTATTTCAGTCTTATTACTTACTCTTTGAGACTTAGTAGTAGTAAAAATTAATATAAAAACAAAAAGTATTACTAAAATACTATAAATACTGCTTAGCTTAACTAAATTATATGCATTTGACTGCCCACTGTAGGAAACCATTAATGTAGGCAAAATAGCTGACAGCAAAGTAGCTAGAACTATACTGCTATCTCTCAAACCTAATAGCGTAGCTCTTGATTTTGAATCCTCTGTAATTTGGACTCCAAGAACTTCATAAGGAACAGTAACAAGTGTACTACCTAAATACATAAACAAGGACAGTAAACCAAAATGTATTGCAGTCGGATTCTCAACATACTGCCCAATATGCCCTAAAAAATAAAAGGAGCCACCTAAAAGAATAGCACCAGCTGGCATTAAGAAAGTTCTCTTTCTGCCCCGTTCACTTAATTTATCAGAGATAAACCCACACAAAGGATCTGTAATCGCATCGAAGATTCTACCAATGGCCAACCAAAATCCAAGTAAGGTTAAAGATACGCCAAATTGGCTTTCATACAACTTTGGCAGGTACAAATAATAAGTTGTTCCAATTAGTGTAAGAGGGATAGCTGGAAGGGCATATCCGAAATAGTCTAGTTTATTGAGACTCAAATTTGCTGTATTCAGAATCGCCCTTGTTACTTTCAGATGAACTTCTAGTTATATCATTTTTAGAAAATCTAAGTCTTAAAATATCAAAAAGCATACTTATTGGATGCTTGAAAAGATCAACTTTAGACCCGCTAACATTTGTCCAATTAACAGAAACTTCCCTAATCTTTAAATTTAATTTTTGAGCCTTAAATAAAACTTCACAATCGAAGGCAAAGCCTTTTGACGTTAGAGTTGGGAAAATCTTACTAGCACTTGATCTATTAAATAATTTAAAGCCACACTGAGTGTCTTTGATTTCCGGCACCAGTATAATGTTAACCAAGTTGTTAAATATTCTACCTATTAATTTTCTATACCATACAGTCTTAACAGAAGAGGACTGGTCAAATAATGCTCTAGAACCAATAACGATATCAGCCCTTGAACGCTTCATTTCTTCGTATAATTTTAAAAACTCTTCAATCGGAGTAGACCCATCAGCATCCATATAGAGGATTAGTTTTCCCTTTGAGTTCATAACTCCAAACTGAACAGCAAATCCTTTTCCTTGATTTTCAGGATAAGACAAACAAAATACTTGAGGATGGTTGTTTGATAATTCTGAAACTATAGATGAAGTAGAATCACTACTTCCATCGTCTACTACAATTATTTCAAATTTTTTGTCATATAAAGAAGCATAACGAAGCGTCTTCTCTAGAGTTGGTAATATCCTTAGCTCTTCATTATAAGCAGGAATTACTATGGAAATATCAATTAACTCAGATTCTGTAAGTAACATTAAGACACTATATAACTACTTGTTCTGCTACGCTAGTAGCCTGCTCAGGCTTACTATTTTTTTTACCAAATATGGTAAATACTAATCCTGGAATACCTACAGCTAAATACTGTATTGCATGTTGAGTTATCACCAAAGAAAGCGCTATTTCACTAGGTAAACCAATTTTAGTTAAGCTTGCTGTTGCTATCTTTTCTATTGTTCCTACTCCACCAGGAAGTGCTGGCAATAGAGAACTAAAATTTACAGCAGCTAAAAACAAACTCAAACTTCCCAAATCAAGATTTTGAGAAAAACTTTTTGCAACTAATGAGTATGCTAATAATTCGACTCCCCAAACAGCTAAAGAAAATAAAACTATACTAGGAATCAATCTAGGCATAAACAAAGGCTCCAAACCAACAATAAAACGCTCAACTCTTACTAATAAATAGCTGATCCCCTTTTTACCTAGTTTTTCATCTAGTCGTCTTATCAAATCAAATATAGGCTTTCTAAAATAAAGCGTAATGAAAGTAAGGATACAAGCTAATGCAAACATGTACGCGACACCAAAAATTAGACCTGCAGAACCTGAAGATCCTCCAAACAATGAAAATAAAATAGCAAAAAGAAAACTAATAGTTAAGCCGTCAGCTAAACGTTCAGCTGCCACGGTAGCAAGTACAGATGTTTTACTTTTCCCTAATACTACACCAAGTGAATGCGCTCTAACGAATTCTCCAATCCTGCCTGGCAAAATATTATTCATAAAAAAGCCAATAATTAATGATCGATAAGATACAAAAAAAGGTAGCTTAGTATCTGCAAAAAGGAACTTCCATCTATAAGCTCTTAAAAAATAACTCAGTACAGTAACTATAAAAGCAAGAATCACTAAATTTAAGTTTATAGCTTCGAAATGGTTCAGTACTTCCTTACCATTAACTTGACCGACTAAAGAGTATACGCACCAACCTGAGATTGATAGCCCTAGTGCTAGCCTTAAGATTTTTTTAAAAATCGCTCGGTGCCTAGATTTCATTAAAATTTACGGTATGTGAGTTCATTATAATTATAAAGTATTCAATAATTTAAACCTTAGAATAGTATTTTTCATCTTCTTTCTCAAGTGTCTGATATTGTGTAGGATACAGTAAATGGAATTTAAGAAAATTAATATTATACATGTATTATCTGGTGATACCTTTGGAGGAGTAGAAGCACAATTACTGTGTCTTTTAGATGGTCTTAATGTTTTAAACTCTAAAGAAAACATAGACCTAAAGACTTATATAGAAGTAATTTTATTTAACACTGGCATACTAAATGACAAACTTGAGGTACTTAAGAGTGATAATCCTACACTCTCCGATGTTACAATTATACCAGATACATCAATCATTAGTTTAGTCCTAAATACATTATCGCATATTAAAAATAATCCGGCAGAAATTATAGTAACCCATGGCTATAAAGAAAGTCTCTTGGGATTCTTTGCTAAACTAACTTTAAATAGAAAATGGATACATTTTTTCCACGGAGGGACAGAAAATTATTCGGGTATTAAGTTCTTCAAATGGAGAGTATATAGAACATTAGAAAAAATTATCGCAGTGAATTTTGCAAATAAAATTATTAGCGTAAGCGAAAGCCTCGGCAAAGAATTGGCTATTAGTCATTCTCCAAATTTCAATATCATACACAACAGCGCAACTAAGTCAGAAAAACATACAAATCGAGACATTGATATAGACATTCAAAATAAAGAGGCCCTTGATCTAATTAAAATATTTTGGATTGGACGATTTGTTACTGTAAAAAGACCTGATATAGCTGTTAGATCTTATTTAAAATTTAAATCGATCGACCCTTCATTTAAAACCACTCTAGAGATGTTAGGAGACGGGCCATTATTAAGTGAAACTAAACTACTTTCAGAAAACATATTAATCGAAGACTCTCAAATTAATAAGACTATTAATTTTCATGGCTTTAGTCATAATGTCTTAGATCAAATTACAAATAACTCAATTATATTTATCTCCTCTGACAGTGAAGGAATACCCACAGTTGTACTTGAAGGTCTTCATAAAAAAGCAATTATTGTGTCTAGAGAACTTGATGGAATATCTGAAATAATGAAAATAGTACCAAACTATCCTATTTTAACTATTAATAGTGCTTCAGATATAGAAATTTCTAAGTTATTACATTACGCTGTAAAAAACTTTACGGAATTAAAAAATAAAGCAATTAATACTGATACTGAATATTTTTCTCCTGAATCACTAGCAAATAGACATACGGAACAATACTGCAAGCTGCTTGGATATGATAATTAAAAATAATCTACAATCATACAAGGAAATTAAACAAATTATAATTTTTGTTTTTCTTTCAGTAGTAGTTTTTTTAGTTATCAAAGAATTATTTTTTTCTCCTAAACCACCACCAAGACCCTTTATTATAAAATCAGAGAAAGCTGATGACATAAAAAAGGGAATTAATTGGTATTTAAAAAATTCCTTAGGAAGTGTTAATATTCAGAAAAATACTTGTATTATTGATAAAGGTGAGCCCAAATTAAGATGCGGTGAGAATCTAGATCCGATAGATAATAAGTACTTTGATCCGAAAAAACTCGATTCTTTAAATAATACTTCCAAAATAGATAAATCATATTGGTACTCAATATGGAAAGAAAAAGTATATGACTCAGAGTTAATGACTCAATTTGCTATCTATGATTTAGAAGTAGAATCTATAAGTAAAATATCCAAAGTACCATCAGCACTAGGAACAGAGCTTAAAGTAGACTGTACATTAAAGAATCTTGGATTTAGCAAAGCTTTTAGTTTAATATTTTCTGAAGATACTATTAAAAATCCAAGTCAATTTGAAACAGAATATACTAAAGGGATATTAGGTACAGAAAAAACTGTATCTATAATTTTACTAAAAAATCCTTATGGGTACTACTTGCCAATTTATCCATTACCTTAACGAAATCGGCACGTAAGTCTGCGTGAGTGAAAAAACTACATATTAATTTTTTTATATTCGCCTAGTTGCTTATACATTTGATCAACCATTGATGGTCTACCAATAATTATACTATGCATATCAACTTGATTAGGTCTTATCACATCTCGTACACTGCAATACTTACCACCTGCTTCAGTAATAAGTATTTCCGTAGCTGCCGTATCCCAAATTTTCATATTAAATTCTATAGCTAGGCCTACTTGATTTTCAATAACTCTAGTTGTTGAAAAAACATCATAGTAAACTCTTGTTGACGGGTGAGTCTTCATAATATCATCAAAAATAGATTCTTCACCGCTTCTAGAAAAACAATCTCTCGTACTAAGTGCAACAACTTCCTGTCTATTAAACTCTCTATCTTGAATCAACATTCGTTCTGTTGTGTGATCATAAGCTGTTCTAAAAGCCCCTAACTTATAAGCAGCTTGATATTCAAGATGTAATGCAGGATGACTAATTGCGCCGACTAAGGGTCTATTTTGGAAAAAAAGGCCTACAACTATTCCATAAGTTGGAATACCATGAACTAAATTTTGAGTTCCATCAATTGGATCTATTATCCACTGAAATTCGGAGTCCTTGTTTATACTATCTCTTTCTTCCCCTACAATACCATGTGTTGGAAAGAGCTTTGATACCTTATCTCTTAGTAAGTCCTCTATTCTAAAGTCTACTGAGGTAACAAAACTTTGATCGGGTTTTTCTTCTCTAGAGAATTCGTTTTTAACTATTTCTCTTACTAAAGTACTACCCTCTGTAGAAAAATTTATTATAAAGTCATGAAACTTTTTTAATTCTGCGGTAGTTATTTGATCTCGAATATCCATATTTTTTAAAATCCCACTTATTTAAAAATACTTTGAATAACCTCAAAAGAAATTAAAAGAATAATTATTACTTCAAGCAAGACACCTCTTTTAGCATCCGCTCGATCGGTGTATTTCTGATATATCCCTTCCAATACTCTAATTTTCTTTTCTATATTAAGCTCTAATTCCCTAAGTCTAAATCTTTCTGAAGCGAGTTCATAAACTCTAACTAAAGTAGGCTCTCCTATCAGATTTATGGCATTTGTGACATTCATTGCTAAATTTGTAGAATCAACGGTCAGCTGGGCTAGCTCAGCTTCAGTTGTTTTAAAATCTTGCGAAAGCAAACGACTAAGTCCATAAAATGGATAGAGAAATGAAGAAGTTGCTTGTTTTGTACTCTTACTAGAGAAAGCTTCATATGCTGAATCATGCTGATCATCTATTTTTTCATCTAAATACATCATCTCTAGAAGTTGAACTAACGCAAATTCTATAACTCCGAAAACATCTCTATTTTCAGAACCAAAACGAATAGCGGCATCCCAATCAATGACGGTAATATCGTTTGGCGTATAACTAAATCTAAACTTCATAGAATCAGAGATGACGTCAGTAGAAAGTTCAAACTTTTCTTGTCTTAATATTTGAGAGATTACACCAGAATGTTCATCTACCAAGCTTGATATATTTAAATTACTACTTGAAGAAAAAGACTCTATCCCAAAGATTAAATAGCCTTGAGAAATATCTTCAATTTCAGGATTTAAAACGGCTGGTCTTATTTTATCGATAAGCGCCTCTACTCTTGATCTTGCTTCAAGTTGCGCGCGATGATCTTCACCAATTGACATACTTAAAGGTATTAGGTCTTTCAACTCTGTACCTTCTAAGAAAGTAATTCTATATCTTGCAAGTATAACTCCAAAATCAAAAAGTGTGAGCTCTAGTGATCTGTCTGTAGAAAATTCGCCGTAACTAAATCCCTCTGTAACTTCAAAGCAAGTTATCGGCGCAGGATCATATCCAAAGTATTTATCGGAAGCTCCCTTTCTCGAAGATATTTGTCTTCGCGTATCTTGCTCAATAAAAGTCGAAGCTGTATTGAGCTTAATTGCCTCACCTACTTCAAAAACATAGTAGATGTCGACTGAGCCTTTTTGGATATTTAATGATAGTTCTTTCATACTTAACCTAGCCAATACTTTAAGCTATTTTCAATTTATTCACAAATATACAGTTTTAATGTATATGAACGTCTGAATTTAAGGTTATTATATTAATAAAGGTTTTAATGTTTTCTGATATTTACGGCAATGAAACTGGCTTATCTTCAAGGGTAATTATTTATCTTTGAATGTAAGTCAGTTAGAGCACATAAGTTTGTGCTCCGAGTTTGTTGTCCAGTATAAGGAAAGAAACATGCTGGTTTTAAGTAGGCACCGTGACGAGAGTATCATGATAGGAGACGATGTAATTATTACAATCGTCGATATTAGGGGAGATAAAGTTCGTTTAGGTATCGAAGCCCCAAATGATGTGCCCGTGCACCGTCAGGAAGTTTATGAGGCGATCAAACGTGAAAATCGCAAGGCTACTTTCATTCAACCCGCAGAACTACAAAGTCTTAGGGAAGAAGAGCCTCCGACTACAGTTTGAACTTCAAAAGGTTTTTTTCAAAATGTAAAGAACAAGAGTCTCTCTTGTTCTTTCTCTTCAACTCAAATATTAGTTTCCACCGCGCTTAAGTTCCCGCAATATTTAGTTTTTTAATATTTTAGAACTATCTAGAATATGCCGATAAACTTAGTAGTTCATAATGAGGCTACTTGGATAATTTCTTAAATAATCTTTATAACTTAGTACTTGATGCTACAAAAACTGGTAGTATTATAGAAGTGCTTAGACTACTCAGTGAGGAAGACTATATTTTAGGTGCTTCAGTATTTTTAATTTCTAAAGAAAGTGACAATAAAAATAATTTAAAAAAATTATTTGAAGCTGTAGGAGAGCCAATAGAAGCTCCAGAAAAAAATATAATTACAGATAATACTATATACGAGTTTCTACCCTCCTTAGATAAATCAGAAGGTATACTCGGTGTAAAAATAAATAGAGATCTAACTCTAAATGAGTTATCGAACATAAAAGCCGCAGCTATTGCTTTAGGTGTTTGCTTAACTAGAGTTACTGTCTCAGGAACACTAAATACAATAAATAATCGAGTAGGTCTTCTAAACGAGCTAAGTCGCCTCAGTGCTTCAAATGCGACTCAAGACCGTATATTTAAAGTACTTGCCAAAGACTCTGCATTTAGAACGAAAGCTCAAGGCAGTATCGCAGTACAATATTCTAAAGAAGATAGAACATTGAAAATTTGTGGGATTTTTGGTCTTCCTGTTAACTATATGGGACAAACTATCAACATTGACAATAGTCAAGTGTTGAGATCACTAGAAATGGCCAGTATAATATCTCTTCCCGATTTAAAAAACTCACATGACTCCTACTTATCGCAACTAGGGGTGCTAGGTTTTAACGCTGCAAATATTACTCCATTAATTCTTATGGACGATATGTTTGGTGCTTTAATATTACTTTATAAAAATTATCCAAACTTTGATGAAAATACAAATTTAATACTAGGTGATATATCCCAAGGTAGTTCATTAGCACTTGCGGGATGTATGCAGAGAGAGCAATTGTCTAAGTATACTTCCAAACTAGAAGATTTAGTAGAAGAACGTACTAAAGAACTTGCTATCCAAACTGCTAGAGCTGACGAAGCTAGTCTTGCAAAAAGTCAATTTGTTGCAAATATGAGTCATGAACTAAGAACACCTCTAACATCTATAGTCGGATTCTCTAGTTTATTATCTGAAGGGTTATTAGGTGAACTCAATTCTCAACAAGAAGATGCTATTAAATCAGTTGTTAAAGCTACTGAATATTTAAAAGATTTAATCAATGATGTACTAGATATGGCACGGGTTGAATCTGGAAAAGAAGAAGCCAGTCCAAAGAAAATAAAATTAAAAGAAGTCATCTCCCAAACTACAAAGCTATTACAGCAAACAGCTAAAAGTAAAAATATTGATCTAAGATCTGAGATATCAGAAGAACTAGCTGACAGCGCAATATTTGTCGACGCCAGGCATATAAGACAAATAATAATTAATTTAATTTCTAATGCGATTAAATATACCCACACTGGTGGATGGGTTAAAATTAATGCCGAAGTACTTTCAGATAAAATGAAAATTAGCATAACCGACAATGGAGTTGGGATATCTAATCAAGATAAGAAAAAAATCTTTCAGGCATTTGACAGACTAGAAGATGACTATTCAAAAGAACAAATAGGGACTGGTCTAGGTCTAAATTTAACAAAGCGACTAGTTGAACTAAACTGTGGAGTTATTGATTTTGAAAGTACTGCTGGAGAAGGAACAGTATTCTCAATTTATATTCCGCTTTTTACAGAATTAAATGAAGAAATTAGCGCCAGAAAATTAATTTCTAATAAAGAAGAACAATCAATTTGCTTACTTAATGACCTAAACATTTTAATACTAGACGATGATCTTCCAACATTAGAACTAATAGGTACATTAGTTGAATCTCTAGGTGGATCTTGCTTTAAATGTTCGAATATTAAGTCTGCTATGGAAACCTCAAAAAATAACTCAGTGGATGCTTACTTAGTAGATATTGCACTAAGAGGAGAATCTGGAATAGATTTTATTAAAACCCTTAAAAAAACCAATATAACAGTACCTATAATTGTAGTAAGTGGATGTGTTTTTGGCACACACGAACAAGAATCCTTAAAAGAAGGTGCCGATGCATTTTTATCAAAACCATTTTCAAGTGGGGAACTTAGCTCTCTAATTCGTAGTAAATCTATTGAAAAAGCGATGAGATCATGAAAAGCATAGAAGCTGATTTAATTATAAACAAACTTAGATCTGCCCTAGATTCAGATGGAGACTTTCCAACTAGAGGAAGGGTAATATCTGAAATACAAAGACTAACTGAAGACCCTTTAGCTTCTGTAGATAAAGTTGCTGAAGTTATAATGACGGAACCAACATTAGCTACCAGAATAATTCACTTAGCAAATTCTGTGTACTTTGCAAGAGACTCTGAAATAGACTCAATAAGCCAGGCTATTGTTCAAATTGGACTAAAGTCAATTTATAATCTTGTTGCTAATTTTGTATTGCTGCAAAAGTTCTCCCCGTTAGCAAAACAAAATGAACATTTTGCTCAATGTTTGATGATGTCAATGATAACATCTAATCTTGCAGCTTTCTTATCTAGCACAGATCAGGAAAAAGATGAGACTGGTTATTTATCAGGTAGCCTAATTACTATTGGGCCACTTCTTCTTGGATTCTACTTTCCTAAACTTTTTGTAGAAGCTACTAAAAGAGCTGAGAGAAGAAAAATATCAATGTTCAATAGTATAGAAGACGTGCTTGGTACTAGTGCTATAGAAGTAAGTATGGGAATTATTGATTCTTTAAGCGTACCTGAAAGTAGAAAAGCTTGTCTAAATGAAGCTGTACTTTGTTATAAGAATACAAATAATGAAATTAACTTAGATTCAATTGAATATACAAATAAAATAGTAGCTTTTTCAGTAAAAATAGCTGAACTCATCATAGAAGCAACTGAGTCAAAAAAATTATATGAAGAGATAAAAGATCTTAGTATTAAATTTAATCTAAACTTAGATAAAGTAGAAAAAAATCTTTTAAAAATCCCAGAAGCTCTTTATGGACAATCTAAACTACTTGATATCGGTGATATAGAAGTTCCAGTAGCGTTTAGTAAACTTCTAAAGAAAGACTTTATAGATGAAACAAATAACATAATACAAAATTCACTACTCGAACCATACTTAGAACAACTTGAAAACGGTATAAAAGACAATGAAACGCTAGCTTCAATGATAGCAAATGCAACTGAGGCTTTTTCTTTTGCACTACATTTTGAAAGAGTAATCTATTTCGAGTCTGATACTGAAGTTAAAAATTTGAAAGCCAGACTAGGTCTAGGTTCTAAATTAAATGATTTTTCAGACCTTACTATTGACCTAGCAAATTCAGATGCCGACATGTTGATAAAATCTTTTAATAATTCTTCAATAGAGACTCATGGGAAAACTCTTTTTAATGATGGCTGGCCAGCTGTTTGTATCCCTGTAGGATACAATTCAAGGGCTATTGGGCTAATATATGCTGATTTCGTAGATGATGGCTCAAACCGGATTTTAAATCCTAATGATGCATACTCGTTGTCAACAATTGCTGATATTCTAGATGAAGCTATCAAAAAAAGACGAGAATAATACTTTAAACCCTTTCGGCATTCCTTATTTGTAATATAATAATATATTGCTACCAATAATTAATTAAGATTAAGTAAACAAATCAACCTTTTTTAAAGTTTTTAAAGTTTATTTGTTGAAGCTAAATTTCAAATTAGGATATCATGACTAGAAACATCCCCTACTCTAAATCAAGTATTATACTTTTCATTACTAGTTTGTTTATTATTTCCTGCTCAGCAGATAAGGGTGGTGAGAATTCTGACGATGGTAACAATCCTAGCTTGGATTTTGAAATATCTTCAACTACCTCTTCAGCGGGGAAATCTGCTATTAGTTTTCAAACTGCAAAAGACGTAACAAAGCTACTGATAAGCGCTAAGAGTGGTAAAAACAATTCTATAAAATTTACCAAAGTTAATAGCTCAAATGCAAATTATTTAAATCCAGGAAATGAAGAACTTTCCTTGGCTAAACAAGCAACTCCCATAGTTAATTCTATTAATATTCCCTCTCGTAGCATAGACGAAGCTCTTATTGGATCAACGAAGTTCGATGTTGAAATAGAAGTAGAAGGAACATCAATAGAAGGTGACCAAATTACTTTCAGCGTAAGTTCTAGAGCTGATACAAATTTCAACTCAGGATCCATGTTGATAAATGTTTTTTATGTTGGAGCAGTTGGACTTGAAGAAACCACTAAACTCGCAGTTAAAGAAGGTCTAAATGTTGCTCAAAACATACTTTCAAATACTGGTATTTCAACTTCAATAGTAGAAAAAGATATCACTGGCCCTGTAAATTTACCTTCTCCTTTTACGGGAAGTAATATTTATGAAAATGCTTCTAAGTCTGTATCATTTCCAGCTATAAATTTATTTGTTGGTGGTAACATAGACGAGTCATCTGATGGTACTATATTGGGAATCTCTGCAGGGATACCAGGTCCCGCTACACCTAGCGTAAAAAGTGCTGTTGTAGTTAGCATATTTAACTCAGCTGGCGCTGATGGTAGGTTCAGTCAAGAGGACATTAGAATACTTGGAGAAACATTTGCTCACGAAAGTGGACACTACATGGGGTTATTCCATCCTGTAGATTTTAACGGATCCCAAGTAGCTGGAACAGATCCCCTAACTGATACAGAGTCGTGTTCTTTTATTACAGATTGTATATCTAGACAGTCTCTTATAGAAAATCTTATGTTCGCTAGTCCAGTTGCTGACGGAAATGGAGGATTTGTAGCTCAAAATAAATTAACAAATGATCAGAAATCGGTGCTTAACAGATATATAGCGGTCAATTAAATAGAAGCTGTATTTTTTTATTTAACTGATAAAAATGCTTCCAGATATTACTCAATTAATCAGCAGTGATAATAGTTTTCTGATATATACTGCTATTTTAGTATCACTATTGTTAGGTGGATTTGGATTACCTATACCCGAAGATTTACCTGTACTCATTGCTGGAGTAGTTGCCGCGAAAGGTGCGGTTTCCCTCACGAATATGGCTCTACTAACTTATTTTGGTGTGGTAGTAGCTGATTTAATGATTTACGGAATGGGATATAAGCTAGGGCCTAAGCTAGTTGACTATGGTACAAATTGTTCTTTTCTACCTGCGATAACTGAAGAAAGAGTGGAAAGAATCAGACAAGGTCTCATTAAAAGAAGATTTCTGTGTATATTTTTAGGTAGACATCTATTCCCCATACGAAGCGTAACTTTTCTCACTGCTGGTGCACTTAGAGTCCCTTTTCTTGAATTTCTAGTTAGTGACTTAATAGCAGCATTAATTAGTGTTACCTTAGTAATGAGTATTGGATATTATATAGGAGATAATGTTAATGCAGAAACACTACACGGTATAAGCAAGAACCTAGAATTCTATGCGATAATAGCTACGATACTAGTTTCTGTATTATGTCTCTTTCTTTATAAAAAAAGAAAACTGAAAAAACTGAAAAATTAATTAATGCAAAGGTGCAGAAACTTTACTTTCCAAAAGTGAGCTAAGCGCTTTGCCGAAAGCTACTCTTAAAGAATTTGCCTTAGCAGCAATCAATCCAGCATGGACTTTAACAATTGCTTCATACTCAAGAGTTTCAGTTATACCAGCATGGAAAATAAGTCCTTGCCTAGCTTCAATTTGAGTTACAAGTTGCTCTACATTTGGTAGCCATACAAATGAATCTCTCAGCTCTCTGGGAGTAAGGCCTTGAGGATCTACTAAAATAGAGACATGTGTTTCTTGTCCTCTCAGCGATATCTCATCTCCGATCTCTGGATGCCAAACCAAACCGTACTTGTCTAACTCTAGTGATACATTTATGTAGTTTTCTGATTTCATAATGTAATCCTTTTTCGTCTCCTATACTCTATGAATTCGTCTATTAAATCCTAAACCTTTAGCTAAATTCTGCAAGAAGTATTTATAGAAACAACATTCTAGTCAGTTCAAGTACTTGCATGTCGCTTACATCATATTAGACGAAGATTTACTGTAAAAAGTCTCAAAAGAATAATTTAAATTATTCTTAAATTATAGAAATTAGTTGTGAATTAGAAAGGCAACTGTATTTTTCATTAAAAAAGATAGCTCAAGATTCTCATCTTTGTTCAAAATAAATAATTTAGAGCATGGAGCAGATATCGAATGAACATTCTCTCTATCTTTTATCTCACATAAACCAGAAATTAAAACTAAAATACAGAATGAAGAATCTAGAATTATTTTCGTTTCTCCGCTAACTGAAATAATTTGAAAATCACATTCAGGTAAAGTAAACTTTTTTAAATTTGCACTCTCAACAAAAGGTTTAAGTTCAGAACTAGTATTAGATAAATCAACAAGATCTATAAAATTATTAGTATCAATAAACTTAGTAGTTAAGCCACCTCTAATAACATTATCCGAAGTCAACATACATTCAAATAAATTACCGCTTATATAAGCGTGAGGAATTAAAGGTTTAATATATATTGCCTCACCTGGTTGAATCTTTTCAATATTCATAATGTAGGCAAACACAATACCAGGATCTAGGATATCTCCTTTTTCAAGAACTTTTAAAATTATATGATCTGTTTCTTGATTACTATTTTTTGTAACTTTTGAAGAAAATAACCTTAGGTGTTCTGTGCTTAAGCTATAAATACTTTTTATAAATGGTCTTAGATCACTCTGACTTTTTAACTGACATAAGTTAGAATTAATAGCTTGAAAGGCAGGATGTCCATAAACTAAACTTATTATTTCATCTATCTCTTTGATGCCATAAAATAATATTAGCTCTGTTAGAGCAATTGCCATCTCTGGCTTTGGATTTTTATCAGGATAATTTTTTGGATCTGACTTATGAAGTCCAGGAGCTAATAATTTATCTGGATGAATTTGAATAGATAAGGGACTACCGACAGAGAGAATTTTTGCTAAAAATTCTGGTTTTAAATCTTCTTTATTTATTTTTCTTAAATAATCTTCGAGAGATTCAGAAGATCCAGTATTCTGGACAAAAGCAGAACCTCCCGGATGTACTCCAAACCATAACTCCGCTAACTGAGCATATTGATTTATATCTTCTAATAAAAAATCTTTAATAGGAGAATTTAAAGGATCCGTACCCCAAGAATAATCTTTAACAGCTCCCCTAAGATCAAGGATCATTAATAAATCCTTATTCGCCTATTTTACTTTTATATTTACCTGAATTTATTTCTTCAATAAAATTCTTAATCTCGGTATTAGATTGATCTAGATTTAATGCTGCTTGAGCTGCACTTCTAGCACTAGACAAGTTTCCTACTTCTAAATGATCTTTTGCTAACCAAAACCAAATATCAGAACTAGAAACACAAGTTAAAGTAATCGATTCATATTTGCTAATTCTTTGCTCTGTATTCTCAGTTTTGATAACTGAAATAACGTCATTCTCTATACCAGGACAAACTTTATCAATTCTTTTTAGAGGAGATGTTTCCTTAGGTTCCTCTGTCTTAATACTATTTATTGTATTATCAGCTGATGTATCTGTCTCCTTGTTAAGAACAGGCCTTCCATTAGAATCTCTTATTATCGGAGAAGAGCTATTAACAGCTACTGCCGAAGATCCGCTGCTGAGAGCTGAAAAAGATGCGGACTCTGGAACTCCAAAAGTTTCTGGGACTAAGCCAGAATTTTTAGGAAGACCAGAAACTCCAACACTACCTCCGGATGCCCATGTAGGTGCAGCTGAATTAAAAACTCCTCTGGAATTTAAAGCAACTGTTTCTTGGTGATTTGGCACTATGAATCTGCAACCACTTATAAGAATCAAATAAAAAGAGAAAAGTATGTGGAAAAATTTAGGTTTATTGTTCATGAGTGTAAAATGTCAGTCTTTTTAAATAGGTTCAAGAGTTATTTAGATTTTAATTTTCTCTAAAGAAACATAACATTTTCACAAGTATTTACAATATGTTATAGATTTTAAGGGGGATTCTCTTTAAAAACCCGATAAGTATGTGGGTAGTTACGAATAATTTGATAGGGGTCACATGCTAGAATCACTTAAAGAAAAATTTCATTTAAATGAACAAAAATCCTCAGAGCTGAGTAAAGAACAAAAAAATCAATTTGTACTTCTAGCAGCAATACTAATGTTAGAAATGGCCGGTGCTGATAACGACTTTGCACCAGAAGAAATTAAAGCTTGTTTCTCTACTTTAGATAAATATTTTGGACTAAATGACAGCGAGGCACTATCACTTCTAGAGAAGGCAGAGTCTACAAGAAAAAATAAAGAAGAAACAACAGAGCTCTTATCTTATGTTAATACAGAGCTAAATGAGGAGATGAGAATATTCTTACTTAGTTTAATTTGGAAAGTTGTAGTATCTGATCAAAAGATTGAAAAATTTGAGATACGTTTTGCTAATCAACTTAGAGTTAGACTTCAATTATCTGAAGAACAAGCAGAAGAAGCTAGAAAACTTGCATTTACAGGACAAGTCTAATTTAGACTATAATAATAGATTTCTATGGCTATTAGGTCACGCAGAGTTAAACTATATCCTCCGATAAATCTAGAGACTGCTTTAGATATTGGGCTTGATATTATCGAATGGGAAAGGATTGTTGAAAGATTAGGTAGAGAGCCTAGTCATTTCGAAGCTTCTATTTTTTCTGCACTTTGGTCCGATAGAGTGTCTTTTAAAAATTCTTCTGCGCTTATCGAAGCATCAAACTTCAATAAGAATGAGTTACAAAACTTAGCAGGTAGTAGTCTAAGATTATTAAAATTAGAAAGCGATAATCATGATGATCTCGCAGAAACTTTTGAGATAGTTTTAAGAATTAGTCAGCAAAATAGACTTTCTAATATTGAATCATCATTTGCAGGAAAAAGTTCCTTAGATAGTGCCCTACTCGAATTATCCGCGGCAGGAGCACTGCCAATTGCTTGTTTAGGAATGGCTAGATTTGGCTCACATGAATTATTGAGCCAACAAACCAGATTCAAAAAAATAATTGGTGGTCTTGGATCTTTCTCAAACAGTTACGGCATCCCTATGTTAGGAGGAGACTATTATTTTCATCCTTCTTATAATAAAGCTCCACTTATAAATACTGCCGTACTTGGACTTGTAAAAAAGAGGAAAGAGAACGAAGAAAATTTAGAATATCAAAGCCCAATATTATACGTTGGAGCAAAAACTGGACTTGATCACTCTTTAGGAAAAATACCATCTGGTAAATCTGAAAAAGCTTCGATCCCAATGGGTGACCCACTTCTAGCAGGGCGTTTAATAAGAGCAAGTAATGAAATTCTAAGAGAAGCTGCAGCAAATGAAATTATTGTTGTAGGTGCTGGTGGCCTAGCTGTTGCTTCATTTAATTTATCAACAAGAATAAAAAAACCAATTCTATTAGATATAGACAGAGTTCCATTAAGAAAAGAAGGACTTGATCCACTTGATATAATACTAAGTGAGACAGCAGATAGGTTATTAATAGTTACGACACCTGAGAAACATAGACAATTAAACGACATTTTATATAAATGGGATCTTGCTTCCACTAGAGTTGGGGAAGTAAATGATGCTGACGGTATTGAATTTTATTGGAATCATTATCAGGCAGCAGATATTCCATTTCATTTTGCAGTTTCAGGAGCAACTGCAAAAACAATGAACGTAGTTCAATTTCCACCCATGCTTAAGCGATCAGAAAGAACAGCGTCTGATCTATTAAATAATAATAAAAAAAGAATTGATAAAGATGAATGGTCTTTAATTAGAGAAGTAGGCCTAAGTGCAGATACAAAAGAAAAAGAAACTAACTTCCCAGTTCCTAGTGATTTAGAAGATACTTGGTTGGACATGCTAGCTAATCCAAATTTAAGTTCTAAACAGCCGATATTGGCTAATTTTGATCAACTAGTTGGAGGAAGAAGTATCTTAAGGCCTGGTCAAGATAGTGCAGCTCTTAGACTATCAAAAGATTCAGCTATTGCTATTAATATATGTTCAAACTCGCTTTATGTTTCGATGGAACCATATCTTGGCACTGTTCAAACTATCGCAGAGGTAATGAGAAACCTAGTCTCGAACGGCGCTAGTCCTATTGGTATTTCTATTTGTATGAATTTTGGAAGTCCAGAACGTTATAGAGAAGTCTGTGACTTATCAGAATCAATACGTGGAGTTGGAGATGCAAGTCGTATTTGGAATCTTCCTGTACTTTCTGAAGAAGTATCACTCGATAACGGCACTGATGGTTCACCAGTTATGCCTACTCCAGTAATTGTCGGTATTGGTAAACTTAATAATATTTCAGAAGCATGTCCTTCCTTTTTTCAGGAAAAAGGAGATATAATATTTTTAATAGGTGAGACTAAAAATGAAATAGGTTGTAGCGAATATGCTAACTATATACACAAGAGAGTGAATAATTTAGTACCTGACATCGACTTCGATTTAGAATTAAAAAGATGTAATATTATTCTAGAATTGAATAAATTAAAGTTATTAAAATCTTGTCATGATCTAGGAAGAGGCGGACTCGGTGTTTCCTTAGTTGAAGCATGTCTTAGTCGTGACAAACCTATTGGTGCTAATCTTGTTTTTCTTCAAGAGAATGTAAAATCTGAAAAGAATACTAAGCTACGTCCTGATTCTGCATTATTTGCGGAAACTAGTGGTAGATTCTTAATTTCGCTTGCTAAAGAAAATGTTAACGCAGTTGAAGATTTTCTGGCGAAAAATGAAATTCCAATTGGGGCAAGAGGACAAGTTGGTGGAAAGACTATTTCCATTAGTGGAAATTTTGAAGTGGATCTTCCCTTATCAACAACCTATCGAATCTGGATGCATAGGCTAGAGTCATATTTACAAAGTCAGTCCAAGGAGCAGCTTCTAGCTTAATTAAATATGCAAAAAGTTATAGGTATAGATCTTGGAACATCAAATTCTTGTGTAGCATACATAGAGAAGGGCCAGCCCGTTGTTATACTGGATGAATCTGGTAGAGATACAACTCCATCAATATTTGCAATATCTGCCACTAACGAACCAATCGTAGGATACGCTGCGAAAGACCAGCAAGCAAACAATCGACTCAATACTATCTTCGCAGTTAAAAGACTAATTGGTCGTAAGTATAGAAGTGAAGAAATAATGTCAGCCGGTGGCAAACTTCCATATAGAATATTGGCTGCTGAGAACGGTGATGCTTGGGTTGAAGTTAACGGAACACCAATGAGTCCAGAAGAAATTTCTTCTCAAATTCTTACAAGACTAAAACAAGTTGCAGAAAATTATTTTAACGAACCAATACGAAGAGCAGTCATTACCGTTCCTGCTCACTTTAATGATTCACAAAGACAAGCAACTAAGGATGCAGGGAGACTAGCTGGCTTAGATGTTTTAAGAATAATTAATGAGCCGACTGCTGCTGCCCTAGCATTTGGTATGAACATTATAAATGGTCAAGATGTATTAAAAGATGAAGTTAGTAAATCATATAAGCAAAAAAATGCTGATAGAATGATTGCGGTCTTTGATCTTGGTGGTGGGACATTTGATATTTCAATACTAGAGCTTCGGGATGGTGTTTTTGATGTAAAAGCTACTAATGGTGATACATATTTAGGTGGAGAAGATTTTGATTTAGGTATCGTTTCATACTTACTAGAAGAATTCAGATTAAAAACTGGCAAAGATGTTTCAAATGACAGAGTTGTTTTACAAAGATTTAAAGATGCCGCAAGAGATGCAAAGCACGCCCTCTCAAATCAGCCAAAAGTTGATGTTGAGTTAACATTCGTTCAGGGCCTTGAACATATGAAAATCCCTCTAGATAGACGTAAACTAGAAGAAATAGTTCAACCTATAATTAAAAGAATTGAGAATCCTTGCTTCCAAGCTTTAGCTGACTCTGGTCTAAGCGCAGAAGATATAACTGATGTTATTCTCGTTGGTGGGATGACAAGAATGCCCGCAGTTAAAAAAGCTGCAAGAGAAATATTTGGAAAAGAGCCATTAGATACAATAGACCCAGATCAAGCAGTAGCATTAGGGGCCGCGGTTCAAGCAGGTCTTCTGCAAGGTTTTATTAAAGGGGTAAGTCTTTTAGATGTTACTTCCCTAAGTCTTGGAATAGAAATCCAAGGTGCAAAAATGCATAATATAATTCCTAGAAACACTACAATTCCAAGTAGAAGAACGGAAATTGTTACTACAAGTGCACCAAATCAACCGCAAGTTAGTATTCACGTACTTCAAGGTGAAAGCGAATTTGCACCCGATAATAAAACACTCGGAAGATTTGAATTAAAAGGAATTAGACCAGCTCCAAGAGGAATTCCTGATATTGCAGTTAGTTTTGAGATTGATGCTGAAGGGATAGTTCACGTATCTGCTAAAGACTTAGATACGGGTGAAGAGCAAGCATTAGAAATAGTGGCAAGTTCTGGATTGAGTGATTTTGAAATTGATAAACTTCTGAGAGATAGATTAATCGAAGAAGAACAAAGAAAAAGATTAGAAGATCGTTTAGCCAAAGATAAGCCAATGACAGAAGACGGTTCAGATGAACTTGCTTCACTAAAAACAAAACTTAAAACTATTATCTTCATGACTCAAGTAAAACTAAATACTGAGGCAAAAGATTTTAGAGGTCGAGGGAGAGCTCTACTTGAAGATAGTCTAAGTACTGCAAGAAAAGTTTTAGAACTCTCAACTGAAGAATCACAAATAACTAAAGCCTTAAAAGAAATACAGACTAGATCAGTAGCACTTGAGGACTACTTACAGACTCTTTGGTAGTAAATTTATTGTAAATATTATGAAGAGATCGTTAAGATAACTCTACAAGAAATTTATAGGTGTAAATACCTGAATCATGGCCATCAGAATATCTCATACCTAAAGCGTAGTTACCGATATTCCAAATCTTTGTAATATTTGCTTCTTCTGTAATTGAAGATTTAACTACTTTCAAAAGAGCGCGGCCTGCTGCAGGCTTACCACTTAGAGGTGCATCATGGCTTGAATCCCCTCTTCTCTCAGAACAACTTGCGCAAGGACAATTCTCTCGTAGTACTAGCGAATCTATTTTTTTAATTTCGCCATTATTTAATACTATCTCTATACCCTTACCAACTAAATCATTTTCATTTGAGGACCCAACTTTCTGTTCCGTGATCCTGGATATTTTAACTATATTCATAAGGCTCTTACAAACATCTTTCTAAAGTATATTCCAAAAGCGAAAATAACTGAGCTCTTACTTTAAGATCTACTGAACTTTCATCCAATGAAATTAAAGCGTTTGTAGCTCTACCTGCATAATCTTTAGCATGTAATCTAGCTTTTTCAATAATCTTTGAACGAGATAAAAATACTAAAGCCTCTTTAACTTCTTCTTCTGTATTATCTTTTGAAAAAAACTTCTTAGCCGCTACTGGATCTTCTTCAAACCATAAAATATTAACAAGTGATGGAGTCTTTTGTCTAATATCAGTTCCCGCTGGCTTACCTAATAGATCCTCATCAGCAGTAATATCTAAAATGTCATCAATCATTTGAAAAGCAACACCTGCATATCTTCCAAAAACTCTAAGCTTTCTTACTTCATCGGGAGTTGCACCAGCTAAATGTGCACCAACCACAGATGATAATTCAAATAGAGACGCAGTTTTTTTCTCTATGACGTTTAAATACTGATCTAAAGTTTGAGGACGATCGACATCGATTACTCCCTCAACAATCTCGCCTTCCGTTAAGGCAACACAAGCATTTTCAGTTTCTTCAACTACAAATCGATCTAGTTTAGCACACAAACCAAACGCTCTAACTAATAAAAAATCCCCAGTAAGCAACGTGCTTGGAAGACCATATAAAGCGTATGCAGATGGCTTGCTTCTTCTTCTTGGACTTTGATCTATGATATCGTCATGAAGAAGCGTTGCCATATGAATCAATTCAATTCCAGCGGCGGCATCTATTAACTTAAGATTTGGCTCCTTCATTTTAAAAAGCTGTGCTGCTAAGATAGTCAAAAGTGGTCTCATCCTTTTTCCACCAAGATCTAACAGATAGGTACTAATATCCGTTAATACTGGTGCTTCGGAACCTAATCTTTCTCTTACTTTATTTTCAACCTGTCTTAACCCCTGAGCTCCGGCAAGAAATGCAGCTTTAACTGAAAGTTTAAGTAATCCTAATCTATCTTGTTTTAAAATAGTTTCAGGTGCTGTGACGGCGGTTATTTGTTCTAAAACTTCTTCTGACATCTGTTTAGTCTAAATCTAGTTCTGTAGTATTATTTTTACTTATTAGAACTACTATTTCTCCTTTTATTGACGATCTTTTATTTAAATCTGATAATATATCAGAAGCAGTTCCAGACAATACCTCCTCGTATATTTTTGTAAGTTCTCTACAAACTACTATTTTTCTGAGGGGAAATAAGTCATTAACTAGTATTAGAGTCTTAATAAGACGATGAGGTGATTCAAAGAATACAACCGTGGCTGGTAATAAGCAAAATTCTTCTAAGGTAGACTTTTTCTTGCCTTGCTTTACAGGTAAAAAGCCCAAAAATATGAATTTATCTGTCTCAAGCCCACTTATCGAAAGAGCGCTTGTTACGGCAGATGCTCCGGGTATAGGAGAAATTTTAAAACCCCTAGACCTGCATTCAGACACGACACGATAACCAGGGTCACTAATTAAAGGAGTTCCTGCGTCACTAACTAAGGCAAGGCTGGCCCCCTCCTCTAAACGCCTCAAGATTTCTTCTACCTTAAAACTCTCATTATGCTCAAATAAGCTAATTGCTGGTGTTTCAATATTATATAGTTTCTTAATTATTCCAAATTTCCTAGTATCCTCGGCAAGGATAAGATCAACGGCTTTTAAAGTTTCAATTGCGCGATATGAAAAATCTTCTAAGTTGCCGATCGGCGTAGCTACGATATATAGTGTACCGCTAGTAATTTTTTTTTGAGAATTTGTATTATTCATTGTTAGAAACATAGCATAAGGTATAAAATCTTAGAATCAACTAAGATCATATAGAAATGGAAACTACAAATCGTATTAATCAAGCCCTTACAAGAAGCTTCCCAGGGGAGAATTTACCTAGTTCTATTACTCAAATAGCTGGAGACCTGTCTCCAAGGAGATATTTTAGGCTATTTTTTGAGGCGGAGAACAGTATCAGATCAAAAACTTTGCTCGCTATGGTTTTTGACTCAACCACACCTCCAGAAGCAGAATCAAAAATCTTGAGAACTAGTGATCAAGCATATATTGAGCTAACGGAGTTCTTCTTCAAAAACTCCATTCCTGTGCCTAAGTTGGTAAGTAATTGTCATGATATTGGGGTACTTTTAATTGAAGATCTTGGTGATAATCTACTAATAGAAACTTTTAACAGTAAAGAAGAGTATAAAATAAAAAAACAACTCTTCGAAGCAGTTAATATTGTTCAAAGAATACAAAATATAAAACCAGACCAATCATTTTTTGCATTTCAAAGAACCTTAGACATTAGCACATATGTCAGAGAGGCTAATCAATTTGTCGATTTTGTCTTAAAAGAATCTTGTTCAGAATCTACAAAAAATGAAGTTAAAAATATAATTATAAAATTATCAAACGAAATTGATTCATTTCAAAAAGTATTAGTGCATAGAGATTTTCATGCATGGAATTTAATAGTCGATCTTAATGACAAACTACGTGTTATTGATTTTCAAGATGCTCTCCTAGGACCTCGTAGTTATGATCTAGTAGCTCTAATTCATGAAAGAGATGTTGATAAAATCATAACAAATGAGATTATTGAGGAAGTAGAAAATTATTATTTCTCTAATTATGAAGAAGCAGTCAGAATCTTTGAATACCCTAGAGTACAATTACAAAGAGATTTAAAAGTATCCGGCTTATTTAAAAGAATCGTAAAACAAAGAGGGTTATTAAGATACGGCGAATGGGTTCCAGGTACAGTTTCACGTATTAAAAAAACTTTAAATTATTTAAAAATTCAAGATCCTTCGTATGGGACTCTTTTAGAAATAATTGAAAAAGAAGTTTAGTCTTGAGCAATTTAATTACAGAGGCATTCTTATTATCCGCAGGTCTTGGGACTCGCATGGGCGAGTTAACTAAGAATCTTCCGAAACCTTTAATTGAGCTTAATGGAGAAAGCTTAATTTCCAGAAACCTTAAAATTTTAAAACAAATTGGTATTAAAAAAGTCTATATAAATACTTTTTATAAAGCTGAAATTTTAGAAAATTATCTTGGGAACGGACAACAATGGGGTTTAGAGATTATTTGTATACGTGAAGAGGAATTATTAGATACAGGAGGAGGTCTTCTAAATGCCTCTAAATATTTTACTACGCCTAATATTTTAGTTTGGAATAGTGATGTATTTATAGAGCCAAAACTGTTTGAAGTAGAATATAATAATTTATTAAATTGTTTCTACTCAGTACCAAAGCCCGTAATTAGTATACTCGCTAAAAAGATTAATGAAGAAGATAAAGGTAAATATTCAGTTCTAGGTATAAATAGTAAAAATAGATTAGTGAAATTTCTAGGTGAAAGTTATACTAACGATTCTCACATAGAAGATGTTATTTTCATCGGAATCTCGCTTATTTCCAAAAAATTCTTAAATATTGCCGAAGAATTTAGCCTTAAAAATAATAAGAAAATTTTTAGTACCACTAAGGATATATTTCCGATTATTTTATCCCAAAATACCGATAAAGATTACGAAATTACCGTAACTATCTCTAATCACTACTGGAATGACGTAGGTAATCCCGAAAGCCTAAAACTTGCATCAAAATACCTAGATGATCATTTTTCCCCTACTACAAATTAGAAGAAAAGGTCATAATATATTGTATGTCTAATTTTGTTTTTAAAGGCTAAAAGTTGTTTAACAATAGATTAAAATTATCAGCAATAACAATAACTTGCGTAATGATATGGGGTAGCCTTTGTCCGGATATTGCATATTCGGCTACTTCTAAAAAATCATCAAAGAGATCAAATAAGCCCAATTCCATAATATTCAGCTCGAATAAACCTACTAAAAAAGGCAGTAGTCTAGCCGCAAACAAAAATTCTGCTGCTAAATCTACAATAAAAAAATCATCAAATGACGATACCAGCGCGAAAAGTATCAAAAATAAAAGCACTGGCACCTACTCTAAACTTGGTAAGTCAGCAAGCAATAAAGGTATCAATAGCAGAGCTAGATTTTCTCTGAAAAATTCCGTTAAGAAAAAAAATACTAAAAGTAGTTACAGATCTCTAGCTCAAAGAGGAAGTACTCCAAGAAATAATATTAATCAAAGCCAACCAGAAGAAACTATTTCGGCGATCGCTCCCCCACCTAGTGAAACAGAATTTTATTCTGAATTTAATAGACTATCAAAAAGCTATATTCCTTCAGAGTCTGGCGGACTTTCACATGTTGGGCCGTTTACTCAAAATAATGCAGGTAAATACGTAGATACTAGTAGAAAAGGTGAAACAGTTTTACTAACTTTAGATGAAGAGCTTCAAGTCGAAGCAGAAAAAATTCTAGCACAGGCGAAAATTAGCTCGGGAGCACTAGTAGCCCTTGATCCGAGAACTGGAAAAGTCCTTGCGCTTGCAGGACATTCCGCACTGGACAATTACGGACAACTTTTAGTGGCTAGAAATACTCTTCCTGCAGCTTCTCTATTTAAAATAATAACTGCAGCAGCAGCTGTCGAAAACTCAGGACTTAATTCAAATTCTGAAGTCTTTTATAGAGGAGGAACTTACTCACTTGGTAGACATAACTACCTTCCAAGCAATACTCAAGATAGACTTAGAATGGACCTAGGAAAAGCATTAGGTAAATCTTGTAATCCTGTATTTGCTCGAGTAGCGCTTAATAATCTTAGTACTGACTTAATTAAAGAATATGCTAATAGTTTTGGATTTTCTAAAAATATCAGTCAGGACTTTCCTTTAGCTCCTAGCTCTCTTACTCTTGGAGAAGATAAATACTCATTAGCAAGAACAGCTGCAGGATTTGGCGCTGCGTATATTAGCCCAGTTCATGGTGCGACAATTGCTGGAGCTTTAGGAAATAGTGGATTAATGATGAAGCCATATATCATAGATTCGGTAGTAGATTCATCTGGAAAAATAATTAAAAGAACTAGACCACAAGTTTTATCGCAAATAGTAAGGCCTTCTACTGCTAGTGAAGTTGTAGCGATGATGGAGTCCACTGTAACAGAAGGAACCGCTAGAAAACATTTTGCGAATTCAAGTTCCACCTTGAAAAAGGTTTCAATTGCAGGAAAAACTGGTACTCTTAAAGGACAAAGCCCTAAAGGACTTTATTTATGGTTTGTTGCAGTTGCGCCAGTTGAAAATCCTACTATTGCAATTGCTGCACTTGTAATAGATAACGGAAGCTCCAGAACCGGTGGAGTGGCAATAGGAAAAAAACTATTAGAGAGATTTTTTAATGGAACAAATACAACTGTACTATCTAAATCAACAGAGACTTCGACAGAACGAAAAACAGCTCAAGCACCTATTCATAAAAGTAAAAAAATCATTTAGTTTATTACTAACAGTAATTTTACTAAGTGTTTTTTTATGCTCCTTACCTAAACAAGCTTTTTCTGAAAATTTAAAAAAGAATAGCTCAGAGGAAAATAATTTGGAGCTAGGATCAGAATACTCAGACTATAAAAAACAAAAAGGTGGAAAATCCCAAAGTAAAAGTAGCAAAGATGATGAAAAAAGCACAGCCCATGTAGTTCTTCTCTACATACCAAATAGAATACTTGATTTACTAGATATAATAAGATTTGATATAGGAGTAGGTCCTTCATTAGGAGCGGTAGTTAGAGTCACTCCTTATGGACAAGCTGGGGCGAGATTTATGATGCCTGTTTCCTTGAGGGCAGGTCTTAGAGGTAGGAAACTACCTGTATTTATCGAGCATACAAACGAACTTGGTGTTGGACCATTATTTTTATCTTCTGATGATAGAAAACCATCGATCTTAGAAGTTGGTGCCGGGGCGGATCTTTTTCTCGTTGGAGCCTACGCTGGTATAAGTATTGACAGTATTGCAGACTTCGCATTAGGAATTTTTGGATTAGATCCTAGTGATGACGATCTTTAAAAGAGTATTATAAAATGTTTGGAAAAAAGACTGATAGTGAATACTTTTGTGAAGTAAATAGTAAATCTTATATTCGTCCAGAAATAGAATTAAACTTTATAAAAAAACATAAACTATCTGAGAATAACAGATCTCCACTTGAAAAATTAAGAATCATACTTTCTTTTGTCCCAGACTTCTCTTGCTTAGATAATATTTTTAATCTTTCAATAGATAGTAATCACCATATTCCGATCTTTAATAAAAGCCTCGAGACTATACCATTTAACAATAACTTTTTTGATAAATTTAAAAATAATTCAAATACTAAAAAGTTATTTTTAAATCAGATTAAAGATTTATTAGAAATATACGAAGACGCTCCTCAGGTAAGTCCAGAGAGGATTAATAATAACTACTTATCTTACCAAGATACAGGATCGGAGCACTTATTAGCATGTCATAATACTAAAGAATGCTATGACTGCACATTTGTTATTAACTCAGAGAAAATCGCGTTTTCTCGCTTTAGTATTAATTGTAAAAATAGTTATTTTTTAGAAAACTGTATTAATTGCTCTCACTGCTTATTTTGTACGAATCTAAAAGATGCATCTTACCATATTTTTAATAAAGAGATGAGTAAAGAGGACTATGAAACTACCCTAGCTAGCTTACTCTTATGGGAACGTTCACACTTGGATATGGCAAAAGAAAGATTTGCCTCATTTTTAAAAACCTCTCCATTAGATTCTAGAAATATACATAATTCAAAAGATGTTTCAGGTAGGTTTATTTTCAATAGTTCAAATTGCTTCTCTTCTTTCCTAATTTTCAATTCAACAAATACATCTAGTAGTTTTTACACTTCTGAAGCAAAAAACTGCTTTAACAGTTCCCTAATAAGCTTTAAAGCTGAAAATATTTATAATAGCTCTTCTATAATCGGCCCTGCTGATAACATTATATGCTCTCACGTATCAGGGCCAAATATACAGAATCTATACTACTCTATAGGTTGTAAAAACTCTTCAAACTTACTTGGTTGCGTAGCCCTTGAAGGAAAAGAATATTGTATTTTCAATCAACAACTAGATAAAACGAATTATGAAAAAATATTTTCTCTTCTTCAAAATAGTTTAATACTAGAAGAAGCTTGGGGAAGTTCGATGTTGTTTGATATGTCATTCATCCCCTACAACCTAAGTCTAGCAAATTCAATCTTACCATTAGGTAAAATTCAAGCTGAATTACTTGGAGCAACTTGGAAAGAACAAGAAAACAATACGAATATTCATGAGGAAGATGAAGAAACTGAAATTTGTGAAATTTCAGCTGAAAGATTCAAAATAAAAGATCATGAATACGATCTTTGTAAAACTCTAGGCATAACTATCCCTGATAGAAGTCCAAATCAAAAACTTAAAGAAAAACTTGTAGGGTTAGAGATTGGAGAAGAAAAAACAATTTTTTCTGTTATCGAAAATAAAGATGTAAACACCTTTTATAAAGGTAATAGGATAGTTCTAAAATAAATGGATTTCTTGCTTAAATTAGTTTGCAAATTATTTGGAAATATTTCTCAGATATATATTCCGAAAATACTTAGATCATTTATCTTTAAAACTTATGCTTCTATATACGGAGCAAATCTTACAGAAATAAATAAAAATCTAGAAGAATTTAAAACTTTTTCTGCTTTTTTTATAAGGGATCTAAAACAAGGTGCTAGAGAAGTATCTAAGTCTGATATTATTAGCCCTGTGGATGGAACTATTATAGATTTTGGTCAAACAAACGGGGATACAATCTTAAGAGCAAAAGGATCAGAATTATCCTTATCTGAACTTCTTTGCGGAAGTACAACTATAAATACACACGATGAAAAACTAATAGAGCCATTTAAAAACGCATATTACTTAAGTATTTATCTTGGACCAGGTGACTATCATCAAATACATTCTCCAGTTACAGGAGACATAACAAATAGAGTACATATTCCAGGAGCAGTATACCCAGTAGGAGAAAACTTTCTAAAGTTAATCCCGCAACTTTATGCGGTTAATGAGCGGGTCTCAACTTTTATACAATCAGAAAAAGAGCAAAACATAAAAGTAGCAGTGGTAAAAGTTGGAGCATTAAATGTTAGCTCAATTGGACTGGCATATGAACAAGAATTTAATAATAAAAATCAATCCTCTAATGCTTTAGCTAGCAGAGATTTTAATCCTGCTAAACATATCAATAAGTTTGATAAACTAGGAGTTTTCTACTTAGGATCTACAGTTATTTTACTTGTTTCAGGAATTAGCATAAATGAATTTATAAAAATACCTCTTGGAAATAAAATAAAAGTTGGCCAATCCCTACTGAAGTAAAGCGTTAAATGTCATCTCGAAAATTCAGAATCGGTACTAGAAAAAGTGAGCTAGCTATGGCTCAAGCTGAAGAAGTAACAAGTACTTTAAAACTTCATTTTCCAGATATGATCTTCGAAATTGTACCAGCTACCACAACTGGAGATAGAAGAAGAGATGAATTAGATCTGAACGTTCAAGATAAAAAACAGTGGATTATTGAGCTAGAGCAACTATTATCAAATAATGAGATAGATATTGCAGTTCATTCCGCGAAGGATGTACCACTACAATTACAACATGATACCCGTGTCACTTCAATTCTAAAAAGAGAACGTGCTGAAGATATTTTAGTTCTTAACAGTACTTCACTAGAAATAGACACTGATGCAAACACTGTTGATCTAAATTTAGCACTGCCCAATTTAGCTCTATCCAATTTAAGACCAGGGGCTAGAATCGGTACTTCTAGCAATCGAAGAAGATCCGAACTTTTAAGAATACGTCCTGACTTAGAAATTGTCCCTTGTCGCGGAAACGTTCCTACAAGAATAAAGAAATTAGAACACGAACAGTTAGATGGAATAGTAATAGCACTTGCTGGTATAAATCGTTTAAATATAAAACCAACAACTTCTATTATATTAGATCAAAACCTAATGATGCCTTCTTCAACTCAAGGCACCCTAATTGGTCAATACCGAAGTGACGATAAGCTAGCAATTGAACTATTATCTAAACTTATTGATAAAAATACACAAATTGAATTCGAAGCAGAAAGAGCCTGTATTGATATACTTGGGGCAGATTGTCATACTGCCATAGGAGTAAGGGCTATTCTAAAAGAAGAGGTACTAAAAATCGCTGCTAGAATATTATCTAAGGATGGGCAAGAATTTGTAGAAGCTGAAATTCAAGGAAACAAAGAAGAAAGTGGGAATCTTGGTAAAGAGTTAGGAGAAGTTCTTATTGCAAAGGGCGCTTTAAGATTAGTTTAAACTTATTTATTAGAAAACTCTTCTTTTTTTTCTAAATAAAAAGTCCCTACATCAACTTTTAGAGTTTCAACTGGTAATAGATCTAACTCTTCTTCATATAAATCATCAATATATTCTGTATGTGCAAAACTTGTTCGAACTTTTCTATGTTTTACTTCAAAGTCTTTCTCATCCAAAGTTAAATCAGGTAATAAAAAATACTCTCCTTCATTTTCTATTACAAATTTGCCCGTATTATCAGTCTTAATATTATAAAGCTCTAGAGGATCAGTTAGCTTAACTACTACTTCAGCTTTTTTAATAGGTTCTAAAGTGCTCGCATCTAATAACACACCTTGAACCTTGCTAGCATGAAAATTTGGAGAGCTGAGAGTACAACTGGCCAATAAAGGAAATATAATAATTACTGCTTTAAAATTCATTGCTACTTTTATTTTAAACTATCTTACTTAAAGAAACCTAGTATCATAACTCCAACAACTGATAAAAAGATACCAAACTTTTGTTTTGTACTTAATATCTCTTTATAAACTATTTTACCAAAAATAGATCCAACAACAGGAGAACATCCTGCTATTGCTGTAACAATACCGGGATTTCCGAGACTCAAAGCTTTATAAAAACAAACCGACCCAGTTACTGCACAAATGGAGGCAAGGATTAACGTTTTTAAAGATTTTTTACCTACTGCTCTAGCATAGTTTTTTTTAGTTTTAAACTTTTGTAAAAGTAAATGTAAATAAGCGGAAAAAAAAGAACCTAGCTGCACGGCCGTAGCAAATTTCATAAATCCTAATTCCCTGTTTGGAATTTGAACTAATGTAAAAAAAATCCCCCAAAGAAAACATGCGGCTAATGAAAATACTGTAACCTGAGTAGAGGTATATAATGTTTTACTACTTAGCTTTTTTTGAGGAAGACTAAAAACCGACAATAGCACTATACCAAAAGTCGTAAGTAAAATACCAAACAGATGGGGTAGTGATATTTCTAAGTTTAGAAAAAAATAACTTAAGGCAACTACAATTATTGGAAATGAGTTTCCAATAGAATTAACAACCCCTACCGCTCCAGATTGTAGTGCTTGGCAAAATAATAAAAATGGGAAATATCCAAAAACGCCAAGAGCTATAGTTAAAGCAATCCAATATAAATCAGAGCTAGTTAAGTTTAAATTATTTAAGAGAATATTAACAATTAGTAATATTAAAAACATGCCTGCCTGACGAAAAGCAATTGCTCGAGGCGAGCCTAAAGTGAGGCTTGGATACTTCATGTAGCCATTTGACAGCCCCCAACATATGGCTGTTATCGAAGATAAAAATATAAGGTAGTAATTCAAAATAGACTTTTGGTATTCTCAGTACTTATACTAAGAATACCATAAAGTCTTAAAAAGGAAACTCTTGTTAAAGAGTGCAAGTTTTATACTCAGTCAAATCTACCTTAGGAGTAGTAAGCTTATCGAAAAGATCTGGCTCGGGATATAAGCCAGTTTCTGTTAACCACTGACTAAATTTTTCTTGAATCGGTAGTATATTTTTCTTTGTCCACTCGATAGTTTCATTCTTTGGCTTGCCACCATCATGATATCTTGAATAAGCATCTGTGAAGACACTTTCAGGAGTTTTAAGCTGTGAATTAGCCTCACTCTTATTTAGTATGCGGCCCATATAGGTAAATAAACCACCAATACTTTCTTTAAAATCAAAACGCTCCTCTACAGAGACTCCACATGCTTCACCAGTCTTTTTTACAAACTGCGCAATTCCGGATGCTGATGTTGAAGCTGCTGCGGCGTCTGGATTTAAACCAGACTCTTTGTAACCAACTGCTAAGAAAAAAGCTACCTGATCCCTTGAATAGGCACGTTCTCTAGCTTGATTTAAAATTTCATCTATTACAGTCATCTTTACTTCCCCTGATGCTTGCCCCCACCCTCTCCCACTACCAGATACTCTTCCTTCACTATTATCCAAGGGAGTATTGTAAGCAGAATAACTAACGATTTGTGAATTTTTAGGAATAATAGCTTTAGATTTAGTTATAAAATCTGGAAGGCTAAATGATTGATTAGTAAATTGGTTACTAGATTTATTATTGAATAGGGAGCTTAATAGATCAGCCATATTTATTATCCTAATTTATGATTTAAATTAATTTGCACTCATGGTGTTATCTGCAAATTTTAATTTAATTTTCACAAAGAACGATAATAATCTAAAATTATTTTGGTCTAATATATCATCTTCTAAAATATACCTCTGATGATTGATTATCTGCTAAATGGTAAAACTTCTTTGTCCATTGAGGATCTGTAAAATTTTTACCTGGTTCTAAAATTAAAATATCATAATTATTTTTCTCATTTTCAGGATTAGCATCTGCTAAATAACCTATTTTACCGTCTCTCTCTCTTATATAAAATGGCAATGGCCAATAAGCTTTTGTTCCTACTAGTACTCGTGTTTCTTTATGAATTTTAGAATATTCTTTAATTTCTTCACCTAGTTGAACCATATCATCCCGAGTATGGACGTAAGCAAAAGGATTATTGTCACCATAATCACCCACTGGATTCACATACTGAGCTAGCGAACCTAATGCAGATGACCTAAAATTAAATTTCAACATATAAAAACTTAATGAAAATAGAATAACTAAATATAACGAATTAGAAATCACTTTCTGGCCTGGTACTACTGAGGTAATTCTAAATATTAAAATAGAACCGGCCATTAAAGCGGGAACAGATAGGTTAATTATCAACCAAGGAGTTTTATAAGGGACATAAGAATATACTAAAAACTGTATGACAAAAAACAAAGAAAATAATACCATTACTCGATCGACTGTAGTTGGAAATCCTTGAATAAGAAAATTTCTAGTCTGGAATAAAAAACCTCTGGAATTATCAGCTTTTGATGTTTTCAAAACTCCGACTGCGGAGAGTAGATAAAAAACTAAAGTAATAACAATTGGAATTAGACCTAATACAACTTGAGGTTCTGTTGTTTCAAAAACATCTGCATAATACCAAAAAGGCTTATGATGTCCTACATCAGAATGCCCCCTCCCTACCCACTGCTGAACCCCAAAAAGTAACTCTCTAATGCCGACTGAATGTTGAAAAAATCCTGAATAAAAGACAACAACAACAGTTAATAATGCCCCAAGACCTAATAAAAAATATTCTATCTGTTCATTAATTAGTTTAAAGAACTTTACAGGCCCATATACAATGAATAATGAAATAGCTGCCGAAAATAAAAATACAATGTACGTTTCCTTAGTTGCGATAATCGCGCCAAGCACAAAGCCTATTTCAATTAGAACTTGAGGTTTTCTAAACTCAAACCATCTAGCTACGGCAAATAAAAACCAGATGATTAAGAAAACTAGTAAACTCTCATGTATAGAATAACGCCCATAATATACAGAAGAAGAAGAAACTGCCAAAAGTAAAGACATTGTAACTTTTTGCCAAAAAGAAAATAATCTTCCTGCCAAAAAAGGTGCAAAAACAATGCAGATACTTGGAATAATCGCTGCCATACGATGACCAAATTCTTCACGACCAAATAAAAAGTTCGCTAATGCACAAAGATAAAAATAAGTTGGTCCGTGATAGTTCTCATGAGAATACTCATAATAACCAGACTTAAATAAGGACTCTATAAAAAAGTAATTTACTCCTTCGTCATTATGAAATGGTCTATCGGCAATTGCATAAACTCTTAAAAAAGCTGATAAAGTAAAAATAAGAATTAGAACTAAACCGCTAATGATATTTGATTTATTGACTAGTCTCACGTTCACTTTTTAATAATTATAAAATTTAGAATACTACTCTAATTAGGACAGTTTTATTTAGCACACAGATTAATGAAGAAAAAGCCTAATACTGTTTTAATGATTTGTTACTACTTCCCCCCACTACAAACTTCAGGGGTTAGTAGAAGTATTGGCTATGCTAACAATCTTCAAAAATTTAATTGGGAACCAATCGTTTTAACTGTAAAAGATTCTAAAGATCCCTGGGTTCATAAATCAGCAGATAGCAAAAAAAATACTTATAATTATGAGATTATTAGAAGTAGAGAGATTCCTCTAGCTAAGCTATGCGATTTGCTTCATGGAATAGAATGTAAATTAAGAAGTTGGTTTGGATTAAGCGAAAGACATAATAATAGATTTAGAGACTTCTTAGCTTTTCCTGATCCTCAAATTTCCTGGTTTAGTAGCATACCAGCAATATTAAATTCTAGTAAATTTGACATAATTTATGCAAGTTGCTCTCCATATAGTTCAGCTCTTAGTGCAGTAATTATTAAATTAATAACTAAAAAAAGACTTGTTCTAGACTTTAGAGACCCTTGGCCAATAACGATATCAAAACCAGAAAAAAGAAACTCGCTACTTAGCAAACTTCATTTTAAATTAGAAAAATTTGTCATATCGCATACTGATCATTTGATTTTAAATACTGCAGGTTCTAAAAAATTATACGATCTTAGATATCCCGATTTTAGCGAAAAATTTAGTTTCATCCCAAATGGCTTTGATGAATTCATTACTTCAGCCCCAATAAAAACATCTGCTCTAGTTAAAAAAGATAAAAAGCTTAAAATAATGCATTTTGGTACCTTCTATGAAAATAGGACTCCCAATAATCTTCTAGAAGCAATACGTATAATAAACAATAAAGACATAGAATTTATCCAAGTTGGCGACTACCATAGTGAATTGGATAAATATAAAGATAAAATTTCTTTAACTCACATACCTACTGTTTCAAAATCAGAAAGCGTTAAGCTAATGTTTGAAGCAGATATTTTATATCTTAAGCAAGCTTGGTCAGAAGACTGGACACAGAACACTGCAATAGCAGCAAAAACATATGAATATTTAACAACTGGAATTCCGATACTATGCGACTGTCCAGAAGGAGATAATGCTGAAATAATTAGAGAATATGGGCCCACTTCACAGGTAGTTACCTCTAACAATCCAGAAGATTTGGTAAAAGCTATTCTCTTGATGCAATCTGAAAGTAAGGATACCCTTAATAAAATAGAGGGGCCTTCGAAAGAGTATCTAGAAAGCTATAATAGGGTCGCTTTGACTGAAAAACTATCAGATATCTTTTCCCTATTAAAAAATAATTGAAAATTATTCCTTAAATCAGCGATAACGGAAGGGCAGCAAATTTTAGATGCCCTTTTATTATAAAATTAAGGAGATAAAAATGGCAGATAAAATAGACTTTCGCTTTCTGAGTGCTCTAAAAAGCATGAATACAAATCCACCTACTTCTTTAAGTGGGCATGCATCTTTAAATGGTCAGGCTGCTAATAAAATCAACTCTGCTAGTGCCACTTCTAAAGTTGGGAACTCCCTCTCTCAAGCACTAACTAAAGTACCAAATAACAGTAAACCAGCTGCAACATTTTCAGAACGACTAACAGAAACACTAAAACACGGAGTTAATTACTTTACTAAAGTAAGAGATCAAGCAATTGAAGACAAAGAAAAAGGAATTAAAGGCTTAGCTGGTGGGGAAAAATTATGGCAAAGTCTATTAGTAGAAGCTGAAAAGTTCTCTGCTAAGGGTCAAAATGCGATATTAGAAAACTTCGCTAAAGAATCCGGAAATCTTATCGCGGATCAAGTTAAGGGGACTACAGTAGGTTCAATACTGGAAGAAATATTACCAAGTGGAGCTGCAGCTTCTAAAGGAGCCGGAGTTTTAGCTACTACCGGTACCGCAGCATCGACTGTTGCAACAGGAGTTGGTACAACGGCTGCTACCACTACTGGAGCCGCAACAGCTGCTACTGGTACGGGTAGCTCTATACTTGGTAGCTTAGGTGGTTCTTCATCAGCATTAACACAGGGCGTTGGGGCTGCTTTTTCACTATATAAATTAATCGATGGATTTGGGAAAACAACTCCTGTTGAAGGTGCAATGCATGGAGCAACTGTTGGTGCATATGTAGGAACAATGGTAGCACCTGGTATAGGAACCGTTATTGGAGGTCTTATTGGCGGGGTTGGTGGTGCGATTATGGGATTATTCAGTAAGAAAAAACATCCAGATCGTGTTCAAAGAGATCAAATGAGAAATGTTCTTTCGCAAATTGGTTTTACTGATAAAGATAATCAAGTTGCACTTGCTGACGGAAGTAAATTCTCGATTGGTATTGATGGTAAAAAAACTTTACCGAACACAGATGGCACTACTAGATATGGATATCAACTTGATTATTCAAATCCTCTTGTAAATAAAGCAATAGCACTGGCGCAACCTTTAGCAGAAATATTTACTGGTGGTGCTGAAAAATTAAAAGTTGACTTCATAGGTTACCTTGTAAATGCAGCTACTTCTAATGCAAAATCAAAAGAAGATGTTGCAGCAAATATCAAGGCTATGTACGTGAACAGCGGCATTGCTCCTGAGAAAATGTTAGAAGGCTTGGCTCAACTAACTAAAGAAAGTAAAATAAAAGAAGATGAACTTAAAGTTTATGTAAATGATATGACAGAACTTTTTAGTTCAAGCGATGCTAGCTCAAATAAAAATCCAGCTAAGCCAGAAATGAAAATAGCTGCGTAATTTATAGCCGCATAATTTAAATAATAATTATTTAAGTAGAACAGTTTTAATTAACTGTTCTACTTTTTAATTCAGAAATATTACTAAATTGAGCTTCTTTAAGTATTAACAATTCGAAACTATCGATTAATGCTTTAAAACTTGCAGATATTATATTCCTACCACAACCAACAGTTGTCCAAGTTTTATCACCAAGACCAGCTTCAATTGTTACTCTAGTAATCGCTGAAGTAGCAGTTTCAGGATCAACAATTCTAACTTTATAATCTAATAATTTCATCTTATCCAATACTGGGAAAAATCTTACTAAAGCTTTTCTCATAGCGAGATCTAGAGCATGAACTGGCCCATCACCATCTGCAGCAGTATGAACTTTTTCTCCATTACAAGTTAATTTAACGATAGCCTGAACTCCTTCTAAAATCTGAGCAGAATTTTCTTCTTTTAATACTAATGATCGCTTCTCTGAGACCACAACATAATCTGTTACCATAAAAGGGCTTATATAATTATTGTCAACTTGATGCATTATCAACTCGACACTACCTTCAGCACCCTCATACTGATAACCCAATTGCTCATTTTGTTTTATTATTTTTATAGCTTTAGCATCAAGCGAGCTATCAGCTCCCCAATCTTTTGCTAACATTCTAATATTACCTTTTCCAGATAGCTCAGAAATTACTATTTCTCTTTTATTCCCAACTGACTCAGGTGTAATATGTTCGTAACTTTCAGCACATCTCTCAACCGCTGCAACGTGTATCCCCCCTTTGTGTGCAAAAGCAGCAGAACCAACAAAAGGTTGGTAAGGGTCAGATGGTAGATTCGCCTTCTCACTTATGTAGTGGGACATAGTTACTAAGTTCTTAAGATGATCTTCTAAAATGCAATCATAATTCAACTTGATTTGTAAGTTTGGAATTATTGATACTAAATTAGCATTACCGCAGCGCTCACCGTAGCCATTGATCGTCCCCTGTACCTGACGAGCTCCGCTTAATACTGCTTCGATAGAATTTGCAACAGCTAGTTCAGAATCATTATGGGTATGAATTCCCACTTTAACTTGAAAAGCATCACAAACTAATTTTACTATCTTCCCAAGCTCTAATGGTAAAGTGCCTCCATTTGTGTCACATAGAACTAGCCAGTTTGCTCCGCCACTTACTGCATGTTCTAAAGACTTCATTGCATATTCAGGATCTAATTTATAACCATCAAAAAAATGCTCTGCGTCGTATATTACTTCTTTATTTTTTTCTCTTAAAAAACTTATACTTTCTTCTATCATTAATAGATTTTCTTTTAGACTAGTTCGAAGCACTTCTTTAACGTGCAATACCGAAGATTTTCCTACGACCGCTACTGCTGGAGTTTCAGCACTAAGTAAGTCCAGTAAATTACTATCTTGATTTGGCGAAATTAATTTTCTTCTTGTACTTCCAAAAGCAACTAGCTTATTTTTTAAATTTAAACTTTTTGCTCTTTCAAAAAACTCCTTATCTTTAGGATTAGATCCAGGCCAACCACCCTCTATATAATCCATCCCAAATTTATCTAGCTCTTTTAAAATTGATATCTTATTTTCTAGAGAATAAGATATTCCCTTCTTCTGTGAGCCATCTCTAAGAGTTGTATCGTATAAAAAAATCTTTTCTTTTAATTCCATATTTTCCCTAAATAAAAACCCCCGACCTATCTTTCGATAAGTGCGGGGGTTGATCGTTAATATTTTGCTTTCTACTTAAAGTAGCGCAATAAGCGATCTTGACCCACGCACGGGTCTAATAATCGCAGCAATAATTTGTTTAAAATTTGAAAAATACACTATTTTCATATACAACCAATAACTTCTAATACAACTCGATGTCAAGTAGGATTGAATTTGCCCTTCGTATTTCCACCTGTAGAATTAGCTGACGAATATGGGCTCTTAGGCATAGGAGCTAATCTTGAAGTCGAAACAATTATAAGTGCTTATAAAAGTGGGATATTCCCTTGGCCGATTACTGGTATAAATGAGATTCCTTGGTTCAGCCCTCCGGAACGAGCGATAATTTACTTAGATGATTTTAAATTAAGTACTCGATCATTAAGGCAATTAAAAAATAGTGATTACCAAGTTAGGGTAAATACTAATTTTCAAGCTGTTATTGAAAATTGCTCTACGCCAAGAGTTGAAAAAAGAAATATTGATGTTAGTTCAATAAATAAGGGGAAAAATACTATTACAAGATCTAAACTTGTAGAATCTTGGATAACTGAAGATCTTAAAAACGCTTATATTAGTTTACACGATTGTGGTTATGCACACTCTATAGAAGTATATGAAAATGAGGATCTCGTAGGTGGTCTTTACGGAGTAAAGATTGGTAACTTTTTTGCTGCAGAGTCTATGTTTAGAACTAAAAATAATGCTTCAAAATTAGCTGTTTTTGCTCTAGTAGAACTCTTAAAACAATCTAACAGCAGCTGGATAGACTGCCAAGTAATTACTCCACACCTTAAATCCTGGGGGGCTAAGGTAATAAATAGAGATAACTACCTAAAATTATTAGATGACGAACTAGCTAAACCTAGTATAGACTTACCTAAAGGAGTTATTCATTTATTCCGATAAAATATCATATGAAAATAACAAACAAACACATAATTAATTCTATAATTGCTACAATCATTCTTGCTGCATTAGTTTATATTACCAGTGAAGAATCCCAAGAAGTAAGCACAATAAATCCTCCCGCAGAGATCGCAAAAATAAATACCCCTACTGCAGCAAACAAAGATATTACTGTTCCTGCTGAAAAAATTATAGAACCTGCGATACCAGTTGTTAACACGAATACTCCACCTGCGATCAATACTGAAAGCTCCTCGGGTTTTGAACAAAGCATGCAGCAAAATAAATCAAGTCAAAATCTAAACGAATCCTTAAATCAAATCCAAGGAGAAACAGTTACAACCGAAGCTATCATCGAAAGAAATGCTTACTTTAAAAAACTATCTGATCAAATGAAAGAACTTCAAGGTGCAGTATCTACGGAATCAAACGAAAATAGCAATCAAGCTGCAAATCAAAACCCTACCGATGAAGACTCTGATACATCTGATGTAGTTAATCTTGATGACGAAGCTGATGTCGTAGATGATCCTGAAGCACCTCCTACAAATGAAGAATTACAACAAATGCTGGACGAATCCCCAGAGTAGATAGTCTTCAGATTAAGCTAAACATAAGCGCATAAATTACATGAACGAAGTAGAGATTGATATTCCACCGGAGAATCTGGAAGATAATGAGTTTATCAAAAATTCACTTATTAAAAAATTAAAAATCACTGCGGAAGAATTAGAGAGTATTGTAATAGTCAAAAGATCCTTAGATGCAAGGGCTAAACCTGTTTATAAGTTAAGAATAAAATACTTATTAAAAGACGATGTAAAAGATAAACAGTTTGAGGAGCTAAATCTTTCTCCGACAATAAAAGAACTTCCAAATGTAAAAGATCAAAAAGCAGTTATAGTAGTTGGCTCAGGTCCTGCAGGATTATTTGCAGCCTATAAGTTAGTTTCTATAGGACTAAAACCTATTGTTGTGGAAAGAGGAAGTGAAATTAGAAAAAGACGCTTAGATCTTGCAAAACTAATGAAACAAGGGATTTTAAATCCTGAAAGTAATTACTGCTTCGGAGAGGGAGGAGCTGGTACTTTTTCTGATGGCAAACTTTATACTCGTTCACACAAAAGAGGCTCAATTAAGGATATACTATCCATACTAACAGCTCATGGCGCTGATAAATCTATATTAATTGATGCCCATCCTCATATCGGGACTAATAAACTCCCTAAAATCATAACTAGTATTAAAGAACATCTGATTAACAAAGGAGCAATATTTCACTTTGACACCAAAGTACTTTCCATAAAGGTTAATTCTAATAAAATTAAAGGAGTAGAGACAAATAAGGGCACTATAGAAGCAGAAGCTTTAATACTTGCCACAGGTCACTCAGCTAGAGATATTTTTTATATGCTTGATCAAGTCGGCGCACATATAGAAGCTAAATCATTTGCTCTTGGAGTACGAATTGAACACCCACAAGAATTCATCAACGAAACTCAATACAGAAAATATAATAATAAAAACTTACCGCCTGCATCCTATGCTCTAGCATGCCAAGCGAAGGGTGTCGGTGTTTATTCATTTTGCATGTGCCCAGGTGGAATCATTTGTCCAGCTTCTACAGAAGAGAATGCAGTAGTAGTTAATGGATGGAGCCCATCAAGTAGGAATTCTTATTTTGCAAATTCAGGGCTTGTAGTTGAAGTGCCAATCGAAAGCCTCCTAACAAAATCAATGAAACAAAAATCGACTCTGAATGCTTTTGTTTCCTTAGAATTTCAAAAAGAAATAGAAGAAAAAGCTTATTTAGCAGGTGGTGGGAAGTTCAAGGCTCCTGCTCAAAGAATTAATGACTTTATAAAAAATAAAACCTCAGAAACACTCCCTATTAATTCATATAAACCTGGACTAACGAGCTTTCCATTAGATGAAATACTTCCTAATAATATAAATGAAAGCTTAAAAGAAGGCCTAACACATTTTATCAAACAAAGACCTATACTTGGTAGTAGCGAAGGAATCATGGTTGGGGTAGAGTCAAGAACATCCAGCCCAATAAGAGTTTCTAGAGATGAAAATGGGATGAGTAATATTGAAGGACTTTTTCCATGTGGTGAGGGTGCTGGATACGCAGGAGGAATTATTTCTGCTGCTTTAGATGGAGAGAATATAGCACAACATGTTAAAAAATATTTGGGATAATCGCACCTCAATATGTTTACTACTGTTCTCTGGTCTTGCCGTATTATATCTCTATAATAATCTAGATAAAATTGAAGCACCAGATAGAGGGCTTCTTGATAGGATACCTGCCTATGACACTTCTTACTTAATTAAGTATCAAAATAAAAATATCGGGCACGTAAATACTAGCTTTCAAAATGGCATAATCAAGGTATTCAAATTAGATTTCAAATTAAGCGACCTGAGTGATGAATTAATTGAAAATAAAGACACAATAACGAAAGCTCAGATCTTATTATTAACAAATCCTATCGATCAAATAGTATCAATTAGAATAAGTTTAAGCAGTGCGAATGGAAATAATATTAATATAATTAGTCAAAATATTAGCCCTATAGCATTTGAAGTAACAGGTATAAACTCAAATAGAACCTTTAGTATTCCTGGACCTTACTATTTGAAGTCTAATGGTAATAAAACTTATAGGCTAAAGTTACCAGATACAGAAAAATATACGGCTCTGAATATAAAGTATGAAAATATGCTTAAAAATATTGCGCTGGAACCAGCAAACTCAGATATTAATAAAATAAATTCTATTATTACCGTTAATGACCTTAATCTGTTTTTCGAAGAAATAAATACTAAATTATCAGAATAAAATGATCTCAATAAAAAACCTCTCTAGATCTTACGGTAGATTTGATGCAGTAAAAAATATTTCCTTAGAAGTAAAAAAAGGTCAAATTTTTAGTTTTCTTGGTATGAATGGCGCAGGGAAAACTACTACTATAAGAATGTTAGTAGGAATTTTAAAACCTAGCTCAGGATCTATCAAGATTGGTGAATACGACATCATAAAAGATATAAGAAAAGCTAAGGCCATAACTGGATATATTCCTGATCGTGCTCAGCTCTATGGCAAACTAACTGGCAGGGAGCTACTATACTTCACCTCAGAGCTCTATGATATTAATTTTAAACAGGCGAATTTTAAAATCGATCAGCTTATCGAAGAGTACGACCTTCAAGAATGGGAAAATGAATTAATTGAAAACTATTCTCATGGACTAAGACAAAGACTTGCCACTTGCGCTGCTCTTATTCATTCACCAGAACTATTAGTCATCGACGAGCCAATGGTAGGATTAGACCCACAAGGGGCAAAAACTTTTAAAGAAAGTTTAAAAAAATATGCTAAACAAGGTACAACTATTTTTCTATCAACCCATTCTTTACCAGTAGCAGAGGAAATATCCGATAAAATCGCTATAATAAAGAAAGGAATCATTATAGCAGAAGGAACGATTGATGAATTAAAATCTTCTGCTGGTGAAGGAACAAAAGATCTCGAAGATGCCTTTTTACAAATCGCAATTAGTAGTGCGAAATTACCACAAGTAGAACTAGACTTCGGCGACAAGTAGATAAAGCATGATTCCACTACTTTTAAAACCCTCCTTACTAGCTTTAAAAAATCGCTGGAAATCTTCAATTAAAAGAAAGGATCGCTGGGCAAGAGATCTCGCACTTATTAGTGTTACAGTTTTTTTTATCCTCTTAAGTTATACAGGAGGACTTGCATTTTTAAATTCACTAGCAGAGCAAAAAGCTTTTCTTTTTCCAGATCCTAAAATTATTATAAATCTAGCTCTATTTTTCTTAATTTTACTCTTACTAGTCTCTAACTTAGTGCAAGCTCTAAGCTCTCTATATACTGGTAAAGATCTTGATTTTATACTTTCCTCGCCGATTACTTCAAAAAGATTTTTTATAGGTAAATATTTTGAAATACTATTTTCTACTTCCTGGATGGCTTTTATATTTGTCCTTCCATTTTTATTAGTACTAAAAACCTTTTACAATCTTAGTAGTATTTTTTATATAGAAGCATTCTTACTATTAAGTCCCCTCTTTTTAATCCCTTGCTCATTATCAATCTGCATAGCTTCAATCTACCCTCTAATTCTACCTAAAAAATACTCTAAAGAAGTGCTAATAGTAATAGCTATTGGACTTTTTTCTGCACTTATAAAAATGCTAAATCTAGTAGCTAGAGAGATACAAAACGTAAGCAACAATGGATTAAACGAAGTAGCAGATCTTGCATCAGTATTAACATTTTCAGATAAAATCTGGCTTCCTTCTTATTGGATAAGCTCTTCCATAGCTTACAGAATCAACGGCGAGCTAGGTCAATTTTATTATTTAGTAGCACTATCAGTATTACTAGCTGTATTTCTAACCTCCTTGTCTTATCTACTAGTTAAATATCTTCATTTAATATCTTTCTCCTTAATTACTGGTACTTCAAGTACAAAAATAATAGAAAGTAGTAAATTTCAAGCAAAAGTAGAAAATTACTTTAGGATGATTAAAAGGCCGATCAGGGGTATTATTGTAAAAGATTTTAAATTATTCGTTAGAGATATTACTCAAGCAAGCCAAGCTGGTATTCTTCTTGGATTATCATCAACCTATGTTTATATACTTAATTCACAAAAAATTTTCCAGTCTACTTTAAATGTAGCTGATAAAAATTGGTGGTCTGCATTTCTATCTAGCTCTAACATTGGATTAGAAGCATTTATTTTAGTCGCAGTAAGTACAAGACTAGTGTTTCCATCTATATCATTAGAAGGTGGTTCTTTCTGGCTACTGCACTCTAGTCCATTAGTAATCAAAGACATTTTAAAAGCGAAATTAAATTCTTGGCTTGTTCCTATTTGTTTAATATTTGGCATACTATTTACACTAGCTACCCTAGCAATACATGGATCATTAATTGCTGCAGCTATTAAATTAATAACTACTATTATTATTTGTTACGGAATAATAAGTCTGGCAATAGGATTAGGTGCTTTTTTTTGTAACTTTAATTGGGATCACTCCTCAGAACTGGCAGCAGGGCTTGGTAGTTTAATTTTTATGTTATCTGCATTTACATTGATAATTTTTGATGTTGGGATAACGACTATTATTTTAAATTCATATAATGGAAATATTATTATACCTAGAAGCGATGCTGAACTATTTAATTCACCGTGGACTTATTTGGGCATCTTAATGCTTATTATTTTTAATGTTTTAGTAAACAAACTAGCATTGAGAATCGGAGAGAAAAGTATGATTAGGGAAAATTCCTAGAAAAATAAGATTAACTAAAAACCAATGATAATGGTACTTTTAAATTCTCTTCTCTAACCGTATCATTTACATTTTCTAAAATATATTCAGAAACTTCCTCTATGGATTGAAATCTCTTGCTTCTTCTTTTTTCCGTACATTTTTCAATTAAGGTCTTCGCCCAAGATGGGAACTTTTGTTTTCTTTCTTTAGGACAATACACAGGACTATTAATATCTGGAATAGCTTGAGTCATATGCATTTGTGCTAATTCTAAATAATTTTCACTACTAAAAGGTCTTTTTGCTGTGAGCATTTCAAAAATCATAATGCCCAAGGAATAAATATCAACTCTTTCATCTGGTACTTCTCCAGCAAGTTGTTCAGGGGACATATAAAACGGAGTCCCTACTGTCTCACCAGTGCTCGTAAATCTCTGATCTTTATCTGTTGCTTTAGCTAAACCAAAATCCGTAATTTTAACTCTACCTTCTTTTGTTATCATTATGTTATCTGGTTTTAAATCACGGTGAACTACCCCTGCTTGATGCGCACAGCTCAGAGCACTAGTAAGTTGTAAAATGATATTAATACTAGAGTCAAAATCTATTTTTTTAACTCCTCTTCCATATATACTTTTAGCAAGAGTATCTCCTTCTACATACTCCATACTAATATAATTAAATTTATCCGAAGAACCAAAATCATAAATTTTAACTATATTGGGGTGTGATATTCTCCTTGCAAGAATTACTTCATTTTTAAAACGAGCAAAATGTACGATATCTTCTGAAAGTTCTGGAAATAAAATTTTCAAAGCAGATAGTTCTCCATCAAGACTATTATCCTGCACTAATAATACTGCCCCCATTCCGCCAGCACCTAGTCTTTTAATAACCTCATATCGGTTATTAATAACTACTCCAGCTTTAAATACTTGCTCGATTTGATTTTGATTCAAGAATATACCTAGATACTTAAGATGTTATTTAACTTCTGCCATTTCTGAAAGCGCAAGTTTCAACCAACCCAATCCATGGCCCTGTCTAAATACAAGTTGAATACTTGTTAAAAGATTTGGTATATCCGATTCTATTATCCCTAATCTTGAAAGTATTTCCGGAGATATATTATCAAACTTCCCTATTCTCATATGCTCAATAGCAGAGAAGGTTGCAAGCCACAGTGATTTTTCGTCATCTAAAGTAGAGTCATCTCTTTTTCCACTGAATAAGGAAATACCGATAGCAATATCACTATGACAGCCACCAGCAATCAAAGACAATGCTGCAACTTGTAATGGATCACAACCATAAACCTCAAATCCCATTTGAGTGATATCTTTACCAGTCGCCAAACCATTTAGCGCTCTTTTTGCCTGTTCTTCCTTGCCCGAAGATAAAAGTACTGCTAAGCCTGCTCGACCTGCAAAACCTGCAATCAATCCCATACCTGGTCTAATAATATTAGAAAAATCACTTAAAACTAAACCTAGTCTTGCTCTAATAAATGCATCTTCAATAATAGCTTTAAAAATTCTATCACTTAGCTGATTTGATACTCTCTTAGTTAAAGCATGAATAAAACAAAACGCCGCAACAGTATCTGCACCTAGTATATTTACTGATTCAGTAAAATTTCTTTTTAATTTGGAATCTGGATTTTTTGTTATTTCGAGCTCATATCTAGCTCGAAATATCATATTCTCTACTACTGAAAAATTCACAGGATCAACACTTAAATAATCGACTCCCGCTCGACCATAAGCTGATCTAATCATAGTCCAAAATATCCATGGAATTGGGCGAACCTTAGTTACAACTTTGTGAGCAATATCCCATCCAGGTGAAGAACCACCCCATTTAGATTTTTCTATATTTTGAAAAACCTCCTTTGTTTTCGCAAGGTCTTCTGAAATTTTATTTTCAAATTCACCTTCTACGATATCGAGACCAGAATTTGATTTTGAACCTGAGTTTAAACTTGCCACTTTTTATTAATTCCTCTAAAGCTAATCTTAAAAATACTCATCTCGTAAATATGATATCGGCATAATTGCTTATTTTCTAAATAGTAATAAATTCAGCGACTTAGTAATATATGATAGTAGAATATTTAAGACAGCTAAGCTTCAGTTTCTTTAACACACCACCTCAAAAAACTGTCGTTTCTCCGTCTAGAAACAAAATATCCGAAGATCCGGATCTCAAAATCATCTGGAACAAACTAATTGATCAATACTTTAATGCAGACCCTGAATTAAAAAAATATAAAGTAGTTTGGTCAGGAAGAAGTCAGAAAAGAGTTTTAGCTTCTTGTAATATATATAGTAAAGTAGTTAGAGTCGCTCCTGCAATGAAATTTGGAGATGCGCCACTATTCATTGAACCTCTTTTATACCATGAACTTTGTCATGCAGTTGTTGGTTTTATTACAGTAGGCAGGAAAAGAGTTTTTCATTCTAGACAATTCAGAGCCCAAGAAGCTAGACATCCACAAATTGAACTCTTAAATCAATGGATAAAACTTGGTGGCTGGACTAAGTCTGTAAGGATATCAAAAAGAAATACTACTAAGAGACCTTCGAAATCATATTAGTTAATTGCTTTTTAAGTTCAGGGTCTTTTTCTTTTGAAATTGCATCTTTAAGCATTAACTTTGAAGCTTCCTTATCATTAAATTCAAATATTTTTTGATATGCAAACATTCTAGCTACCTTATCTCTGTGAAGTGATAACTTCATAAGATCCGAGGCACTTGGATTCCAACCAATTTCTGTTAAGTAAACAGTTAGTATACTATCTAATATAGTTACCTCCTTATTTTCAGATTCTGCAGTTAAAAGGATTTTTATAAGCTCCAGAGGAGGCTTACTAGCAATAAAAGCTTCTATTAAATTCATATGAGTATTTGCCGTTTTTTCTGGATCTTCTAGAATCTGGCCAAGAATAACAAATTGATCTGTTGTGACTATATTCGGATCTTTTTGCACCAATGCTAATACTTCAGGAGCAGCAGGATGTTTAAATTTTATGCTATTAACTGCTAGTCCTGCCGCATACGATCTCACCCTAGGTGCAGGATTTAAAAATAATCTAGCTACAACTTCTGGACTTAAAGCTCTATCGCCTTTTAATGGTACGCCTGAAAGTAAAAATAATTTATCTGAATAACTTATATCTGGCCATTGTATTAAAGAAACTTTTTTAGCCCAAGTTGTCTCTTCAGTGATAACCGCCAAATTTGGATGTTCTATTATGGTATCTAAAATCTTAGCAGAAATTTCTTCATTCCTTGAATACACTACAGATAATGCTGCTAACCTTCTACTAAAATCACTAGAAAGAAAATCTGCTAAAATTTTTGGATCCTCTATCCCTCGAGTAGATAGTATAGCAAAATCTAGTACTTCTTTTGAACTACAAGTTGCAGATTGATTACCCGATATTAAAATTTTAAATGCTACCCCAAATGGATCCGGGAGCGTCTCTAAAATAGTAGCTGGAATTTTACTTAAAACTTCCCCTGATCTCCCTGCAGAAGACGCAATAACAGCTATAATAACACCTGGATGTCTATTTTGAATCAAGCCTAAATCATTAGGTAGTTCTTGTTGTATAAGATCTCTTAAACTAAATGCGAGAGCATATCTCCTATCATCAACAGTTAACTGCTCTTCCCATTCCTTACTAAAAGCTATTCTCAATAATGAAGCATCGACTAAGGAAGAATTTGCTTTCGCTGTATTTGATATTATCGAAGCTAAAATTACTTCCTCTGCCAAACCTCTTGCTGGAGAAAGATATACTGCCTGTTTTGCAACCAGTTTCATTCTTGAAGGCACATTACTTGACCACGCTAGCTGAAGCTCCTCTGTCGTCAAAAGAGCGCTATCTAGTATCGAGGTCCCAGCTATTTCTGACTTACTAGAATCAGAATACTTATCATATATTTTATAAAGCAAAAATAATGTGAGTAATACTAAGCAAGAAAGAATCAACTTAGATAATGAATAACTCCTCACTTTATTTTTAATAAAAGATTTATTAATATTTGGCTTTACTTCTTCTATACGAGAAAAATCTAAGTCCACTTCATTTTGATTACTTTGATAAAAATCATCTACAGAAATTTCAATATTTTTAATTTCTTGTATATGTTGATGATTGTCTTTTGACTTAAGTTTATTAGGTCTTTTCTCTGCTGTATTTATAATTTCAGATGAAATTTCATTAAACAAATCAAGTGCGACACTAGTAGAAGGTATATTTTTATACTTATCATCTTTTAATGAAAATAATAAAGGTGATAAAGCCTTTACTAAATTACCTTTCTGCTCTGCATCATGTTCTGATGTTTTTAAATCTTCTAAAATACTTCCTAGTATTGTGGAGAAAAAATTCAAATCATTTTTTTGTGCTTTTAGAATATCACGTGTATCAGTCAGCATATAATCAAGTGGTAAACCCTCTGATTCTATCGCAAAAGATATATTACTTAATTTAACTGCTCCATGATATCCACCACTTCGATGTATAATATCTAAGTATTTAAGGAAGTTCTTTATAGCTAGAACTGCTCTTGAAAGTTTAAATGAATGCTCAGAAGCTAACACTTCCCTTCCTGTCACGGAGACAAAAGATCTTCTTGTTAATACTTTTATTCTAGACTCATTGATATTAGATTCATTATAATTCTGTTCGAGTTCGATATTTCCTATAATTTCTTGAAAATATCCATTCTCTGTATTATGCAGTCTAATTTCATTTAAAATTTTCTCAAATGTAGAATACTTAGATTCTAAAATTTCTGACTGACGAACTAAAAAAATCTGCTCTGTTGAATCTCTGAAAATACCAACCGGACGAACTAGGTATTTTTTTTCAGCTTCCGAATAGTTAAATACAGCTCCCAAAGGACTATAATTAATTAAAAAATCTTTATTTTCCTCTACGAACTTAGAAAAAGATGCTGCTTGAGTCACAGAAAAAGACCCAGTATCTACAAACCCTAAATTATTTTTTTCAACGACTCTAGAATTAGCATTCGGACTTTTTATTCCAAACTTATTACCAGGACGCTGTTTATTTCCAGCCATATTTTAAAAAAGCCTAGCATGACAATATAAAACCTTAACCTATAGTCTGATTTTTAAAGCTAACTGCTTCAAACAATCATTCTATCTTTTGAAATGATTTTTACCTCACTCATTAATTTACCTAAGACTTCTTCGTATGAAAACTTTCCAATTAACTCAGGTCCTTTCTTTAAATTTACAAAAGTTGGCGCGCACCATAATCCTAAATCTGCCTCATCGGTCTCTCCAGGACCATTAACTCGGCAACCCATGACTGCTACCGTTATATTATATTTTTTATACTCCTGAAGAGCATCTTTAACTTTATAAGCAAGCTCTACGAATGCTTTATTTTCTACTCTGGAGCAAGATGGACATGATATAACATTTAAACCAGCTGGTAATGACTTTGGAACACTTCTAAATCTTCCACTATGTACGTCTTCAATAATCTGCTTACCTATTAAAATTTCTTTATCTTTTTCATTATCAGGTAAAGTTAATGAGACTCTTATTGTTTCCCCAATACCGTCTGACAGTAACTGTTCAAAAGCTATTCTAGATTTAATTTCTCCATCCGGTAGCATTCCAGCTTCTGTGACTCCTAGGTGAAGAGGGACATCAGGGAAGTTTTTTGCATATTTTCGGTTAATCTCAACTACAGACATTGGATTTGAACTCTTAAGAGAAACTACAAATCTTTTAAAGCCAAGTTTTTCAATTAGTTCGGTGTGAAAAAAAGCAGACTTAATTGCAACATCTTCCGAGCTCTCCTCTTCGTTCTTAAGATTAGGATCTAAGGAGCCAAAGTTAACACCGATACGCAATGCGCAATCATGTTTACCTGCGGTATCTACTAAAAACTTTACTTTATCTTCTAAACTAGTTTCTTTTTGATGATGAAATAAATGTCCTGGATTATATCTAAACTTAGAAACATAAGGCCCTATTTCATCTGCCAATCTATAATTCTCCTGAAGATCGACTACGAAATTTGCTTCGATTCTCTGACTAATTTCTTTAACTGCTAAAACATCATTTTTGCTGTCCACTGCAATACGAATGATGTCTGCTCCAGCACTTTGAAGTAGTTGTATTTGAGTGAGAGTGGCCTCGATATCAGTTGTTTTAGTCGCGCACATACTTTGAAGGGCAACAGGATTTAGACCCCCAATTGTGACATTTCCTACTTTAACTTCCCTAGTGACTCTTCTATTAACTTTCATATGCCTTAAATAACTACTTTTTTAGTCTCTACTTGATTAAATTTAGTACATTAATTTACCATATGTATTAAGAAATTGCGAAATATAGTATTTGCACTAGCCCAACTTCAACTAATCTACTATTCTTAATTAATTATTTTACACATTTGTCATGACTATATACAAAGATCTATTCGAAAAAATTACTGAAAGATACTCAGTACCTATTAAGTTTTCTAAAAACTGTGAAGCTAATACTTTTTACAGAGTAGAGGACCTAACAGCTGAAGATGTTAATACCTTATCTGCTTATTTAGCTAAGAGAACAATAGATGTGCTTAGTCCTGAAGAGCCGGAAATACTAGTAGAAATGCCTGGTAGCACTATAGGACTAGCAGAAGCTGTAGCAGAAGCTATAAATGACGAGATGGGTAAAATGCCAAAAGTCATTTCTCTTAATGAATTTAATAAAGGAAATGGCGCAAGAAGTGCGACAAAAGGAAAAATGGTTGTGATAATAAACGATATTATTACCACTGGTAAGTCCTGCCTTGAAGCTCATTCTGAACTTTGCATGACGGGTGCAAAAGTTGGTTGCTGGTTAGCATTAATAGACAGAACTTTTGGACCAGGACCAGTTTCTATAGTGGCTGCTATGACAGGTGATCCAGTAAAGTTACTTGATTAAATTACATATCTTTTTAATAGCTTACATAAAATAGACCTTAGCTTTGAGTAAAAAATAAGTTTTTGTCTTATTTGGGACAGTACTGTTCTTTCATGTTTCTGAGAGGACGACTAAGAAACAAAAGTAGTTTACTAAGACAGAGAATAAGAGAAACTAATAGAATAGTTATTCTGGGTAGATGAGATTAATTCCTGCTTCAATTCGAGAAGTTAAATACCTTTTCAGGGAATACTTTTTTGAATAGAGGCAGGTCTGGTAAAAATAAGGTTTAATTTTTTAGTTTGGCCTAGGTACTTTCCTTGTCCCTAGATTTGTTAATTATTACGATAGCGAATCTAGGGACAAGGGTTAGTCCTAGACCGATCACCCCTGCGTGTTGAGGTGATTGTGGTGACTTTTAGTTTATTCTTTTAACACAGACTCGTTTGGTCGGAGTATAACGGAGTGATGACATCTGCTATTGGTGGCTTAAGCAAAGTGTCAGGTTTGACAAAATCATTAGGAAAAAAGCTAATTTTAGCCAATGATTTTTCAAGGTATGATTCGCTTTTGATGATCGAGGTTTCTGACACGCCTCATAATGGAGAAACGCTTCATAGCGGAATGGGGCCAGCTGAGATAGAGAAAAAATATGGTAGCTTGGAAAAATACCAAGAAACCTATAGAGCTCAACAGCTGGGGGTCAAAACAAGTGTTGAGAAAATGGGATGTAAGGTTTACATGGCAAAATCATTTGGTCATCCAGATGGACAAAATGCTATGGATCCTTTCTTTGCGAGTAAGGATGAAATATACCTTGCTTCAATGGGACCTGATTCTCGAAAACCTGAAGTTAGAAGTGGGTTTAATCACTTATTTTATGATTTGAAATTACCCGTTTCTAATTTCATGTGCAACAAATCTGCTACTTACGAGTTTGGAGATTTTGTTAGTATCGGCGAGCTCTCAATCCTAATCGGAAAAAGAATCAAAGATATCGGATTCACAGCGGTAGAGAGAACTTGTAAAAATGGAAGAAAGATTGCAAAGAAAACTCTAGCTTCATCTACTGGTCATCGCTACAAAGAAATGAAGCACTTGATGTTACATTTATCGACAGCGCTGACCTATTTGGGATCTCCCGCAGGTGATGAAAAGATTTACTTTCTCGCGAATCCTGATGGGATTAATGTTGAGACTCTTCAGAAAAGACTAAGCAAAAAGCTTGGTATTCCGAAGGCGAATATCGTAATCATCGAAACCGGAGAAGACGAAGGATGGAGCTCAGGTGCATTTGCAAAAAACGGTACTGTTTTGATGGCTGAAGAAGGTAAGACAACGAATGAACGTGTTAAAGATGCCGGATTCCAAGTCCTTACAACTCCTACTTTTGCATTAAAAGACATGGATACAAGTATTCACTGTCTTTTCTGCGGTGGCTACAAACATTTCCTACCTTTCACAAACTAAAAAACGGAGTTCAACTCAAAAAAAAGAGGTTTTGTCTTGGGTTCTCTCCACCAGGCCTGACCTCTTTTTTCTTATCTTTAAAAAAAGAACAAATTGAGCTATTCTATATTAATGCAATCAAAATTTATATTTATAAGTATATTATTTATTCTCTCGAGTTGTAATAACACTCCCGATGAACTCACCAAAAAAATATCTGAGTCTACTGACATCATAACTAAGTCATTAGAACAAAAAATATCTAATCTCGCAGAAGACCCCTCACAGCCTATAGAGGAAGTTAAAAAACTCAGTCAATTAGAATATAAGGTTACAATATTTCCCTTAGAAACGACTGCAAAAGAAATGGAAGAAGAACTAACTAAACTTGGAAAAGAAAGATGGGATTGTAGCTCAATCTTCCCTACTCCTAGACCTCAAGACCCCAGAACCAATACTAATAGCAAACCAGAAATATTAGCAATCTGTAAAAGAACTCCGGAAACAGTACTTAGATTTATTCCAAAAAGTATTCTTGGTAGATAATTATCAATCTACCTCTTACTCAAAGTCCCAAGAACTCCTCGAGTAATTTGCCTGCCTATTTGAGAACCGACGGTTCTAACAATAGTCTTCACAAAAGCCTCAACTGGCGTTTGTCTTTTACTTGATGAACTAAAAATTCCACCGAAATCAAAAAATCCTCCACTTTCATTTTTAGCATCTTTTGTTTCTTCTTTTTCTTCTGGCAATGCTGCCGCACGTTTCTTTAATACTTCAAAAGCAGACTCTCTATCTAAGGTATCTTTGTACTTTTTCATGAACATAGAACTAGATAAAATATTATTTCTTTCTTCCTCAGTTATTGGACCAATTTTCGACTCTGGTGGTCGTATTAAAGTCCTAACTACAGGCATCGGCTCGCCCTTCTCATTCAGAGGAGATACTAATGCTTCTCCAGTTTGCAATGCTGTAATTACTTTTTCAATATCAAGTCCCGCACCAGCTCTAAAAGTTTTAGATATTTTAGAAATTTTACTCTCATCCTGTTGAGTGAAAGCACGAAGTGCGTGCTGAACACGATTTCCTAACTGTGCTAAAATTTTAGGTGGAATGTCATCAGGGCTTTGAGTTATAAAAAATACTCCAACACCTTTTGATCTGATTAATCTAATTATTGTTTCAATCCTATCTCCAAGTGCTTTTGGCATATCCTCAAATAACAAATGTGCTTCATCAAAAAACAATACTAACTTTGGTAATGCAAGATCCCCTACTTCTTCCAAAGACTCATACAACTCAGATAAAAGCCAAAGCAATAACGAAGCATATAATCTAGGTCTTTCTAATAAATCAGTAGAATCTAATATTTGAACTAGCCCCTTACCGGAAAAATCCCTAACTAGTAAATCATTAATGTCATAGAGTGGCTCTCCAAAAAGATTCAATCCACCCTGATCTTCTAATACTAATAATCTTCTTTGTATCGCACCAACTGACTGCGCACTTACATTTCCGTACTGTGCTCTTAATTCATCTGCATTTTCTGCAACTGCAGAAAAAACTGATTGTAAATCTTTTAAATCAAGTAAAAATAATCCTTGGCTATCTGCATATTTAAAAGCGATATGAACAACGCCTTCTTGTGTTTCATTAAGCTCAAGTAACCTAGAAAGTAAAACTGGGCCCATTTCACTTGGAGTGACTCTAAGAGGATGGCCCTTTTTACCAAAGACATCGATAAAATTTACTGCATTTGCTACTGGTGTAAAAGCTAGGTCTTTAAGTGTTTTTAATCTATCTGATACTTTTTCTGACAAGATCCCAGCTTTAGCGACTCCACTTAAATCACCTTTTATATCAGTAAGAAGAACGGGGATGCCAAGACGAGAAAATTGTTCTGCTAAAACTTGAAGAGTGACTGTCTTTCCAGTACCCGTAGCTCCAGCAATTAAACCATGCCTATTAAGTAAGGAGGAAATAAAACAAACATCCACTCCTTCAGCAGTGCGTCCTAGTAAAATTTGTTCCATAGTAAATGCTCCTAATGAGTAGCTTATTATGGACTTAAGTTATATATTTATAGAGAAAAATCAAATAAAAGTTAATCAAATGAATGCTTCAGAAATTAATTTGCACGAGATCAAGTCTTGTGCTGAAAATGCGGCTCTAAAAGCAGCTACAGAAATTTTAAGACTACACAATGATGGTTTTCTAATTAATGAAAAAGGACCTGCGAATCTAGTAACAGAGGCTGATTTATTAGCTGAAAAAACAATAATAGAGCAGATTAAACTGCAATTCCCTACTCATTCTTTTCTAGGAGAAGAAGCTGCAAAAGCTGCTATCAATGAGGATAATCTTTGGGTTATAGATCCCATCGATGGAACAAATAACTTTGCACACGGCATACCTCATATCGGAATTTCAATTGCATATTGTCAAAAAGGGATTCCAGTTGTTGGAGTAGTATACCAACCTTTTTCAAGAGAAATGTTCTCAGCCATCAAGAACGAAGGCGCTACTTTAAATGATAGAAAAATCTCGGTTTCGAAAGCAAAAAATATTTCAGAAAGTGTTATCGTGACTGGTTTTCATTATGATTTCGGCTCTCACATTACTGACAGCCTTAAGGCGATAGAAGTGCTCATCCAAAAAAACTGTCATGGTATCAGACGTTTTGGAGCAGCTAGTATGGACTTATGTTATGTGGCTTGCGGGAGATTTGATGGCTACTACGAATTAAAACTTTGTCCTTGGGATTTTGCAGCAGGAATGTTAATTGTAAAAGAAGCTGGGGGTATAACTAGGAACCTTTTTGGAGAAGAGCTTACGCTCAATGATTACAAGCTCATAGCGACTAATCCACAGATCTACGAGGAACTTAAAGAAATACTTACAGAAGTCGGTGCCTTTAATAAGTAGTTGATTTATAAGTAGTAAATTATATAGAAATTATTCGTCTTCAAATATACATATTAAAACATGATCTTACTTCAACAAATGTTAATTAATAACCCGATAATAAAATTTTATAATTCCTCTATAGGTAAAAAAATAGTGATGGCTGTTACAGGGCTAATGCTAATTGGCTTTGTTGTTGTGCACCTCCTAGGAAATTTTCAAATTTTCTTAGGAGCTGAAAAATTTAATGCTTATGCAGCATTTCTAAAATCTATTCCTGGGCCATTGTGGGCAGCAAGAATAATTTTGTTAACTGCTTTTATTTTGCATTTCACTACAGCTTTTATTCTGAGTCTAAATAATAAAGCAGCAAGAGGCGGAAGCTATAAAAACATGGCTACTGTTCAAGCTGACTTTGCCTCAAGATATATGCTCGAATCTGGAGTTGTAATATTCATATTTATAATAATACATTTATTACATTTTACTTTAGGTGCTATACAGCCAGAATTTCACGACTTAGATGATGGATTCATGCGTGATGATGTATATAGAAATGTAATACTTGGATTTTCAAATGGTCCTTATGCTTACATATATATCGTTGCAATGCTTTTCGTAGGACTTCACTTAAAACATGCATTTTGGAGCATGTTTCAAACTATAGGAGTTTACTCACCGGCATTAACACCATTACTTAAAAAGTTATCAGTTTTTACAGCGGTTGCAGTTGCTGCTGGATATATCTCAATACCTCTATCTGTAATTTTTGGAATATTAAAATAAGGCAAACTATTTATGAATCTAGATGCAAAGATTCCCTCAGGTCCACTTGAATCCAAATGGACTAATCATAAGTTTTCAAGCAAACTTATCAATCCAGCAAATAAAAGAAAGTTTAGTGTCATCGTAGTAGGCACTGGTCTAGCAGGTGCATCTGCCTCTGCTACTCTTTCTGAGTTAGGTTATCAAGTTGATACATTTTGCTTTCATGACTCCCCTAGAAGAGCTCATAGTATCGCTGCTCAAGGTGGTATCAATGCCGCAAAAAATTATCAAAATGATGGAGATAGTATCCATAGATTGTTCTACGACACTATAAAAGGTGGAGACTTTAGAGCTAGAGAAGCTAATGTTTATAGATTAGCAGAAGTTAGTGTGAACATAATTGATCAGTGCGTAGCACAAGGCGTTCCTTTTGCTAGAGAGTACGGAGGACAACTAGCAAATAGATCTTTCGGAGGAGCTCAAGTATCAAGAACTTTCTACGCTAGAGGCCAAACTGGTCAGCAATTATTACTAGGTGCATACAGCGCACTAAGCAAACAAATAGCCGCTGGTGCTGTTAGAATGCATACTCGTCATGAAATGCTAGATCTTATTTTAGTTGATGGCAAAGCTCGTGGGATAGTAACTAGAAACCTTGTTTCTGGTAAACTAAAAACACATATGGCTGATGTTGTAGTTCTTGCTACAGGTGGATATTCAAACGTATTTTATTTAAGCACTAATGCAAAAGGTTGTAACGTTACTGCAACCTACCGCGCTCATAAAAGAGGCGCTGCTTTTGCAAATCCTTGCTACACACAAATTCACCCTACTAGCATTCCACCTCATGGTGACAAACAAGCTAAACTTACTTTAATGTCTGAGTCTCTAAGAAATGATGGTAGAATTTGGGTACCAAAGGCCGTAGGAGACAAAAGAGATGCTAACAATATTCCTGAAGCTGAAAGAGATTATTTTCTAGAAAGAAAATATCCAAGCTATGGAAATCTCGCCCCTAGAGATATCGCATCTAGAAGTGCCAAAGAAGTATGTGACGAAGGTAGAGGCGTTGGTCCTATTGGAGTTGGGGTATATTTGGACTTTAGAGATTCAATAAAACGCCTTGGACATGAAACTATCAAGCAACGCTACGGCAATCTTTTAGATATGTATCGGCTGATCACGGCTGAAAATCCATATGAAGAGCCGATGAGAATATATCCAGCACCTCACTATACTATGGGTGGTTTATGGGTAGATTATAACCTAATGAGTACAATACCTGGCTTGTTTGTAATCGGAGAAGCTAATTTTTCCGATCACGGCGCAAATAGATTAGGAGCAAGCGCTCTTATGCAAGGTCTTGCAGATGGTTACTTTGTACTACCAAGTACTATTTCAAATTATCTTGCTAATGAAAAGCTTTCTAAAGTTCCAGATGATTCACCAGAAGCATTGGGAGTACTTAGAGAAAAGCAAGATGAAGTAAATAAACTTCTAGCTATAAAAGGTAAAAAGTCTGCTGACGTTTTTCACAGAGAACTTGGAAAGATCATGTGGGACAAATGCGGAATGGCTAGAAATGAACAAGGACTTAAAGAAGCACTTAAAAAAATCCCTGAGCTGCGTGAAGAATTCTGGTCGAATGTATCTGTATCTGGTTCAAATGAAGGCCTAAACCAAGCAATTGAGAGAGCTGGAAGAGTTGCAGACTTCCTAGAATACGGCGAATTAATGTGCCTCGATGCCCTGACAAGAACAGAATCATGTGGTGGACATTTTAGAGAAGAAAGCCAGACAGAAGAAGGTGAAGCAAAAAGAGATGATCAAAATTTCGCTTTTGTTAGTGCGTGGGAATATAAAGGTAAAAATACAGCACCAGTTCTTCACAAAGAACCATTAAATTTTGAAAACGTAAAACTTGCTGAAAGAAGTTACAAATAGAACACAATTCAAAGGATAATTTTATGGATTTTACATTACAAGTTTGGAGACAAGATAGCCCTGATAAGGAAGGACGATTTGAAGTATATAGAGCAACAAATATTAGCTCTGATATGTCATTCATTGAAATGCTTGATTCTTTAAATATCGAGCTTGAACAAAAAGGAGATACGCCAGTATCTTATGAATGTGATTGTTTAGAGGGCATATGCGGTACTTGCTCGCTGATGATTAATGGAAGAGCACATGGGCCAGGTGCTTGTACTACCACTTGTCAGCTTCATATGAGAAGTTTTCAAGATGGGGAAACTATAGTTATTGAGCCTTTTAGAGCAAAGTCATTCCCAGTAATCAAAGATTTAATTGTTAATAGAAGTGCTTTTGATAGAATTATTCAAGCTGGTGGTTTCGTTACAGTAAGAACAGGATCTGCTCCCGACGGGAATGCTATACCGATTTCAAAAATTGATGCGGATTTAGCTATGGATGCTGCTCAATGCATTGGATGTGGTGCTTGTGTTGCTTCATGCAAAAACAGCTCTGCAATGCTTTTTACTGCTGCTAAAGTCTCTCATTTGTCCTATATACCTCAAGGACAACCTGAAAGAATGGAAAGAGCGAAGAAAATGATCGAGCAAATGGACGAAGAAGGTTTCGGCGCTTGTACCAATCAGGCAGAATGCGAAGCTGTTTGTCCTAAAGGTATCAGCATCAAGTTCATTGCAAGAATGAACAGAGATTTCATACGTTCTAGTTTCTAAATTTATTTTAGGAACTTAATTAAAACTTAAGTTGCTTTAGAAAGATCTTCAGGAACTCCAAGCTTATAGATAGAGCTAAAGCATGCATCACAATGCTTTTCTCTAGCTTCACCAACTGCTTTATACATTCCTTCCATACTTAGATAGCCAAGAGAGTCAGCACCAATATAATTCTTTATCTCTTCTTCTGAGTGCGTTGCCGCGATTAATTCCTCCTGAGAAGGTGTATCGATACCGTAATAACAAGAATTAACTGTCGGAGGAGATGCAATTCTAAAATGCACTTCCTTAGCTCCTGCAGCTCTTAGCATCGCTACTAATTTTTTGCAGGTAGTTCCCCTTACTACGGAATCATCAACGACTATAATTCTCTTACCCACTAAAATTTCAGAGTTAGCATTCAACTTAACCTTTACACCAAAATCTCTAATGGACTGCTTGGGCTCAATAAAAGTTCTACCAACGTAATGATTTCTAATAAGGCCAATTTCCAAAGGCAGTCCTATTTGACTAGCAAAACCTATTGCACTAGGCACCCCAGAATCTGGCACCGGGATTACAAGATCTGCTTCAACAGGTTTTTCAATTGCAAGTTGAGCACCTAAATTCTTACGAACTGAATAAACATTGCGACCTTGGATAATTGAATCTGGTCTAGAAAAGTATACATATTCAAATACACAGAATGCTTTCTCTTTTCCTTGCAGGGTTTTATTAGACTTCATAGATCCATCTCTAGAAATCTCTAATATTTCACCTGGCTCAATATCTCTAATAAAAGTTGCACCTACTAAATCAAATGCACAAGTTTCAGAGGCTACAATATATCCATCTCCTAACTTACCAAGACTTAGAGGTCTGATGCCATAAGGATCACGAATAGCATATAAATTATCATGACTCATTACTGCTAATGAATATGCACCTTTTACTGGCTTTAATGCAGTAGCTATCCTTTCTATGAATGGTACGGTAGTAGAATTAACTAACTTTGGTGACTTCGCTATTAAATGTAATAGAACTTCCGTATCTGATGTGGAAGTAAATATAGATCCTTCATCTTGCAGCTTAGCTTTTAGCTCAGCTGCATTAATTAAATTTCCATTATGCGCTACTGAAAAAGAATTAGCTTCAAGATTTGCGACAAATGGTTGTAAATTAGCCCAGTCTTTGGATCCAAAAGTAGCATACCTGTTATGGCCGATTGCCTTATCTCCGGTTAAGCGAGCAAGCACATCAACAGAAAAAACATCTGCAACAAGACCCATTTCACGATGTGCGATCATTGCACCACCGTCACTTGTAACTATCCCAGCTCCCTCTTGTCCTCTGTGCTGTAAAGCGTAAAGACTTAAATAACAATAATTCGCAGCTTCTGGTACATTTATTAAGCCAACGACTGCGCACTCTTCTTGAAACTTATCTGTTTCTGGAAATTTATCAGTTTGTAAACTCACTATATTTATCCGTTTAAAGTTAGAGTAATTTGTTTTGAAAGATTAAAGAAAACTCGATTAATAATCAAATATTTAAGTCTTAATCTATATGACATTTGATATTTAATTTCGTGATCTAAGAACCTAGAATACGCTAATGTTGGAATTTCTTCTATTGGTTTTTCTATTAAAGTATCAATTAAATTAATAAACAACTGCCCCTTAACGCCACAGGGATTAAATAACTTATAAGGCGATAAATCACCCTCAAAATTCAATGAAAATCCATGTTCAGAAATGCCCTCAATTATCCTAAAACCGCATGAACCCATCTTATAAACGGCGCCATTATATTCTGCCCAAAGTCCTGGCTGTTTATTGTCCAAAAATAAAGAATACCTTGAAATATCTTTTAGCGATCCTAAAACAGCCTGCTGAACAATATCAACAAAAACTCTGACACCAATATTCACTCGCCTAAGATCAAAAATAGGATAAAACATTAATTGCCCAGGTCCATGATATGTAGTCTGACCGCCCCTATCTGTTTTTAAAACCTTAAAACCAATTTCTTTAAGATCAGCTTCTGCTAATTCCCCCTCGCCTACATTCTTATTATTTTTCCCGTAAGTAATAGTCGGTGGATGTTCACAGCAAACTAAAAATGATTTTTGTTTAGTTAATGGAAATAGTTTAGTCCTGATAAAAGTTCGAGTAGTTTCGTAATCTGACTGACCTAAATATAGAAGCGTTAGAGGCTCCATATAAGGAGATTTTACTTATCTAACTTTAGTGCAGCAAGAAATGCATCCTGTGGGATTCGAACCGAACCAACTTGCTTCATTCTCTTCTTCCCTTCTTTTTGCTTTTCAAGAAGCTTTCTCTTTCTTGACATATCACCACCATAACACTTTGCAGTCACATTCTTTCTAAGCGCTTTAACGGTTGATCTAGCAATTACCTTGGCTCCAATAGTTGCCTGTATCGCAATTTCAAACATGTGACGATCTATTAGATCTTTCATCTTTTCAGTTAGCTTCCGACCGTAATAAAAAGAATTTTCCCTGTGCACTATCGCACTAAGAGCATCAACAGGATCTCCGTTAATTTTTAAATCAATTTTTACTAAGTCCGCTATTTGGTAATCACTAAACTCATAATCAAAAGAGCCATAACCCTTTGTTACGGATTTAAGTTTATCAAAAAAATCAATTACAATTTCATTTAATGGTAAATAATATTCTAACCGAACTCTATTACCTGAATGGAAATCAAGAGATTTTTGCCTTCCTCTTTTCTCTTCACATAGCGCCAAAGTCGCTCCTAAAAACTCTTTCATAGTATGTATTGTAGCTAAAACTAAGGGCTCTCTAATACTTTCTATGTCCCCTACAGAAGGGAAATTAGCAGGATTATCAACTTGTATAACATCACCATTTTTTAATTCGATTTTAAAAACTACCGTTGGAGCAGTAGTGACTAAATCCAAAGAAAATTCTCGCTCTAATCTATCTTGAACTATCTCCATATGAAGTAATCCAAGGTAACCAACTCTGAAACCAAATCCTAAAGCAGCGGATGTTTCTGGTTCATATGATATTGCAGCATCGTTTAATTTTAACTTATCTAAGGCATCTCTAAGCGAGGCATAATCTTCAGCATCAGTTGGATAAAGTCCACTAAAAACAAATGGCTTAACTTCTTCAAAACCTGGCAGCGGCTCCGTTGCAGGATTATGAAAATCAGTAATAGTATCCCCAACTTTTGCATCGGTAATACTTTTAATGCTTGCAGCTAAAAATCCAACCTGCCCTGTCTCTAAACTCTTAATAGCTTTTGGAAACGGGTCATAAATCCCCAAAGTATCAACTTCATACACAGCTTTTGACTGCATGAATTTAATTTTTGAACCCTTAGTTATGCGACCATCAACAACCCTAACCTGAATTACAACTCCCTGATAAGCATCGAACCAACTATCAAATAATAATGCTTTAAGAGGAGCATCAGGATTTCCACTAGGAGGTGGGATTTTTTTTATTAATGCTTCTATAAGATCTGGTACACCAAGGCCACTTTTACCACTTACTAATAGAGCATCACTTGCATCAATTCCAATAATCTCTTCTATTTCTTGCCGAACTCTCTCAGACTCGGCAGTAGGTAAATCTACTTTATTTATTACTGGAACAATTTCTATATTTCCGGCTACAGCTGTGTATACATGGGCCACTGTTTGAGCTTCTACACCTTGGGATGCATCGACTACTAACAATGCACCTTCACAAGCTGCTAAACTTCTAGATACTTCATAATGAAAATCCACGTGGCCGGGAGTATCGATCAAATTCAATTGATACTCTTGCCCATCAACTTTTGATACGTACTTTAGTCTAACAGATCTAGACTTAACAGTAATACCTCTCTCACGCTCGATATCCATGCTATCTAGCATCTGCTCTTTCTTTTCTCTAGATGTTACAGCTTCAGTAACATCTAAAATTCTGTCGGCTAGTGTACTTTTTCCATGATCGATATGTGCGATAATAGAAAAGTTTCTTATATTTGCTTGATTCATTAGGTAGACTGACTTAACTGATAGTTAACTGCGCTCTCTATTCCCTGTTTTATAGAATATTGCGCATTCCATTTATAGATTTTTGAAAACTTTTTAGCAGTAAGTAAACTTCTTCTCTGCTCACCTTTTGGCTGAGGTCTTTTAATGATTTCTACATTTTCAGAAATTTTCTTCTCGGAAACTACTTCCTTAAGGAAATCTATTACTTGATTTATAGATGTCTCTATTTCTGTACCTAAATTAAAAATCTGAAAGTCTTTTAATTGGCCCTTGTTAATATTTTTATTCGCTTCCATTAAGGCAGAAACTACATCTTTCACGAAAATAAAATCTCTAGTCTGCTCCCCATCACCGTTAAGAGTCAATGGCGCTTTTTGTATTGCTTGCTCTACAAAAATCGCGACAACTCCAGCCTCTCCCTTTGGATTTTGTCTGGGTCCATAAACATTCCCAAACCTAAAACAAGTAACTGGCACTCCTGTTGTTTTAGAAAAATATTCTAAATAATGTTCAGAACAAAGTTTACTGATACCGTATGGTGATTCAGGGGAACAGCGATGACTTTCATCCGCCGGAAAGAAATCTTGCTCGCCATATATAGCCCCACCTGTAGAACTAAATATAACACCCTTAATATTTAGTTTTTTTGCAATTTCAAGGAGTCTAATAGTGCCTAGTATATTCTCATCTGCATCAAAAACTGGATCTTCAACAGATTTTCTTACATTAGCCTGTGCTGCTAAATGAAAAATAAACTCCGGCTGATAATCTATTATTATTTCTTCTACGTTTGAATCATTAATAGAAATTTGTTCAAAAGTTAGCTTTTCGTTGGTAAAAGTTTTAAAATTTGAAAGCCGACCTGATGATAAATTATCCACTACAAGAACCTCAGCTCCATCATTCAGCAAAGCTTCCACCATATGAGAGCCAATAAAACCTGCTCCTCCTGTGACTAATACCTTAGGCATTATATTAATTGCTTCCTAGTTCTATTCTTCTTTTAAAGTCTAAAATTGTTTTTTTAAGTCCCATTTCTAAATCTATATTTGGTGTCCAAGAAAGCTTTTCTGTCGCAAGACTTATATCAGGTTGTCTTCTCGTTGGATCATCTTTTGGAAGTTCTTTATAATCTATTTTAGAACTGGATTCAGTCATTTTAATAACTTTCTCAGCAAGATCTTTTACAGTTAACTCATTTGGATTACCCAAGTTTACGGGACCAACAAAATCATCTTTTTCCATCATTTTAATAATTCCGGAAACTAAATCATCAACAAAACAGAATGATCTTGTTTGAGAACCATCACCGTATAAAGTAAGTGGCTGTCCTCTTAAAGCTTGAAAAATAAAATTAGACACTACACGACCGTCATCAAATAACATTCTAGGACCGTAAGTATTAAAAATTCGAATTATTTTTCCATCAACATTATTTTGACGGTGATAATCCATTACCAATGTTTCGGCGACTCTCTTTCCCTCATCGTAACAACTTCTAATACCGATTGGATTAACATTACCCCAATACGTTTCTTTTTGAGGGTGCTGTAGTGGATCTCCATAAACTTCTGAAGTAGAAGCTAGAAGAATCCTTGCTCCAACTCTCTTAGCTAAGCCAAGCATATTTATAGTTCCCATCACGCTAGTTTTAATAGTCTTAACGGAATTGAACTGATAGTGAACAGGAGAAGCTGGACATGCCATGTGATAGATCTGATGGACTTCTAAAAGTATCGGCTCGATAACATCATGTCTGATAATTTCGAATCTAGAAGAATCAAGTAAATGTTTTACATTTACTTTTCTTCCAGTAAAAAAATTATCTAAGCAAACAACTTCATGACCTTGGTTCAGTAATGTTTCACAAAGATGTGAACCAATAAAACCGGCACCACCCGTAATTAATATTCTTTTACTCACTACTGAGATTCTCCCCCAATCGCTGCTCTACCAATTGAATAATAAGTAAATCCTAATCTAGACATCTTTGAAGGCTCAAATAAATTTCTACCATCAAATACGACTGGGCTCTTAAGCAACTGAGTCATTTTAGTAAAATTCGGTCTTCTAAATTCATTCCACTCTGTCACTATGATTAAAGCATCTGCGCCATTTAAAGCATCATAGCCAGTTTCGCAAAATTCAACTTTTTGACTTTGACCAAGCATCTTCTTAGCTACTTCCATAGACTCTGGATCATATGCTTGCACAGTTGCACCAAAACCAACTAGATCTTTTATGACAGTAAGACTTGGCGCCTCTCTCATATCATCAGTTTTAGGCTTGAATGAAAGTCCCCAAAGTGCAAAAACTTTTCCTTCAAGACAATTTGCAGAAGGAGCATTCCCTAAAGAATAGTGGCTAACAATTTTTGAAGTTATTCTTTTCTTTTGATTATTATTCGCTAGATCTACCGCTTTAATAACACTCATTGGAGAATTATTTTCTTCACCTGTTCTGATTAAAGCTCTAACATCCTTTGGAAAACAAGATCCTCCATAACCAACACCTGGGAAAAGAAAACTTGGCCCAATTCTTTGATCTGTACCGATACCTTTTCTAACATGAGAAACATCAGCACCAACTTGCTCACACAAATTAGCTATTTCATTCATGAAAGTGATTCTAGTAGCTAGTAAAGAGTTAGCTGCATACTTAGTAACTTCCGCACTCTTATTATCCATTACTAAAATTGGGTTATCAGTTCTTACAAAAGGAGAATATAACTCTCTCATTACTTCTGCAGCTTCTACACTTGTAGTACCAATTACCACTCTGTCAGGTCTCATGAAATCATCGATTGCAGAACCCTCTTTTAAAAATTCTGGATTAGAAACAACATCAAAAGGTAAAGTAGTATGTTTTGAAATTTCTGCGGCAACTAAATCTGCAGTACCTACAGGAACAGTAGACTTGTTTACTACTATCTTAGGCCCGTTCATACTCTTACCAATTTGAGCTGCTACTTGAAGAACATATTTCAAATCAGCAGAACCATCTGTATCTTGCGGAGTTCCAACTGCTATGAAAATTACTTCAGATCCTTGTATGCACTCAACTATATTAGTAGAAAAACTTAATCTACCTGCACTAGCATTAGTTTCAATTAATTGCTCAAGTCCTGGTTCGTATATTGGAATAACTCCCTTATTTAAAAGAGCTATCTTTTCTTCATTAACGTCCGCACAAATTACATCATTCCCGCTTTCTGCAAAGCAAGTTCCAGCAACTAAACCAACGTACCCAGTTCCTATTACACCAACATTCATCTGTGATTAATCCTTAAGTAAAACGAATAAATTACTTGGATTTTATATCGTAATATTTAGATAATTGGAAACGTTTGAAGCAAGAGATTAGCTTAGAAAATCTAGTAGGCATTCCTATTTCTAAAGCCTTTCACTAGGGTAAGTCCTAGAATCTTCAGATCCAGAGTAATAGACCAATTTTCTATGTAAAATAAGTCATGTTCAATACGTTTTTCTATGGAGGTATTACCCCTCCAACCATTAATTTGAGCCCAGCCAGTCATCCCAGCCTGAACCTTATGGCGAAGCATATACTTTGGTACTCTCTTTCTAAATTCTCCGATAAAAACTGGCCTTTCTGGTCTAGGACCTACTAGCGACATATTGCCAGCTATTACATTTACAAGTTGTGGCAATTCGTCCAAACTCCACCTTCTATAAAACCCTCCCAATAAAGTTGTCCTTGAATCTCCCTTTACCGCAAAGATAGCTCCATTTTTTTCAGCATCTGTTAGCATGGTCCTAAACTTAATTATTTTAAAAGTTTTACCATCAAGCCCGACTCTCTCCTGAGTAAAAAATATTGGACCCTTCGAAGTCAACTTAACTAATAAGCCTAGCATAATCATCAAAGGTAAAAATAAAATAAAAAGAATTACTCCTACAATCAAATCTAAAACTCTTTTTAGTACTCTATTCATTCCATCAAGAGGAGTAGAAGCTAAACTAACGACAGGTATACCATCGAATTCCTCAATTTCAGACCCTAGTTGAATAAACTTATGAATATCCGGCACCAATTTAATATCAACTATAGTATCCCCGATTGAACTAACAACGGACTCCAGCTGATCATGATCCGATAAAGGAAGTGCAACTATAACTTGATCTATACCACCCTTTTCTAACAACTCTGGTAAGCTTTCATATGAACCTAAGACTGGAGCAAGGTTTGGACCTTCATACTTCATTCCATTTTTCAAAAACTCTTCTTTATTTGCCAAGAAACCAAGTAATTCTATCCCAAACTCTTTATTAGCAATCATACTTGTTGCTATATTTTGAGCCAGTGGACCAGTTCCAACAATAAGAGCATATCTAAGATTAAACCCTCTTCTTCTTAGTTTACGAAGAATAGAGCGCACTAATAATCTAGAAGTCGTAGACATAAAAATCTGCAGACCCCAAAATATAAAAAATACTAATCTTGAAATAGGTACTGTTTTTTCTTTAAATAAGTAAGTAGCTGCAAGAAGCAAAATAACAGCAACGGTATTAGCCCTAACTAGTTGGAAAATTTCATTTAGTATTCCCTTTCCCCTGCTTGGTTTATAAAGGCCAGCTTTTTTATAAAAGAACCCCCATATTAACCAAACGAATACTAACATTGGTAAATAATCACGAAGAGGCGGAATACCTTTATCGATAGGAAGAACACCTAGACTAAATCGAATCCAGTAGGCTATTAGCCAGGAGAAAGTAACAACGAATAAATCGAGAGCTACAAAAATACCTTCAAATAACTGTGAATGTTTTTTTAACATTCTAGTCTCTTAACTCCGTTATTAATTTTTTAAACTTTTCCCTAAAGCTAGATGGTACATATTCGCTAATATCTGGATTTGGTACTAAGTATTTATCATAATTACTAACTAATTCTAGAACAGCATTGGAAATAGCAGTAGGGTCAGTTTTATTAATACCTATACCAAACTGATGAGCTCCTAAGGTTTCCGTAACTCCACCAACCGCATAATAAATTACTGGCAAACCAACAGACATTGCCTCAACTGGAGTTATACCAAAATCCTCTTCTGCCATAAAAATCATAGCTTTTGCTCTAAGATATAAAGACTCCAAGTCTTCCCTACTTACATTTTCAAGAAATTTGATATTAAAGTTTGATTTTTCCTTCAAGACAGAACTTTCAGGTCCTGTTCCAACTATATATAGAGGTAAATTTAAATTATTAAATGCTTCCACTATATTTTGAGTATTTTTATAGGGTACTAAGGCATTCACTACTAGAAAAAAATCTTCCCTACTCGCATTATTAGAACTGCTTTGAATTCTCTCAACCGGTGGAAATAAAACTTCCGCTTCTCTCCCATAATATTTATTTATTCTATTTGCTACGAAACGAGATATCGCAATAAATTTAGTAATCCCCTTTGCACCGTTGATATCATAGAATTTTAAAAAAAATCTAGGTAACTGAGCTAAAGGTTTATACCAAGCATCTCTTAAGTAAGCATCAAACTGATCCCATATATAGCGAACAGGAGTCAAACAATAACAAATGTGAGGTAGATCTTTCGGAAGTCTTACATTCTTAGCCCAGCAATGACTTATACTTATTACTAAATCTAATTTATTTTGAGCATGATATTTTGCAATTTTTAGACTTAGTAAGTAAGCAAAAATTGGATAGAACAGGAGTAAATGCCTGTAGTATTTTCGAACAAAAAGACTATCTCCAAAAGGAATACTAATTATTCTACGACCAGCTAAATATTTATTAGTAATTTCTGGATTATAAAAAAAAGTAAAAATATCAGCATCAGGATAAAGTTCACATATCTCTTCTAGACACTTCTCCCCTCCTCTCCAAGTGACTAGCCAATCATGAATTATTAATACGCGCGAAGCCATACTAGGATATTAAATCTATAAATTGACTAGCCTGATTTTCAATAGAATAAGAGCTAACTATATTAGATGACATCTTAGCCCTATCACTTCTCTCTTCTTCTGACATATGCATCAAAGTAAACACTCTAAGTAAGTCTTCCGTACTGCCGTCTTCAAAATACCAAGCACTCTCTCCTAATATTTCTCTTCCATATTCTAAGTCAGTACAAATAATCGGCAACTCTAAAGCAGCAGCTTCAATTAAAGGCAGACAAAAACCCTCCTCTCTAGAAGTACTCACTAAACAATAAGCATTACTTAATAAATAATTCAGCTCTACATCTGTAGCAGAGTTAATAAAAGTGAGATTTTTAGGTAAATCATCTCTTTCTTGTCTCAAGTCAGAAACAACAACCGCATGAAAATCATTTGAAAGACTAGAAAGCCTCTTAAAAAAATCTATAAAAAGATTTAGCCGTTTATGTAATCTATCGCTACCGATAAATAATATTATCTTTTTTTCACCAACTAATAACTTATCAGTATTCAAATCTTTAGTATTAATTTTTTCTAAAAAAGATTCTGAAATTGAATTTGGAATAACTGAAACCGACACATTAAAGTACTCACTAATCTTTCTAGCTGAATGCATAGAGACTGAGGCTACTTTATTAGCTCTTCGTATTGAAGATTTAATAATGATAGGAACTAATATTTTATGAATTAAAGACTCTGGGTAACATATTTGTATCAGATCATGAACAACAATTAACTTCTTAACTTTATTAGGTATGAAGAAAGGCAAAGTGTAATGAGGAGAGATAAACCAGTCACATTCAGAAATAATAGACTTATACTTTAAAGGAAGAAAAAAATATTCTACTAAGCTATATTTTGCTGTCTTATCTATTAATATAGTGAGTGGAAGATTACCTTTAAATTCTTCACTAATAAATTCTTCTCTGAGAAGCTTACTACCTTGCTCCCCGACTATTAGAGTTAGTCTATTTTTTTCAAAAAAATTTAGTTTATTTAGACCGCATAGAAGATTTACAATAAACCTTCCTATGCCTCCGTCCCCGATCTTCCTAGCATCTAAAAAAATCTTCACCTATTAAATCTATATGACTCTATAAAGTTTATCACTCTCTCTGTTCTTGTTATCAGGTAAGGCACTTGAAGAGTCGTTAGGATTTTTATTACTAGACTGAATAATAGATCTAACAAAATAAATCTTTTTACCTTGAGATTCATGATAAGTACGAACAAGAACTTCCGCTATTAAGCCCGAACATATAAACTGAAGTCCAATTAACACTAACATAACTCCAAGCATTAAAATTGGTCTGTTAGAAAGTGGGATTGATAATACTAATCTTTCAAAAGCGAGATACACTAATAGCAAGCTACCAAGTAAGCCAGAAGCAATTCCTAAACCACCAAAAAGATGTAATGGCCTTGTAGAGAATCCAAGTAAAAACTTAACTGTTAGCAAATCTAAAATTACTCTAAAAGTTCTTGATATCCCGTACTTAGAAACTCCAAACTGACGAGCTCTGTGATTAACAGGCATTTCACAAATTTTAACCCCTAACTGTGCGGCCACAGCTGGGATGAATCTATGCATTTCACCATATAAATTGATATTCTTAACTACTTCTGCTCTGAAAACTTTTAGTGAACATCCATAATCATGAAGTTCAACTTTAGTAGCTTTTGAAATTATTGAATTGGCTATTTTAGAAGGAATAATTCTGCTTAAAACTTTATCTTGTCTATCTTTTCTCCAGCCTGCAACAATGTCGTAGCCTTCTTTTAACTTTTCTATCATCTTGGGAGCTTCATGAGGATCATTTTGTAAGTCCCCATCCATAGTAACAACTATCTCACCAGTAGCATGATCAAAACCCGCAGACATCGCAGCTGTCTGACCAAAATTTCTCCTAAGTACAACAATCTTTACTCTTGGATCATTGACACAAGCCTCTCTTAATCTAGATACCGTTAAGTCACTAGAACCATCATCAACAAAAACAAACTCTGAGTTAAGTTTTGCTTGTTCTGAAACTTCCGCAAGTTCATTATATAGAAGTACTACGTTGTCTTCTTCGTTATATATAGGGACAACAAATGAAACTAATTCTTGAGTAGACATAATAAAATTGGTTTTTTGAATTGCTAAAATACTTTTTAAACTGATGGCTAATTGCCGATAGAAATTATCAGAATACGATAAAAAAGTCTATCTACCTCTATTAGGATTTTCTACCTCTAAAACCTGAGTATTTTTAGCATCTTCCGTATTTTTAGCAATACCAAGAAAAATCTTCATTTGGTCCAGTAGTCTATTATAATCAGATTCTTCAGCTAAATTAAGACGATATTCATTGATAACTTTTATCATCATATCCTCTGACCATAATCTCCAAGCTCTCTCAGATACACTCTGAAGAATTTCCTCACCCAATGGTCCAGGAAATGGTGCTTTTTCTAGTGCCGGAAGTTCTTCTTTAAACTTAGAACAATTTATTTTTGTTGTAGTCATGTCAGGATAGCCTTAGGTAAAATACTAATAGCATACTTCTATAACACACAAAAAAATAAATCTATTTTGTTAAAGAACTTTTAAGTGGATTTTTTCATTCAGTATCACCAACTCACCCCTTCCGATCACTTCATCCGCTATGACTAATTCAATTTCTGATAAGCTAGTTAAATCAGACCTAATAACTGATGAATTCTTCTGATATTCCGAGAAAGAGATCTCTTTACTAAATATGCGAAGAGATAGCTTTATACTTTTATCTTGGTTTTGTCTTTCTATGTCTTCACCAGAGTCTAATTCACCCATTTCTCTCTTAATAATTTCAAAAACAAAAGCCTCCTCATCTAGTAAAATATTAAGCTTACTTCTTGGAATACCGCCGATGCTGCAATATGCAGAGCTCAAATCTAAATTTTCATGAATATCAATTAAAGCTCCAGTTTTCTTCAAGTTTACTAACTGATCTAAATTTACAGGTATTACTGCATACATTATTTCTAACTTTAAAAGACCAAATGAATCTGTTATTACTGTATGATTTATAAAATCGGGATATCTGGGCAAACTGGTATCGAGAAGTGTTTTAGGGAGAAAATAAAATATACTACTTTCTTCACTATTCCCCGCACCACCTTCTTTAGATTTAATTAGAAATTTAAATTCTAAAAAACTTTTAAGCTCCTCAGCTACCTCTTTGTCTTCAAGGGTAAAATATTGATCACTACTTAAAATAATTTTATCATCTTTTGCCAATTTGAAATTTTCATTCAGCGCATTAATTAATTTTAATGAAAAATATTCTAAGAAAGAACGTATTGCTGGGTCTGTCGATAATTCTTTTACATCCTTTGAACTCGCCTCTTTATAATCCAAAAATAATTTAGCCCAACTCGATTGAAATCCTATGAAACCTAGTTTCCCTCTGAAAGAAAAACTAAAAAGAATTATCTGATCAAATTCAAGAATATTATTTTTTACTAAACTAATAGAAGTGCCCTTATTAAAAGCAACGCATGAAAAATCTAAAGAATCAGAATTGATTAAGTTTATTGTCTTAATCAAATCATTAATAATAAATGATTTAAAATCAAAACCAAAAATAATATTTTTACTATCTATTTCTTCTGAAGTTAAAACTCTATTCTTATGAATTTCTGAATTTGAATTATCAAGCTTAATTGGTTTGTATAAAATATCCGACATCTTGATTATTATTAGTATTACTTAGTCTTCGTTATCTACTTCTGATTTGATAATAATTTCTAGTACTTTCCTATCTTCAACGATTTCGGAAATCTTATCCTGCTGTAACATCATTTTTTTCAATTCGCCAGAGACTTCATCAAATCTGTCTTTTGATCTATTCAAATCTTTCATAGCTTCAGCCAGTAATAGCTGAATCTCATCTTTCCTTGCCGTAGATTCAATGAACTGAGTATGAACCTGAATATCTAAATCATGATCAGAAGATATAAATGCTTTTTTTCTTGTTTTAGGAATAATATCTAAAATTTTAGAATCTAGTTCTAAAATTTCGCATTTTAGATTGTTCACTATTGAAAGTCTCTCATTATAAACTTTCTCTAAACTTTTTAGCTTATCACTGAGTTCTAATTTTCTAGCCTCCTTTTCTTTAATAAGGAGTTCGAGTTCTTTATCACTCATAACGGAAGTTAATATTCCAAAGATTTTTAAGTTCTTGTTTTACTATAGACTTAGAAATATCTTCAGAAAAAAAGCTGAAATCTGATGCTATACTAGAAAGAGTAATGCCGTACTTATCGATATCTAATAAAGATTGCACTGCATCTTTTTCTTCATATATTAGAGAAAGTAATAATAGTGAGCGATATCTAAAAGGCAAAGCTCTAACACGTCTTATAATATCACTGGCTGTTTTCATTTACGTAGTCTACCCCAGCATAACCCTAAAACGAAACCCGAAAATAAAAATAATATTAAAATAGACATTAATTGTATCCCAGCTAATGATTTTTCTTGTTCTGGGACATGAAATGAGAATGGTTCTAGTAAAGTAAGGCCCAATCTAGATTCCCTCATGTCTAACTCAAGAGTATTTGGAACTTGTATATATCTATAACTGACCTTAAATTCTGGAGTTTCCTTTAAATACTTATTAACCTCAGCAACAACAAGTTCTTTTGCCTGTTCATGATCAGGAAGAGCTACAATAAAACTTTTTCCTAGATCATTGTTTGATACGGAAAGAACATACTTAATTTCCCCTAACAGCTTCTCTAAATTACTCTCAATTTCATTATTCTTTGGGATAAAGACACTTTTGATGTCAAATTCAGAATGAATATTTAAATATTCACTGATAGCTAACACTATATTATCTGCTTTTGCTTTATTAAAATTAGAGACCTGAACCTTTATCTCATTATTATCTACAAAAACCTTAGAAGGTATCTTGTATAGAGATAATATACTTTGTAGCTTTAATACAGAATTAGAATTTCCTGTATAGATAGTTTCAAATTTATTTCCACATGAACAAATTAGAAATAAAAAGATACAACTTAAAAATAAAAAATTATTTATTCGGGTATTAAACATACGACAAGCTCAAAAGAGCCTAACTTTAATACGTCCCCGTGCTTTAGAACAACCGAAGACTCAATTTTTCTAAATTCACGCTCTCCAGGTTTTTTAATAAAAGTACCTTGATCACTCATTAAATCTTGTAAGTGCACTCCATGTTCATCTACTTGCAATAAACAATGTGGAGTAGATACTGCTGAATCAGGAATAACTAGATCGAAACTTCTTAATTGCTGACGTCCGATAAACTTTCTTCCTTCTCTTATCTCAAAAGCTTTTCCCGTTAATTCGATTCCATAGCTTACAAACCAGCCGATAAGTTTATTACTCATTACTTTACTTGGCCCCTTCTCTCTTAGATTTTCTCTTATATGATCATTTGTAGCTCTTCTTTGAACACTGTGCTTTTCAGCGCTATTTTTTTCTACTTCACGTTCTACGATCTGATCATTTCTATTTTCAGCTTTAGCTTCAATGTAAACTTCTCTTTCTCTTTTTTCCTCTTTAGGAACTTCTAACTTAACATTTGAATCTAATCGAGCCGCATTATTTAATTGCTCTGACCTATTATTTTCAATATTTCTATCAAATCGAAACCCAGTAGCTGGTCTTTCTCTTTGTTCTGGATATCTTGATTCTGAAGATCTTGACTCCGTAGCTCTTGGTTCCTCACTAAGTACCTCTCTAGACTTTAAATCATCTGATCTCACAGATTCTTCTAATGGCAAAACTCTCTTCTTTTTTCTCTTTCTTTTCTTTTTCTTTAATGGTCTAGGTTCTTGATAATTATTAGTTGCTTCTTCTCGACCTGAGATATTATCACTAGGTTGTTCTGATTCATCACCTAAAATAAATTCGTCATTTAAATCATTATTTAAAAAATCATCCTCAGGCTCATCAAATTGATCTAGAAAATTATTTTTAAGTTCTTCAGTATTTTTAACTGTATTAAATTGTGTATTAGACTTCTTTTCTTCGGCTAAATCTGTTCGACTAGCTTTTTGATTTAGCACCTTCATCTCCTTAGCAAATGAAAGTACAGCTGATTTTTTTTCTTGTCTTGTGTTATTTGGAGTTACAGAATTTCTATCCTGTAATCGATAATCTGCTCCAGTATTAGACTTTTCTTCTCTCTCATAATCCAATTGCTCGTTTGGCTCTAAATTATCTTCAATATATTTATCTGTAGAATAATTATCATTAGCTGATGAGGGTCGATTATATTGCTGAGTTACTTCATCTTTTGGAAACTGCTTTTGTGTTTGTTGAGGTTCTATAACCTTAGAAATACTAGAATTAGATGTGCTAGAATTAGAACTGCTGGCTGCAGAGTTCATTAAATCCATACCGCACATACCACAACGACTTGCCGTAGATGGCATTAAACTCTTGCAAGATGAGCATCTAATAAATGTAAGTTCTATTTCACTCGCAGACATTTTCTCTACTTTAATTTTAAAGCTAATTATACTTCTCAGTCTGTTATGATGTAGATTAGTAGAAAAGCTATTCGTTCAAATAACCTAAACTAAACATAGAAATAACAAAACCAGTCTAAGTACCTTAAAATATTATATTTTTTGCCACAATAACTATCACCGCTAAAAGAACGAGTAAAAGCATTGTAACAAAAATTTGAGTAGAGAACCTCTCTAGACCTACACGAATAGGAAACTCTCCTCTTGGCTCACTGTCATAGAAATCCTCAACTCGCTCTTTAGAACCTACATCAATGAAACTTCTCTCTGAAAACTCTTGCCTTGCTGATAGAGCAGAAAGATTTGCTTCGCTGGATGATCTTAAGTTAAATTCTTGACTATCAAAATAATTTTCTTCATCTTCAGAGCCAACGATATCCTCATCTAAATTTTCTATTACCATAGAATCAGGTAGGAGCTTATAATCAGTAACTTGTCTTACTATTCTAAGTGTGAGTTCTGGTCCTAGTACTATATCTGCTTGTTCGATATCTACAAAAGTTGGTCTCCCAGAAATAAGCTTTTCTTCTGATATGATTGTACCATTACTACTAAAATCAGTTATTTCAAAGCCATCAGAAAGTATAGAAATAGTAAAATGAAGCCTTGAAACAAAAGGAGCATCAATCCATATTGAATGAGAAGGATCTCGACCGATTGTATATGTTCCACCGACTCTTAAAGGAATACTAGCTGGACTCGCTAGCCCCTTAACAACTGAAAGTATATATCCACCAGAATCTACTGAACTAGATATATTATAGCCAATTTCATCGCTAAATTCATTAAAATCATTAAGCGAATCTAGATATATAATTTCATTTGCCCCTATTCTGATCCGATCTCTACTTCGTAACATAGTACTTGAAGAGACAACTGATCCATTTAAAAATACAGTTGGTGTTCTTACTATTGGAGCTAAATACCACTCATTATTTAATCTGCTCAATTCAACATGCTCGCTATCTACATCACCTTCTAAACGCAACTGGCATTTATTAGAACGACCGATTTTGAAATTATTTAAATCACTAAGTGTAAACCCAACTCTCGGACGAGAAACAACTTGCAAAGCAGGGAAAAGACTATCCGAACTATAATATATATTTTGAAGTAGTTCTATATTAGTAATTTCTGTCTTTTCAGAAAATATCAAAGGGTCAAATGAATAGATAAATATTTCTAGCTCACCAATCACCAGATCTGCAAAACTTAAATATTCTTTTTCACTAACTAGCTGATCAGTAACTTTTTTTGTACTTATGATCTTTACAAAAAAACGTGATCCTAATCCCCTAACAATACTAACTTCGACTCCTAAATCTTTAATACCTTCAATTACTAAATGATTATGTGCGGATGTGCCTATAGTAGCGGAAGATCTTGGCAACAAAATAGGATCTGAAGGATTAGATTTATCTGAAAAATTTATTTGAACAGCAAACACTCTTACTTTCCTTTGAGTATATCTCTATCTTGAGTGACCCAGTGTAATTCTTTATAAACTGCAATTACATCTTCATCTTTTTCTTTTCTAAAAGCTCTAAGAATATTTTGAAGTGATTTTAGATCATTTTTACCAACTAGACTTCTAATAGCTAAGATTCTAACTTCTTTATCATTAGAATTCAATAAAGGCATAATTTGCTCAGTAGACATAATAGGTCCAATTCTAATAATTGCCTGTTTTGTGAAAAAGCTATCTTTTATCTTTAAAAGAGTTTCAAAAAGAGCATTTTGAGAAACTGGCATAAAAGTAGAAAATGCATCTTCGATTTGTTCAGGACTACATAAGTCTTTCAACACTAATGATGCATAGGCTTTAGCGTATTTACTTTTTACAGACCATACATTAGTTTTTAACCATTCATACAGTATCTTACCAGTATCATTTTTAGGAGTTCTTCTTGATAAAATATTTAAAAGAGCATTATTAACATCGGAAGTTTGTCCAATTGCCATGCCTAAATAAAGTACATTCTCCCATCTTTCCTGACTCCACTCCATTAAAGGAGTTAAATCTTCAGGCTGTGCAGCTTGCAATGCAAGCTTAAGTAATAATACAGACGTATATTTATCTGCGGCAGAAATATCATTAGAAATTTTTAATAGCTCCTTACTAAAAACTCCTGTTGCATTTACAGAGACGTATTTATTAATTAAAAAGTCTCTATTTGAATTAACTGCTAGTGGACTAGTTAATAGTACTTCAATAATTTTCTTGTAGTCTTCTTGTTTTATATGCTCAGTAGCTTTTTCAATACTTAATCCAGTAGTTGACAATATTTCAGGATTTAATAAAGCAAGTTGAGGAAGCATAAAAGTATCAGGGATTTTACTGTAACCTAAACCTGTTAGTAACTGCCGTAGTTCAGCAACTAGAAAACTATTACTTTCTTCTTTAGCTAATAATGCTGATAACTTAATTGTTTTTAATTTATCGAAGGCAAATAGCAATCTACCTGCAGTAATTTTCTTATCTACCGTTACGCTAGGATCTATTAATTGTAATATTAAAGATTGTAGTACAAATACCTTACTATCAGGCGCACCCTCATTAACTCCAGAAACAGTTGTAATCCAAGAATTAACAAAGTTACTGATTCCGTCTTCTTTTCCTAAAGACCGTGTCCAATAAACAGGAACTTCTACTAAAGTAGAAACAAACTGAGTTGAGAAGTTTGAAGTATTAATATAATCTATTATAGACTTATCCCAGCTAATTTTTCTTTTTAACAAACGACTTAAAGCATCTTTTCTTGCCGCTATGAGTTCTTCTTCAGAGCCGAGCACTATTAAATCTCGTAATTCCGAGTCAGTTTCTAGAGTTACCCTAATTTGTTCTAATGCTGGTGGCAAAGAAGTAGAACCTACTCTAATAAATTTTAAAGACGTAAGAACAAAAAATGAAACTATAAGTCCAGTAGTAATAGTCAACGCCCAAATTAAATAAACAATTTTTTTCGCTTTTGTAGTTTGTTTTTTTTCTTTTTTCTTGGTGGACTTACTAGTATCAACATCTACAGATTTAAGCTCTCCGGCTTTTTCTAATGCTTTACTTATCTTATCTGAACGCTTAACTTCTGCTACTGGCTTTACGATGATGTCATTATTAACCCATGTTCCAGACTTAACTTTAGTTACATCTAAACAACCATCTCTAACTCCCTCTTCAAGATAATTTAAAAATCTACCCGCATCTGTTAAACGATTTAATGGATCTGTTTCAAGTGAAGAAGCTAATAAATCTTGTAGCCATAAAGGAACTTGCTCATTAATACTAGCTGGAGAAGGATTAGAAGAAATAAATTTATCAATAGCTTTATTATCTTTAGGCAGATCTTTTGCTGTCAATAAATAATAAGAGAGCACCGCGGCTCCATAAAGATCTGCCTGCATTGTTGGCACACTACCCTGCAGTATCTCAGGTGCCATAAAAAGCATCCTAGAACTTTCTGGCAGCGCCATAGTCCCACCCTTAACTTGATCAAAACTTCCAAAACCAGGGATTAAAACCAACTCTCCATTAAATAATCTAAAACTTTCTTCATTAAAATCTTCTAATAAAATTCCTAAATTATTTAAATCTTCAAGTTTCTGCATCAGTTGAACTAAAAGACGGAATCTTACAGAATATACTTCTTTGGATAATAATATCGAAGTAGAATCAAAATAATCAAAGATAATACAAGCTTTATTTTCCGAATCAAAGCCATACTTTAATATACTAATTCCTTGAGCAGTCGCTGCAATAAAATCAGCAACTTTATCTAGTCGATTTTTAAGATTGTTTTTTAGATCGTTATCAGTGATAGTAGTTGATGTTCTAACAACAATCACTTGCTGTTTAGTGCTGCACATCTCCCCTTCGAAAGTCTCACTACAGCGAGCAGACCAAAGTTTATTGGAAAGTTTCAGATCCTGATTTATTTTTATTTCATCATCAGCAAACATCTGATTCCCCTAATTTACGTAATGGCACAGCTTGATTAATAACAGTGATAACTCAAATAACTAATACAGGAAAGACACTTATTCGAGGTCTTATCGAAGAATCTAACACGCAAGCTCGCATATTAACCTCTTTTAAGTAATTTATTATAGCAGCCACTCTATTGTCTGATAATTGTGGCACTTTTATTACAAGCTTAGAAATTCCCCGCTTCTTTAATCGAATACCTATCTCTGAAATATGATACTTTAAAGACGGTTCATCAGACAATGCCTCTTCACTAACATAGACCATATGAGCAGAGCCATCATTTGAAGATAGTAAATGAGGATTTTCTTCAACAAGTAACTTAATAAGTTCTTCTACAAACTCACTAGGCTCAAAATCTATTGTTGAAAATTTAATGATCATTTCGATTAGTATATCTTCTGGAATATTTTTGTAGCCTAAACTATCTATAGTTTTAACTGCCTCAATAAAAGAATCGTAGGAATTCTGTTTTAATAAACTAATACTAGAATTTAATCCCTTATATTTCTGGTCTATGCTAATTAAACTATCAGAAATTGAAAGCCTAGATGCAGATTCAATAATAAAATAATCCTGCAAATAAGAGGCTAGATTAGATTCAAATTTTAATTTATTTAAAATATTTTGCGGTAGATTTTTTTTAGAAATCTCGAGTCCGAAATCATCTCTTACTCTATCAAGATAATAATCAGATAAAAATAAGGTCTTTAACACTTTTTTCTCAGAAACTATTCTATTTATTTTTTGATATTCTGGAGTTACTGAATAAAGTCGAACGCCCTTAACAAAGCTTGAAATACTATCTAAAAGCTCTTCTGTGTTTAATATTTCTTCTATTTGCTTGGCATTGTAAGTATTTAACAAATTACTAGGTACCGGAATATTTATATACTTAATACTTTCGTCTATCAGAACCTTATTAGATTCCGACTCGGAGCAAAAGTTATTATTATCCGTTCTTTTAAATAAATAATTCTGAATAATTTTTTTTCGACTATGAAAAATATAGAATAATGAGAAAATAATAGTTGCAAAAAGAATTGGAAGACTAATAGTAAATCCTAATGTTAACGCGAAAAAACAAAATGAGAGAATACTAACTAAAGATAGTCTAAAAAACATTGTCTTAAAGTTTATTTCCTTTTCTCGTCTATTGATATCTAAGAAAGATAGAAATTTTACTAGAGGCAGTGCGCTTAAGATAGAAGAGACGCTTAATAAAAATAAAGTTGCCGAGGCTTTCTGAAAACTATCAAGAATACTATTATTGCTGAAATAACTAATTATACCAATTAAAATGGAACCAAGACCCATCAACCAAAAATCAACACTCAGCCACCGAATAAGACCTTCAAAGGAACCGATACTAATAGCACTGTTAAATAAATTCTTTTTTTCTTCTCGTGCTGCAGAACTACTAATAAAACCCGCTCTCTGATCTAACTCGATATTAACTTGCTGTGAAGGCATAGCGTCTAAGAAAAAGCGTGAGATGACTTCTGATTGTCTCTGAAGAGACTTCACTATAGCTTGCGAGTAAATAACTAGTGAGACTAGTCCAATCGAAGCTGAGATTAAATAATTAATTTGGAGGTTTAATCCAAATATCAAAGTTAGTATCAAGAATATTACTCTACTTGATACTCCTAATATTATTAACTTAGTTATATATTTTGTAGATGAGTGTGATAAAAATAATAAATAATCTAAAGATAAGAGCGCACTAATTATTAACAAGGTTAGTAACATAAAAGTTTTCTAACCTCCCATACCTGCGATAACTCTTACAAATATTCCAGAAACTAACATAATAAAAAAGCCAAAAAATACCATTCCCAAAGCACCAGTTGCTTTGTTAGGAAGTGCAATAATTTTAGCTTCAATTTCAAGTTGCCTTGCAGTTGTTACTGATTCAGCTAATTCTTGAAGTTGTTTAGATATTTCACCCCCATGTTTTGCGCATTGCGCTAGAAACATAAAAGAATTCTTTACTTCCTTAATCCCAACTACTTCACCGACATCCATAAGCGCTTCATCAAGTGCCATACCCGCTTTCATTAACTTTGTTACTTGAGTAAGTAATTCCGTAACCACATTATGAGTTCCACGTTCATCTGCCATAGAAACAACATAAGCAACACATGGACCTACATCAAGAGAACTACTAACTCCAATTGAAATTTGTTCAATAACTAAAGGTAAAAAATACAACGATTCTTCTTCTCTTACTTTAGCTTTCTTTGATAGTATATGATCCGGCATAACCCTTGCCACCATATAACCACCTGCTGCTCCTAATAATAAATAGATAGGACCGTTAATGACAAAAAGTAAGGCGCCCAAGCCTAATGGAAGCACAATTTGTAAAGTTCTTTTTAATCTATAAAATTTTGCTCTCTGTTCATTTGAAAAATAACCAGCTCTAAAAAATAGAACCTCAGGATCATTGGGATTAACTGCCCTAGTTTTTCCCCCATTATTCATTTTAGCTTGAACTTCTTCTAAAGTAATTTTAACATGTGAATTTGTATTCGTATTAGTTGCACTATAGTTATTACCACTAGTCATGCCTGTTAAATTAGATAAAGAAGAAGACTTAACTTTAGTAGGAAATATAAAAATACGAACTAATACACCTGCCCCTACGAAGAAGAGGACGACAATACCAATCAAAACTAAAGTAATAGAACTCATTATCTAGCTAAACCTTTACACTTTAACTTCTGTTACTTTTCTCATTATCCAAAAGCCTAAACCTACAAATAATAAACCTGATTGAAAAATCATTTGTCCAGCTGGATTTTGGAAGGATCCCCTTAAAAGTTCTGGTGAAATAAAGGAGATTAATATTAAAGCTCCGCTCATAATTAAAGCGATAAAGAACGCCCCTCCTCTTTCCATAGAGATTGCTCCGACTGCTTTTTTTCTAAATTCTTGTCTTTTTCTAACCTGCTTTGCTAAACGCTCTAAGGTTTGAGATAAATTCCCCCCAAGTCGTCTATTTAAAATTAAAACTTGGACAAATAATTCTATCTCAGGATGAGGAATAGTTTCCCCGAACTCGCCAATTGCTATTTCTTCTTGAACTCCTAGTCTTATTTTCTCTAGCATCAATGCAACTTCTGCTTTTACCAACGATGAATCATCAAAACCATTAGCAGAAGACTGTATTGCACTAAATGAATTCATACCTGATTTAATCCTGCTCACTACTGACATTATAAAGTCAGGATAATCCCTATCAAAGTTATTAAATCTTTTATTTACAGCCTTAGATAATAAACTACTAATAAAAATAGGCGTAGTAAAAGCAAATAGAATTATTAAAGGTGCTCTAACGAAATTATACGAGCCGGCAACAATTATTAATGTCATTGCTGCTTTAAAAAGATTAAACTGTAACGGCGTAATATTCCACCTTGCATAATAAATCTTCCGTTCTAAATCTGGATTAGATATATCTCTTTGAACATTTAATTTTTCACCAGTAGAAGCAGCTAAAAGAGCCGCGCTTCCTTTATCTAATTCTTTAGATTTATTTTTCGGAGTATTTTCGAATTTACCCTTCTCTCCTTTTTGATTTTGAATTAAATTTCTTAAAGATTCATTTGAATTACTCTTATCAGATCCACCTAGTTGCACAAAAGCAAAACCAAGTGCTATTAAAATAACAATAAAAATTACTACTGCTACAATTATCGTAGTATTCATATTCTACTTTCTCTTAACTAAATCTGCAGAGCTATCTTGTTCATTATTATTAAAACCAATATACTTTGGCGCATCTCCTAGATATATTCCATTCTTTTCTAATACATCTTCAAAGAAGCTTGAATATGAGAGTACTTCCCAAACAGGGCTTTCTCCTTGCTGTACCAGCTTAAACATAGGCCGAACTTGAATATTTCCTTCAGAAAAATTCCCAACTTCTACAACTTCACCAGTACGAACTCGTCCACTAGCTTTCTCTCTAACTTGCCAAATTACAACATCAACAGCTAAGGCTATTTGCTGTCTGATAATATCTATACTTACTCCTCTCTGAGCACGACCGAGTAAAGATTCTAATCTAGTTAAAGTCTCTCTTGCATTTCTAGCATGTACAGTAGACATCCCGCAGTGACCAGTTTGGGCAGATTCAAGAAATGATTCAGCAGACTCAGGTGTTCTCATTTCTCCTAGAATAACTCTAGTTGGACACATTCTAAGTGTAGTTCTAATATGCTCTGATAGAGTAACTTCTCCGACTCCTTCAGTATTAGCAGTTCTAGAAACTAAACTTCTGTAATATGGATGTTGAAAGTTCAGTTCAGGAGTATCTTCTATAGCAATGATACTTTCCTCAGGTCTAAACTGAGTTCCTAATGACCTCATTAAAGTAGTCTTTCCAGTTCCGGTCTCACCAGAAACCATAAAAGTATGTTCAACTGTTCTAGTAAGAGCTGCTAAATAATTTACTATTAACGGAGGAGCAACTTGATAAGAAACTAAACTTTCCAAACTAGCTTCTGCTACTCTTGGTACTCTTATAGTAACAAGAGGACCCTTTGAACCACAAACACTTTTGTGAACAGCGCAAATTCTTTTTCCATCTGGAAACGATGCGTCAACTGTATGCTGCTGAGTAGATAAACTCTTACCTAATCTATAGAGTACCCTATCAATAAAAGTACAATATGCCTCATGACTTGGCCATCTGAGTGAAGTAATTTCACTCATTTTACCACGTTGTAAAACTACTGTTTTAAAATCGTAACAATGTATATCGGTAACTTCTGGATCTTCAATAAGTGGCTGAAGTACTCCCCAACCAAATAAATCTTGCTTAATAGCAACAATAATTTCGGCTCTAGTAACATCATCTAAGACAAAGCCTCTTGTAGCACAGACTCTATCTACTGCTTTTGCTATAGCATCTTCAGAAATATCTTCTTGAGCTGAATCTCCACCTCGCGAACCCAGTTCTCTTCTAGCTTCACGTAATACTGCATTACCTACTGGCGATAATCCATCTTGAGTCTTTTTAGTTGTACGATTTGGCCCAGGACTACCCGAGTCTGTACCTATTAACTTCTTCTCTAAGCCATCTATTTTTTTAGTAGATGATGTATTTTCCTTAACTCTTGTAGAAAAAAGTTCTAGTAAATTCTCTCTTTCCTTATCCATAAAAAACCTTAAAAAGTATTAACTTTTAAAATAACATTATATTAAACCATATTACTATTCTGACTTAGCTTTCACCCACTTACCTTTTCTAAGTTCATACTTTAGTTGCTTACCTGTAGCTGGATCAGTAGAGTACATTGTTCCATCAGGTGGAACTTCTTCAACTACTGTAGTTTTCTGGTCTTGTTGCAAAATTTGTTCGATAGTGTCTATTTCAGTAGGACCACTATCTTCTGTTGGCATTTCTTTGCCACCAACAAGTACTAAACTTAACTCACCAGATGATCTAGCAAGCTCAACACTCCTAGATTGTTTTTCAGTCACTAAAAGCGATACTGTTACAGGCCCTGCGACAGCGGCTTTATCTGGAGTATTCTGTGCTGCATTACCCGCAATAGAAACAACTTTCACAGCTTTTGCTATAGGAGCAATTTTCTTAGTGCCATTTTGCGTAAAAGTAAATAAAACATCAACTCTAGTTCCAGGTTTTGCCCAACCTTCAACTCCTGATCGAGCATCTACAATAATAGTAATCAACCTAAAGCCTGGTGGAATATTAATAGCATTCAAAGGAGGAGCATCAGATACATCATCATTCAAAAGTGGCACATTAGGACTCATTGCCCTCTTTGCATATTTTTCTGCAAGTAAAGCTTTATTAGCTATTGGATATGCATTTGGTGGAACTTGATCAGCTGGAAGTTGTTCAGTGTTAAACATATCAGCTGACAACTTAGCGCCTTCTTCAACTCTAAACAGTGGAAGTAACACACCACTAACTTGTTGTACTGGCTGAGGCTGAGAAACGCCTGGAACTTCAGTTGAAACAATAGTAGCTGGGGCTTCTTTTGAATTTTGTACTAAGTATGCAAGTGCCCCAAAAAGAAGAACCATAAGCAAAAGCATACAAGCTATCAATATTTTTAGCTTTGCATTCTTTGCCTTAGAAGGACTACCCGATCCAAATCTCGCGCTCATAATTTCTTTACCCGAATTATTTATAAACTGCCAACAAGACTTTAGTCGTAAGCAATTGACTAAAACTAAAGCTAAATTTTAATTTTCGCAATTAAATATAAGTAGATAAGACATATAAATCATAGCTTATTAACTAATTCGCTATTTTTATCTGTTTATAGGCTGTAATTATATGTTAGAATGATTAATCTATTTTACTTATAAGTTATTATGTCTGACGAAGAACAGCACTATTTGAATAAAATTCGGGAATGTAATGAGTTAGTTGCTAAGGTGAAAGAACAGCATCCAGAATTTGACGTAAGTGATCTATTTAGAATAGCCATGTCGCAATTTGATACAATAGAAGAAAAACTAGCCAGAGGCTTAAGAAGAAGGACGTTTGGAAATGTCAGAATTAAGAAGTGAAGAAAAACAGTTTCTTACTGCACTTAATGAATTTGGAGTTAGATTTATTATCGTCGGAATGTCTAGTGCAGTAATGCAGGATACGCATGTAACAACTCAAGATATTGATTTATGGATTGAGAATCTAGGATCTAAAGTTTTTATTGATGCTGTAAATTCTGTTGACGGATTTTACATACCACCAGGTCTAGTTGGCTTAAATCCTCCTATGCTAGGGCCAGATAAATTAAAAATCTTTGATTTAGTAACTCACATGCATGGTCTTAAGAGTTTTGAAGAAGAGTTTAATAATGCAATCAGAGCAAACGTATCTGGAGTTGATCTATGTTTATTACCATTAGATAGAGTAATTGTTAGTAAAGAATCTGCAAATAGAGAAAAAGACCGCGCAACTTTACCAGTTTTAAAAGCTGCATTGGCTATGAAAAATTCTAAATAGCGAATGACTGCAAAAATAATAATTATTAGTTTTCTATCACTTCACTTACTAATTCCTCTAATAAACCCAGACCTATTTCCCTTTTCAAGCTTTCCGATGTTCTCTGCTAAAGTTCCTGAATGCACCAGTTTAGTTAATGCTAAAAACTCCTCGGGAGAACTTAAAGCTATTCCAATTTTGAATAAAGACTGGATTTATGTTGCAAATGACAAGCCTATACTAGGATGTATGGTTAAAGAAACTTCAAATTTTGTAGTTAAAAATGGCGAGGACAATAATACTCTACCATTGAGAGAAATTTTACTTAGTTTAAAACAAAATAAGACCATAAATTCTTTAGAACTTGAAACTTTCTGTCCTAACAAAAAATTTGATAATAAATTTAGCAAAAGATCTATTCTTATTCACTCTAAAAATGACCTCTAATCAATTACTTACACTTTGTAGAAAAGGTAATATATTACTAGCCTTCTACTTTGCCTTAATAAGCTTTAATTACCAAAAAGAATGTGAAGTAAGATTTCATAACTTATCACTTTTCGACCTTCAAAATGAAAATCAACAATACTTAATTCTTACTCTAAAATTACTACTGATATTTTCCGGCTCATATTGGTACTTAAAAGAAAATTCTAAGCTTGCATCATACCTTACTTCAATAAGTTTTTTACTACTTTCTTCAATATTTATTAATCAAACTTTCTACACCCCACATCAAAGCCATATTATCAGTAATATTTTAATTCTTCTCTCTCTTGGACAAACGTTAAGTAGTAACTTTCAGCTTATGTCTTGTAGAATTTACATTTGCATCACTTATTTTCTAAGTGGGATGACAAAAATACAAGAAAGTGGTCTTAACTGGGTAGACGGTAGTACCTTACAAACATGGATAGCGCTAACGAGCAGAGAAAGTTTTAAAAGCAGTTTTTTATATGATTTTTTAATAAATAACGATCTCTGTTGTTCAATTCTTCAGATTATAACACTAGTTGGTGAGATTTTTCTTAGTTTATCTTTTTTAAATCCAATACTCTCAATTGTATTTGGATTAATTTTAACTGGTTTTCATATAGGAACTGAGATAATTTTTGGCTTTGGGTTTTATGGTAATATATTTAATGATTTTTTGTTGTTTGTATTAAGTAAAAAGACTCCTACGACTACAGTAATAAGGTAAGAACCCAAACGAAACTATCACTAAAGAAATCAATGATCCTTTCATATCATAAGTAAAAGAACTGTAAATTAAATATAAACAGCTCAAGCAAAAAACTAAAGGAATAAAAGGATACGGCCTAAGTAGAAAAGTATGAACTGAAGTATCTCTTTTTCTAAAAACGAATAAAGACAATCCTGATAAAAAAAACAAAATCCAAACTATAGTAGAAGTATAAACAATAGAATTAGCAAAAGAACCGGTCATAAGTAAGACTAATAAACTGGCTAGTGTTTGAAAAAAATAAGAGTAAATAGGTCCTTCTCTATCATTATTCCAAGTCGAAAGAATCTTAAAAAAAGAGAAATCTTTTCCTAATGTAAAACTAATTCTAGCTCCACTAAAAAAGATTGCCTGAATAGACCCTAAACAAGTAATACAGATAATCAACGAAATTAGAGGTTTTGAAGCAACAGGCAAAATTAATGACAATGTATCGGTAGCAACTGAATTTGAATCTCTTACTTTTTGTATTCCCAAAGAATACAAAAAAGAGAAGTTAGTTAAGCAATATAATAATGTAACGACAAAAATCCCTGCAATTAAAGACTTAGCCAAATTCTTAGTAGCGTCTTTTATTTCTGCAGCAACAAAAGCTATTTGATTCCATCCACCGTATGCAAATAAAATTAAAATCATTGAAAGACTAATTGGTGAATTAGCATTAGAGACCCTTGTATGTTCAATAAAAGACTGGTTTGGTAAAAAGAAAACTACACTTATAATAATGAGTAATCCTAAAATACTTAAAAAAGTGAGTATATTCTGGAATAACTTACTCGAATTAAAACTAAAAATATTAATTATGAGCAAAAATAATAAAGTTATAGTAGCTAAGGCAGTTTTGGTAAGATTATGATTTACAGATAAACTTTCTAAAAACTCTGTAAAATAATTAGCAAATAAAAAACACATTGCCGCTATTGACCCCGGCTGTATGATAGTTATTTGTGACCAAGAAAAAAGAAAGCCCACCTTCTCCCCAAAAGCACTAGTTAAAAAATTATAATCTCCTCCATCCTGAGGAAACCTAGATAAAAGCTCTGCATACACCAAAGCGCCAAACAAAGAGAGAATGCCACCTAAAAACCATAGTATCAAAACGCCTTCGATACTATTACAACTTTTTGCTACTAGTGGAGCACTTTCAAATATACCTGCGCCAACTATGCTACTGACAATTAATGAAATACTATCAGATAGAGAAAGTGATTTTTTTGCTTTAATCAAAATATCTACTTTGATTTAATTGAAACATTATTTTCTTTCTCTTTAGGGTAAAGAACTATATTTCTTTGATCAGAATTATTAACCTTGAGCTTTGTCAGAAGATAATTACCCGTATAAAGATCTTCTACTTTATTATTAAATTCAAATCCCGAATAATCTTTAGGTAAAATACTGAATAGCTCTTCAATATCCTGAAATCCCTCTTTATTATTCATATTTAGCTCCATCACAATTATTGGTCTATTATTGTTGATAATTTTCTTAAGTCCTAATAATGCAAATTTTTCATAACCTTCTATGTCAAGTTTTATAATATCAATTTTGGAAATAGATTTGTTAGTTAAATATTCATCTCCGTTAACTATAGGAAGAGAAATTTCTTTACTACTCTCTGTTACTTTACTTTTACTATTCCAATTATCTGCAAAGTCCTTAGAGAAAGTTCCTATTGCTGTATTTATTGAAGGGGGTGAAAAAAAAGGCAAACTTCCAGACTCCTGCCCAAAACCAACTGCATGAACAAAGATATTATTTAAATGATTTTGACTTATATTATATTTGAGTTTTTCAAGTATTGGGGGATAAGGTTCTATTGCATGAACTTCCTTAACTAAGTTAGACAAAGCAAGTGAATGTAGTCCAGAATTAGCACCTATGTCTAAAAATATTACATTATTTGAATCTAAATTTTTTACTAAATCAATTAAGAAATTAATTTCTGGCTTTTCATAAGCACCGTAAAATAGAACAGAGTTATCTACAAAACTTCCAGATGTGCCTGAATATTTAAGTCCATAATATGAGATTGTATAATCAAATACATTAGAAAAGGTAAATTGATTATTATTTTTAATGTTATTTTGGGATAAAACAAACCCCAAAATAAAACTTAAAAAACTTACGATTAAGACTCTCATAGTTCTATTTTCCATTTTCAGGCATATAATCAGTACTTAAGTGTTCTTTATTAGCTATTAGGTAAAATAACGATATAAGTAAAACATAAAAGAATGAATAATGCTCTTCTGTAAGTAACTTAAAAAACACTGGATAAGATGCTAAAAGTAGCACAAAATAGAACACATGCGGTCTTTTAATCATAATAACCAAATGAGTAATAATCAAAACTGAAAAATCAAAACTCCAGCCAAATGGAGATGTCATAACAGATAATAGTAAAATTGATGGATATAAAACTCTCCAGTCGGGTATAACTTTATTTCTATAGTAAAATAGTACTCCTAGTATTGTAATTAATGGAATGAATATTTTTAGAGATAAAATTGTACTACTAAATATTGGTCCTAGTAAAAAAATTAAATAACCTACTAAAGTCCCTCCCATCCACTGAGATGTCTTAGTATTTCCAACTTGATTACCTCTCATAGCATCATACCAATAGTAAATCATATTAGGATAAATTAACTCACATAAACTAAGTGCAAACAAAAAAACTAATATACTAGGAACAAGTGAGAATAAATCACTTCTTCTATATTTAACTAATAAAATTAAAACAAAAACTAAGTAAAATAAATGAGGCTTCAAAGTTGCAAGCAGTAATCCAAAAGCTAAAATCCAGTTTTTATTTTTTTCCAAGCCCCAAAAAATTAAAGAACTTCCAAAAGTTAAAAACCCAGCTAATTGGCCGATTGATAAGCATCTTACTATTGGGAAAGATAAAGATAGTCCCAGTAAAATTGGAAGTAATATTTTTTTATCGTCGGTAAGAATCTGATAATAGATTACCGAACTAATTATAAATAAAAAAAGACTTATAAATAGCCAAATTTTAGCAGAAATTAATAAATCAAAATTTAGCATTGGAGATATTATTAAAAAAATCCAAGGTGGATTCCACATCATTTGAGGCGCACTTGATTCAGTATATATTAACTGAAAATCTCTCATTAAAATTCCGTTATATGGGTTTATAGAATTTAGAGTGAGATTGTATGCCGACCAGTATTCGATAAAATCAAGAACAAGAAAGTTAGGGTATAAATCTATGAATAAGACTCCAATTACTGTAGTAGCAAAGACCGCTAATATACTTAACAATATTAAGATTTTTTTTATTTTACCCATTATTAAATATTTAACTTGTCCTTAAAATTTACTTAAGTATTAATCTTTCTTAATATTTAATAACATAAAAATATCAATATGCCTCAATTAACTTTTACAAGATTCATAGCTTGTATGTTAGTTGTTCTCTATCATGAGAGTAATGAAGCGGTATTTTCAAATTATGAAAAATTTAAATCTATAATAAAATTTGGGGATGCCAGTGTAAGCTATTTTTTCTTACTTTCAGGATTTATTTTGAGCTTCAATCAAATTAAAACCAATAATAGATTTAACATTAGTAGTGCAAAAACATTCTGGCTAAAAAGATTCGCTAGAATTTACCCAGTTTATTTTTTAGCATTTACGATTTGTTTTATTATATTTTATTTGAATTATTCAATAAGAGAAAAATTATCTACTGGTCTAATACTAAGTAATCTCACCTTAACTCAATCATGGTTTCCAAAATATACCTTAAATATTAACTATCCTAGCTGGTCTCTATCGGTAGAAGCTTTTTTTTATCTGTGCTTTCCTTTTATTTTTAATTTATTTTTTTTAAATCAAAAAAATCTTATAAATTATATACTTTTAGCTATATTTTTTTTTCAAGGAATTATCTCTTCAGTATTACTCTACTTTAATATTAATTATTATTTTTCACCCTTAACGCACATGAGTACTTTTATAAGTGGAGTTTGGCTGGGATTTATTTATTCCAAATATAAAAAAAATTTTCAAAAGTATTCATTTTATATTTCTGTTACAGCTATTACAGCACTTCTGTATATAATAAATGAATTCAACCATAATTTATTTTTATCTAAATATTATAACTACGGTATTCTTACTCCTCTACATATGCTTATAATTTTAAGCGTTATTACTAATAAATTTTTAACACGTATTTTTTCATTAAAGCCGCTTCAATATCTTGGGGAAATAAGTTATTCTATCTACATACTACATATCCCCATATCGCTGATTATATATGGGTACACTAAACAAATAAGCGTGAACTCAACAACTTCTCTTTTTTTATATGTATTATTTTTAATATTATTTTCTTCATGGAGTTATCGAACGATTGAAGTTCCGATGAAAAAGAAAATAATTGAACTGTATAAAGTTTAGAATAATTTTTTATTATTTAGTTAATTCAGTCTATTCGTATTTCATGATTTATTTATTTATATTATTACTTCTTATCCTTCATATACTTAGAGCTCCTTATGTATTTTTACATCCCAATTTTTGGGCAGAAGATGGTTTGATTTTTTTTGCAGATAACTATGAGCTTGGTAAAGAGGCAATATTTAAATCTTTTGCCGGTCATCATCTACTTTATATTAGGATATGTTCATATATTATTGGTCATTTTCCAATAGAACTAGCCCCAAGATGCTATGTTTTGTTTACACTACTCACTAATTTATTTCTAATCAGTTTAGTTCTATTTACGAATTTAAATGTTAGCAAAAACTGCAGATTACTTATGATAACTTCAACTCAGTTAATTTCACAATCTGGAGAATCTTTTTTAAACTTATCAAACACATTCATGCTTTCACCTATCTTTGTTATTTTATTGATACTAAGAAAAAATGGAACGACACTCATAAAAGAACTATTCTTTTATATTTTGTTTTTAATCTTCTTATTAAGTGGTCCTGGCAGCGTAATTTTATCACCTATACTAATATATTTAATATTAAAACAAAAAAAACAAACCAAAATAGTTATTGCCTATATAGCTAGCATAGTTACAACTACATTTTACTCCTTCATCCATATTAATATTTATATGGACAGGTATTCAAATAATCTTGGTAAATTAGAAAAAAATGAACTTGAATGGATCAAAGCAACAATAAATTTTATAAACCCTCTATTTTTAGGTTACTATAATTTCCCACCACTAGAAGCATTACTATTATTTTTTATTTTTATAATAATTTTATTTATAATTCTTTTTAGTGAAAAATCTAATGTCTTATCTTTTTTGAATATTTTAAGCACAAGTCACGTTTTATTTTTATCCTCTATTATGCTATGGTTTCCTGCCTTGATTTTATATTCTCATAATCCCACAGCAATAGGCCCATTTGCTGCAGCTCCAAGATATTTCTATGCTCCTTATATTTTGATTTTATGGTCTTTAATTTTATCAAAACCTCATAGTAAATATATTAGCGGAATAAGATATTTCATGATTTTTACATCTTTCACTGCTGCAAGCTTAAGCTATTGTGAGTACTGGAAATTAGATACACCAACTTGGGAGCAACAGTTACAAGAAGCTAAGGAAAAAAATTATCTGGAAATCAGAGCTTCTCCCGCAGGCTGGAATAAAAATAGAATTATCAAATTGAAAGAATAGTTAAAGATACCATACTGATATTAGCTTAATATGGTTTCTCTATTTTCTTGCTACAATCCAAATTGAACTTCTAAAATATTTTAGTATTAGTTTAGGTCTTGTAATGTGAATATAATTTTTAAAAACTAATTTTCTTAAAATTCCACCCGTGTCTATTATCCGAAAACTTTTACTTTCTAATTTTTTTAGCCAAAAATCATATCCTCTCTTCCACACATGTGTAGGATCTTTATCTAGTAAACTTACAATCGGACCAAGTATCCCATCGTAAGTTGGAACTACTATGATTAAATAACCATTCTCAGAAAGTTTGCTGTGTATGGTATTTAAACACATATCAAGATCTGGAACATGTTCTAAAACATCCCATGCTGTAATAGCGTCAACTTGCTGTTCATTTTTTAATTTTATATTTACTAGTGATTCATATGATCCCGTATATAAATCAATATTATTAGATAATGATAGTCTGTTTGATTTTATTGCTTCCGAATTTGGATCAATACCAATCAAATTATATGTTTCGTCACATGATCTTAAAAAAGCTCCTAAGCCACATCCGAAATCTATAACATTAGATGATTTACTTAAGTATCTGTCTAATATAGACTTATAAAAATCTAATTTATGTTCTGGATTTTGAAGATTGTAGTCTATATAGTTTTCTTCAAAATACGAAGGATTATTCGTTGTCTTCATTTAATATCTTTAATGATGTTAATATAATTATAAATTTTGCTTTTTCATCTGTTATTTTCATATCCTGATAACAGTATTTTTCTAATTATCATCTAACTTTACTATTATGACTTATTAGAATTAAGAATAAATATTATGTAATATTTATTCTTAATTTCAAATTTATTATTCTTATATTCCTCTATTAATTTATGAATAGGTTCACTATCATAATTTACTGATTGACTTATATAATCTACATTTACAGCAGCAACAGAATTACTTAAATGACTTAAAATACAATCTCTATATATTTCTCGATAAGAAAGTGAGGGAACAATACCAACATCACGAGTAGGTATCCAAGATGGTCTATTTAAAATCATCCAACTAGTACAAGATGCTGAAGGCAGAGAGGTTAATAGATGACCAGCTGGAAAAGAGTGATCAAAAAAGATACTTGAAACATTATGTGGTAATTTATCAATATCATTAGTTATATCTTTTAAAAAATTAACGCTTTCCAAATCAGAGTAGATGCCTTTATATGGTCCTTCAGAGACTAATGTAGTTAACTTATCAAAATCTTCACCCCAATAATTAAATACTAAGTCTTTGATAAAAAGAATCACTATCAATCCACAGATAAGAAAACTACAACATTCATTAAGATAGCATCTTTTATCTCTTTCTTTTCTCAAACTATTAACGATGTAAATATATGAAATTATAGATCCAGAGAAACCGACAATGAAATTCAAACTTCCGTTTCCGCTAGTCCAAGCAGTGCAAATTCCTCCAGCAAGTGAAGATAAGCTTAACAAATATATCCCATTACTAAACTTAAAATGATTCCTGTAAATCAGTAAACTTAGAAGGCCATTTACTCCCATAAAACATTGAATAGTTCCAGGGTACTCTCCCCAAAAGAAGATAACTCCTATAATAATTAAAGATATTTGTGATAAATAAAATATCTCGTTAAAATCATCTCGTCCTAAAAATAGTTTAGGCAAGAACAACAATACTAAGCTATATGGAAATAGAGATACCCAATAAAGATAATTAAGTATTTCATAAAACTTACCCATCCCTCCGCCCCAATTCATAGCTGCGAGAGATTCAGAATAATTTTTAACATTTAGTAAGGGAATAAAATCATATCCTGATAATAAACAATAAAGACCTAAAATTACACTTAAAATTCCACTTACATATGTTAAAAAAAATCTTAACTTATACTTATAAATACTTATAAATATAAAAAGACTTATCACTATTGGAATTACGATAGTTGGATAAACAAAAACGGCAATACAATTTGTAATTACCAAACTTAATACACTTAAGGTTTTAAGTTCATTATCCTTCATTAAATATTTATATAGCTCGATAATGTGATAACTAAATAAAAACATTACTATGGAATTATAACTCAAGGCATGAATACCGAAAGGAACAAAGCTGATATAAAGTAAAGTTGCTAACCAAGAAGTAAACTTAGGCAATTCTTTTCTAAGTGATTTATAAATATAAATTGCAAAAACTAAGCTGATAATCGAATATAAAAACCTAGAAAATATAACTATCCCTGAGTTACTACCATTTAAGTATAAATATAATTTGTATATGGGTGCTAATAAAATACCACTTGTTTGATGCGGTAAAAGCTCATTAATAAAAGGTAATTCTCCTAAAGCAAATCTGTATGGAATTACTATATAAGATGATTCATCCGTAAAATTTATTCCAAAAATAATATTTGCGAATCTAATGAAAAATACAAAAATTGAAATTATAACCATAAGGTATGTTGTATTAACATATTCATATTTGTTGTATTTATTCTTAACTGGTAATTTCATTTTTGATAATAATTACGCTTAGTCAAAGTATTTATTGAAAAATTTATAATTTTCAATAAATACTTTAAACCGCTAGCTAAAGAGATAGAGGATCTTTTTCTCTTTTCCTCATCATAAATTATAGGAACTTCTATGATTTTATATTTATTACTTTCTAAGATAGAAACTAGCTCAGTAGTATAAAAAAAATCTCTAGATTTAACTTTACCTAGGAGTTGATCTAAATTAGCACATTTTAAAAAAATCGTTCCTTGACAGTCTGCTACTTTCATATTTAAAAATATATATCTAACATAACTTAATACCTTAGTTATAATTTCTCGATAAAAACTCCTACTTATTTGACTTTCATTATGTAACTTGGAACCGATGATACAATCAAAACCTAATACATTAAACTTCTCAAATTGCACTAAATCACTGAATGCAAAAGGCAAGTCTGCCGCAGATAAACATACCCAATCATCTGAATGGGAAATTTTCAAAGCTTCTTCCATTCCTTTTGAATATGCATAACCGATACCAGCTTTATCTATAGAAAAAGCTTTGAATTTATTAGGATAGTCTGTCTCTAGAAGTCTAGCTACTTCATAAGTGCTGTCGTTACTACCATTTTCGACGATAAACACAGTTAATTTAATATTTAACTTTTTATCCAAAAACTTCAGCATCTGTTCTCTTAATATAGATGCTTCATTATATGCTGGTATTATGTATATTATATTCATATTGCAGAAATGATAAGTAAATTAGTATCATTTCATAATTAGCTATTTGTAATTTATATTATCATCAGTTATGTCCTTACTTACATTTTAACAAGATCAATTTTGCATAGACAAACATAGAAGTGATCGATATATCTTTTTTGATATTAACCTTAGACGAAGAAGGTGTAATTGCAGATACTATTCGTAGTATTCGTTCTGTAATGCAAAAAATCTCTGCGAGCTATGAAATAATTGTAATAGATGGTGGATCTAAAGACCAAACTGAGCAAGTTGCTAAAAAAAATGCCGACCATTTTATAGTTCAAAAAGAGCCTGGATACCATAAAGGACTTTTAATGGGATTCAAAGCAGCTTCTGGAAAATACATTATTACACTAGATGCAGACGGCTCACATCCCTCTGAATTAATTATGAATCTTTGGGAAGAAAGAAATAAGTACTCTATAGTAGTTGCTTCTCGTTTTTGTAAAGGAGGAGCTTTCGATGGTCCAAAATATAGAGTGCTACTTTCAAAAATTCTAAATACAATTTACCAATATTTTTTAAAAATGCCGATTAGAGACTTATCTAGTGGGTTTAGATTGTATAATCGTAATTGTCTAAATATTGATGGATACGAATGTAAAAACTTTAGTATACTTCAGGAAATCTTAGTAAGGGCTTACACACAAGGATACTCTTTAGGTAGCGTGCCCCTGAAATATCAGCCAAGAATTTGGGGGAAATCTAAAGCAAGCGCTATTAAATTTACTTTAAGTTATTTGACAACCTTAAAAAAGATGAAAAAACTAAGGTTTAATGCAACTTCATGTGATTATGACTTTAATGCATATAATAGTTTAAATCTTATTCAACGTTACTGGCAAAGAACTAGATATAAAATAATTACAAATTTTGTTAACGACTATACGAATAATAATAGTCCGCAAATTGTTGATATTGGTTCTGGTAGTAGTAAAATAGCTCTTACATTAAAATATAGTGTTTCAATTGACATATCAATTTCTAAAATAAAATTTCTTAAGTCCCAAGGGAAAAAGAATACGATTCGGGCTTCTACTTTTAATCTTCCAATAGCTAGTAATTCATCGAATATAGTAATTCATTCTCAAGTCATTGAGCATATTCCATTTGAAGAAAATATTTTTACGGAGCTAAATAGAATTTTACAAATTGGAGGGACATTAATAATAGGAACTCCAGACTACGGTAAGTGGCAATGGAGATATATAGAGTGGATATATGGTAAACTAATGCCAAACGCCTATGCTGACGAGCATATTACTCATTATACTTATACTTCTCTCACAAACCTACTTATCAAATTTGGATTCAAAATTATTGATTATAAATATATCCTAAAAGGTGAGCTAATTATTTTAGCTAAAAAAGAAAGGTCTTTATAAAAAATATATCAAATACAAATATATCCTTGTTTAATTCACAAACTCAGTTTTGGAATTTATTTCTAATTATAGGATTGATTGGGTGTGCAACAAAAGCAATTATGATCAGTTTTAATAATGATATCTATGTATACTGGGCTGCTACTAGAGTTTTTTATCTTGGAAAGAATGCATACGATCCAATAGAGCTAGCCTCGATTCTAAATATTCCCTCAACAGCAGGTGTTTGGAATCCACCATGGTTTTTTTTAATCTTGGGTCCCTTAGCTTTTTTCCCTAAAAAAATTGCACTAATAATTTTAGTTTTTTCTAATTTATTAGTTTTTAATTTAATCATAACTAATTTTCAAAAAATTTATAATCATAAACACTCTTCATTTGCTGTCATCGCTTGTCTTCTGGGGTCTTATTCTTTTTTTGCTAACTTTTGGCTACCTCAAATCTCTTTAATTCTGACTTATTGTCTACTAAAAAGTTGGGAATGTCTTATAAATTCTAAATTCCGTTTTGCTCTTTTATGGCTATTACCTTTAACCATAAAGCCGCACTTAGGCTTTTGTCTAATTCTGTTTATATTAATAAAATTAATAAAACAAAAAGAATACTCCTCTCTTATATTCTCACTTTTATTACTTTTAATTTTAATTTTACTAAGCTATATAGTAAATCCATTATCTACTAATCTCTGGGTTAGTGGCTCTGTCTATCCTTTTCAATGGCAAGGCTCCAGCCTATCAATTTTTATTCAAGAAAGATTAACCTCATTAGTTAACTCCGATAAGATATTATCAAGAATACCTTTAGTTCTAGCTCTTATTGGTTGTATTTCTGTTATAGTTTTAGAATTTTTCACCAGCACTAGCAAAAAATATTCGGAAAATACTTTTATTTTCCTTATAATTTTAAATCTCCTTTTTACACCCTATGGATTTATCTTTGACCAAATATCTATTATTTTTTTATTGTATATAATTGCAGATAAATTTAGTTTATTAGTTTCAAGCCTGAAAAGTAAAATTATATTTTTGCAATTTCTATTTTTTATTGGTTGGTGCGTGCCTTTAATATTTGAAATCTCCTACAGAGAATACTATATTTATCAGCCTTTAGTTCTAATTTTTTTATATCTAATAATACAAAAAAGCAGTTTGTACTTTCCAATCAAACTAAAATCTTTAGAAGTATAAACTCTCTGCATTAATTTAATTTTAGGTAACTGACACTAAACTACGAGAGCACTATTTTACTTTTTCTTTAAAATTACTTGATGATTGTTGTGCAATACATGAAAATCATCCATAAAATAATGATAAAAAGTGTCTATGCCGATTCTAGGAGCATTCAATTTCATGTTCTCTCTGCTGTAGTCATCAAAGATCAGAACTCCATCTTTTTTTAGAAGTTTTAAAGCTAAAATTGAATCTTCTAGAACATCTCGATTTTCATGAGAACCATCAATGTATATTATATCATAAGAATTAGGTTCTAATTTTCTCAATTCAACTTGAGAGTATCCAGGTATTGTCTGGAGTCGCTCTTTTAGATTAGCTAACTTTTCATTTTCAAAATAGCGCGTTTTAAAATCTGGGTACATTCCATTATATTGACCCTCAAAGATATCAACAACAGTGGCACACGAACTTGGATCTGTTAATATATTTTCAAACATCCAAAAAACAGCTCTACCTTCAAAAACACCTACCTCAAGATACCTAATACCTTGTTTATTTTTATAATCTTTTAATGCTTTCTCCCATATGGGAACATGCTGACTGAACCAGTCCTCAGAAAATTTATAATCTTTATGGTAATGATAAGTAGAGCTAGTTTGATCTTCTAACCAAGCGATAGGTACTTTTTTGATTAGGTTGTATTTCTGAAACACAAGCAAATCAAGACAATATACAAAAACGAGTAATAATAATACTATAAAAAATAAACACTCGATAATGGAGAAAATTGGTTTACGTATTCTAATCATAATTAAAAATATACACCGTTAGTATGAATTTGCGTTTTTAGGAATTAATAATTTACAAAGACATACAAGCAGTAAATTAATATCAGAGCTATGTACCTTCCTGAACGCTAGCTATGGAAGGCAGTTACATAGCTTCACCAAGTGACACACTTATGATAACTATAAAAAATGGGAAACGAATGTAAGCACTATATAACTAAAATTATAAGATAAAATAATTATGAATAAAAGCTATTTTCATCCTACAGCGATAATAGAGAAAAACACTATAATAGGTTCTGGAGTTCACATTTGGCATCATTCTCATGTTCGTACAAAGGCCATGCTAGGAGATAATGTAAGTCTTGGTAAGGACGTATTTATAGACCAAGAAGTGAATATAAAAAAAGGCTCGAGAATACAAAATGGGGTTAGTATTTACCGAGGAGTTAATATAGGAGAATGGTGTTTTGTCGGGCCTCACGTAGTTTTTACTAACGATACCTATCCTCGAGCGGGTAATAAAAAATGGGAGGTTGTAAATACTAATATCTTAGCTGGAGCTAGTATCGGGGCTGGAAGTATTATTATTTGTGGTATTGAAATTGGGGCATTTGCAATGATTGGAGCAGGATCTTTAGTAACAAAGGATGTTCCAGATTTTACTTTAAGCTTAGGACAACCTTCAATAATAATTAAACAAATCTGTGCTTGTGGTCGATCATCTGCTCCTATTAGTAATTTTAAATTTAAAAAAATACAAAATTGCTGTAATGAGAATCTAAACGAGGACGTGATAATACTAGCTAATACACTTATCGACAGTTAAAGCTTTTGAATCATGTTTATACAAACGCCAGTAGTATATAAAAATCATCCATAGACTAGTAACGATAAAGTACGGCAATAAGGAACCGTAGTATTCTTTAGGCTCTGGAAACATCATCAATACTGAACTTAATGAAGCTAATAATATAAATTGATTTTTTACTATCTCGGATTTCATACTAGAATATAAAAAAACTAAAGGAGGTATTAAAATTGCGGTATCGTATGAGATACATTGTATAGATAAAAAAATAGAGATAATGAGACAGCATGACATTAAATTTACCTGTGCTTCAGTAGAATATTTAGATAATGTTTTTCTTTGCTTAATCAGTGGATATAATAAAAGTATCCCGAATAAAAGATAAACTAAAACTCGCGGATAAAACGTGTTAGACATAATTAGATAAAGTTGCTGGTACAAACCAGCTCCATTCTTAGGATAAAACGGAACACTACCATAAGCTAAAGATCCATAAGAATAATTTTTTGCATAATTATAGTAAGTCAATGGCCAATAATAACCTAGTTGTATAGATGATAAGAGATATAAAGATAATAACCCAATTAAAAATCCTCCAATAATTTTAGTATTGTAAAAATATAAAGATAAAATTCCGAAGACTAAAAATAAAGGGAACTTATAACTTAGAATAGATAAACAAAGACCAAAAACCGTCCATTTTTGAAGTTTGATAGATATTAAAAGTATAATAGATATCAAAAAACCAATTACTGAAAATTGCCCTCCTATTATAGTATCAATAAAAACATTTTTAAATCCCAATATGCACAACAATATGAACAATAGTTGAATAGTAGAAAAGCCTAAAAAGCATAGCATAATTATTGAAGAACTAATAATTATAAATAAACTAGTCACGCTATAAAACTTATAAGCTGTAAGATAATCTAGACTAGATAATGGAAGAAGAAGCTGCGCAACAAATGGTGGATAAACAAAAGGCATAAGCCCACGACGACTAAATTCCTTAGAAGATGTTATTAGTTGTCCCTGAATTGAATATTGTTCTTCTTGGTTGTATAATTCTCTTGGAGTATTATTTATTATTTTGGATGCAACGCTAAAACAATAGAAGTCGCTTTGCCAAGCTGATTTATATAACTCTGACTCACTAAGATAATCGTAATTATTATATAAACAAATAGTAGTATTTAAAAATACAAAAAATAGAACTATTGATTTACTTTTTAAATTTAGTAAATCATTTAAATACAATGCTTTATTTCCTAAAATACTAACAAGTCAAAATTAGAAACCAAAGTATACAGATATATTTTTTTTAATTAGCCATGGAGGATGCAACTTGAGAAAAGGCGCTACTGGATCTTCGTCCTATAGTAGTTATAGAAGTCACACAAATAGCTAATATTAAAGCAACCATAAGTGCATATTCGACCATAGTTGCACCTTTTTCTTGTGTTGAGTTTTTTTTATTCAATTTCTGGTCTGTTTTTAGTACACGTGTTGATAGCTGCATGCATAGTGTTTTTGAAATAAAGAAACACTATGCGTAAAAACTTCTAATCAATTAAGCTAATTTAGTTAGCCATAGAAGATGCTACTTGAGAGAAAGCACTACTTGATCTAGTACCAATAGTAGTAATAGCAGTTATACAAATAGCTAATATTAGAGCTACCATAAGAGCATACTCAACCATAGTTGCACCTTTTTCTTTTTGATCTTGTTTATTTTTCATTTTTCCTCTTTTAAAATAGATTGTAATATAGAAACTAAAATATTATTGTTGTAATTACATAACTAAATCACTTACGCAATAATAAATAATTTGATTATAAGAAAATACATAATGCATCTCTATGATGCAAACTATTTTAATAAAGATTTTTTTCTTGATTCACTCTCATATTCCATATTATTTTCATACCTAATAGGGGGCGCTTATGCTGCATTTCTTGTTATGCCCAATAATCCTTCGAGATGCGGTGACTTTAGTGTCTTTTATAGTGCGGCAGTTACGGTACTAGAGGCTCCTACCAAACTTTATGACGTTGAACATATTATAAATCTTCAAGGCCTGTTCTGGCCAGAAGAAAAGGTAATGGGTTTTAATAGCTTTGCTTATCCTCCTTTTACAGGACTAGCTCTAGCTTTCTTTAGTTTTTTTACGCCCCAAGTTTCCAAACTAATATACGTATCATTTTCTTTATTATTTTTATTCATCTCCTCACAGCTTATTCAAAAAAAAAATTTGAGCTCATTTACTGCTATTCAAGTAATGTCCTTTATACTTTTATTTACTCCTTTTGCTGTAGGGGTAAATGCAGGGCAAAATAATTCTTTAAGTTTTTTATTGCTTATTCTTATCGTGCTCAATTTTGAAAGAGGTTACTTCCATAACGTTGGTGCGTTAATCGGGATTTGGAATTTCAAACCTCAGTTTGGAGTGCCCTGCCTTATATTGGCACTGTTACTAAAATCAACAGGAAAAACTAAGATACTAATTGGTTATTCTTTAGTTACTTTTTTAGAAATTATTATCTCTTTGCAATATTTTGGTGACGATATATTTAAAAAATGGCTCTCCGTTCTAAGTCTAAGCTCCACTCATAATGCAATTATGCTGGAGAAAATTAACCTCTTAGCTTCCATCTTTAGTCTAGTCCCTTGGGTCAAAGCATTCGAGTTAAATTTGTATTTATTTTATTCAAGTATAATTATAACTTTACTTTCGCTAATTCTCTTAATTTACATATTTTATAAATCAAGAAATAATCCTTGGATAATCGGTCCAATGATAGTACTACTATCTCCACAAACTGGATATTACGACTCTGCTCTTATCATTCCATTTATTATTCAAAAATTATCCGGAAATAAATCTGAACTGGTATGGCAAATGTTATTTGGTGGAATTTTAATAACTTTGGTAACTTCAGTACAAAGAGATTATTATTTGCAAATCTATCCCTTATTTATTTTGTATTTAACTTGGTGGGCGTTTAAGAAATGCAAAATACTTTATACCTAGTACTTCCCGCATATAATGAAGAAAAAAACGTTCATAATGTTCTCAGCTCTATTTCTAGTGATCTATCTGAAATTTTAGAACACACTCATATAATTGTAGTCGATGATGGCTCTATTGATGAAACCTATAATAAATGCCTAGAGTATCAAAACCCAATCAATCTCGTAGTCTTAAAAAATCCTATCAATTTAGGACTGCCGAAAACTTTAGAAAGTGGATTCAAATTTGCACTAAGTAAGACTAAAGATGATGACATAGTTATATGCATGGATTGTGACAGTAGTCACCTACCTTCGCAAGTTTATTCTATGATAGCACAAATTGAAAAAGGCTCAGATATTGTTGTAGCATCTAGATATCAAAAGGGTGCTAGCGTACAAGGGGTGACTAATTTTAGAAAGCTACTCTCCTACGGAGCATCTTTCTTATTTTCAAATCTTTTAAGAGTTCCTAATTTAAAAGACTATTCATCAGGATTCAGAGCATACAGGGCAAAAAACCTTAAAGAGACTCTAAATAAAGAAGGTGATAGAATTTTTTCTTTAAAGGGCTTTGCTTGTAGTACTGCAATTATTCTTAGCATTTATAGACTAACAAATGCTAAAATTTCAGAAATACCAATAGACCTTAGGTATGATCAAAAACAAGGGGCTTCAAAGATTAAGATTTTTACTACAGTTATTGCGACTTTAAAGTTGTTAGGCTTTGAAACTTTTCTTGCGAAAAAGAAAAGATAGCAAAGATCACCCAAACTAAATGTAATGCAGGAAAGAAGCTAAGCCCATAATTAGGTAGATTATTCCAGGCAATTTGTAGATAAAATAATAGTAGTAATATTCTAACTACAATAAAGTATCTTTCTTCTTTAATCTTAAATATTAATAAATATAAGATACTAAAAATTAATATGGAACTATCATAAATAACTAAATGATAAGATGTAAAAGTAAAAATAGTTAAAGCAATAAGATAAGAAGGTATATTATGCTTTAGTTGTCTAATAACAAATAAGCTATATGTATTAACTAAAAATAAAATTAGTTTTGCAAATATCGAATTTATTGGCATGAAACTATTTATAATTGAGCTCAAACCAGCTCCTTTCTTAAAATAAAAATCTGCGCCTTGATTAGAAATATGTTCCGAAAGGTATAGTAAAGAAGCCTCAAAATAACTTATAATAAATGCTTTTTCAAAATGTAGTAAGTTTATTAAAATTAAAGTTAAACCAAAAAGTAAAATATAGTAAGTATATTTTCTTTCACTCCAAAGACTTAAAAAAAGAATAAAAAACATAAAAAGTGGTGGCTTATATAGTAACAAGAGGGAAAGTGCTGCCATTACAATAAGATTACGTTTGTTAAAAAAATGAAAAATAGCACTAATAAAAAAAACTCCTATTGCACTACTTTGTCCACCAGCAAGGCCCCACAAAATAAACGGTGGGAACCCTAAGCCTAAAATAATTAAAAAATATTTAAATGATGAATATTCTTTTAGATTATATAAAAATAAAAAAATGCCTGCGCTATAAAGTAAAAGCATAATTCCAGCCCAGACAAAGTATGCATTCTCAAATGATAACTTCGCAAGTGGCGAGATTACGGTTGCAAAAAGTGGTGGATAAACAAACTGTAAAAAACCAGTTGTACTTCCTGTATTTCCAGGAAAATTTTCTTGAAATTCTTTTTGTCGAAAATAGTTGTAAAGATTATGTCTCTCCGTATTATACAAGTTAGCACCTGTATAAAAAGCCATAAAATCCCCACCCAAAGTCATTCCATTCTTAAGAACAATCCCATTTCTGCCCTCGTAATTAATTTTAAATTCACGAGCGACAAAATATATATTTGCTAATGAGAGAATAAAAATTATGATTAATAGGCTCTGGTTTATTAGTTTTAGGTGGGTCATTTGGAGATAGTATATGAATTCTTTAAATTAGAAATTATAAATGTATTTTTAGTCATTAAATCTAACTACAACACTTCTTACTTAACTGATATAATTAATTACAGAAGAGTAGTAAGTGCTCTTGAAGATAATTAACAAATAGCTTCCTCGAATTATTCACGAGTTTGCCATATCAAATTCTAAACTCTTCTAACCTCCTATCCTTCCTGTTAAATTTACTAAATCATAATACAAAAAAACAGGAAGCGTAGGAGGATAGGAGGAATTTTAAGTGAGTATAGAGTTTTTGCAATATACTTACCTTACTCTAAACCCTTCTAACCTCCTATCCTTCCTGTTAAATTTCCCTCATCATAAAATAAAAAAACAGGAAGTGTAGGAGGATAGGAGTGATTTCTTGTAGGAGTTTACATATTAAGCAAGCATAAAATTTTGTTGTAAACTTAATTACTGCTATTATATACCTAAACCCTTCTAACCTCCTTTCCTTCCGGTTCAATTTCCCTCATCATAAAATAAAAAAACAGGAAGCGTAGGAGGTCAGAAGGGTCTTTATAAATTAAATCTTCTTACGCCGTCGATTAACTTAGGACTGTTAAAGTTCAATAAATATCCTACATTAACTCCTGATAATTTTAGATACGTAAGTAATTGTGCTTTATGTATATCTTGTATTCTTTCCACACATTTGAGCTCTATAATTAATGAATCTTCAACTAATAAATCAATATAATAGCCAACTCCAATATAAGAACCTTTGTAAACTATATTTAATGGAACTTGTCTTTTTGATTTGATGCCATTTACATTTAGTTCTTCAAATAAACATCTCTCATAAATATTTTCTAATAAGCCCGGACCTAAATATTTATGTACTTCTATTGCAAAGCCAATAATTTTACGACCTAAAATTTCAATATCCATAATAATAAAATATAAGTTAAATACTTTCTATTATCGTATTAATATATAAATCTTATCCCCAAACCCTCCTATCCTTCCTGTTTGTTTTGATTTTAAATAGAAATTATTAATTTCGAAGATCTTTTAAAATAAAAACTAATAAACAATACTTTTCTTGCAAAAAATTCTTATAATTCTCGATAACAGTAAGTAACTAACTTTTACTGGCATTTTATTTAAGAATATTTATGGAAGAAATTAAATCACTGCTTAGCTATTTTGAGAATGAAGAGTCTTTGTTTGTAGAGACTTTGGCTTATCCTAAATTTCTTGAGTTAAAGAGAGATATTGATTCGATCCCAAAAGGAACTTATCAAATATTAGAAATGGATGATAATAGTTTTACGTGTCACTTCGGTCATCATAGCTTTTTTAGGATCATTGGGCTTCAGGAGAATTTATTTAATGTAAAAGAATTTTCTGACCAACCAGTTCTGACTTCTTTTCCTGAGTTTGTTATTAAAAGTAGGCTATTAAATTCTAATGATAAATTAGAGAAATTACTTCAAAAGATAATAGATAACAGAGGGATTATTTCATTTTGTTATATTAATCCTTATGTTGAAGAATATTTGTTTTTCTAAGGTAAGCGTTCATAATTTTCCGCACTTTGTATTTTTAAGGGGCGTTTTCTAAACGTCTAAAAATGCTCATGTACCATATGCCATGTAATTTGCATGGTCCGCTTTTTAGCCACTTAGAAAGCCTTAATTGCGGAACAATTCTGAACGCTTACATATCGAGTGAATTGGTTCCTCTTAGGGTAATCCTAGTTAAGAAATAGCATATTGAAAATTCATATTTATATAGTGGGACGTCTCATTCTAATATGCTATAATAGATCATGACTTCAGATATAAAAGAAAAAATAAATAAAGGTGAGTTATTTCACCAAGAAACTACTAAAGATGGTTGGGATATAAGATTTGGTAAAATCGAGAATCTCGATCGGCAGTTTGATATTGATTTTTGGCAAAATCAAACAACAAATGAAAGATTTAGTGCCGCTTGGAATTTAGTAGCACATTATCATTTAGGAAAAGGGGAAAGTGAGGATGAACTCAGACTTCAAAGATCTATTATCAATTTTCAACGAATTTCAAGTTGAGTACTTACGCAAGACATCAATATCTTATTGATGCCGATATGATTAAGAAGACTTTGAAATAAACTGTAACTAAGATTTTTTAGTTTTATATCTAATAGCTTCAGTAAAGATATAAGTACAAACCGGCACACCTAGTAGTAGTCCCCATACGCCAAATAACTTTCCACCTAGGGTTAATATCATTAAGACAAGTACTGGATTAATATGAAGTCTAGATCCGAATATTTTTGGATTAAGAACATAGGCTTCGATCAAATGTATGCCCCAGATGACTAATCCTAATAACAACACTCCTTTAAAACCATCATCTTCCAAAACTAGTAATCCCATAGGAATGGAACTTAAAAATACTCCAGCTACTGGAATAAAACTACCCAAAAATACAATCAAAGATAGAAATGCTAACTTCTTGTCCAAACCAAAAACATAAATAGCAAATGCGGTTAGTATTGTATTTAATATTGCAATAAATAACTGGGCCTCCAAAGCGGCGCCTAAGGTTTTTGCAAATCCAACAATACTCTCTGAAACTTCATCGTATATAAATCTTACCTTAGAATGTTTCAGAGAGCCTACACTTTGAGAAAGCCTTGGTAAGTCCAATACTATTAATAATGAAAACAATAGTGCTAAGAAAAATGAAGACGAAGCTGCTAATATTGGGGTTCCTATATTTTTCAAAACTGTCGTTATTTGTTTTATATCCAAAGTTCCTTCATGCTCCCCACCAAAACCAAAAATCTGCGGTAAAAGTTTTAAGCTTGGCGAATGTTCGGGTTGCCATCCAGAAATCCCCTTCTCATTATTGCTTACGCTAAGGTTGTCTTCCTGTGAGATCATCCCTTTTAAAACTGGAACACTTTCTGTCAGTAATAAAATTTCAGAATCTAGCTTTGATACATAACTTTTAAAGTTATCTGCAAAAAGTTGTGCCTGTGAAATAACTTGGGGAACTAAATAAGATCCGATTCCTGCTATTATACTTAAAAATAATAGACCAACTGCGAGTACCGCAAGCCATCTCTTTTTTAATTTTGGCTCAAGTATATGCACACCATGGGCCTGAATATACGAGAATACAAAGGTTAAAAATACTAATACTGAAAATGATCTTAAAAGATAAAGTGTAAGAAAAAATAAAAACCAAACAAAGGCTTTTACAAAAAATCCAAGAATAGTTCTCCAATACTTTGGAAGATCATTAAACTCTTTTGGTAGATGACTAATCATAAGTGTATCTTTTTAATCTAACTTAAATATAAAATAACTGTGGCACCAAGAATAATCCTATATACGCCAAATGCAATTAAAGAATTATTCGATAAATATCCAATAAATGCTTTTATTGAAAATAATGCTGTTATCATTGCTGTAAAAAACCCAATAGCAAAAGGCGTGAACAAACTCATATCTAGCCCTGAACTTGATTTATACATATCATAGCTAACCGCTACTCCCATCAAAGGTACTGCTACAATAAACGAAAACTCGGCAGCTAGAACCCTATTCACTCTCATTAAACGGCCCCCTATTATACAACTACCAGATCTCGAGAAGCCAGGGAAAAGTGACAAACACTGGAATAAGCCAATTCCAATACATTCCTTAATTCCGATAGAATTAACTTCTTTTAAATCATCGCTCTTTTCGGCCTTTCCCCTGAGTTCAACCCAGATCAATAGCGCCCCACCGAGTATTAGAGCAATTGCCACTGGTAATGGAGCAAATAAAACTTCTTTAATTTTCTTATGAAATAAAAATCCCAGTACTAAGACTGGTAAACAACAGATAAATATTTCTTTAAACCCGTAAGTTGGGCCCTTAAACTTAAAGAACTTAGTTGGATATAAAAATACTACTGAAAGAATAGCGCCTAATTGAATAAAAACTTCAAATAACTTCTCAACCTCAGAATGCTGTCCCAGCAAACTAGAATAAAGAATCATATGACCGGTACTGGAAATAGGTAAAAATTCAGTAACCCCCTCAATAATTCCAAGTATTAATGCCTGAAAAATATCCACAATTGACCACCTTCAATCTAAAACGTATTCTGTAACTAAAAAACTATTTAGTATTTATCTTATTAAATAAACAACACATTATATATGCAACAACTATTAGACTTTTTAGACATTTTTCTTCACTTAGACAAGCATCTTGGAGAGATTATAAATCAATACGGTATTACAACATATCTAATACTCGCCCTAATTGTCTTTTGTGAAACTGGGCTGGTCGTAACACCATTTCTGCCAGGAGACTCATTATTATTCGCAGCCGGAGCTTTAACTGCTGGCAGTGAATTAAACATAATTGTACTAATTGCGATTCTTCTTGTTGCTGCAATCTTAGGCGATGCTGTTAATTACCAAATAGGAAAAATGCTTGGTGCGAAGGTTCTTAACAGACCTGATACCTGGTATTTTAAAAAATCTTATATCGAGAAAACAGAAAAATTCTATGCTAAGTACGGTGGGAAAACTATTATCATAGCTAGATTTGTTCCTATCGTAAGAACATTTGCACCATTTTTAGCGGGTATTGGGGTGATGAGTTATTCTAGATTTGTTATATACAATGTTATTGGTGCTGTTCTTTGGGTTTGCTCTCTTACTCTAGCTGGATTTTACTTCGGAGGTCTTCCAATTGTAAAAAATAATTTTGGACTAGTTGTATTAGGTATAATTATTGTTTCAATACTACCAGCCGCTTTTGAGTTCCTAGCTGTTAGAAAAGAATCTAAAAAGCAGATAAAAAATTCTTCATTTATAATATAAATTATAATATAAATCGGAGCCTAGGATCTTGAATAAAAAGATATTACTCAAAGTATTGTCCTTTACTGCATTCACTCAAATTACATTACTTAATTGCGAAGCAGAAAATAAAAACTGTGGTAATGAAATTAGCATAATCAAAACAGAGGTTGCCTCTGCTGGGACTTGGGAGAACGTTAGAAACTCCCCTGGCTCACTTCGTAAGGAAAGTTCTAATTTGATTAGCCTTGGGGTAAGCTCTGCTCCTGGAGCTTATTTTAGCCTTACAACAACCCCAAAGGCATTACTTAAAGATTCTAGTGATCAGAGCTACTGCGAAAAAAAGCTAGAAGAATCCAAGAAAAAACCAATTACATTTGGTCCAAGAATATTCAAATCTCTGGAAGACCTACAATCCTGGGTCGGAGAGCTTTCAAAAGGCTCTGGTACAGATGGAGAAAAATTATATGATATCTGTGATAAATCCTGCAGCCCAGTCTATACTTATAATATTAAGGAAGATTTAGTAGCAAAGAAGTTTGAAGCGAGTGTATCAGCGCTCTGTGGCTTACCTAGAGATAAGGATGATAACAAATATAATTTAGAGCTTTGGTGCGGTAAGAAATAATTGTCCAGCAAGTTTTAATACTTGCTGGAATATAGTAGAAAATTATCCCTTAGAGATAACAGGTTACTATCTTTTGGAGAACTGAGGTCGTTTACGAGCCTTATGTCTACCTGGCTTCTTTCTTTCAACAACTCTAGGATCTCTTGTTAAAAGACCATCTTGTTTTAGAGAAGTTCTAAGTTCAGGCTCAGCAGTTTGAAGTGCTCTTGCAATACCATGTCCGATAGCTTGAGCTTGTCCTGAAACTCCACCACCATCGACATTAATAACTACTCTGTATTTATCAGATCTTTCTGTGATTGAAAGTGGTCTAGTTGCCTTCATCGCATATGTAGATATTCCGCCCTTAGGAGAACCAAAATATTCTTCTAAAGACTTACCATTAACTACCATTCCAGCAGCTTCATCACCTAGTGGATATAAATATACTCTTGCACTTGAAGCTTTTCTTCTTCCTGTTGCGTAAAATCTTTTAACTTGCGCCATATACTCTATTAATTACCGATTAAAATTTTTGAAACTATTTTTTTCTTGTATCTAAAAGGACTGGTTGTTGAGCAGCGTGTGGATGCTCTCCTCCAGCATAAACTTTTAATTTATCTGACATATTTCTACCTAATGTAGACTTTGGTAACATACCTTTTACAGCATGTTCAATTATTCTTTCTGGATGTGTTGCTCTAACTTGAGCAGGTGTAGAAGTCTTAAGACCGCTAACAAATCCTGTGTGATAAATAAATAATTTATCGCTTTCTTTATTACCAGTAAATCTAGCTTTTTCAGCATTGATTACTACTACATAATCACCACAATCGTTGTGTGGAGTGTATGCTGGCTTATGCTTACCTCTCAAAATATGAGCAATCTTTGAAGCAAGTCTACCAACAACTTGATTCTCTGCATCAATAAGTAACCATTTACGGCCTGCTTCTGCCTGTTCTTTTGTTAAAAAAACTGTATTTAAAATATCCGCTGACATATGAAAAAAATTATACGTATAAACTAAAAAATATAAAAAGACTAGGGAATTAAATCTCGCATCAGAAATATCACAGAAGGTGATAAAGTCAATGGTCTGGAGAATTTTTAATGAAATTTAGAATCTTTTGCTGCGTTTAATCTTTCAACTTCTTGTAAAACGGAGCTAATATCCTTGAAAATAGGCTGGCCTGTATTTTCGCTATCCTTAGCAACCGCGTCTGAGAGCTTAGAATAATTGATAACACCAAATTTCTGGCCTGAAGGAATAAATACATGCTCGCAGGAGCCACATCTCACAACGACGACAATACCAGATAGCGTAACCTTGGTATATTCTGTTTTTAATTGATTATCCTTGTTATTTGAAACACCAGTGCCGCAACAAGGGCAAGTAACTTCGTCTACGAATGTTTCAGCAAGGCCTTTTAATCTAAATTTCAGCGCCATGAAAAAAACCTAATTAATCAAATCTATTATAACGTATTGAAACTATTCATCTACCGGGAAAATAGTGTCTAATTTTAAAAGTTCGAAAGCTTCTCTAACAAAACCCTTTAAAGGCTTAACCATTAAAACTCCATCTTCTGCCCCTATTTTTTTTTGACAGATTAAGATTTTGCCAATTCCATAGGAGTTTATTATTTCCACTCCTGATAAGTCTAGAACGATAGTTTTATGTCCTCTATCAAATAGGCCATTGAAAGCAGAATTTAATGCCTCTCCAGAGTGCTCGCTATCCATATCTGCCGAGACTAGAATTATTGCCTTTGAATCCTCAATAACTGTTTTAAATTCTAACCTATCCATAATCTCCGAAGCAGTAATTTATTAATAGAAAATTCTTTAATAAAGAGGCTAATTAATACTCGAACAGTTAAGTTGATAACCTCGTTAGTAATTGATCGGCCATTTTGCTCTAGTGCTTAAGCATTATATGCGATAAATAATAACTCAGTAAGTTTACGAAGTATTTCTTAAGGTTTTATTACTTAAAACTTTATATAAAATTGTATTTAAGTTTTAAGCTTTACCATCCGTTTAACTATTGGTTAGTTATAATAAAACATTAATTTATGACCACTGAAAATTCAGTACCAGAAGAGTATAAAAATCATGTTTCTCCAGATAAAGACTGGAAGGAAATAGTTGCGTGGGTGAGCGACCTACCTCCCCTACCCCATGTTGCCTCACAAGCATTAGGAATGATTGAAGATCCTGATACAACAGCAGGTAAACTTACCGCACTACTGGGACAAGACGCAGCATTAGCAGCTAGAGTTTTAAAAATAGCAAACTCAGCTATGTTCTCAAGACAAAGAGAGATCAGCACTATCAATCAAGCGATAATGACTATCGGCTTTAAAACTCTAAAAGGTATAATTGTAGCTGCTACTCTGAGACAATTAAATAGAAAGTTTGGACCTATCGAAAAAATGATTTGGGAAAACTCTACCTGCGTTTCAGTAGCTTGTAGAATTTTAGCTAGTCATTTAAAAAAACCATACGTTGAAGAAGTTTTTCTTTTTGGTCTCCTTCATGATTTAGGGAAACTTGTCTTAATGAGACAAATTCCTAAAGAATATGAAGAAGTGATTAAGCTAACAAAAAATGGGAAAAGATTCGACCAAATAGAACAAGAAACTTTTGGTTTCGCTCATCCTCTAATTGGTGCACTGGTGGCTAAAAAGTGGAATTTCTCAGCAGATACTTGCCAAGTAATTCTTCATCATCATAACGATACTCCGGAAAAAATTGAAAACCAACTTCAAGAAAAAACAGTTTTAGTAGCTTTAGCGGATGCGATATCACATGTGTTAGGTTATGGTCATATAGAAGGCTATCAAGATCTCAGTGGTGAAGTAGAAAAACTATCTCTGCTACTTGGAATAAAAACAGAAGATATAGATCCACTAAAACAAAAAATTAACGAGATGTTCGCTGAAATAGGATCTGTTTTTATGTAAGAGTGCCTTTTCTTTCTAGCCTTTTGTCGCTGGCTCTTCTGCCCAAAGGGGCAATCTTACTGGATACCTCTCATCATCTAAAATAATTTGACGGCCTTTCATATTAGTTAAAGAAACTACAACAGGCGCCTTTAAATTTACAGTAGTAAGAGTAGGTTCTGGACGGATGGTAACTAAATTTATAATTGCTACTTCATCATTTTCATTTAAGCCAAGCTCTTTATCCTTATATGGTAATGGCACTTGATAGTCATCACCAAACTCTGCTGCATTAACAACAACAAATGCTAAATTTGGATTCTCTATCGACTGTAGCCAAGAGAATGGAGGGTTATATTCCAAAAGCACATATTTATTATTGTCTGGGAATCCTAGTATTCCACCAATTATTTCGACAACAGATTCTTCTTTTATCTCCAAGTCACCAAATCTGGATGTTTTAATGCTAATCATCTTACTCATATTATAATCCTAACCTTTGGAATCCCTAACTAAATATTTATATTTTTTCTTTCTCTAAAATTAAAAATTACCGCTATTTGAATCATCATCGTCATCATCTTGCTCAACTGGATGCTTGGGCTTTTTTGTATTCTTCTTTAGAACTGTCAGTGTTCCATCTCTGCCATCAGCCCATGCTTTAGCAATGCCCGACAAGTCTGCACCAGAAATATTAAAACCAGAGGCATTATGAATAGGCATATTAGATCCTTTTTCTATTTTATGCTCCTGACTAGAGGCAGACCTATTTTCTTCTAGTATCTGTGTATAAATTTCTTCGCGATAAATTCTTACATTATCAGGTGCTTCTATTCCTAAACGAACTTGATTTCCACGAATTCCGTGAACTGTGATTTTGATACCGTCACCGATATACAAACTTTGACTTGGTTTTCTTGTTAAAACTAACATATTTTAGATATCCTCTTCCTTGAAGACTTTTGATTAATTAAAGTATGGTATTATCGAATGGTTAACATTTATACAATAAGTTTTTAGGGGTTAAAGATAATTAATTGTGGAAAAATATAAATTTTATAAATCTACTAGTATCTTAACAGCGATTTTAAGCATAAATATACTTATCTCCTGCAAATCAGCATCTAATCCAGATTATAAAATAACGATTCGCAATGACATTCTAGATAAAGAATTTAATATAGTAGAAATTGATGGAATTATAACTAATAGAGGCCAAACCTCTATCAAACAGTCTCTTTCTCCTGGATCTGAATACAATATCCCAGCAAAAGAAATTTCAAAAATCACATTATCAAGAAAGTACTCTGATCATACCAAGTTATACGAAGTTCAATGTCCTACTAATTTAAAATCTCAGATAGTAATGAAACTAATTGATATCCACCTGAATAGAGTTTCAGGTGGATGTAAGTTAACTAAGAAAGGAGAGAAAAGTTCTAAAGGGCTTACAAAATGGGAATAGAAAGATCTACTTTTTAGCAGATCCGCCTTTTGCTTCTTTGGCTTGAGAAGCAGTAAACTCTTCTTTAGCCATTTCCATTTCCTTGGCTTTTTGTGCTTTTAGCTTCTCATTTTCGTGCATGCTAACTAGAGGTGCATCGAATGCTAACTTTTTACCAAATTCAGTTCCAAAAGTATCTAACCCAAACGAAGAAGAACCATAATGTATTGCAGTTTGCTTAGATCCAGCAGATCCAGAGTCTGAACTTAAATGCCTGACAGGAATTCTTTCCAGTGAAGTTGGTACTGAGTTACCTCTTAGTAATTGAGAAATCTCACTTGTCTTCTTCATTTCGACAGAAGCGACAGAAACAACATTTGAAGATTTAGGGTCTATAATACGAGAATTCACATAAACTCTCTCAGGTGAAGCTGCATATGTTCCCACAACAAGACCGGAAAGACTTTGCTGACCTCTTAAAGTATCCACTTGTCTGGATAAGCCTAACTCCCCTTGCTCCTCCATAATTTGCACCGCATCCGAGAGTCGAATCTCAATTACGTTGTAACCTCGCATACTTAGCTCACTAATTAGCTGTTCAGCTAATATTCTTCCAAAGGTTGAAGACTGATAAAGATTATCAATTTCCACAAAAGTAGTAACCGCAATCGGCCCTGCTATATTACCTCTAAAATAAGCGTGAATCTGATCGGCCATATAGCTCGTCTTAAATCTGCCTACGGAGTAGTTTTCCGAGTCCTCAAAAGGGATTCCTATGAATGTAGGTAGGTCTTGATATCTTTTGCTACAACCAAAAGTAATCAACAGTAAAGCCGTAGTTATAAATACTCTAACGGTAAAAACTCTAAAGGATGAAAGCTTAATATATGCCTTATACTTTTCAATCATTGTCTAAACTCTTATTTGTTTCATTAATAGCTTACAGCTCAGCTGGTACTATCGGCTGTTCTCTGGCAAAACTTCCCCACAAAACTGAAAACTGCAAGATTCAGGCCTACGTGAAACAAGACTTGGTTACCCACCTAAGCGCCCGATTTAAAAGAGGAGAAACTCCAAGAGTAGCAATAATTCCATTTGATGTACCGGTAAATTTTTCCGCTATTATGAACCCAAGATTAAGACTAGGGCATAAACTAGCAAGTGATTTTCAAAAAGCCTTTCTTGAGCAAGGTGAGAATTTAATTGTCGAAGTGGTAGACCGCGCAGAATGGCCGGGGAAAAGATTAGATTTTGATACTGGAAATTATATCGCACTAGAGCAAGCAAGACGTGCTGGATTTGATTATATCTTGGTTGGCTACATGGATGAAATAAAAAATGATTATATCCTTACTGTTCATACAAAAGTAATAGACACAGAGAACGATCAAACTATTTGGTACGGAACAACAGACGTAAGCTCTTCTTCTAGACCAACTAGAGGACTTTTAAATGTTTTCAGCAAAGGATTTTATCCTGACAGAGATGATTTATTTGAATTTCCAGAAAGATTAAAACTATTACCTTTCTGTACTAGTGAAAGAATTTTTCATTTGGAAGAGGAAAAAGAGAGTAGTTTTTTTAATTAATTAAGCTTAATTTATTTAATTGGCTAGCAAACCCCAACTTTCTGTCTTGCCTGTCTACCTAGCTCCATTACACCTGGCGTATCAAACTTAGGAAAAGCATCACAGAAAGAAGCTAAACTAACACTAGCAACAATCGCAGAATAAGAAGCAAAACTTGGTCGCTCTATATCCCTCTTTCTGGATAAGGTATCTAATAACTTACTCTGATCCTTGGTAAGATATTCAACAGCCTTAAAAACTCCATTTAAAATAGCGTATGCTAGCGGGCCATTTGTAACAGCGTTACTCGCCATCAAGGCTATCGGAGTAACTACTTTCCTAGCACTAACTGGCTGATTTTCTTCTAAAATATTCTTATTTTTTAACTCAATCATATTAAGCCTATTAAATTACGCTAACATTCTAATAATATTATTACGAAGTATTCGCAAACTGTGACTAATAAAGTCTAACGAATGCAGCACTTTCTACCTTATTCGCTATAACAAATATTAGTAAGTACTTGGGATTTTTGCCAAGGGGCCAATATTAAGCCTATATTAAGAGGGGTACGGTGGTGAGTTTATTTTTTTCTTTATTGATGATCGGTGTCCTAGCTGGCTTGTTTTATATTCAAGTCAAAAGACAGGGCATGAAACTAGTGCTCGCAATTTATAGCATATTTGCATTAGTAATATTTTCTTTATTCTTCTCAGGTCAAAGTACAAATTCTAATTTAGACAATGTTCAATCTAGATTAAGTTCAAACGACGGCGAATATGATGAAGAATCAGAAAGCCCAATAAATTATCTAGCTATCGGCGCTCTTTTAATTGCTTTTATAATCACCTACAGATCAAGACCAGATGTTATGTCTAGTGAAGGTATAATGTCACTTTTCAAAAGCTCCTCTGATTGGATCAGACCAAGCAGATCTAAAACAAACGAACTAGGATCCTCAGATTTAGCGACTACAAAACAAATTAAAAAGTGGATACTAAAAACCGGGAAGTACGATACCATACTACCAGTAACAGAACTAAGAGGAAGTACAGGCCTTGCAGTCAAAGAAGCTAACTTAGTAATTCCAAACGGAGAAAGAAATAGACATATTTTGATCGTCGCAAAAACAGGTAGCGGTAAAACAACTAAGTTAATTTTACCTATATTATACAATGACTGTCTCTGCCCTCACCGCTCTACTATAATTATCGATTCTAAGCAGGAAATGTGGCAAAAACTTGGTGGCATGACCAAGAAGTACAACCCAGAAAAGAACGTAGTACTTTTTAATCCACTAGATACTATCAGAAGCTTAAGCTGGAATATTCTTGCGAAAATTGAAACTGATACAGATTGTAAGCTAATTGCTAACTCAGTTATTATGGCTACTGACGAAGCAAATTCAAAACAAGATAGCCCCTTTTTCAGAAACAGCGCTCTTCAAGTTTTAAATGCAATGATGGTCGGTCTTCTTTCAGATCCAAATGAAAGATTATCAATGCCTAGAATTCATGAAATAGTAAATAAAGGTTCTCAGTACCTTTGTGACTGGTTAGAAGCTCATCCAGAAGCAATACGAACAGCAAAAGCTTTCGTAGAACTTTCGAGATCAGGCTCTCAAAATGCTGATACTATTATGTCAGAACTAAGTATGAGATTACAAGCTTGGGATCTATTAGCTATTAGATCAACTACTTTCTATGACGAAATAGATATAGAAAAAATAATTAAAGAACCAACTCTATTCGTAGTGGAACTAAGAGAATCTGAATTAAAGATGCTTCGTCCACTAGCTAACGTAATAGTAGTTGAATTACTACGTTATCTAACAAAATATGCAGAAGAATGCCCAGGGCAAACCCTTCCTAGACCAGTCAGCTTAGTTATTGACGAATTCGCAAGTGCGCTAGGAAGACTTCCTGATATTCACATAAAACTAAATACTTTAAGATCTAGAAATGTGAGCATTGTAGCTGCTATTCAATCAATAGGTCAGGTAAAAGGTAACTACGGAGAAGATTGGGAGTCAGTACTCTCAGGTTTTAGTACAAAAATTTTCATGCCTTCTCTAGATTTCACAGATTCAGAATGGGCTTCTAAAGAATCTGGAGTAATGACTATTAGATATAAAACTTCATCTAAAGGTCAAAATAGAAAAATCACAGAAAACTTTGCAAGTAGAAACTTAGGAATAAACGAACAGCTTCAACAAAGACAAGTTCTAACCCCAGGTGAAATCGGCAGACCTAATGGAAATCAAGCGACATTCTTTATGCCAGAGACACCAGTATTTCAGGGTCATCTTACAGCTTACTACAAAATAGCAGAAATGAAACACAGGATGTCTGAGTTTAACGATGCTAGTAAAGAAATAAAACTTAGAACAGCACCGATAGAATACAAAGAGACTCTTCCGGAAAAAGCTAATCAAGAGAATGCTGTAAATATTACAAACGCAGATGGTAAACAAATTGACCCATTCTCAGAAGAGGAGCTATGGCATGCTCTAAATGAACTTAAAGAGAATAAACTAGACTGGCCAAATACCACTGGTGATGCTAAAAAATGGTGGGAAGCTTTTGAACAAGAAAATAAAATTAGAATTCCCTTAGTTCTTAAAGTTGCACAAGAAATAGCAATGCGAAACGCAAGCATAACAGATTTTTTTATGGCATATGTTTATAGTAACTCTGATAATATTCAAGCTACATTTGCATACCTTGACTATACCATACACCTAAAAAGCACTGAAGCTCCTGAACAAGCAAATTCCGCACAAGAAGCAGCTTAAGAGAGCTAATTAAAGTAATGGAAAATTCACTAGATAAAAAAGAGATTAGTGAACTAACTGAAGAGATCTTTTCTCTACTCTGGTATTCTTTTTTAGTTTGGACCTCATTCTTTTTACTTGATAGATTTACTTCAGAAAGTTGGGAAATTAATTATATCCTAGTATCTTTGATTCTAAGTACTTTCATCGCTCATATTGGAATCTCTACTACTAAGTATACAGAGTCAAAATTATATCTAAGAATCGGCATTCCATTATCTGCTTTCTTTGTAATTTGGTACTTAGGAGATTTTAGTGCAGGTATTATTAAAGCATTTCAAGATTCACTTAGTTTTATAAATGCATTTTTATTCTTAGGAACAATACTAGCTTCTATCGTAGTAACAGTAGAATCAGAAACTAGCCAAACATCAATAAAACCAATCAACACTAAAAAACGAAATATACGATCAGAGGACAATGGAGATCCATTTTCAAGAATCATAGGACAAGAACACGTAATTTCTCCACTGAAAGAAATTGCTAGACTATCTTCAAAAGGAGTAAAAGTCGGAAAAGAAAATGCACCTTATGCGGTCTTACTTTTTCTTGGTCCTACAGGGGTTGGAAAAACGGAAGCAGCAAGAGCATTAGCCGAAGCAGTTTATGGCACTAGTGATGCCTTAATACGTTTTGATATGGGGCAGTTCTCTGATGCTCACCAAGCAAGTAGATTTTACGGACCTCCTCCAGGATATGTTGGTTATGAACAAGGCGGTCAGCTAACAAGAGCAGTACTGAAGCGACCTAGATCTGTAGTTCTACTAGACGAAGTAGAAAAAGCACACGAGAAAGTATGGGATGCGTTCTTACCTGTTTTTGATGAAGGCTATATTGTTGATGGTTCTAGTAATCAAAAAGTAGATATGACTCAGACCATTATTGTCCTAACTTCAAACCTACTCTCACAAATTCCAAATCTAAATTCAAAAAATGCGCTACAAATCAAAGAGCAAGTAGAAGCCACAAAAGTTTTCAGACCTGAGCTACTTGGTAGGATAAATGAAATTTTAGTTTTTAACTCACTTAGTAAAGAAGTAATTAGAGAAATTCTTCAACGTAGAATTGATTTGTCACTCTGGAATCTCTCTGATAGAGGAATAAATGTTTCAATAAGCAGTGAAGAGATTGACGCAATGATTCTAGAAGTAGAGGCTGCCAAGTTTGGAGTTCGGCAGATAGATGATGTTGTTAGATCGCATATTAGAAAGCTTGTTCAGCTTCCAGATTAGAAAAGAAAGAAACAGTTTTTTAATAACCTTAAATAAATTTCTAAAATAATACTACAAAGATCATTGCCGTAACTAGCGACCTAGTTATTTCCTAGGTCGCTTTTAAAATATACAAAACACACTGATCGGTTATGAGAGTTCTATCAATTCAGATAACTCACTTGATGTTATCTCATTATAATGAATGAGATGCAGTTTGACACTATTTGCAACCGAGTAGCTGTTGGCGACTACACTCCCAGCTACTTCTTTTCCTTGACGAATACCATAAACAGAATATCCAGATTTTTGATATCTCCACTCAACCAGCACCTGAGTCTCCTGACAACAATTAACAGGAACTACCCAAATGCCTCTACTTTCAAATCTTACGATCTCTGCATGTTCAAGACCGTTACCGAGGTAGTTACAAAGATACAAGGTAGAATGAAGATTCATCTCATCCTCATCGCAAGTACAGCTTGCTAGTTTTTTCGAACAACAATTGTTGCAACCTTCTTGAACATCTTTCTTCGAATCAAAAAGTGGTATACTTGAGGCAATCCCCGAAATCGCTAGTAAGCGACTAAACACTCTTCTAAGCATCATACCGTCTCCTAAATCGAGAAACAAAAAACCAAACAAAAAACACAACTGCTTCTAAAGTATTTCTAGATTCCGCTCATAATATACTTTAGAAACAATCTTTTCTACTTACCCAAGATTTGAATGTAAAAGAACCTTAGTTTAAAAAAGCAACTAAAACAAGTTATTAATGAATAATAAAACTACGACCACAACCCATGCGTTTGGTCTGAAAAATACTTAATTTCTATATAGTTACCAAAAGGATCTGAGAGGAAGAAAGTCCCCTGCTCTTCTCTTTTACCTACAAATCTTAACTTTGGTCCGATAATGAACTTAACATTCTTTGCTACATAAGAATCTCTAAGTTCTTCCCATTTCTTCTTTGATACTACCAAACCATAATGATTTGCAGGTACCTGATCACCGTCAATCATTGTTCCTTCAGGTTTCTTCACCTTTTCAGTAACCAAGTGCAAACTTAACTGATGTCCAAAAAAATCATAATCAACCCAATTAAAAGCAGATCTTTTTTCAGAGAGAGAAAGTACTCCTCCGTAGAATTTTCTAGCTTCTGCTAAGTCAGTAACTGGTAATGCTAAGTGAAATGTTTCCATCTAGATTTTCCTTTCTTAAATTTTTTTTATTGGCTTTCTATTGAACGTCTTTTGATATTCCTTCTTTTACAAGAGAATGCTTTAAGTGCATCTTTTCATAAGAGCGAATCTCTAAAAATTTTTCTAAGATCTGCTTCTCAATAATATTTTTTGTAAAATTTAACTGATCTAAGGAATAAATTACTTGCTCAGATGTTTTTAACTCATCATTATTAATATTACCGTTAATATCATTCACTAGATCATTTGCAATATCAAAAGTTCCATCCTCTCTTAAAAATTCTGGTATCACAGGCAATGGCTTTGCCACATAATCTAATAAAATCTGCAAAGGGAGATTCATATGCGAGAGAATAGCTTTAATGTCCTCCGGAACCTTATAACTAAGCGCTCTTAGTTCAAATAACTTACTAAGTCCAAGTCTATACAAGAAAGTAATAGGAATTTTTGCAAATACATCATCTAGAAAAACTCTATTATCCAATCTAGCTAACACTTCAAGACCAATATTAGTTGCTCCAAAAACCTGCTCTGAAGTTAACTTTAATGAAGATTCTTCTCCGTAATCTCCCTTAAAAAAACTAAGGGCTGCGTTACAAAGTTTACCAAATTCAAGCTGAATACGATATAGTTCTTCATCAGGTAGTCTCTCGAGCGATGAAAACAAGGGCTGATATTTTACGCTAGAAGCATACAACGGAACTATATGCTGAACTTTCAGCTTATCCATTTCTATTGCATTGGCTTCTGCTGAATTAGCATGGCCTAATTCTACACTATCGATAATTGGCAATACTATTTTCAAAGCTTCCTGCTCTTTAATAGGCTTATGTAGCTCAGAAGCCTCATCAATAGAAGGGATAGAATACTCAGTCAATCTTTGAGATTTATCTTTAAATGCTTCTTCCTCAAACTCCATACTTGTCCCACCCTGAGAATAAGCCAAGTATTGATAGAAAGCTTCTCGGTTAGTTTGAAATAAAAAAGCTAATATGCGACCTAATAATCTATGTTTATCTGCGTCATGTGCCTTAAGTGTTATCCAAGATAAACCACCATCTGGTGTATAAGCATTGGCATTTGGTGGGCGATCTGTTGGCTCTTCATGATAGACAACTTCAACATATCTTCTGAAAAGTAAATTTAAAACAGTTGGATCTATGCACTTCAATAGTTTCTGTATAGGCAATAAGTCCGCGTCATCATCAATAGCCGCAAGCCATGTCCAAAAACGATCCTCTCTAAAAGAATCCCTAGTCCAAAATTCTAAATCTAATAAAGCACGATATTGTGGATTTGAAACAAATGGAAGTACATCTACAGCAGACTCAAAACCAAGTACTTTGATGGCAAAGTGCAGCGATTGAGGATGTAACTCTTTAATTTCCTGCTCAGTTAAGTCGCCTCGAAATAAGGCCCTAGCTAAGACACTGGCGTTATCCTCAATATTACCTGCCCCACCTAAAATAGAGGGTTTATTTATGGGTTTAACTAAATTCGTAGGTTTATTTGATTCGTCCATATTACTTTTTAAGCTTTAATCTGAATCTAACATGATCCGCTTAAAATTAGAAATATGACTTAAATCATTTAACATCCCGTCCCATAACAGTTTTTCTTCCAGACTCCTTAGCTGACTGAATCGCACGAAGAGAAATCTCTGCAACCTTCTTTGAAATCTCATCAATTAAACACTGACTAGTATTAAATTCTGAATTATCTTTAATAAATTGCTTTACCTTAGACACAACTACTAAAGTATCAAGATTTGTGAATGCACTTGGGTTACTAGATAAATTGCTACTGCTAGAAGCCTCAGTAGGCTTAGTATCATAAATCTTTCTGACAGGTGCTCGAACTTGAGAATTATCTTCACTAGTACTTGCAACTTTTGGCGCTCTAGCTTCCTCAGCCCAAGCATCTCTATGTCTAGTTTCTCCAATATGCGTATCCCAACAATCTACTGAACAAAACTTAAGTCCAGTTCTTGGATGCTTACAAGTACTAACGGAACAAAGATAATATTGCGCATTCAGCTGAATACTTTTTTTACAAATATTACACTTAGACCATTCGTTATTTAGTGACATAATATTACCTTTTAAATTATAATTTCTATTCTCTTACAAAACTTAGCAAATATGAGTAGTCACCTAAGTCAGCTTTTCTTAGTGCTTTTATATAATCTTCTCTTACAAAATCTTGATTTTCTCTCCTTGATCCCCATGTAAAAAGCTTATGACGATTAAACAATAGTAAAAAATCGGTTGCTTCCCTAGAAAATCTACCATTACCATTAGGAAAAGGATGAACATCAGTGATCCGATGATGAAAGCGCACTGCAATCTCATCAAATTCCATAGATTTACTTGATATCTGATATTGCACATCATCACAAAGTTTCTTCATTTCAGAAGCTACTTCATAACCGCCAAACGAACCTATGTTTTTCATCGTCTTGCGATAAGTTCCAGCCCATTCCCATACATGTTCAAACATTTTTTTGTGAAGAGTTTTTAAACTAATTTCTGTAGGATAGTCTTTTTTAAATTTTCTACTTTGATGTGCCCATTTTATTCCAATTCTAATATTTTGCTGCTCTAATTCATCTAATTCATATTTATATCGAATACTAGGAATCAAGGCATGAGCTTCATCAAGATCAATCAATGTTTTACCGTCATCAGTCATCGTTATCATCCCAAATTTTATTACCACGCTCCTGAATTAAAAAAGCTACTCTCGTAGAATCATTCAAGCAATTTTTTCTCTTACTTTCCTGTTGTTCAAGACTCATATTATGTCGTAATCTTTTATCTTCTTGAGATAATTTTTTTTCAGCCTGCTTTAATAATTTCTCATTTAGTGGAACTCTTGGTATGAGAACATATCTAACATCACATCCAAGAGCATCTGCTATTTTATTAAGTGATTTTAATGTGATCGTTTGATTGATTTCAGATTTCTCAAAGCGAGATACTACACTAGGATCGACACCTAAACGTTTAGCTAAAAAAGCTGATTTCATCATTAAGGTAGTTCTTATTTCATGAAGCCAGCCTTTTTTAGGCATAGCTGGAATATGCGATCCAGAGTCAGTTAGTATTTCGCTTAGCTGCGATAGTTTTGAAATATTAAATTCGAATTTTGACATACCATGCCTTATAATACAATAAATAATAAAGTAAGATGCACTATAATGCAAGATATAAAATAAAATATTGTATCTTATTGCATATTTGGGGTATTCACTAATAAAATTAAATACTTACGATGTCAAAATTCATATCGGCTAAGGCTGTCTTTTAAACTTGGTGAAATCAGGTTTTCGTTTTTCAATGAAGGCCTGTTTTCCTTCTTTAGCTTCCTCAGTCATATAAAACAACATAGTGGCATTACCTGCAAGCTCTTGTATTCCCGCTTGACCATCACAGTCTGCATTCATTGCTGATTTCAAACATCTTAGCGCAAGTGGACTGTGCTCAAGCATTGTCTTACACCAACTGATAGTTTCATTTTCAAGCTCTTCATAAGGCACAACATGATTTACTAGTCCCATCTCTAATGCTTCACTAGCATTATACTGACGACACAAATACCAAATCTCTCTTGCCTTCTTCTGACCAACGATCCTAGCTAAATAAGAAGATCCAAACCCCGCATCAAAAGAACCTACCTTAGGACCAGTTTGACCAAAGATTGCATTATCTGCTGCGATAGTTAGATCGCACATAATATGTAATACATGCCCTCCTCCAATTGCATAACCTGCAACCATTGCAACAACTGGTTTTGGTAAAGTTCTAATTTGTCTCTGAAGATCGAGAACATTAAGTCTTAAAATCCCAGACTTATTATCTTCATAACCAGTATTCCCCCTCACCTTCTGATCTCCCCCAGAGCAAAATGCTTCCTTGCCCTTACCGGTTAAAATAATAACACCGATATCAGAGTCATCTCTCGCATCCTCAAATGCTTGTCGCATCTCAGATACCGTAACAGGTGTAAAAGCATTTCTTACCTGTGGGCGATTGATTGTTATCTTCGCGATACCTTCCCATTTATGATATTCGATTTCTTCAAAGTTTCCTGAAATTTCCCACTTTGGGCTAAAGGTTTGTTTTTTTGTTTCTGTGTTCATATAATAGCTGTATAAATAGATCCTATCTTAATACCATCAGTAATATAAAAAGTGAATAATACACCAACAACTAAAACATTAGCAGATTCACTAGGAATAGAATTTTTAGAGCTAACGCCCAATAAAGTATCCGCCAAAATGCCCGTGGACGAGCGTACCAAGCAACCTTTCGGCATCCTCCACGGCGGCGCCTCTGCAGCTCTAATCGAAACCGTAGCATCAATCGGCTCTGTTTTAAATATAAATCAAGATACAGATATCGCAGTTGGTACAGAACTCCACTGCCAACATTTAGAAAGTGCAAGAAGTGGTTTTGTTATTGGTACTGCCACTCCTATTAGGTTGGGAAAGAGTATTCATGTTTGGCAGGTTGATGTTAAGCAAGAAGGTACAGATAAGTTGATTTGTCGGGGGACTTGTTCTTTGTTTATCAAAAGGGGCGGGGGGGGAAGATGAAAGATCTAGTTCTCAAGAAAATAAAGCTCACGACCAGGTATGGCCACCCAGCTCGCACTGGAACATACTTTGCAGAGCAAAGTGGGTTTCCAGTGTCTCGCCCCTGCCACTCCGCCCATCTACAGCTTTATTTTCTTGAGAACTAGATCTTTCATTTATTTTAAAAAGAAGAATTTTTCTATTATATTATTTTGCTTTAATTTTTAATCATGTCTGATTTTGATAGTTTTATTATATCTTCTAAAATAACAAAGCTTTTTCCTTCTTGTGACTCAGATACTGAATGGTTGATAAGGCTAATGTTCTTACATGGTGATTTATCTTTTGAATTTCAAAATCTTTTCCTTAATGAAAATGATAATAATGAAAAAATTTGGCAGACCTCCTACTTCTTACGTAGAATTATGATTAGTTTAAAGGAAATTCATAACATTTTCGATTACAATCTAAAACATTTTATTAAAAAAAATAATTCTGAATATTTTAAGAAACTATCACCAGATCTAAGTGAAACTTTTAAACAAACAAAACATACAGTATCCCTGATAACAGACTACCGTAATGCGATAGGTGCGCATTTTCGTCCACAAAACTTAGATAAAAATACTAAGAATAATAAAAACGTAGTAACACGCTTTTTAGAAAATTTCCCCTGTCTTCAAGGAGAACTCCAAATTGGTATTTATGATTATAGAATTTCTAATTATAAGCAACTAACTAGTAATTCTTCATTGTTGCTTTTTCCTGACGTCTATAACGAAGAAGAATTAAATCAAGAACAAGAAGAACTTCGAGATGCAATTATAAATACTGCACCATTAGCATTAAAAACTATTGATGCAGTATTACTTTGGTACTGGATTAAAAATGGAGTTTTAAAAGCTCCACCAGAAATGGAATTGTTATTCAAATAATTAATTTATAAAAAAATAGCAAAGAGTCAGAAGTTTCATAAATTAAAAGCTGTAGAGGCGCGGGGTGGCTGGGGTGAGACGCTGGAAACCACATTGCTCTGCAATGTATGTTCCAGCGCGAACTGCGGCGCCATACTTGGTCGTGAGCTTTTTATTTATGAAACTTCTGACTCTTTGTTAGAAAGATTTAAGAAGCCCTTTTTCTATTCATTTCTTCTTCATGAAGATCGACATACATTTGAAGTTGTAACCAAAGTTCAGGTGAAGTTTTTAAAGACTTGGACAAATCTAATGCAGTGGCTGCAGTTATTCCTCTCTTGCCTCTAATTAACTCATTAAGCTTTGTTGTAGTCCATCCTAAATGCTTAGCAAATTCTCGCCGTGAAATTTTATTACGTGAAATATTAGATGGCTCAATAAATTCTTTTAAAAGCATCTGTCCGGGATGTATTGGGTTATTTGGTCTCATGTTTTATCCTTTATGAGTAACCTTTTTTCTTCTACGAGATTTATTGATATCAAGATTAACATCAATTTTACCATAAAGACTTTTTAATTCCTGAATTCTTTTCGATCTAATTAACTCTCTTAACGCAGAAATAATGGTCTCAGACTTTGAATCCAAGCCAAGCAAGTCCCTAGCTTCATCAAGTAAGTCTTCTGGTATGTTAAGAACGGTGCGCATGTAATTACTATACACTCTATGCTTATAGGTGACTACTTTAAGTTTGAAACTATTTTTTGAAAAAGAAAAGTGAAAGGCTATTGAAAAGAAATAAAAAAATCAAAGTGAGCCAGAGGGAGGAAAAGGTAACGCCCGATTCCCAATCCCTCACCTCTGGACTCAAAAAATAACGAGAGGAGTTCTGCTAAACAGTGTGCCCCAGAGTGCGCAATAACGAAGGTAGGATGACCCTTCAAGCGCGCTCTTTTGGTGTGGGGCAGTTCCGGTACACTATCTTCTAGATCCGTCCTAAAAGTACTCGGTCACCTAGAACATTACCATAAGCAGAACTCCTCTCTTTTCCAAGATGAATTAGAAAATCTCACTAAAATTTCCCAACTCATCTTAGAAATACTAAATCCACATAAAAAAAAACCTTGTTTACTTTTCAATAGCTCAGCTAACTTAAAGAAAATTGTCTTAAAATACAATAGCGGCCAATAAGAATTTAATTTTATTAAATGATTTTTGATACTTATTAAAATGTTAGTAGACAGAAGAAGGAGCTAATTTCCAAGATTAACAGATATTTAGATAAATTAATTGGACTTATTAAATTTAATAAGTTATTATATTTAATAATGTGGAAAATAAAAGAACACAAAGACATTCTTAAGGTCTATCCTAAGCTACAGCCTGAAGTTTTAAAAAAATATGAACTTTGGAAAAGTATTGTTTATAGACATGGACCAGAAAAACTTAAAGAATTTCCTGGTTTTCACGATGAAAAGCTTAAAGGTCAATATATTGATGAAAGATCTTCAAGGCTCAACATTAAGTATAGATTAATTTATAGAATAGATAAAAACTTAAGTACAATCTATTCACTGAAGATTACGCCACATAAGTATTAACATAAGTTAACCTGAAGGAAATTTAACTATAATGAAAAATATAAAAAATAAAAATTTCATAGCTGCAAAGCCTCATATCAAACTTAATACTTCTGATGTCATCAAAATGTTAAGAGAATTAAAAGGCTGGACACAGGCAGAACTAGCTAAGCACTCAAAAATTAGTACTAGCAATTTAAGCTTATTAGAAAACAACAAGGTAGAAATAGGTAAAAAAAGAGCGGAGCAGCTTGCTAAAGCTTTTAACGTACACCCTGCTATTATAATGTTTCCAGAATACGAAGCTAAAGATATCCTAGAAGCGGCCTAAGCTAAAAGTCACTTAGCTTAGGTAATGGAACTAGTAATCTAGCTTAGCTAGCTGGGCCTCACAAAGTTCAACTAAACTAATCTTAGAAAAATCAATGGATTCATTCTGTTCTTTTAATAACTCAGGATACCTCTCCGCAAGAAGCTCCTCATAAGTCATACCATCTTTTGCTAGATGCAAAGTCTGCTCCCAATAATCTTTAATATCTTCAAAGTATTCGGGTAACCAAAATGCTCTAGATCCTGCATCATAAATGGTGCAGCGTTCAATTGGGAAAGTTGGATTTTCAAATTGAGATTTTACAAACTCAGGAACGACGATACTTTCTCTTCTTAAAAGATCCGTACCTGTAAATTTTACTGTAACAGGTGATTCAGTATCCGCAACAGAAAAACATCCTTCTAAGTATATAACAGTGGACCCAATAAAGTTAGGAAATAATTTAGAAGCTGTTTCGTTTACTTTTTCTATTATTTCACCAGATCTTGGACCACCGATAGTAAAAAAGATAAATGAACTAATAGTATGTGCCTGAGTTTTTGCAATATCTAATATTTGAGACAAAGCAAATTCTAAGCTAGTTCCAGTTGCTACAACATCTCCAAAAACAATGATAGCGTCCTTAGGTAAAAAAACTTTTTGATAACTAGACTCAGTAATATACCAATCCTCTGGATTACTATCTTGTCTAGCACGCTGAGCACTGATGAATGCGGCACTATGATTATTCCAATTAAGTGACTTAGCAAGTGCTTCTCTTAAACCAAAATTTAACCCGCCTCTTAAAATATTTAGTACACATGTTTTATTTTCTGCATTATCTGAATACAAAACACAATTAGGATCTGACTGCATTAGTTCGACAACTTTCCCGCAGGCTATTTTTAGTGCCTCAGTATATTTCACTCCTACTAAAAAAGGATCATTCACAATCTGTCTACTTTCTGGAGTAGTTGCGATATAGGTCTTAACTTTGGTGTTTTCTAACTGATATAAACTTGAAGAATCTTTAGAAGCTAATTTTTTCATTGGATTTAAGATAATTTTTTTGAAATTATCACTAACATAGTCCTGCTAGAAGGTCATTAGCAGTCTAAAATATAATTAATTAAAGAATCCAATATGTAATGGATACTGACACAGCGATAATGCCCGTTGCTGATCATAATATGATAAGTCTTTTTGGTATAAGTTTTTTCTGTAATATCTAGATCTTATTAAATAACAAAGACTAACATAAGGAGCTAAAGTAGGAATAAAGTCTATTTCCTTCTTTAAAGTTTTAAGTATTATATCAAGATCAAAACCGGCTTCTTCATTTCCAGAAATAAGATCCAATAAAAGCTGAATCAGCAACGAAAAATCCCTTGTTTCCAAACCACTTAGGTGCTGGCAAGATCTTGATTCCATAACCCGTTTTAGTGCAACATTAGCACTATTAATACGACCTTTTACTAAATATATAAATGATACTTCAGTTTGTATCATAGGATCATTTATAAATTCCTGTTCTATCTTTAACAATTCATCATCTGTTAGTTCATTAGAGAAGAAAGATCCTCTTAAATAATAAAAACTAGCAATTCTCTTAGAACATCCATGATCTAAAGCTTTGGCGATATAGTTATTAAAGGAATTTCTCTCGCCTTTTAAAGCGAAAATTTCTGCTAGTGCTAGTAAATATAAATCAGTTGATGGTGGAGCCGGCGCGTGCATCGCCTTACGATATAAAGAAATTGCTTGGTCATAATTTCCTGAAAGACTTTCGACAAAAGCTTTTCTAGTGCTATTACAAGAAGAACAAATTATTTCAGAATCTATAGCTACAAAAGCTAGGCAAACGATAGATACGACCATAACCTGTAAAGATATTGGACCTTCAGAGACACTTGGAAAAAATAAAAATATTGTACTTAGTATAATAAAGGCAAAAAATAGCTCTAATAAAATCCTAAAGCCGTGAGCTTCATAAACTAAGACATGAAGAATTTTTTTATTTATAGCTCCAGAGTTTAATCCCAAGTTGATATCAAGATCTTCTGATATAAAATCTTTTTTTAAGCCTTCTTGAATATGGGAACTGCCAAGTATAATAGTCATTAACTGTATTATCGGTCAGTATAAACAGAATATTTAAAGAAATTACTGCAAACTACTATTTTGTTGTATCAAATTTCCTAAAACCAAAATTCATAGTAAGAAAGACCTATCAATATTATTACAATATATAATTTCCTAAGTGATTACAGACATTTCCAAAATAATCCCAGGCATGACCTTACCAACTCTACCAAAAACGGATTGGAGTAAGCTAGCTTGGCCATACCTTTGTGGGCTACTTGCAGAAAACCCATCAAAATACAGCGCTACTCTTCATAATTCTGGTTTTAAAATCTTATCCCTTCCTTTTAGCTATCATGCATTTCCGGTAAGCGACCTAGAAGTCCCAATGAATGCCATGAAGGAACTCGGAATAAGAGCCTATAGCGTGACCATACCTTACAAAGAAGACGTCATACCGTATATAGATCTAATAGGCCCCGCTGCAAAAAGTATTGGTGCATGCAACACTATAATAAATGACGGCAATAAAATTCATGGCTTCAATACTGATTGGCTTGGAGTGGCCCTACCCTTGGCTAAAATTAAATCAGATTATACAAAAGACAAAGCACTGATCATAGGAGCAGGTGGTGCAGCTAAAGCTGCCGTTTATGCTCTTAAGAAAATAAATATAAAAAATATTACTGTTGTTAACCGTACACAAAAAAGGGCTAATAAACTTGGTCAAATGTTTGATGTAGAAGTAATCAGCACTTCAGAGTTTGAAAAAAGTGGAATAGATTATTACAATTTAATTATTAACACTACACCATTAAAACATATTGAATTTTTTCCTTATAAAAAAATTAAAGAAACACACACCCTATTTGAAATGTTAACAGATCAATCTGATCTAACAAAACTAGGTCTAAAAAAAAATGCAACCATAATCAATGGTCTGCAAATGCTAGTAGCTCAAGGTTTATTTCAATTTAGATACTTTACAGAGAAAGAGCCGCCTGCCACAGAAATGGAAAAAAAGCTTCTAGATTATTATCATCTAGTAAATGCTGATTCATAAAATGAATACTATTAAAGATATTACTACTCAAATTAGAGATAAAAAATTCTTTATCCTAGTAGATGACCTAAGTACTACTTACTCTTCATATATAGTAAAAGTTGCTGAAGACACTACTAGTGAAGATGTTAGTTATATTCTAAATAATGCAAAAGGCGTAATACTTTGCTCAGTACCTGAGAAAATAGCAAAAGAAATAGACTTATTACCTCTTTCAAGAAATGAAAGTACATCATTTCGATTTGGGCCAAGTATCGAAGCTCGACTAGGAGTGCACTCCGGGATTTCTAGTGAGGATAGAGCAAAAACTATATGTGCATTAGCCAAATCTGCTAGCGATAGCAAAATTCTTATAACAAAAGATTTAGTCTCACCTGGTCATGTATTCCCAGTTATCTCGAAGCTTGGAGGATTACTTGTTAATTTTGGAATAGCTGAAGCAATCACAGACTTATTATCCTTAGAAGATACAACTACTATCGGTTTATTCTCTCATATTATTACAAACACAGGAGAAGTAGCTGATAGTCCAGCTACTGAAGTACTGAGTAAAAAACTCAGTATCCCACTTATTAATATATCTGTTGTCTTAAAATATCGTCTTATTTCAGAATCAATTGTTAAAGAAGAAGCAAGTACTATACTCCCTACAAAAGAATTTGGTACCTTTTCTGTAAAAGCTTTTAGGTCGACTCATGATGGTGCCGAGCATCTTGCTTTACTAAAAAATAATATCAAAATTGATAGCAACATACCTACTCTAGTGCGAATGCATTCGGAGCGAGTTTTAGGTGATCTATTAATTGACGATGGCTCACACTCAAGAGCTAAGTTACTAAATGCACTTCAAGAAATCTCAAAAGCTAATACCGGCGCACTAGTATATATTAGAAAGGGAAATCAAAATATTAGTTTTAATACAATTAATATGGAAGTGAATAAGATAGAAAATCTAAAAGAGCTCGGAGTCGGGGCACAGATATTAAAACAACTTGGAATAAGTAAAGTTACAGTACTTTCAAATTCTGACAAAACTTTCCCAGATTTATCCCCTTTCAATATCGAAATTTTAGGAAGACAACAATTAAAGGATACTTATGAATAACGAGTTCATCAATAAATCTTCCACTGTAAACTTTTCAGATGTTGCCCACGGTACATTAATTTTTGACAGAAATAACCCTTGGGATGCTCTCGCGTTAGAACTGATTGATACGGCCTGGGTTCAAAGACTAAGAAGAATTAGTCAAACAGGAAATACTAAATTTGTATATATGTTTGCAGAACACTCTAGATTCGGACATAGCCTAGGAGTAGCATTTCTTGCACTGCAAATGCTAAAACATCTCTCCACTCAAAGACCAGAACTAGTTAAAGAATGGGCTCCAGCGATAGCAGCGGCTGCCGTACTTCATGACATAGGCCATGTATCTCCTGGATCACATTTAGCAGAGGCAGTTTGGTCAAATCGTAATAAAAACAAACTACATCACGAAGATCTGACCATGAGAGTGATCAGAGAAGATAAAGAAATTTCTAGCATACTAGAAAAAACTGAAATTGGACTAACTGAAAAAGTTATAAAAATTTTAGATGAAGATTCAAGTATTCCAAACTGGGCAACTTCATTAATTTCAGGCGGCGGCTGGAATGTCGATCGTGGAAATTGGTCAATAGTAGATAGTGTAATGTGCGCTGTTACTTATGGAAGATATAATGTAACTGCCTTAATAGATGCATTTAGACTCACCGAAGAAGGAACACTTGCAATACAGGAAAGCAGACTAGATGCGCTCACACACTTTTTCGTAGCAAGAAATTCTATGTATAGACAAGTCTATCAACATAGAGTGTTACAGGCGACCGATGCAGTAAGTAAGATATTAGTTAGAAGAATAAGAGATCTAGCAGGAAAAGATTTAAATTTATTTCTCGATCCCGTAATGGAGAAAATCTTAAATTCAAATAATCCTTACCAGGATATGACCCTAGAAGAATTATTTAAAATTGACGAAAACTGGTGGGGCTATCATTTATCTCTTTGGGCATCAGATTCTAATGACAGTATTGTAAAAGACTTATCAAAAAGATTACTCAATAGAATACTTCCAAAAACTATTCACCTGGAGCTAAACAAAGAAGGCGAATACACAGAAGCTGCTAAAGCCACTTTAAAAGAAGCCAAAAAATGTCTCGAGTCTTTAGGCTTTGATCCAGAATATTATCTTATTGAAGTTAACGAAAAAGATAGTCACCGCAATACACCAGAAACACCACCCATGGTTTTAAGAGAGTCTGGAGAACTGATAGAAGTAAAAGAGATTGAACCCTTAGTAGTTCTGCTAAATGATAAATCTAAATCAGCTAGAGCTTGGCTAGCAGTTCCTAAAGAAGTTAAGCAGAAGTTGGGTAGAGATAGGTAGTAATCGGGACTTATTAGGACTACAATCCAAACAAATAAAGAAGTATAGCTTTTTGAGCATGCATGCGATTTTCTGCTTGATCAAAAACTACTGAGTTTGATGACTCTAGTACAGAATTAGTTACTTCTTCACCTCGGTGCGCTGGTAAACAGTGCATAAAAATATAATCTTTTTTTGCAAGTGCTACTAACTGAGATGTTACTCTGTAGTTATAAAAAACTTGTCTTCTTAAATACTGCTCCTGCTCCTGCCCCATCGAAGTCCAAACATCTGTATAAATTACATCCGCATCTTTGATAGCTACTAATGGATCGCTAATCAAATCAAATGCAACTTCATTTTTTGAAACACTCGGCTCATATCCTACAGGACAACATACAGTTATTTTTTGCCCCACAAAACTCGCTGCTCTTATTAAGGAAGTACAAACATTATTCCCATCACCAATATAAACTATTTTTAAAGGTACATTTCCTTTTTTTTCTACTATCGTTAGGATATCAGCAATTGCCTGACAGGGGTGTGCGACATCAGATAGACCGTTTATAACTGGAATATTTGAAAATTTAGCAAAGTCTTCTAACAAAGAATGCCTATCAACTCTCATTAAAATCGCATCAAGATATCTTGATAGTACTCTAGAAACATCTTGTACTGCTTCTCTTACACCTATTTGAATTTCAGCAGCATTAAGTACTAAGGGATAAGCTCCTAATTGACTAATAGCTAACTCAAAGGAAACACGAGTTCTCATTGAAGGTTTTTGAAAATACAAACCTATTGTTTTCCCCTTAAGAGAATCTCTATATTTCTCAGGACTTTTTTTAAGATCTAGTGATAATCTAATTATTTTATCTAATTTTTCTGATGATAAATCAGATATCTTTAATAAATGTGAGCAGAGACTTACATGACGGCTCATACTCTTTTTCTCCTAGTATAAGTTATCTTAGTGCCAACTCCCTGGTCTGTAAATAATTCAAGTAGAATAGAGTGTGGGCTAGTTCCGTTTATTATATGCACTGCCTCTACGCCTGCTCTAATTGAAGAGATAGAATAATCAAGTTTTGGAATCATACCACCTGTAATTTTGCCACCTATTTCTAACTCAACAGATTCTTTTAAATCTAACTCTGAGCAAAGTTCAGAATCAATAATGATGCCGTCCACGTCAGTAAGATAAATTAACTTTTTAGCTTTGAGCTCATTAGCTATTGCGCTAGCTACTTCATCAGCATTTAAATTTAATGTTTCTCCGTCATATCCACAACCGAGGGAGGAAATAACCGGAACATAAGCTTTCTCAAGTAAATCTAATATAAGCTTAGTATCCACATGCACTACAGTTCCAACATAGCCCAGATCAGTACCGTCTTCTAATATTCTTCGCTCCAGCGTCAGCATGTCTCCGTCCTTCCCAGAAAGACCCACTGCCTTAAAACCACCTTTAGAAATTTCGCTTACCAAGTCTTTGTTTACCTTACCAGACAAAACCATTTCTACAATACCGATATCTGCTTCGCTAGTATAACGGTAGCCGTTAATAAATTTAGTCTCCATACCAAGTCTTAAAAGCATATCAGAGACTTCCTTACCTCCACCATGAACTACGACTACGCGTATTCCAATAGCTCTCAAAAAACAAATATCACTTATTAATGAAGTCTTTGCTTCACTATCATATAGGGCTGAGCCACCGAGCTTGACGACCATCAAACTATCTTTAAAAATCTGAATGAACTTACTAGATTCTAATAAGGCTTCTACTTTTATCTTATGCTTACTCATAAATTTTTGAATACTTGCTCTTTAATTTTCTTCTTTAGAAAGCTGATAATACTGATAACACACTACAGCTAAACTGTGGGAAATTACCTGATCTTTAATGAGCTTTTTCAATTCTGCTTCTTTTAAAATTTTAATATTAATATCTTCTGCTTGGTCTAGAGTTTGACTTCCGGTAAAAGTTAAATCCTCTGCTAAAAAATACCAACATTTATTATCATGAGTAGCAGGGTTAGGATAGGAGCTGCCAAGTAAAGTCATAGATTTAGCAATATAGCCTGTTTCTTCTGTCAATTCACGACGTGCTGTAAATTCAGGTTGCTCTCCCTTGCCTATTTGTCCCCCAGGAAATTCGAGTGAAATTTGCTCACTTCCAAACCTAAATTGCTCCACCATAAGGAACTCTCCACCAGGTAAAATAGGTATTACATGAACCCAGTCAGTAAACTTAAAACAATAAAAATCATCAACATAACCTGTTCCATCTGAATATTTTTTAGCATCTACAGAAAAATAAGGCGTTTTAAAAACTTCTCTTTCCTCGATTTTCTTCCAATTTTTTGCCATACTCGCTTTAATAATTATCTATTTATCCTTATGAGACCATCTCACCTTATAGTTAACCTTGACAATCTAAGACATAACTTTTTAGCAATAAAAAACTACTGCTCTCCTGCTAAAATTGTATCCGTTGTAAAAGCTAATGCATATGGTCATGGACTAATCCCCGTAGCTAAAACATTGGAAAAAGCAGGAACAGATTTTCTAGGTGTAGCATTTCTAGAAGAAGGTATAGCTCTAAGAGAAGAAGGTATAAAATGCCCTATAGTAACATTAGGTGGTATCTCAGGTAGACAAGTAGATGAGTTTATTGCAAACGATATAGACATTCTAGCTTCTTCTTTATCTAAACTTAAAACCATAGAAGAGCGAGCAAAAGCACTTAAGAAAACCGCAAGAGTGCATTTAAAAATTGATACTGGGATGGAGAGAATTGGTACTCACTACGACTCTCCTTTACTTAATGATTTAATTAGCTTCGCAATGCACGCTAATTTTTCAGAATTAATAGGTATAGAGACACATTTTGCTGAAAGTGAAAATATCGATCAAGAATTTACAGCACTACAATTAGAAAGATTCAAAGAATCTATAAATAATTTAAAAGAAAAACTACCAAAAAGCGTAATGCTTCATGCCTCAAATTCAGGCGGGATAATGTCTTCAAAGGAATACCACTGCGATATGGTTAGGCCCGGAAGAATACTTTATGGAGTCTCCCCTGCTCCTCATTTAGATAATGTTCTTGATCTTAAACCTACTCTAGAATTAAAATCAGAAGTTGTTTTTTTTAAAGTAGTAAAAAAGGGCGCCACTGTAAGTTATGGCAGAACCTGGACAGCGGAAAAAGATACTAGAGTTGTTACTATCCCACTTGGCTACGGAGACGGGCTGACTAGAAGATTATCAAATAAAGGATCTGTTCTTATTAATGGGAAGCGATATCCAATAATAGGAACAGTTTGTATGGATCAGTTCATGGTAGATATTGGTGAAGACTCGGCTTTTAATGGTGATGTAGTAACTATTATTGGATGCGACGGGAATGAGAAGATTTCTGTTGAAAATATGGCGCTAGCTGCAAATGCTGAACCTTTAGAATTACTCACTGCTCTAAATTCTAGATTACCAAGAATATATATTGATGAGAATCTAGCTTCATCTTAATCATGACCAGACCTATTATAATACTTAAATATGCAATAGGACTAAACGGGGCTATTGGTTCAGGTAATACCACCAGTAGTGACAGAGTAATATTTTCAAATGACGAAGATAAAGCTGAAGTAAATCTACTTCGCTCTAAAGTAGATGGTATACTAGTAGGCGGTGGCACAGTTTTAGCTGACAATCCTAGTTTACTTGCTATGAAAAACAAATCAGAACCATACAAAACTCAGCCTACTAAAATTATTTTAAAAGGTAATAGAAACTTACCTAAAGATCTAAAAATATTTGATGAAAGCTTATCAAAAACTATTATTTTGAACTCTCAAGTTGGTACTTCATTAGAGATTAATCTTAAAGAACTAAAAGATTCAGGAATCAAGAGTATACTTGTAGAAGGAGGAGGAAAAGTTATTTCTTCATTTCTAGAATGGGGTAGCGTATCGGGAGGTATAGATGCAATCAGAATACTATTTTCACCAAAGCTTGATTTTGAAGGAAGCGTTTTTACTGAGTTATCTAAAGATATTAATCTGTCGAATGTTAAGGATTTTAAAGTAAAACAACTTGGGGATCAGTATGCGTTGACCGTTGTTTTGTCGGACGACGGGGCGGAGTTTATTAAATTATTGGCACCTTAAGAAATAAGTATTTTATTAATCTGTGAGCGTAAGCCAGTAATGCTCGTTTTTGCCCTTGCAAGCACCCCGCGCATTAGTCTGCAAAGAACTTTTTTAGCAGAGCAAAAAAATTTCCAGCCTAATTGCTCCACCTCCACTAATCCCAACCCATACGGGTCTGCAAACGAACATTACTGGCTCACGCTCACTCGTTTTTTTATTTCATTTTTAATTTGCAGTCCCATAGGCGCTTGGTAATTGTGGTTAGATAGAAAAATATTTAGAGGTAGCACCGATACCTTTAGAGTAAAACAAATACTCTAAAGGTCTACAAATAACCTTTTAATTTAAAACGCAACCGATAGAATTTTTATCCGTCTAATGCGAATCTGGGAAGTTGAGTCAATTTGTTATCTTTTGAAAATAATGTAAGTAAATATTCATCGACTTTCGGATGACACATGATATCGATATCGGATATTTTTGTTTTATGCCAATATCTAATTTCACTTCTTTCGACCAGGCAAGCTTTGTCTAATAATTCAGAAAATTGAAATCCAGAACCACATTGAAGTAACATCTGATATACAGAAAAAAGAAAGTTACTAAAAGTTTGGAAATCTAGAGAAGTACTTTGTAAGTTCTCAAAATACTCATTGTCTTCTTGCAAATAGATTTCCGTAGCTTGACAAGAAGATTTTTCAATTTCTTCTTGTGACATGAGTCTAGATACTTTAAAAAAGCCATGTCCCCAAAACGGAAGAGTAAGAGGATAACCTTGTATCACTTCACCTATCCATAAATCTACACTAGCAAAGATTTTTGCAACATGGAGGATTTTAACATCACTTCTACCATCTAGAAATAATGTGCGCTCGACATCAGGAATGCCGATATCAAAATATGGAAAATGACTAAATCTTCCAATCCTATTTTCGACAAAATCTGAAACCCATTCATGAGATCCATCTAAGAAATCAATATTCATAATCTACTTTCGGAAAGTAAAGAAGTACTAAAACCATTGAAGTGCTACATCTAAACACTTTTCCTCTACCCAAATTAGGATCTATTAAAAAAATTGCGGGCGACATTGTCGCACCGCAAAATTACTTTGTCTTTTAACCTTATCATTGAGATTGAGACAGGTAAGCATCAAGAGCTGCTAAATCTTCCCTTCTAAATTCTGTCCCATCTGCAGCATTAATCTGAGAAATGGTAACCGATCCAAGTCTTTTACCATTTCTGTTAGACCAGCCGCACCAATTCCTGTAAACATACTTTCCTTGATTCTGAGCGGAACAACCTTGCCGATTATTACAAAAATCACAGTGTTCACAAAATTGCTGAATAATTGGATCTTTGCTTTCGACAAGTCTCTGACCTCCCATCTCCTGAACTAATCCAACCACAAGAACCTCAACAAGTTGAACTAAGGCAGGTTTATTATCACCATTTTCACTACTCATTTGAACCTCCAAAAAAACAAATTGAAACCAAAACAGACCCAATCAATACACCATGATTTACTCATAAATTCAAGTCTTCTTCGCTTAAGCTGAATTTAATATGTAAGCGTTCAGAATTGTTCCGCAATTAAGGCTTTCTAAGTGGCTAAAAAGCGGAGTGTACATATGGTACATGAGCATTTTTAGACACTTAGAAAACGCAGAGTGAGGAAAATTG
>JAIYCX010000036.1 GCA_027487795.1 Pseudomonadota bacterium | reverse complement strand
CTACGATATCAAATGGGGTACAAACTTCAGCAAGTGGTCAGATAAAAATTAAGTTTTCCAGTTGTGATGGGACAGCAGATTTTAAAGATATCGGTGCTTTAGTCTTTACAGTAAAGACTCAGGGTAGGGCGTTAATAGATTTAACATTGCAACAGATAGCTATAGATAAGTTGTCAGTGATGGATCCGGAGAATATAATTACTACAGCAGGGATAGGTGGGCCGGAGGACTTAGTACCAGATCCATTTCCATCATTAGGTGCTCCGCCATCGGCCTCTCCAAATAATTCGCCAGAGGCGAGTGTTTCGGCGAGTGTGAGTCCAGGAGAGAGTAGTTCCGCGAGTGCTTCTCCAAGTCCAAGTAGATATTGCAGCTGGACCTCATGTGGATTGTGTGAGGGACCAATGCCAGATCGTTGTGGGAATTGCGGTCCTGGCCCATTTCCTCCCGACAGAACACCGAATTCTTGTGGTTCTTGTCCTACTGATATGTATGTTAAAATTGACTTAGGTTGTGGATGTGAGAAGCCAGCACCTGGATGTGACGGGGGTTGTGACGGAGATAGGAAAACTGTTGGTTGTGATGGCGTATGTGGATCAGGAAAAGTACCAGGTTGTGATGGGGTATGTGGATCAGGAAAAGTTCCAGGTTGTGATGGCGTATGTGGATCAGGAAAAGTTCTTAGTGGATGTGATAATAAATGCGGTTCAAGTGCAGTAATGGATACTTGTAACGTTTGTGGTGGAGATCATTCAAGTTGTAGAACTTGTAAATATGCTACTGTAAGATTCGATGGTGTAGAAGGTTATACTAATTATACAAACAATTTAATTAAAAAGAGAAGAACTGATAACGGTGCAGCATTAGATGATGTATTTGTTAAACCAAATCCTAGTGAACGTTGTTTAAATAAAATAATTGATGAAGCTATGTGGATTTGTGAGGCTGATGGTAAAATGGCAAGCAACGGCAATCATTGGCTGAAAGATTATTTTACTGTACCTGGCCCTCCTTGGACATCAGATGATTGTATGCATTCGTATATTTGGGGAGCTTACATGGCTGGTTCTAATCCGATGTTTCCAGCTGATAATAAACGAGCAATTAGTACAGATGGACTTTTTGATAAGGGATTAACTCCGAGACAAGCTTTTGATGAATTTGCACGAAGAGCGGCACAACTTCCTAGGGTACCCTTAGGGACACCTCATCATCCAGAGGGCGCATGGTTTTATGGTTATAACTCATTTATTGATGCTAAAACTTGTCAGCCACAAACAATAGTCAATGCTAATCCAGAGGAGATTTGTGGTAAGTTATATTATGCAACTAGAGCTACTCCAGTATCTTTAATTTGGGACGAAGGGAGTATCGATGAAGTAGTTGGAATTTCTAATTTTAAATTATCAAACGAAGAAAATGCTTATTATCACTGGAGAGGATCACCAAAGACACCACTACTTATATACACTCCTGGTGAGTTAAAAAAATCTATTACTAAGGAAGATTTATTTGGTAAGTATACATATGGAGGAAAAAATAAATTAGTATCTTTAAATTCTGCAATTGGCAAAGAGGATACTTGGGAGAATGGTTTTGAGGCACTAGGTATACTTGATATAAATAAAGATGGAGAAATATCAGGAAATGAGCTTGAAGCATTATCACTTTGGTTTGATGAAAAACAAGATGGTATTTTTGAACAGGAAGAACTCAAATCCGCATTAGATAGTGGAATAAGTAAAATATTCTATAGTCCAGTTATAAAATCATTTAAAGATGAAACTGTTAAAATAGGATTTGAAAGAATTGAAAATGGTAAAGTAATTAAAGGAGCTATGGTAGATTGGAATTCTCCAGAGTTTCAAAGTTTTGAAGAAGCTTTAATTGGCTTGAGAGTAGAATCCGTTCTAAAATCTAACTCTGAAAAAATAAGTTCTGAATTAAAAGTTTCGAAGGATGAAAATGAAGAAGTTCCTTCTTATTATAGTAAAGATGGCGCTTCTAATATTCCTACTTCAGTTTGGAAATGGTATATAAAGAATCCAGTTACAAAGGAAGATACTTACATGGGTATTTTAAGTATTCATGAGCGCAGTGGAGTAGTTGGGGGTTATCTTTATTCAGAATTTTTACTTAATGTAGAGAAGAACGGAGTTATAGAAGAGAATATAAGTGGTATTCGTAATTATACTACTTTTACTGGGGCAAAATATCTTGATAAGAAAAATGGTTCAACCGTGATTAATATTAAAACTAATAATCCAGAACAAAAAGTTACGAGCAGTATAATATTTAGTTCTAAAAAGTTACAGGGTAAAAGTACACAGAGTTATTCTGATAGATCTGCGATTAAATTTGATTGGTACGCAGTACCTTTTGAGAAATAATATTTGACCTGACTATCTAAAATCCTGACTATCTAAAATCTCAGAGACATTTGAAATACATCGAAATTTTAAATTTAATTTTGGTGTATTTCTGTTTTTTGAGGGCAAATTCTATATTTCATAAAGCAATCGTAAATTTTTGTTATAAAATCAGGTACAAAACCTGTCCCAAATCAAAAGTTGAGTTCTGGTCCTGCATGTAGTCAGATCTATTTAGATCCGGAGTATGAATTAATTGGTGGATATGATTTCCTTCTATACAGAAAGCATAAAGGTTGATGTTATAGTGGTTACTATACTTAGCAACGGTAGTTAAGATCTTAGTCTCCAATTTTTTATTATTAACAAACCACAGCTCAGAGTTCTTGCAGCGGCTAGTTATATAAGAAAAATGTTCTCTGGTTTCTATTCTTGGATCGTAAGACATTTTGATAACGGTTTAAAGGTTTTTAACCTACCGTTATCGAAGATAGTAAAGATTTATTTCAGAAAAAATAGATGTTTTTAGCTTTATTAAAAAACAAACCCAGAGTTGTTAAATCTAAATTCCAACTGATCTCCATCAAATCCATCTATTAGCCCATCTGAGTCTGTATCAGGATTTAGTATATTTTTCTTGTATAAATACTCTAAGGAATCTATTAGTTTATCATTGTCTGAGTCAATATTGCTCAAGTTCGAGCCATATTGTATTTCGTAACTATCAAGTAAGCCGTCACCATCACTATCTGAACCAATTAAAAGGTCTTTTTTGTCTAATGGATTTGACCCTTGCAAAACTTCAATACCATCATTAAATCCATCTTCATCACTATCTAGTAATAGTGGATCGGTACCGATTTCCTCTTCATAGGCATTCGGAAGTCCATCACCATCACTATCTAAATTAACACGGATTTCATTGCTTCTTTTTAATCTGAGGAAACTATTTTGCGGAGCACTATTTTGATTTAAAGGATCTAGCCCTAAACTCACTTCAAAGCCATCTGAGTAACCATCTCCATCTGTATCAGGATTAGTAGGGGAAGTTCCTTTATCAGCTTCTTCACTATCGCTTAGTCCATCTAAATCACTATCTGTAGTTGTGGGAGAAGACGCAGGTGACCCAGTAGTACGTGATGACAAAGTACCTGTAGAAATGAACTGAGATCCAAATGGGCTAAATGTAGTTATTGCAGTTGCAGAGGAAACTGCAAAAGTTGAAACAGGAGAACTACTTGCTATTGGAGAAGTGCCAAAAGTACTGGAGGGAGACCCCGAACTTTGTGATCCCGATGCCGCAACTGTACCTGATGCAGATTTTCCTCCACCGAGTACGATATCTTTTTCACAACCATCTAAGTCAGCAGCAATACATAGTATAGCACAGGTAATAAGAGCAGGGACTCTACCTCTTCCTGCGTTATTTGAGTTATTTCTTTTAAATTTTTTTTGGTCAAACATCGGTTATGTTCTGAGTTGCTGAGTTCTAATTATATTATTAATCTCTAACTACTATGAAAATGTACTGTCCGAAACTTAAATTTAGAGTATTCTATAGACATTAAAATTAGATACATGCATTAACGATGAATATAGTATTAAAAGCTTTTTTATTCCTACATAACCTTTCTTCTAGAAAAGCATTTATTTTCTTTACTAGTATTTTAAGTTTCACATTTTACTCCCATTCATTAAAGGCTGAAGATGCTGCTAAAGCTGAAGAAGAGAGCACCTTTGAGTCATTAGTCAGCCGAGTAGAGAAAACTACCTTAGAAAACGGAGTTAGAGTTCTATATTTAGAAAGAACACTAACACCTGTATTTGTTGGTCAAGTTTGGGTTAAGGTTGGTAGCTCTGACGAAGAACCTGGTAAAAGCGGTGCTGCACATTTACTCGAGCACATGGCTTTTAAGGGAACAGAGACAATAGGAACAGATAATTTTGAAGATGAGAAAATTCTAGCTTCAGAGGAAGATCAATTACATTCAGAGCTATTAGCTTCTACCGACAATGAAAAAAATAAAGAGATTTCGCTTAAAATAAAAAATGTAGAAGAAAAATTAGCTAAAATAACAGAAACAAATAAGTTTTCTGAATTATACCAAAAACGCGGCGCCGTCGGATTAAATGCAGGTACAAGTGCAGATTATACTATGTATACTTCTTCATTGCCTTCATCGGAGTTAGAATTTTGGATGTTTATGGAGTCTGAACGTCTTTTAAAACCAGTTTTCCGCCAATTCTATAAAGAACTAGAAGTAGTTAAAGAAGAGAGAAGAATGCGCTTTGACGATGTCCCAACTGGAAAATTAATTGAAGGCTTAATGTCCACTGCTTATTGGGGACACCCATATCAAAATTTAACAATCGGCTGGCCATGGGATCTTCATAATCTTAAAAGACAAGATGCAATATTTTTACACCAAAAATATTATCGCCCAGATAATTTAACTATCGTTTTAGTTGGTGACCTAAGAGGTCATGATTATAAATCTATGATTAGCAAATATTTTGGAAGACTTAAAAAACCAAAAGAAGAACTAACATTTAGAAATAGTGGCAATATTTCAAATAATTACTTTCAACAATCTGGAGAAAAGCAGGTATTTGTAAAATATGACGCTGAGCCATTTGTTTTATCAGGCTATCATATACCAAATAGTCCAAATCCCGATGCCGTTTTAATTACTATACTACATTCACTATTAACAGATGGTCCGTCATCTATTTTGGAGAAGAAATTAGTCATCGATTCGCAGGTTTTTACAAGCGTACTAAGCACTGAATGGTCGGGACAAAGATTTGATCCTTTGTTTATAGTTGGTGGAAGTCCTAAAAAAAATATTTCTTCAATTGATGCTATTAACCAAATGGAAAAAGAAATTATTAATCTATCAAAAGTCACAGTCCCTTTGAAAGATTTTGAAGCAGCAAAGAAAAGAGTCAGACAAGGACTCATAAAATCTATCTCATCAGCACATGGCATTGCTGATATTTTAGGATCTGGTGAGACTGTATTAGGAGATTATAAAAAACTTTTAGTAGAAGAAAAAATAATAAAAGAATCTAAACCCGAGGATATAAAAAGAATTGTGACTAAATATTTCACTAGAGAAAATAGAACCGTAGCAGTCTTAGATAAAAAAGGTTATTCTAGTATATGGGATAGAAAATTGTAATATGAAAAGTATAACCAAGATATTCGAAAAGAAAACTTTCATAATTTTAAGTTTAATATTTGCTTGTTTTACAACAAGTTCTTGTAGTTTTTTCTCAAACATTCCTAAAACTCCTGAACAAATAGATTCCTCTGAATTGAACTTTAATCCACCTGAGATTACAAAGTGGGATTACCCTAATGGTTTTAAAGTTGTCTATTTTAAACACTCTGAAGTACCCTTAGTTACTGCTAGTATAATTTCAAATTGTGGTAATCTATGTAACACACCTACTAATCCAGCTATGCCAGCAGCTGCCATCTCATTAATGAGAGATGGGGGTACCATTAAGATGTCCCCTGACATTTTAGATAAAACACTAGATGATCTCGGAGCATCGATTCAGGCATCACAAGATGAAACTTCTACTTCTGTTTCTATGAATTCCATGAAAGAAGATCTTGATCAGGTATTTAATATTTTCACGGATGTAATAAATGCACCTGCTTATGATGAAGGAAGATTTAATCTATGGAAATCACTTACTTTAGATTCAATTTCAAAAAGAATAGAAAGTAACGATGTTTTATCCAAGTATAGTTTCGCTTACCTAAGTTTTAAAAATCAATACCCATGGTATATGCCTGTTACCTCAGCAGATTTAAAGACGCTAAGCTTAAAATCAATAAAAGATTATCAAGCTAATATTTTCAGCCCATCAACTTCAACACTTATTATTGTTGGTGATTTAACATTAGACAAAGCTAAAGAGTTGTCTAATTCATATTATGAATCAACAAAAAATAAAGTTTTTAAGCCAATTGAAAATAATATTAAAGAAGGGAGAATTTCCTATCCAGCAGGAATTTACGTTTTAAATAAACCATTTGAACAAGCTTCTATACAAATGGGATATCTTACTCCGAAAAGAGAAAAAATAGACCCATATCACGAATTGTTATTCAATAGGATATTTGGAGCCTCTGGTTTTTCTTCACTATTATTTAAAGAAATTAGAGAGAAGAGGGGATTAGCTTATGATGCTTCAGGAATGGTCTCTACTATGCCATACGGAGGAGAATTTAATATTGAGCTAGGTACTAAATCTGATAAAGCACTAAAGTCTGTCGATGGAATTTATAGCTTAGTAAATAGCATTATAACTGATGGTTTTAAAAAAGATGATTTTATTGACTCTAGAAGATCCGCGGTACAAAGTTTTGTTTTTAAATTTTCTGAACCAAATTATTTAGCAGTTAGAGATACTGTATTAAAACTAAAAGGTATGCCCAGTGATTGGGATAAAACATTTATAGAGAAGATTAAAAATGTTAATTTTGATGATGTAAATAAATTTTCAAAAAACATTCTTACACCTGAAAATTTTATTACTGTTATTGTTGGTAAAGTTACGCCAGAGGAAGTAAAAAAAGAATTTCCAAATATAAAAGTTTGTGAACTTGAATTTAATGAAGTTCCTAAAATTTCAAAATGTATAGATTAAGTTAGAGATTAAATAAGGTATTAAATGTTCAAAGATATTTATAATTTCATTATATACACATGTATAAGTCTTCTATTGTGTTCTTGTGGAGCTACGGATAATTCACCGATTCCAGGGAGAGACAAACAGGGACAAAGTATGCTTACTGGAGCAGCTCTTGGTGCGACCTCTGGAGCCATTACTGGCGCTCAATTTGCTTCTAGTACAGGCCCTGGAGCCTTTATCGGAGCAGGATTCGGGGCTATATGGGGCACAATTCAAGGACTAGGGATAGATGCCCTAGAAGAAGAAGATCTTAGATTGATGGATCAGTTATATGAACGACAAGATGATGTTTGGGCTGAGTATGCTTTTCTATCGCACCTAGAAAGGAAAAAAGAACTTTTCCCTAACAGAGATATATTCCCATCCGCAGATTTTTTCAGGGCAGACGATGTAATTTTATCAGAAGAGGGGAAAATATTAACTAAGTTTTTAGCTAAAAAATACAGCAACCAAAGTTCTTTTTCTAGAATAACAATAACCAGTTATGTTCAATCTAAAGATATTGAATCACAATATGCAAAATTTTTAAATAAAAGAAGAGCAGAAGCAATAGCCCTACAATTTTCAAGATCTGGTTTTGAGCCAAGAAGAATACATCTAGAAACGATCATACTTGGTTCTCCATTAGTTGATGATCCGTATGATTACGCAGATGCATACTCTCAAGCTTTAGAATTCGCCTTAGTTGATAGATAGTATGTCAGATAATTTTTTAATCATAACATCTTCGGAAAATATTAAAGAAAAAACAAAAAACTTTAAAAGCATTCCTACTCTTAAGGAAGCTAAGTTAATTCTATTAAAGGAGCCTTTTTCTAAAATTTTGATAATAGATTTACACCCAGCAGAAGTAACGACATTAAACTCTTTTATAGGTGCTTTATGCTCTCATCCTGATTTATCTTCTTTGCAAATAGTAGTTGATAGCGCTCTTTCTAAATATTTAGACGATTCCGTAGAATCAAAAGATAATGTTAAAAAGAAAAGTACATCATCTATAATTGATGAATTAAGGGGTGATGTGATACCAAATGAAAGTTTAGCTAATCATGACTTAATTGACCTAGTTATTGATCTTTCCGCAAAATCTCTAGCAGATATAAAGTTAAATAATAATTTATCTAATAACTTAGAAGAGTTAATTGAGTTGTATACTAAACGTATGAAATTTTATGCAAATTCAACTATTTGAAACCTTAGCATCAAATGTTAATCTAAATAGAATACTTATAAAAGAAAGTAATTAAAATATGGCAAAAGCAACAAAAAAAACATCCTCAGAAGTTCTAGTTAATAAAACATCAAGTGCAACAAGAGATTCACTAGCTGATTACATACAAGAAATTTCTTCAAGGACACAGCTTCCAGAAGAGTCTATGATTCATTCTGTGATTGCGATTAATCAAATATTATCAAGACAAGAGACAGTCGAATTATTAGATGAAGAGTTGAAGTCACAACTAAGAGAGACTTGGCTAAAGCTAAAAGCTTTCGGTATCCAACTACAAGATCCTCCATTACTTTTCGGTCTGCCTGAAGATTTCATGAAAGAAGAGTTAGCTAACTAACTTTTCAACTGATATATTCATACATTCAGAGTTTCAAAACTCTGAATGTACTGAATTAAGTTCCCATTAAGATAAGCATTTTTAATATCGCTGACTACAGCAATACTCATTGCTCCTGCATTGTATATTGCTTCGCTATTGTCTTTATTTAATCCTCCGATAGCAACAAATGGTAAACTAGGGATAGCGCTAGTCATATTTTTTACTCCATCTAAGCCTATTTCATCAGCATGACCAGATTTAGTTACTGACCTATAAACTGGCCCGCAAGCAAGATAGTTTAATAAACTGGTATCGATGTTAGATAAATGATCTATGTTATTTGTACTCAGTCCTAAAATTTTATCTATACCAATTATCGATCTAGCAATTTCTACCTTAGTGTCATTTTGTCCAACATGGCATCCATCTGCGCCAAATTTTAAGACATATTCAGGGAAATCATTAATTATAATCTTACAATTTGAGAACTTGCTATATTTATAACTTATTAACTCACTAGCTACAGATTCTAGGAGTTTCATATCTTCATTATCTTTGCAGCGAAGTTGTATAATTAAAACACCGCCCGACATAAGAGCTTGACCATATTCAATCAATTCTTCTGCAACTGAAAAAATACCTGTTTTTTCAAACGATATTATTGCGTATAGTCTTGGTAGTTTAAAATTATGCATACGAAATACTGCTGTTTATGATTTCAAAAAGAGCCCTTTCAATGAAACCTTCCGGGATACGGAAATATTTTGCATTAGCTTCTAAAATTGAAGGATGTATAGATTGTAGTATAGGACAACCAGATTTTCCAGTCGAAGATAACATTAAAACTGAATTATTAAATATAATCCTTGATGGAAGAAATAAATATACTCAATCTCTTGGGTTAGAATCGGCCAGAGCAGCAGTTAAAGAAAAATACAGTATAAATTCAGATGACTATAACGTAATTATTTCATCTGGAGTGAGTGGGGGATTATATCTTGTGTACTCAGCTATTTTAGACCCTGGTGATGAAATACTTATTCCCGATCCTTATTTTATTGGCTACAAGGAACTTTCACATCTATTAAATGCTATTCCTGTACCATGTGACACTTACCCAAATTTCATACTGACTCCTGAAATATTAGATAAATATCTTACTTCTAAAACTAAAGCAGTTATCGTAGGTAGTCCAAGTAATCCGACAGGAGTTTCTTTAACGAAAGAACAAGTTACTGATTTAAGCTCATATTGTAAGCAAAAAGGATTATATCTTATCTTTGATGAGATATACGAAGAATTTTCTTATGATTTTGTTCATGAAAGGCCCGCATTAGAGCCACATGTTATAATACTAAATGGTCTATCAAAATCAAAAGCACTAATGGGCTGGAGACTAGGATGGGTAGTTGCTAACTCTGAAATAATTTCTCAATTAGAGAAAATTCAACAATTTACATTTGTTTGTGCTCCTTCTCCTTTTCAAGAAGTCATTACCAAAGAACATTTAAAACCAATTCCACAAACTAAATTAAATAATTTTATCAAACGAAGAGATTTAGTATCAGAGAAGCTTTCTACTAAATATAATTTTACAAAACCTAATGGAGCATTCTATTTCTTCCCTGAAATATTTAAAGGCAACAATATTCAAAGTGGAACTGAATTTGTTACTGAATTATTAAACAGAAAACTTTTAGTAATTCCTGGAGGAGAGTTTTCAAAAGTAGATACAAATTTTAGACTTTCATTTGCTGTTAGCGATCAAATGTTAGAAAGAGCTTTAGATGTTTTATGCTCATTTTAATATTATTATTAGTGCTTTATCAATTTTGATTATTCTTAACTTATTGATTTTACTAATAAATCCTACCCTTCGTTAACTAAAGCGTTTTTTATCTAATATTTTTTCTTAGACTTAAGCAATGACGAAAATTGTCCGATAACTAAGTAGTTGTATTTATTTAAGCAAATTTTTGTCACTACTTAATTAGTGCTCTAACGGGTTAATGGCTGGAAAATCTAGAATAGGTGAACTTTTAGTTCAGAAGAGCGTAATTGATCGCTCACAGCTTGAGCAAGCAGAAGCTATGGCTCAAACTTCAGGCTGCCTATTAAATAAAAGTTTATCATCACTTGGTATGATATCTGAGCAGGAATTATTAGATTTATTAAGCAAAGAATATCGACTTAAAATATTAAATCTTGAAGATGTTCAATTTGAGCCAGAAGCGTTATCACAAGTCCCGCATGACTTAGCATTAAAATATAATGTACTTCCAATTTCATTAGTAAATGGTTCTATAACTATTGCAATGGCTGATCCAACTGATATTGCAGCTATTAACGATCTTAGATTTGTTACCGGTAGCGATATTACTGTGGTACTTTGTACAGAAAGCGACTTAAAGACATTTACAGAAAAACAATATGAAGGTGAAGTATCATATGATGAAATTTTCGATGACTTAGGTCCAGAAAATGAAGTTGAAGTATTATCAAGCGAAGAGACTATAGATATAAACTCCTTAGAAAAAGCTACTGAAGATGCTCCAGTAGTTAAGCTAGTTAATGCAATTTTACTAGATGCTATCAAGAAGAATGCTTCAGATATACACATAGAGCCTTATGAAAAATTGTTCAGAGTAAGGTTTAGAATTGATGGTGTTTTATACGAGATAATGAAGCCACCATTAAAATTAAAGAATGCCTTAACTTCAAGACTTAAGATTATGGCAGAGCTCGATATAGCCGAACGACGACTTCCACAAGATGGAAGAATCAAATTAAAGCTAGGACAGAAAAAAGAAATGGACTTTCGAGTGAGTGTTCTTCCTGGTTTATTTGGTGAAAAAGTAGTTTTAAGATTATTAGATAAGGGAAATCTTCAAACCGATATGACAAAGTTGGGTTTTTCAAAAGTGCAACTTAACTCATTTATGGATGGAATAAATAAACCATTTGGAATGGTACTAGTAACTGGCCCTACAGGCTCAGGAAAAACTACTACTTTATATTCCGCTCTTGCTGAATTAAATAAATCTACGATCAATATTTCTACTGCGGAAGATCCTGTTGAATTTAACTTATTTGGTATTAACCAAGTTCAAATGCATGAAGAAATAGGATTAAACTTTGCAGCATCTTTAAGGTCATTCCTAAGACAAGATCCAGACGTTATCATGGTCGGAGAAATTAGAGATTATGAAACTGCTGAAATTGCAATTAAAGCCTCTTTAACAGGACACTTAGTACTATCTACACTTCATACTAATGATGCTCCATCTACTATCAATCGACTATTAAATATGGGAATTGAGCCATTTTTAGTAGCCTCCTCAGTCAATATAATAGTAGCGCAAAGGCTCGCAAGAAAAATATGTGAAAGTTGTAAGGAAGAACTTCATGTTTCACCTGATGTATTAGTCGGGGTAGGTATTCCTGCTGCTGAAGCAGCACATGTAAAAGTTTACCAAGGTAAGGGCTGCAGTAAATGCAGCAATACAGGGTACAAAGGAAGAATTGCTTTGTATGAATGTATGAGTATGTCAGATAAGTTAAAAGAGTTTGTTTTAAATGGGGCATCAGCTGCTGAAATAAAAAGACAAGCTATCGACGACGGAATGGATACTTTAAGAGCATCTGGACTAAGATATTTAAAAGAAGGTGTTACTACTATCGAAGAAATTTTAAGAGTTACTGCAGCAGATTAAGGAAATTATATGGCACAGTTTTATTGGGAAGGTATCGACGGTCAAGGTAAAAAAGCAAAAGGTGTAATGGATGCTGCCAATGCCCAGCAAGTTTTTAATCAGTTAAAATCTAAAAGAATTCAACCGAATGTTTCAAAAATTAAGCAAAAAGGTAAAGGACTAGATAAAGAATTAAAAATTCCAGGATTTGGACCCACGGTAAAGCCTCGAGATATTGTTATATTTACAAGACAGTTTGCTACTATGATCGATGCTGGTTTGCCTATTGTTCAAGGTCTAGATGTGCTTGCAAAGCAACATGAAAATCCAGCAATGAGAAACGTACTATCAAAAATAAAAGATAAAGTAGAATCTGGTGGAACATTAGCTGAGGGATTAGCTGAACATCCTATCGTATTTGATGCATTATTTACTAACATGATCGCAGCTGGTGAAGCAGGTGGTATTTTAGATATAATTTTAGAAAGAATGGCTATTTACCTAGAAAAGTCATTGTCGTTAAAACGCCAAGTGAAAACAGCAATGATTTATCCGGGTGTTGTTGTTAGTGCTGCATTCATAGTAACTGGGGTTTTATTAGTTTTCGTTATTCCTACTTTTGCAGATATGTTTAAAGACTTTGGTGGTACTCTACCTCTACCAACGCAAATAGTAATGAACATGTCTGATTTCACTGTAGCGAATTATCCATACATACTAGGTTCATTATACTTTATTTATTATTTCACAAAAAGGTTCTTGAAAACTGAAAGAGGAAAAGAAGTTGTGCATCCAATTTTTTTAAGATTACCAGTTGTAGGGGAGTTAATTAGAAAAGTTGCAGTGGCCAGATTTACTAGAACTCTAGGCACTATGCTTAGTTCCGGGGTTCCAATTTTAGAAGCTTTAAATATATGTGCGAGAACTGCTGGAAATAAAGTAGTTGAGAGAGAGGTTTTAAATGTAAAGCAATCCATAAGTGAGGGTAAATCTATTGCGGAACCACTACAGAATTCAACAGTATTTCCACCTATGGTAGTTCAAATGATAAATGTGGGTGAAAGTACAGGTGCGCTCGATGCGATGTTAAGTAAGGTAGCCGATTTTTATGACGGTGAAGTAGAAATTACTGTCGGTGCATTAAAGCAACTAATCGAACCAATAATGATATTATTTTTAGGTTCTATTATTGGTGGGCTTGTTATAGCAATGTACTTACCAATATTTAAACTAGGCTCAGTAGTACAGTAATAAATTTTTATAAGGTTTTTTATCTGACATCATGTATTTATTGAAAATTAGAAATAAGTTTTCTGAAAGACAAAGAATATTATTATTACTTCTATTTTGTAGAATTGTAATATTTAGTATTGCTATTTGTTTGCCACATAATGTTTTTATGTTTGGTTATGAAGTAAGTGCTAAGCTAGAAGTCAGCACATTAATTTCCATTACCTTATTTCAGTTATTTTTATTATCTAAAGCAGAACATAAGGCTAGTATTGGCGGATTCCAATTATTAACAGATATTTTCCTATTAACTTGGGCATTATCAGTTGTATCGACTTATGCAATATTACCTTTATACTTACTATTAGTAGCATGTGGAGCTTTTGCGATAACTCCATATTACGCAGTAGGAACAGCTGCATTTTCAGGTATTTGTTATGCGTTACTCATAACAGGCGTGATAGGACAGAATCATGAAAGTACACAATCTGTAAATTCTGTAGAAATATTAATATCATATATTTCAATAATTACTTGTGCGATATTTTGTACGTATTTTTCAAATAAATGGAGATCGTTAAAAGCCAAGGTAAGTCTAACCGAAACAGATATAGAAAGACTGACATTAGAACAATCTACATTATTGAATAATCTAAATGAAGGTATTATAACTTTAGATTTAAGATCTGCTATTACTGGAATGAATGAGGCAGCAAGAGCTATACTTGGACTAACTGAGGTTGAAACAGATCAATTATTAGGCACCGAAGTTAAAAGTGCATTAACTCAATTCGGTATCAAAGGGATTGAAAAAGAATTTTATCAAGGATTAAATACGGAATCTGAGTTTCAGATATTTACAGAAGATGATCATAAGACTGTAAAGTGTTCTAAAAAAACAATTTCGAATACTACAGGAAATGCAACTGGTAGTGTATTATTTTTGTCAGATGTTAGTGAACTAAAGTACATGGAGGATAAGTTATCTTTTCATGAAAAGATAACAAATATTTTAAGTAAATTAGATGATAATGTTTCAAATAATGATGGTAAGCTAACAAATCTAATTGGCACCAGTTTGAAAATTCAAGAAATTTCAAAGTTAGTTGTAAAAGTAGCCTCAAGTAATGTCCCAGTACTGATTCAAGGTGAAAGCGGAACTGGAAAAGAAGTAGCAGCAAAAGCAATACATAAAAATAGTGCTCGTAGTAATAAACCTTTTATTACTGTTAACTGCGGGGCTATTCCAGAAAATCTAATTGAGAGTGAGTTATTTGGTTTTAAAAAGGGAGCATTTACTGGAGCGGACAGAGATTCGCAGGGACTTTTTAGAGAAGCTCAATCAGGAACTATTTTTTTAGATGAAATCGGAGAGTTACCCTTGCATCTACAGGCAAAGTTATTGCGAGTAATTCAATCTAAAGTTGTTAAGCCATTAGGAGCAAGTAATGAAGTTGATATAGATGTAAGAATAGTGGCTGCGACTAATAGAGATCTTGCAGTCGAAGTAAAAGAGGGTAGATTTAGAGAAGATTTATTTTATAGACTTCGTGTAATTGAAATTCAAATGCCAGCTCTGAGAGAGCGGACAGAGGATATTCCTCTTTTGATTAATAGATTTCTAGCTGACCAAGGTTTCAATCTTAATAATATCAAAATTACACCTGAAACTTTTAGTTTATTATTGAATTATAATTATCCTGGAAATGTTCGTGAACTAGAAAATATAGTTCTTAGAGGATTAGCTCTTGGATCTGGTTCTATATTACCAGAATACCTACCGGAAGAAGTACGTTTTTATAAAAAGAAAGTTTCAATTACAGATAATACAGGATCTAAAATTAATAGCGAAAGCTTAAGAACTCTACCAGTTGATTTAGATTCAATTTTACAAAAATTAGAGAAAGAGTACCTCATGATATCTTTAGCAAAGACTGAAGGTAGAAAAAAGGAAGCAGCTAAATTATTAGGAATGAATTTTAGATCTTTCCGTTATCGATTAAAAAAATACGAAATGGATGAAGGAAGTGACGTTCTAGACGATAGTATTGAAGTAAGGGAAAATGAATTATTATGACGACTTTCTTTTATAAGCTCTGCTTTTTTATGATCTTCATAGCAACTTTTGTTATTAATGCTAGATATGTAGATAAGAATATGTCCTTAATACCAACACTAGCTTTAACAGCAGGTTGGTTATTAGTAGTTATTGTACGCCGTGAAATTCTGGTGACAGAATTAAAACAGTTTAAAAAGAATACTAAAAAGTAAAAAAAGAAGGAGGTGCGAGGAGTCCTTATCTTCGCTTAAAAAAACCTCCGTTGGTTAACTAGTTAATTTTACGTAATTACCTGTGCCATCCAGTCCCATCTTTGTAAAGATTTAAACGGTGCTGTCCGTTTATGGTGCAGACAACTACTATCGTCGACACGCCTTCTATTGGTCTTTGACTGATTCTAATAGAAATATCACCGATGATTGAAGTAAAATCAGTAAATAGGTTATCTTCAGTCTCTGGTATGGGTTCTTCAGGAAGACGCTCATGCAGTTTTACTATTCGCCCTTCCTTTGTCTTGTGAGTAAAGACAAGTTCTGCGTTATCACCACTATCTAAAAGATTAAGGCCCAACATTTTAAATCCTTTTTGAAACAAACCACGTGTGAGGACCTACCTCGCACTGCTTAAAGATGACATATCTCCTTAAGCAGTATGAGGTCCTCGAGAACCTTAAACTTCTTCTACCCTAAACTTATTATTTAAAATCTAAAATCCCAAATAGTTAAACAAGAACTGTCTTAAATCTGCATGAGCTATTCTATCTTGTTTTAAAGTATCTCTATCTCTTACAGTATAAGTACTATCCTCCATCGACTGGTGATCAATAGTTATACATAATGGAGTACCAGCTTCGTCCTGTCTTCTATACCTTTTACCAATATTTCCACTGTCATCATATATGCACTGGTAATGCTCTTTTAGTGACTTATAAAGTTCGCTGGCTTTTTCCGGCTGTCCATCCTTCTTAAGTAGCGGAAATACTGCAAGTTTATTTGGAGCTATTCTCGGATGAAAGGATAAAACTGTCCTTGGATTCCCATCAATATCCTCTACTTTATAAGCATCTGTTAAGAAAGTAAGTAAGGCTCTATCTGTTCCAAGTGCTGGTTCTACTACATAAGGAATAAAAGTTTCATTACTAACTTGATCCCTCCAGAGTAATTTTTTGCCACTAGCAGTACTATGAGCAGTTAAATCAAAGTCACCTCTGCAAGCAATTCCTTCAATCTCTGACCAACCAAAAGGAAATCTGTATTCAACATCCGAACAAGCACTTGAGTAATGAGCTAATTCATCTGAGTCATGTTCTCTTAATTTTAGTTTTTCAGGATTTACTCCTAAATCTTTAAACCACTGCAATCGAGTTCCTCGCCAGTACTCGTACCATTCTAGCATGCTCTCTGGTCTACAAAAGAACTCCATTTCCATCTGTTCAAATTCACAAGTTCTAAAAGTAAAATGTCTTGTAGTAATTTCATTTCTAAAACTTTTACCTTGTTGAGCAATACCAAAAGGTAAACTTACTCTAGTAGAGTCAACTACGTTTTGATAATTTACAAATATCCCTTGAGCGGTTTCAGGCCTTAAATAAACTGTATTTGAAGGATCTTCTATTGGGCCCAAATTAGTCTTGAACATTAAGTTAAAAGCTCTAGCTTCACCAAATGAACATTCCTCTCCTTTTTTTGTACCTTTAGGACAGATATATTTTTTACTAGAGATATGATCAGTTCTTGCTCGAGTTCCGCACTTAGAACACTCACTTAGTGGATCTGTAAAGCCAGCCACGTGACCGCTAGCTTCCCAAACCTTTGGATGCATTATGATACTAGCATCAAGACCAACTACATCATCTCTTAGTTGGACCATACTTCGCCACCAAGCCGCTTTAATATTTCTTTTTAATTCAGCTCCTAGTGGACCGTAGTCGTAGCATGATGAAAGACCTCCGTAGATTTCACTAGAGGGGAAAATAAATCCTCTTCTTTTTGCTAAAGCTACTATTTCATCTAGGCTTTCTAACTCTTTTGTTTCGTTAGTATTGAGGGCAGTTGTATTTGTCGTTTCGCTAGTCATTAGTTAAAAGTAAGAGTATAGAAAATTTAATAGTTTATTAATATAATACTTATGCCGAATCTACTATTCCTTGGTCAAATGCATATCTCTGCAAATGTCTTAAATGAGGGACAAGTATTAGATCTACCATTATATTTATTTAGTGACTTTAAGGAATTAAATACTGATTTATCATTAGTCATAGGTTGGGAAGATAATTCTCACTATTATAAGGGAGTTATTAGCATTTTTAACATAGAAAATGAAAAAGTTTATGTAAATCTAATAAGTTACCATCTTGTTCAGCCGCCAGTTCTGCATGTAGAACTCATTCTTGGTGCTTGCAGACCTCAAATGCTTAAAAGAATATTTGAAATACTTCCTTGTTTCTCAGTAAATAAAGTTTTTTTACTTAAAACGGAGTTATCTGAAGCTAGTTATTTAAGTTCAAATTTAATAAAAAGAGGGGAGTTAAATAACCTAATTTTAAAGGGAATTCAGCAAAGTGGGGTACCTAAAAGCTTAACTTTTGAAGTATCGAATAGCCTTAGTAGATTGCTTTCAAAAAAGACAGCAGAAGAAACTATAAACGGTGAAAATATAATTAAGTTAGTGTGTGATCCTAAAGGTTATCCAATTGATCAGGCAGTAGATGCATTAGATGCTGATAAACTAGCGACTAATAAATTTAAGGATATGTCAAAAGTTATTTTAGCAATAGGACCTGAAAGTGGCTGGCATGATAAAGAATTAAAAATGTTATCTGAACACAATTATCAATCAATTTCGATTTCTGAAGCTATCTTTCGAGTAGACAGTGCCGTGATAACAACATTAGCAAAAATTGAATTATTAAGTGATCTACTTAGTAGAGCTACAAGAACAAATAGGTAGTTAGTAATTAGTGAAAAAAAGGCAGGCAAAAAGAGTACTCAGTAGAGACGAAGTCATCAGAGAGGCTGATGAAATTATTACTGAAGACAATTCTGGTAAGGATCATGAATTGATTTTTAGTGATAATATAGTTCCCTTAACTAGTAATAAGACAGATCTTGTTCGCTTTGATCCATTACAAAAGTACTTGAATGAAATTAGACATATAAAAACTATGTCTAAGGAAGAAGAACATGAAACAGCAGTCCAATATTTAAAAACAGGTGATAGATCTCTAGCATTAAAATTAGTTGTTTCTAATTTAAGACTAGTTGTAATGATAGCACGAGAACATCAGAGAAATGTTCAAAACATTTTAGATTTAGTTCAAGAAGGTAATATTGGTTTATTAGAAGCAGTTGAAAAATACGATCCTTATAGAGGAATAAGATTTCCCTCTTATGCTGTTTTTTGGATCAGGGCATATATTTTACGTTTTTTAATTAACAATATTAGATTAGTAAAATTAGGCACTACTCAAGCTCAGCGTAAGCTATTTTTTAACTTGGTGAAAGAAAAGGATAAGTTAGAAAAAGAAGGATTTGTCCCGGAGTCTAAGTTATTAGCTTCAAGATTAGGAGTTAAAGAATCTGAAGTCATAGAAATGGAACAGAGGCTAAGATTGCCAGACTTAAGCGTTGATGCTCCAATAAATAGATCAGATGAAGACAATAATACTATGCATGGAATTTTAACTGATGATTCCAAAAGTATAGAAACAACTGTAATGGATGCAGAGTTTGCTGAAGCTATTAAGTCTGCAGTTTTTGACTATATGGATTCTGCTGATGAAAAAGAGAAAGCTATTATAGAGCAAAGATTACTTACAGACGATCCAAATACTTTACAAGAAATAGCAGATGGTTTTGGAATTAGTAGAGAAAGAATAAGGCAAATCGAAAATCGTCTAAAAGACAGATTAAAAAGTATACTCTCAAAGAAACTAGAATTAAATGATAAAGGGGAGCCAAATGTTTGAGTTTCTTAGGTCAGTATTCGTAGAAATTGGTAAATATTCTATTTATGTTGGTGCTATTCTTGTCGTATCTTTTGTCATCTCAATTAAAGTTCCATTTGTAAGATATTTTTTCGAAGAAGAAGCTCCAAAAATTCAAATCGGTGAAATGCCAGTTGGGCTTGGTAATAAGGCTCAACAAATAAATTTCAAGGTTACTGACAATAAATCAGGAATTGAATTAATTAGAGCACGTGCAGATCAAGCTAGAGTTTCTATGGATTTATTTTCAAAGAATGTAGCTTTTAACACTCACGAGTTTAATGGAGCGATAAGACTTGATGCAAATGAATTAGGAATAAAAAAAGGTAACGTAAAAATTACCATAGAAGCTTTTGATAGATCACTAGAAAGTAATGGAAGTAGATCTACATTTGAATTACCAGTTAGATTTGATGCTCCTTCTATTGAAATCTTATCTACTCAACATAATGCTGAAAGATTCGGTATGGAGTTTGTTATATACAAACTTAAGGGAGATGAAATTGCAGAAAGCGGAGTGCAGGTAGGAGATAAGTTTTATAAAGGCTACCCTGCTTATCAATTTGATGGAGATTTATCAGCGGTAATAAATCTTTATGTATGTATGTACGCATTACCTTTCGAATATGATGAAGAAAAATCTCCATTAAAAGTCTTTGCGACCAATAAGGTAGGCAACACTCATACTGAATCCTTCTATTACAAGTTAAGAGAGAGAAAGAGCAGGGAATGGCAATATAAAGTAGATGATATAAAATCAACTTATTTTAATAGCCCTAGTCCGTTACAAAAAGAATTATTAAGTATACCTTTCTATGACACCAGACTATGGATTGATGGAATTGCTAAACCTTACGGTAAGGAGGCATCCCCTAGAGTAGGTGATATTATTACTGTTAGCGACCAATCAGGTAGTACTAAACAAGTAAAATTTGTAAATGAACTTATCCCGTTTAGACTTTCTACAAAATCACCAGTGTTGGCAACAACAAATGGTATTGTGTCTTATGTTAAAGAATTACCTGGATTTTTAAATGTAGTAGTTATTGACCACGGATTTGGTTTAGTTTCATTATTCAGCGGATTAGCAAGTACTATAATATCAGTTGGTGACAAAATAGAAGTTAATCAAAGTATTGGTTCCCCTGGATTCATCCCTCAGTTAGGAGAGGCTGGATATGAATATGGAATATTCTTTCAAGGTACACCAGTAAGAGCTGAGGAATGGTGGGACAAATACTGGGTAAGAGCTCATATTCTGGATAAAATTAAAGAAATTAAGCAAAGGTTCTCTGTTACGTCTACTATGTCAGATAAAGATTTAAAAGGTGAAGATAAACCTATAGAAAGACCGATAATTAGAGATTTATCTGATCTAAAAACAAATGAACATAGCCCTACAAGAAAAGATTCTGATAATCAAAATAATGTAAATGTAGAAACAGAAAGTTATGATACTGAGACCTTAAAAAATTTAGAGTTTTAAATGACAAAAATACTAATTCCAATTTTTCTAAGTTTATTAATTGTAGGCTATCTTGTACAGCAAGCTATAGGAGAGAGTTCTAATAAAGTTGTTACTGTTAGTGAATTAGCTTCAGAAACTAAACCACGTAATAAAGTTAGACTTGGAGCAAGGCTTACAGAAGGTGATATTTCTATTACCACTAGTCCAAGAAGGGAAGTAAAATTTTTAGTTAGAGATGTTGACAGCAAGAATGAAAAAACTAATGCTTCTAACGATGATCATGAAAATATTAATATCCCAGTTACCTACTTAGGTATTATGCCTGATACTCTAAAGCCAGGTCGTGATGTTATTATGGAAGGCAGCTTTGATCCCAATAACGGTTTTCTAGCGACACAGCTGAATACTCAATGTCCTTCTAAATATGAACCACCAGATCCTACTAAAAATATAAACAAAACACTTTAAACTATTATGAATTCATTAGGAAGTTTCCTTCTTTTATTAGCTACAATTCTTGTTACTTATTCTTTAGTACTAGGTACTATTGGTGCTATTAAAAATGATAAAAGATTAATTATATCAAGTAGAGAATCTTTAAGATGTTTCTCTTGGATAATGATTACTGCACTAATTGTACTATGTGTACTTTTTGTAACAAATAATTATTCTAATCTTTATGTCTGGCAACATTCTTCAAATGACATGCAGCCGATGTATCTTATTAGTGCAGTCTGGGGAGGGATGGATGGATCAATGTTGCTGTGGGCGTCTATTATGTCACTATTTACGCTGCTAGCAGTAAATATGTCTAAACAGGGCCCATCTGAAAGATTAAAAAGTTGGTTAATTCCTTGTTTATCATATCCAAACTTATTTTTTGTTTTAGTAGTCACTTTCTTAACTAATCCATTTAGAGAAATTCCTGCTAGCATAATCCACACAAACGGGCAGGGATTAAATCCATTGTTACAAAACCCTTCAATGATGATTCATCCTCCAATGTTATATCTTGGCTTTACCGGTTTTATAGTTCCCTTTGCTTATTCACTAGCTGCCCTATGCTCTTCTGATCTTAGTACTACTTGGATTAAAATTACTCGTAGATGGACATTGATATCTTGGACTTTTTTAACAGCAGGTATCATTCTAGGCGGTAACTGGGCTTATATAGAATTAGGCTGGGGAGGATTTTGGGCCTGGGATCCTGTAGAAAATGCTTCATTTTTCCCGTGGTTAACTGGAACCGCATTTTTACATTCTGTAATGGTTCAAGAACATAGAGGAATGCTTAAAATTTGGAATATAGCACTGGCATCTTTAACATACTTACTAACTGTATTTGGAACATTCTTAACTAGAAGTGGAATCGTGCAAAGCGTTCATGCCTTTGCCTCTACAGATGTCGGATGGGTATTTTTAGTTTATATCGGAATCAGTGTTTTTATCGTTACTTCTCTTGTAATCTTCAGATTTAAATTATTAAAGCCTGAAAGCAAAATGCAAAGTTATTTATCTAGAGAAGCTATTTTCTTATTTAATAACCTTTTATTATTATCAATTACTTTTGCCACTATTTGGGGAGTACTTCTACCTGTCATTAGTGAAGCTACTAGCGGAGAAAAGATAGTTGTAGGACCACCATTTTTTAATAAGGTTAATATGCCTTTATTTCTACTATTATTATTTTTCATGGGAGTTGGCCCTCTAGTAGGCTGGAGAAGTAATTCCGTAAAAAGTATAATGAGGTCTTTTTGGGTTCCTTTTATTATGGGTAGTATTATTACATTATTAGGCATTTGGATTGACGGCGTAAATATTTTACCAGCAATTTCATTTGGTCTTTCGTTCTTCGTGATTACTGCACTTTTACTAGAATGGCATAGGAGAGCTAAAGCTAGGAGTTTAATCAGCGGTAAAAGTACTGCAAAGGAAAGTATTAAATTACTTAGAAGTAAACCAAGAATATACGCCTCACATATAATCCATATAGGTGTCGCCATGATTGCTATCGCAATTACAGGAGCTTATGCTTACAAGACAGAAAGGGATCTTGTTATACCAATTGGTGGAACTGAAACTATAAAAAATTATCAGTTAAAAGTTACTGGAATAAGGGAAGAAAGAAATCCAGCCTACGGAGCACTTATTGCAGACATAGAAGTATATAACAATAATAATAAATTACTTTTTGTCTTACATCCAGAAAAGAGAATATATACACAAAAACAAGAAATCACTACTGAAGTAGATATTAAGTCGACACTTAAGGAAGATTTATATGTGGCTCTAGCCGGACTTGAGGATGTAACTACCGATGGGAAAACACCTTATAAAAATGTTATTTTAAAAGTATTTATAAACCCGCTTCAAATTTGGGTTTGGTTTAGTTCAATTATAATAATCTTAGGTTCACTAATACTAGTATTTGAAAGTAATTATTTATTTTTAACTACTGCAAATTTTTCAAAAACAACAAATTCATTACCACAAGAGGTAAAATGAGCTTAGATTTAACAATACCCATTACAGGAATAATATCATTTTGGGTGTCATATTTCATCTTAACCCCACTTTTATCTGAATCAAATGCTATTAGCTCTGATAAGGAAGATTCTAATGAGTTATTATTAAAAGATACTCATGCACTTCAAGAAAGATATAAAGATGAACTACAAGAACTATCTGAGCTTAAGTCTATCGGGCAAATAGATGAGCAAGAGTATGAGTATCGGATGAAACTTTTGTTACTAGATGCTAGTAGTAAAGCTATTTAAGATTGAGTATTCATTTTAATAATATTTGGAAGTTCTACGAAGACAGACCTGTGCTGTCTAATATTTCTTGTGAGTTAGGATTAAGTTATCTAACTTTAATTACAGGTAATAACGGTTCCGGTAAAAGTACTCTACTTAAAATAATACAAAAAGAAGTTACTATAGATCAGGGTAGCATAACTTTTCCAAATGATTTCAGTGAAAATTATTTTTCGGATAGTTTAGGTTATGCTCTTTATGGTCAACTCACCGTCAGTGAAAACCAAAATGTTTTTAATTTTGATAGTTCTAGTTTTTTTTCTTTAAAACAAATTCTAAAAAAGAAAGTATCCAATTTATCTAGTGGAGAATTGCAAAAAATTGCTTTAAACAGAGTTCTTGGTAGTGACAAAAAATGGTTATTTTTTGATGAACCTACTAGTCATCTTGATCATACTGCTAAATTAGATTTTGTTAGATTCTTAGAGCAAATTTCAAAGATTGGGAAAAAAATAATTCTTGCTACTCATGAAAGTGAATTATTTAGTAATTTTCATTCCTCTACTGTTACTCTAGGGAGAAATGATGAAGACTAAATTTTCACATTTACTCAAGAAGGAATACTTCATCACTGTTCGTGACGGCGGTATATTAGAAATGCTGGTTTATGGCTCTTCATTTACATTTTTATTATGTATTTTAGTGCGATACGTACCAGATCTATCAAATAGTTTAGTTGAAATATTGCTGCCAGCCTTCTGGACTTTATATGTAACTTCTATTTTTAGATTTTTTCTAAAATCTAATCGGGAAGAAATAGAAAAGGGTATTTTTTATTCTCAGTTATTACTAGGAGTTTCAGAAACTAAAATATTCTATTCAAAGTTAATTACTGGTATCTTAGTTTCATTACTTCTGTTGTATTCACAAGCATTTATCTTAGTTTTCTTACTAGCTATACCAGATTTAACAGCTCGTCTTTTCGCGGCTTTAACTTATTGTAGTATTGCAATACCATGCCTAGCTGTGATCAGTGAACTTTGTGCTATAATCTCAATATCCGGAAATAAGGCAGAAGTAATAATGCCAATAATAAGTTTTCCTTTATTAATTTTACTTAGTACTGCAACTTTGCAAATTTCAGAAAGTGTATTTTTAACAGGCAGTTTTAACGATGCAGAATATTGGTTAAAACTCATTTTAGGATTAAGTATAATATTACTTTTATTTGCACCGAGACTATTTAAATTTTTAATTACCGGCATAGGCAGAAAAATATAATAGAACAAATGAAAATATCTAACTTAAAGTACATAGATGAATTACTAGCTACATTATCGTTTATTGGTATTGCTATCTCCTTATATTTAGCTTTTTTATATTCAGTAGAAGAAGTCGTGATGGGGCCTGTCCAAAAAATTCTCTACTTTCATGTTGGCTCAGCCATAGCAACGTATACTGCTTTATTTTTAGTCTTCATTTCAAGTATCTGTTATTTATCTTTTAAAGATCAAAGATTAATATACTTACAAGTTTCGTCAGCGAAGGTTGCTTTTTTATTTTCATCAATAGTACTTGTTACAGGAATGATCTGGGGTCATTCTTCCTGGAATACTTGGTGGAGATGGGAGCCAAGACTAGTATCTGTTTTAGTTCTTTGGTTGATTTTAGGAGCTTATTTATATCTGGAATCGAATATCAAGTTCACTACTGAAAAAGCAAAAAGTAGCATACTAAGTACGCTAGGTATAATCTCTTCTTTACAGGTACCAATAGTTATCTTTTCAATCAAGTTACTAGATAGAACACAACAATTACATCCAGAAGTAGTTGCAAAGCAAGGCCTAAAAGATTCAAGCTATGTTCTAGCTTTAGTATCTTCAAATATTTCGATTATGATTTTTTCTTTATGGTTAGTAAGGATTTTCTACTTGTTAGAGAAAAATGAAAATCTATTAAAGATTTATAAGAAAGATTTATTTATTCAGTCATATAACACTAATATATAATTACTATGATACCAAATACATACGAAGAACTATTCTGGGGATACTTTGCTTTCTGGATTTTTATTTTCATATTTATGCTTAGAATAAATATGCGACTAAAGACTATTGAAAAAAGTCTTGATAAAAATACAATTAATAATACTGGGGAATAATGTCATATACTGTAATTAAGTCTGACTTTAAATTTTCTTCAGATTCTAAAAAATCTTTCCCTAAATCTAAATTAGCAGAAGTATGCTTTTTAGGTAGATCAAATGTTGGTAAATCTAGTCTAATCAATGCAGTTCTAGCGAGAACTAAACTAGCTCGCGTAGGAAGAACACCGGGGGTTACTAAAGTTTTATGTTTCTATGAGGTTACTATCAGGGATGAACTAGCTAATGCTGATGATGCCAAAAGTAATACAAAAACAGGAATGTTAGTAGATTTACCTGGTTTTGGTTTTGCTAAATTATCAAAAGATAAGAAGGGGGATTTATCTTCATTACTATCTGATTATCTAATTTTAAGAAAACATATTCAATGTGTGATTCTTTTACAGGACATTAGAAGGGACTTAGGGCCGGAAGAGGAGAAAGTTATACAAATTAGTGAAGGTCATGGAATAGTTCTATGCCTTACTAAAAAAGATAAAATCTCAAAAAATGAAATTACTAAAAGAGTAAATTATTTTTCTACTGTTACAGGTATTGATAAGTCTTCAATATTACCAGTTTCTAGTACTATGTCTGGAGATGCTAAAGGTTTGAAGGAATCAGGAATGCAAGAATTAAGGAAGTTACTTTTTAACTACTTTGAAAACTAGTTTTGATCCACTTGTAACTGTTGTTATTCCCACATTCGAAAGGCCTCAGCTTACTGTCAGAGCTATAAAATCTGTACTATCCCAAAGTTATAAAGATTTTGAGATTTATATAATAAATGATGGTTCAACTTCTGATTATTCAGATTTAAAAGAATTTATCAGTATGTATGATAATATTTTATATCAAGAGACTAAAAACTTAGGAGTATCAAGTGCTAGAAATCTAGGAATTAAACTTGGAAGAGGGGAGTACTATGCTTTTTTAGATTCTGATGACGAATGGTTTCCTAATAAATTATTAGAACAGATTAATTATCTTAGAATAAATTCGGCTTGCAGACTCTTACATACTAAGGAAAGATGGATTAGGGAGGGTCAGCACGTACAAACTCCAAAACATCTTATGCCAAGAGGAGGAGATATTTTTCTTCATTCTTTAAATATCTGCTCAATATGCCCATCAGCCGTATTAATCAAAAAAGATGTATTTGAAGAATTTGGGATGTTTGATGAAGACTTAAGAATATGTGAAGATTATGATCTATGGCTTAGAATTACAGCCTATTTAGAAGTTGGTTTTATTGAAGAAGAGTTAGTAAATAAATACTCTGGGCCGAACTTACAATTATCAAAAAGTGAAGTAGCAATTGATAGATTTAGAGTTTATGCTTTAATTAAGTTTATGATTAATAATAGTACTCATCCTAAAATTACAGCAGTAAAAGAAGTACTGACTTCCAAACTCAATATTTTATTAAATGGCGCTATCAAAAGAAATAATAATATAGAAGTTGAGATTTATAATGCTCTAATTAATAAAATAGATAAATTCGATATATCAGATTTTTCTAATGGAATGTTTAAACATCTCTTAGATAGTAAGTATAATATGGAGTATAAAAATCCAAATTTAAGCTATGAATAAAGTTGTAATACTTACTAGAACTGAAAATCAGAATCAGGCTTTAATATCTAAGTTTAGTAATTTGGATATTCATCTAATTTCATGTCCACTTTATTCTGTAGAAAAAGTAATACCGAAACTAGAATCCGAGCAGCTTTTTAATTGGTGTTTTATTACCAGTCAAAATTCTGTTTATCCTGAAAGTTTGGAACTTATTAAAAATCTTAAAATTGCATGTATCGGTAAAAAAACAGCAAAACTCATAGAAGATTTAGGTTACAAAGTTTCTTTTATCCCTAAGAAGGAAACGGAAGAAAATTTTATTGAAGAGTTTATCAGTATTTATAAGAACACTGATTTAAAGGTATTATTATTCCAAGGTAATACTTCATCTGATTTCTTATCTAATTCTCTTCAATCACTTGGTGTAAACTTTGAGAAAAAGTTAACTTATAATGTTGTAGAAAGTATTACAACGAATACTGATCTAACAGAACTTACTTCTATTTCAAATACTATACTATATGTATCGCTCTATAGTGTTAACGCCGCGCAGATTTTTTTAAAGGATAATGGTTTATATTCTAAATTAAAGACTTTGAACTTAGATCAGCATAATATTAAATTAAAATTGCTTACAATTGGTATAAAGACAGAGAAGTATTTAAAAGGTTGTACTGAGCTTGAGATTATCAACCACGAAGTTCCTGATATAGAAGAGTCTTTGTTAGGGTTAGTGGATTAGGATTCCTAGCAAGTAATTGTCAAAAGTGGTATAATATAAAGGCACCATTAAATATTACAGGTACTTAGTATGAAAAAGTATACAGCAATTGTCGAAAAATGCGGAGAAACAGGCTTTTATGTCGGCTATGTTCCAGGTTTTCCAGGATGCCATTCTCAAGGTGAAACTAGAGATGAACTTCATAAAAATCTTCAGGAAGTTTTGGAAATGCTTTTAGAAGACGGCGAGCCAGAGCTTGCATCAGAATTTGTTGGTATCGACACACTAGCAGCATAACGAATGGGTTCTAATTTACCAGTTCTTAAACCTCGTGAAGTCATAAAAATTCTTGAGTCTTTAGGATTTGTAGAAACTCGTCAGAAGGGTTCACATAAACAGTTTCGACATGCAGATGGTCGCTGCACCACAGTTCCTTTCCATCAAGGAAGAGATATTTCTCCTTTGTTACTTCGCCAAATAGCTAAAGATATAAAACTTGATGTTGGAGTCTTTTCTAAGAAGTAATAGCCCAATAATATACTTGCTCTATGGTTAGACCCTAGAAATATTTGATCTTATCAATGAAAAATGCTAACTCAGCATCAAAATACTAGGAGATAATTTATGACAAATGATAATACTAACATTATGTCTATGTTTGCAGGTGCTGGGTTTGGCGATGTCTTGAAGTCTATAACAGCGGAACATAATGTAACGACCGAGCAACTTAATGGACTCGGAGCTTCAATTTTGCCCTTGGTAAAGGATGCTATTTATAACGGCATTAATGACACTTCTGTATTCACTACATTACTAGGAGCAGCTCAAAAGATTGATATTAATTCTTTAGCCGCTGGCAAGACTACGGATAGCGTATCTGATGCTGGAAATAGCATCTTAGCTTTGATCTCAGGTGGTGAGTCAAAAATTTCTAGTACTATACAGAATTTAGCTTCCAACTCTGGAATAACTCAAGATATATTAGCTAAAATTCTACCTACTTTAAGTACTACTTTATTAGCAGCATTTATGAAGCAGGGTGGTGGATTAAGTTCTTTAATCACTTCTTTTACCTCTTCTACTAGCGATACTGATAACACTAACGACTCAACTGGTGGTCTTATGGCTTTAGCAAATTCATTTCTTGATAAAGACAAGGATGGATCTGCTCTTGATGATGTCGCTGGAATGTTAAAGAAGCTTATTTAATTAGCTTCTTTAGAGAACTTCTTTGCCCAAGAGATCGCATGATTGAAACGGTCTCTTTGCTCATTAAAAGCTCTGCTGTACCAAGTATGAATTAAAAACGGTAAGTCTTTGTGGTCACATTGTATAGTGGAGATAGGGTCTCTGTTCCATTGAAAACCATTCAGATAAAGAGGAACGGCTCCGTTTCTTAATAGGTCAAAAAAGAAGGGATAGTAGGGCTCAAAGTTATCTAGTGCGTACTTAGTTTTTAGCAGACTTTGTGGAACTAAGTATAATAAATCATCACCATACTGCTGTATCCTAGCAGTTAATGGATTAAACTTCTCTCTGATACCTCGCAGGTCTATTATATTAAAAAAGGCATTAGGAATAAGTGGGTTGTGAAATCTATGCTCGCAGACCCCACCATCAGGCATCCCGGCTATATGATAGCCATTATCATTCATATATAAGACTAAATCAATAATCCTGCTTGGATTACTAACAAAACAATCTTCATCAAGATTGACCACAAAGTCACAGTCGAGATCTAATAATCTGTAAAAATAATCATCTGCTTCGGTATCTAATAATCTATGTCTTTTTAGCTTTAGTTTTTCTATAAAAACGCCAGAAATCTCATACAATTCATCAGAGATACTTCTTGTTGCAATTTCGATTTTCAGATTATGATTCATAAGATAGATATGTTTTAACTTTAATTTACATATTCGCCAAGCTTATTTTTACTTATCAGATGAATGAAATAATTTTTATAATAACATTAGTATTACCAGCCCTAGCTTATTTAGGAATTGGTATCACTATAGTTAAAAGCATATCAAAACTCTTTAACTTTAATATTTCAAATACTAATTACTACCTAAGCTCATTTCTATGGTCCTTAGGTGCCATGTCTCATATCTTCCTAAGCTACTTAATTTATAGATCAGGTCTTAATATACAGGTTAGTTTTTGGATAACCTTAGCTTTCTTAGTAGTCTTTTCTAATAAAGATTTAGTTAATGTTCAGACTATATTTAGAGCAATACAAAGTAGTCGGCCAAATATATCTTCAATATTATTTTTCCTTATTACCTTTGTTCTTGGTTTAACTTTGTTTGATATTAATAATGGTATCAAAACAATATGGGTTAATAATTATGCAGATTTACCTTTTCATTTAGGTATTATTAGTAATTTTGTATTTGGTAATAAACCATTAACTGAATATCATGTTTTCCCAGGTCAACCTTTTTCTTATACTGTTCTTTTTAACTTTTGGACTGCCTGTCTTTGGTCAAGTCTACCTGAATACAAATATCTTGATTTAATATTTTTAATACAATGGGTTATTGTTTGGTTTTTTGTTTATCAAGGACTAACTAACAATCGTAGAAATTATAATGACGTTTTACCTTGGTTAATTTTATTAGCTGGTTCAACTTATCCTTTATTACTTAGTAATATAAATATTGGCTTTTCTAGTGTTCCAAAAGGATTTTCTCATACTGGTATAGAAACAGGTTATCCAATAACATCGTTACTTTCGACGATATGGATTCCACAGAGATCAAGTTTAATAGGTTTAGGTATAGCTGCAGTTTGTTTATCTCAATTTTTTTCATCAATGAATGTAGCAAAGAATTTTTTAATTAATCAAAAAGAATATGCGATATCTTTGGTCTCAATTAGTTTATTATTAGGAATTAGCTTACTGGCTCATTTTCATATTTTATTAGCAGTTTTTCTTTCGCTTTCAATTATACTTTTATGGGATTTTATTGAAAAAATATTTTATACAAAAAAGTTTCCACTAGCTGAGCCTTCTTTTGTTTTAACTTTTATAATATCTGCAATTATTCCCTTAAGGATACTCTCTGGAAAGACAAATATAATAGAATTTATAGATGGCTGGATGACAAAAGATCCATTCAGTTTTTATGATTTATCCCTGATGTGGATAACTAATCTATCATTATTAGGGCTAGTTTTTATATATTTTCTTTATAAATTGCCAAAAAGATATGCACTTTCAGTAGTGATATTATTTATTATTGGAAATGTTCTTAAGCTTAGTTCTTGGGAATGGGATAATTATAAATTTTTTATTGGTGCTTTTGTAGTATTAGTATTTTACACCTCCTACTTTGTTAGATTAAGTAAATACTTAGAGCTTATAGTAGTTATTTCAATACTTCCTGGAATATATGAAGCTTCAAAAATATTTTTGTCTGAAACACTGACTACTATCTATTCTGAAGAAGATCTTTATTTAGCTAGTCAAATTAGAACTACTACTCCAGCAGACTCAATAATAGCAGGAGTCCCTGATCATAATTCAGCTATAACTCTAGCTGGCAGAAGAATTTTTATGGGGTATGAAGGATGGCTTTCTTCTCACTCTATAGATTATAAAGAAAGGCAGTATATGAATACAAACTTAAATGTATTAGTTAATTGTCTTAGTAGATATAATAAAGAAATCTGTCCTACATATTATCTTTCAAGTTCTCCCAGCTTGGAGTCAGGCTATTTAGAAAGAACAGAGGTGCCTAGGCTATATAAAATATCTCTTAAATAATACAAAGATATCATTTATAAATAAGAAAATATTACTTAAGAATCCGGCAGATTGTAAATCGACAAAGAGGTTTATAAACGCTAAAATTCCAACGCAGAATGCTATTGATAAAGTGTAGTCTTTTATTTTTAGGTAGAAGCTTTCAAGCTTTTTAGATTTATTCTGTTCTTTAGAGAAATTTATTCTTAATATAGAAGGGATATATGGTTTTGAACCAGCTGATAACTCCCATTTAGCTTTAAGATATAAATATGCATTAGTTAATTCACCAGATTTTTGAACTAAAGAGATATCGACACGGTCGTCTACACGGTGAATTATATATTCAGCAGACTTTCTTCTAAATTTTTTCTCAAGGTCAGATACATTACCAACTTCTGGATTTCCAAGAATTTCTAAATAGTAATTTTCTAATGACTGGGACACGTAACCTCAAAATCTAATTAACTTAGATTTTGATGCATTTGGTATTTATATAGGTTCAGTTCAGAAGCATTAGGTTAAATTACTGTAATTATAATAACTTATAATTATGTTATTCAGTAGGTAACAGTTTCTACAAAATCATCAATAACTCTCATATGTTACAGAATACTAAACTAGTTATTGCTATATTTATGTTATCAAGCTTTGTCGCCTGCAAAGAGGAGGCAAGTTACGTTCTAAAAGAACCTTTCGGCCAAGATACTATGAGCATTAAGGCAGATGAATTTGAAGATCAAGCCGCAGATACTATAAAGTTAAATAAGAAAAATTTTGATCGCCAAAAGTACGATGAAAAAATGCGCTATGACAGAGCGATTGATAAGATACTCACAAAAGCTAGAAAGTGGGATCCTAACCAGGTTAAGTGAGTATCGATATTTTTGTAGTTTTAAAAACTACTTTGCTTTAGCAGCTTTTCTCTCAGCTGCTTCTTTTATAACTACGTCAGCAATATTATTTGGACATGGTTGATAGCACTCAAATTCCATTGAGAATTGACCTCTACCAGAAGTCATAGTTCTTAAATCACCAATGTATCCAAACATTTCTGAAAGTGGAACAGAAGCCTTAACTCTTGAACCAGTAATTCCAGGTTCTTGAGACTTAATAACTCCTCTTCTTCTATTTAGATCTCCAATAACATCACCAATATGATCTTCTGGAGTGAATACATCAACTTTCATTATCGGCTCGATGATTTGTGGACCAGCCTTTGGTATAGACTCTCTATAAGCAGCTTTTGCAGCAGCTTCAAACGCCATACTAGAAGAGTCAACCGCGTGGAAAGCACCGTCTTGTAAATCAACTTTTACGTCAATACATTGATATCCAGCAAGCACCCCTTGAGCCATACTAACTTCAAAGCCCTTTTCAACAGCAGGCCAGTATTCTCTAGGAACTTTTCCTCCAACTACACTTGTTTCGAATACAAATCCCGAACCAGGTTCACCAGGCTCAATAGTGTAATCAATCTTAGCGTATTGTCCAGAACCACCAGTTTGTTTTTTATGCGTGTAAGAATCTACAACTTTCTTTGTAATAGTTTCTCTGTAAGCAACTTGTGGCTTACCAAAATTACATTCTACACCATGAGTTCTCTTAAGAATATCAATCTTAATATCAAGGTGAAGTTCTCCCATTCCTTTAAGAATAGTTTCATTTGTTTCTTGATCTGTTTCAACTCGAAATGAAGGATCTTCTGCAATCATTTTACCTAAAGCAATACCAAGTTTATCAGCATTACCTTTGTCTTTCGGACTCACAGCAATAGATATAACTGGCTCAGGGAATACCATTGGCTCAAGTGTACCAGGATGATCAGGGTCGGCTAAAGTATGTCCAGTTTGAACATTCTTCATACCAAGAACTGCTACTATATCTCCGGCTTGTGCTGTTTCTAATTCAATACGGCTGTTAGCTTGCATTTCTACAATTCGGCCGATTCTTTCTTTTTTACCAGTAAAAGTATTTAGAACAGTTGTACCTTTTTCAATTTTACCAGAATAAAGTCTGATAAAAGTAAGGGCTCCAAAACGGTCATCCATAATTTTAAACGCTAATGCTCTAAGAGGCTTCTCGGCATCGACAATAGCATATTCACCAGTAGGATTTCCTTCAATATCCATTTCAGCTTGAGGATTAACTTCTGTAGGATTTGGTAAGTAATCAACTACTCCGTTTAGTACTAATTGAACACCTTTATTCTTGAACGCAGATCCGCAGAAAGTAGGGAAGAAGTCTAGTGCAATTGTACCTTTACGAATACAAGCTTGTATAACTTCGATACTAGGCTCCACTCCTTCTAAATATGCAGACATCGCATCATCATCATGCTCAAGAGCAGTTTCTATTAGTTCTTGACGATACTTTTCTACTTCATCCTTCATTTCTGCTGGCATATCTTGAATAGTGTACTTTAGAGGATCACCTGATCCATCCCATATCCAAGCTTTTCTTGTTAAAAGATCTACAACACCGGAGAAATTTTCTTCGATACCAATAGGTAAAACCATAACTAATGGCTTAGCACCAAGAACATCTTTAATTTGCTTAACAACTCTGTAGAAGTCAGCACCAAGTCTATCTAGTTTATTTACAAATATAACTCTTGCAACTTTAGAATCGTTTGCATATCTCCAGTTTGTTTCTGACTGAGGCTCAACTCCACCAGAACCACAGAAAACTCCGATACCGCCATCTAGTACTTTTAAGCTTCTGTATACTTCAATAGTAAAGTCTACGTGGCCAGGAGTATCAATAATGTTAAATCTGTGATCATTCCAGAAACAGCTAACAGCAGCTGATTGTATTGTAATACCACGCTCTCTTTCTTGATCCATGAAATCGGTAGTCGCTTCACCGTCATGCACTTCGCCCATTTTGTGAATTTTACCAGTTAAGCTTAAAATTCTTTCAGTAGTTGTGGTCTTTCCAGCATCAACGTGAGCAAAAATTCCGATATTTCTGTATAGATTTAAATCTGACATATATTTTGTCTTAGTTTCTCTGTTATATTTCTAAATTACTTGAATATCCCTTACTCAGAATATTGAGCCAGTTATATTTTATTGGGGCCACTTGATACACCTTATTGATCAAATGTGCCACTTTATAGGAGATAATATTTCTAAATTAATCGAATTTAATTAAAATTCTTCCTTTTTCGCGATTATTTGAAGCTTCTCATAAAGTTTTTTAGCTTCTATTTTTAACTCTTCAAGACTTCCATTGTTATAAACTACGAAATCAACTTTATTGATTTTTGATGCATCATCAAGTTGGTTACTTAATCGAGTTTTCGCCCGATCTTTTGAAATTTTATCCCTTAAAACGATTCTCTCCTCTGCAAAGTCAGAAATAATGAGAACTTTTGCTAGAAATTCCTCCTTCCATAAGTCTGTCTCGAAAAGTAAAGGAACATCGTATATGATTAAATCATTGTCGTTAGAAAGCTTTAAAAACTGTTCTATTGCAGCTTTTTTGATTAGAGGATGAATAAGTTTTTCTAGTTTATTTTTATTATCAGCAGCATTTGTATGCTTTTTGTCGTTAAATATAAGTTCAGAAAGTTCCTTCTTCTTTATTTGATAGTTTTCATCAAAAATAGAAGGTCCAAATAATAATTTTAACTCTTGCTTAAAATCATGCTGATTATCTAAAATGTTATGAGCGATTGAATCAGCTGATACTACTTTGGCACCTAATTTCTCAAGAAATGATGATAAAGCAGATTTCCCACTTCCGGACCTTCCAGTTAGTGCCACTACTTTAGAATATACGAGTTTGTCAGAATCTTGAAGTTTGGTGTCCAAAAAAATAATTCATTAGTTTTGCGAGTTAAGCGTATTTATCGTAGATTACATTTAAGTGATTACATTCTTAGTTTTTATCTAAGTTTTTATCAAATACTTTTAGTTCTAATTTATTCGGTGTTCATATGTTTTTTGCTGCGTTTGAAAAGAAATGGTGGAAATCCTTTATCGGAGACTCTACAGAAGCCAATACTAATAATAATGATTTATCCTCGTCTGAGTTAATCTCTAGTGGTTCTGAGAACTTAAATGAAGTACAATTTTTAGACAGAGAAGAGTCGGATAGTTCAAGAAATTTAAATTCTTCTGATATCCCATCTGATGAAGATTTTAACTCTTCAATCACAGAAACAGTTGTTCTAAGCAAAGATACAGAAGATTATTTTAGGAATAAAGAGCCTAGAAATAATAGAAGAAGAAATAATAGAAATACAGATGATAGAGGAAATAGGAGAAATCACAGGGACTCTCGTAGGCCTAGTGTATCGAAAGAACAAGACACAGATGATAATGAAAATGAAGAAATATTTAGTAATGTTACTGATGACTTTGAGCAAGTAGATCCGCTAGCGCCAGCTTTCGATTTAGATGGCGGGGGTATTATGGAAATTGATTATAACGAGCTTCCAAAGAAAATTCAAAAATCGGATGTATCCTCTCTAAAAGATTTTTTCTCTACTGAAATTTTATACAGGTTTGATATTTTACCACCAAGTGAGAAGGAACTGCTCATTGGTAGTTACAGAATTGAAGTAAGAGGATCACAAGGTGGGGTTTGGTCACTTGCCTTAACTGATAGTGAAATTAAGGTATCTCAAACTAGAGAAGATGCAGATCTAGTTTTGATGTTACATCAAGAGGACTTATTCGGTGTTGTTAATGGTAAAATTAACCCTCAAATAGCTTTATTATCAAATAGAATAAAGGTTAGTGGAAGCACTAGGAAGGCTAGTTTATTGCAAAACCTTTTATCACCTTATCCAGATTAGTAGTTTTAAAAATTTGAAAGTTTCAGAGATAAAAAATAAACCTCTACCGTCATGGCTTAAAAAGCCATCTAGAGGCTCGTCCGAAACTCATGAATTAAAAAAACTACTAAGAAAATCTAAGTTAAATACTGTATGTGAGGAAGCAAGGTGCCCAAATATTTCTGAATGTTTTCAGAGAGGGACTGCAACATTTATGATCCTTGGTGACATTTGCACCAGGGGCTGTAGATTTTGTTCAGTCATAACAGGAAAACCCCTAATGCCAAGTACTGACTTTGCTGCCGAAGGTATGAGAGTGGCAGAAGCTGCTATTTCACTAGGTCTTAAGCATGTCGTTGTTACTTCAGTAGCAAGAGATGATTTAAAAGACGGTGGGGCTTCTGGATTTTATGAAACTATTAAAGCTTTAAGAAATAATATTAAAGATATTACAATTGAGGTTTTAATACCTGATTTTAGAGGCTCAACAGAGGCTTTACAAATAGTAGTAGATGCCGGTCCTGATGTAATAAATCATAATTTAGAAACCGTTCCAAGTCTTTACCGAAAAGTTAGACCAGGTTCGTCGTATATTAGATCTTTGGAATTGCTACAAAAAGTTAAAGAACTAGACAAAAATATAACTACTAAAACAGGAATAATGTTAGGACTAGGAGAAACTGAATCTGAAGTTAAAGAACTAATGAACGATGCAGTAGGCTACAAGGTAGAAATATTTACTGCAGGACAATATATGCAGCCAAGTTTAGAACATTTACCAGTTTTTAAATATCTTCCACCTGAGGAATTTAAAAGTTATAAGACTTACGCAGAATCACTTAGCTTTAAAGCCGTATATATAGATCCACTAGTTAGGTCTAGCTATCATGCGGGTGAAATTCTTTCTAACTCATTAGCCTCATAGACAATATTAACATGACTTATTTTCGTTCACTTACATTAAAAAATCTTCCTCCATATACAATTGGACATATTGCAGAAGCTGTAAATGCATTTCGTATTAAAGGCGAAGACATAATCGATTGTAGTCAATTAAATCCTATCGAAGCACCTCCTCAAGCCGCAATTGATAGGCTAGTTCAGTATAGTTTATTACCTCATAATCATAGATATACTTCATCCGCTGGTATTAATGCTTTGAGAGAAGCTTTTGCATTCTATTATAATAAATCTTTTAATGTTGAAGGAATAAATTCCGCTACTGAAATAGCAGTAACTCAAGGAACAAAAGAAGGTATAACTGCGCTTCTAAAATCAATACTATCTCCAGGGGATACCGCTTTAGTTCCTGTCCCTGCATATCCATTACATACTGCCGCTGTGGCTCTATCAGGAGCAGGTTTTGTTGGTGTTCCACTTTGGAAAGACTATCAAACTTTTTCCGAGGCTAGAGGTAAATTAACTTCTGAATCTGAATATTTTTTTGAAAGATTAGCAAATAGATATTCACAAACTTGGCCTAGACCAAAGGTAATAATTACATCCTTTCCTCATAATCCTACTGGATCTGTAGTTACTGAATGTTTTTATGAAAGACTTATTGAATTTGCTAGATCAAATAAGTTAATTATTATTAATGATTTTGCACATGGAGATTTGTATTATAATAAAAAAGACACAGTGAGTCTTTTATCTAATTCCCAAAAATCAGATTTAAATAAACAGCAATTAGTAGAATTATATTCTTTATCAAAAGGATTTAGTTTGGCAGGTTGGAGAGTGGGGGCAGCTTTGGGTGATGCAGATATCATCTCTTCATTAAAAGCGGTTATTAGTTATACTAGTTTTGGGATCTTTCAACCTATTCAGCTGTCTGCATCTAAGTTACTAATTGACGAAGCAAACTCATCTTTCAATAATTCTTATATTGAAGATGTTAGAAGTAATTTATCTTCTAAAAAAGAATTAGTATTATCTAGCTTAAATGATTTAGGCTGGGGAACTATGAACTCACTAGCAACACCACTCTTATGGGCAAGTTTACCGGAGAAATTTAAAGGTCTGGATTCATTCGAAGCTTGTAAAATCATCTTAGAAAAATGTAGAGTAGCGATACTTCCTGGGCAAGGATTTGATCCAGAGCAAAAAAATAATGTCAGAATTTCATTAAATGAAACTGAGCTAAGACTTAGAGAGGGAATGAGTAGAATTTCTAAATTAAGCATATGAAAAGAAATATAAGAAAAAAAATCTTTAGTGTAGCAATTTGCTTAATATTCATTCCATTCTCAGCTAGATCTGAAGATTGTAAAGAAGCACTTTCTTTAGTTAAGAAGGCAGTCATACCAACTTTTACTAAACAAGAGACAGAAGAAAATTTAAATAAAGCGATTTCTCTTTGTCCAGATTTGGTGGAAAGTTATTATGAATTTGGTAGATTTTATCTATCTCATGGTCAATATATTGAAGCTGAAGAGAAATTTAAAAAAGCAGATAAAATTAAAAATAGATTAGAACATGTTCTTGGTATAGCTTTTTCACAGTTAGGAAAAAAAGATTATGTCGGAGCTGAGTCCTCATTTAAAGATGCGATTGGTAAATATTCTGGTAATTGGCAGCTATTACAAGGATTAGCTATTGTTTATATATCTACAGGCAAATTCAGTGAGGCTGAAGATTTATTGAGGCAGGGTATTCAAGAAGACTCTAATATTTCTAGTTTATATTTAAATTTGGGAGTAAGTTTAGAGGGATTATCTAGACAAGATGAAGCACTTCTTAGTTATAAAACAGCTCTACAAAAAGATAATAAACAAGTCTCAGCTGCTATATACTTAGCTAGATTATTATTAATTAGAGATGAGTTTACTGAAGCAAAAAAAGTCATAGAACAAGCAATGTTTATACAACCTTCTAATCCAGATGTTATAGCATTACAGGTAACTGTGAATTTATATTTAGGTGAAAATAGACTTGCAGATGATTTGCTTTCAAGATCAAAAGATAAATTATCTGATAGTATGTACTCTTCTTTAAAAGCTGTTTCAGATGTTAAGAACGGTCTTGGAGAAAGTAGTTTGAATATTCTTAAAGAAAATTATTCAAAAAATAAAAAGGATTTACAAATTGCTAGGGCATATGGTTATGCGCTTAGTTTTATTGGAGAAGATTTAGATAAGGCGAAAGAAGTACTCTTAGATGTGATACAAAATAATCCTAATGATGGTTTTTCATTAAATAATCTAGGTGCTGTATATGAGCAATTAGGAGAGAGAGACTTAGCTAAAGAAATGTTTTTAAGAGCGGGAAAAGTAATTCCTTTATCAACAACAATTAGAAATAACCTAGAGCGCTTCCAGTAAGCCTCTATATGAGATTAAATTAAGGAGAAAATATGCCAGTTGAATTCGGACAATCATTCCGGACTAACTATCTATCAGAAGTTGAAGACAAGCTAATTGGACAAAATGTCACCGTTAGTGGTTGGGTAAGAAAAAGAAGAGACCATGGTGGTCTTGTGTTTATTGACTTAGCTGACTTTTCAGGAAGATTACAACTAGTTTTTTCTCCTGAAGATGCTAATGCTTTTGCCATTGCAGAAAAAGTTAGATCAGAGTTTGTAATAAAAGTAGTCGGGAAGGTAAGAAAAAGACCTGAAGGTACTGAAAATAAAGACCTAAAGACTGGTTTAGTTGAAGTTTGTGTTGAATCAGCTGAAATATTATCTGTTGCAGAATCATTACCATTTTCACCTGATGACTTAAATGAAACAAAAGAAGAAACAAGACTTAAACATAGATATTTAGATCTTAGAAGACCAGAGATGCAAGCTACACTAAGAAGAAGGCACTCTGTGTATAAAGCTACAAGAAGATATTTAGATGAGAAAGGATTTTGTGAAGTTGAAACTCCTATTCTATCTAAACCAACTCCAGAGGGAGCTAGAGATTTCCTAGTACCTTCTAGAATGCAGCATGGATCATTTTATGCTTTACCACAATCACCGCAGCTTTATAAACAAGTGTTAATGTGCTCTTGTTTAGATAAATACTACCAAATAGTAAAATGTTTCAGAGACGAGGACTTCAGAGCAAATCGCCAGCCTGAGTTCACTCAGATTGATATTGAGATGTCATTTATTGATGAGAAAGATATTCAAGATATGGCAGAAGGTCTTATTCAAGAAATTTGGAAAGAAGTTGAAAATGAAAAACTAAATCTTCCTTTTCCTAGAATGAGCTATGATCATGCTATGTTACGTTACGGAGTTGACGCACCAGATACTCGCTTTGATTTATTAATTTCAGATGTAACTGAAGTTTTTAAAACTATTAAAAGTGACATGATAAATGAAACTCTTGGTTTAGGTGGAGTAGTCAGGGGGATTTTAATACCAGATGGAGCATCTTTCTCTCGAAGCACATTAGATGAATTAACATCATTTGTTTCTAACTACGGCGCTAAAGGTTTGGCATGGTTCAAGTTAGAGTCTTCGCAATTAAAAGGACCTTTAGTAAAGTTTTTTGATCAAGAAAATCATGCAGAGCTAATAAAATCTTTTTCTTTAAATGAGGGAGACTTGTTTTTAGCAGTAGCTTCTTCAGTCTCAGTAGTTTGTGCTAGCTTAGGCGCTTTGAGAGTTCATTTAGGTAAAAAGCTAGAGTTAATAGATCCAGACAAAAGATCATTTGTTTGGGTAGAAGATTTTCCATTATTTGAGTTAGAGCCAAGTAGCTCTAAGCTTTTATCTGTACATCATCCTTTTACTTCTCCTAAATTCATTGATGAAAGTGATAAACAAAAATTAAAAGACGATCCATCTAAATTAAAAGCAAAAGCTTATGATTTAGTTCTTAATGGTCAAGAAATTGGAGGCGGAAGTATTAGAATTTTTGATCAATCTTTACAGAAGGAAATATTTACCTTACTTGGCATTAGCGAAGAAGAAGCTAAGTTAAAGTTCGGATTCTTACTTGATGCGCTTTCTTACGGAGCTCCGCCGCATGGTGGATTAGCTTTCGGACTAGATAGAATAGTGATGATCTTATCTGGAGCTGAGTCCATTAGAGATGTTATTGCCTTCCCTAAGACTCAAAAAGGAACTGATATCATGGTTGGTGCTCCTGGTAATGCAAATCTTGATCAGCTAATGGAATTGGGAATTAAGGTACTAGCAGATAAAAGTTAAAAATTTGTTCATATTTGTGCTATAATGATTTTTATGAAAACTAAAACACTCTTAGCACTTAAATTTATTGGATTATTTTTAATTTTTGGGAAGGTTGCTTATTCTCAGAACTCACAAAGACAACCACAAATACAGGGGCAAACACATGGGCAAATACAGCCACAAATACCTGGTCAAGAATATCAAGTTGGAACTGGTTCTACTTCAGAATACAAAGGAGATGCCATTGAGCCTAAAGGTAAAAAAGTTAGAGTTTGGAATACTAGTGGCCCAGTTCCAGTAGGGCGAGCGCCCAGTGAAGCAACTCCAAATAACGGAACAGCAAGTAGCTTACCTACTGCTGTTTTTGTTAATACTGATCAGTTATTAAATAAAAATTCTAAAGCTTCTCAATAAAAACTAAATCATCGTATCGAATAATCTGCTGACCTGTTTTAGTATTTAGTCTAAAGCTATCAAACATTGCGTTTGATACCGTTCCTTCAATAATACCAGCTTTTGTAGTATCCGTGTCTCCTCGTGTAGACGCTCTTACCTTATGTCCTGTAAGACTTGTAAATTCTTCAAAATATTTTTGTTCGCTAATTTTTTTATTCATTTAAGTTCCATTGAATTAAAATTATTATTTAAATAAACTATCTAGTTTGGATTTCACATCCTGCTTACTCGATGAACTTTTAGTTCCGGAAGTAGAAAATGTAAAAAAGTCGCAATAGTTACCTTTATCCTTATCTAGTACTCTTTCAGCTTGATTTTCATGACATTGATTATATGCTTTTAAGTCATAATGAGCACAATTTAAGCATACTCTAATATCAGAGCCGCAAGATTGGCATGTTTCTCTTCTCCCTGGCTTATCAAAGCGCTTAAAAGGGAGCGTTACAGCACATTTATAACAAATTATTTTATCAGCATCCATTAATAACTCTCCTATTCTTACTTATACTAAACTATTAGCTATTCTTAAATTTTTATTAATAGGATATATAACAAGCATTATAAAAGCATACATAAGTTCGTGACAACAAGAGATTTACATATACATAAGTATTCTAATGGCCTAGTTCTGGTAGCAGAGCCAATGGAAGGGGTTCAATCCGCAGCATTCTCACTTCTAATTCCTTGTGGAGCAGTTCAAGAAAAAGAAGATAAGCTTGGCTTATCTAATCTTACTTTTGAAATGCTAACTAAAGGCACTAAACTTTATTCTTCAAAAGAACTCTCAGATGAGTGTGAAAGGATAGGATTACAGAAAGGTATAGGATCTGGTATGGAAGCTAGCAGCTTTTCTGCGCAGGTCTTAGGAGATAATTTAAAAGATGCCTTAAATCTCTGTTTTGAAATAATACAAAATCCAACATTTCCAGAAGATGAAGTAGATTCAGTTCGAAGTTTAGCATTACAAGATCTTGATGCCATAGAAGACGAACCAGCAAGTAAGATAATGGATGTATTAACTAAAGAATACTATCCAAAACCATTTTCAAGAAGCACAATCGGTACTCGCGAAGGTTTAGAAAATATCAATGTCTCAGACATTATTGCGTATAAAAAAGATTTTTTTCTTCCAGATGGAGCAATTCTTTCAGTTGCTGGGAAGTTTAATTGGGAAGAGATTCGTGATCATGTTGGGACGTTAATATCTGATTGGCATGGAAAGTATAATGAGATTAAAATCTCTTCTGGTTTTGAAAAAAGAAGAGTAATTCACGAAAAGAAAGAGAGCGCTCAACTTCAAATCGCTCTAGCTTACCCTAGTGTTTTTGTGGATCATCCAGATTATTATAATGCAAGAGTTTGGGTGAATGTATTGTCAGGTGGTATGTCTGGCAGACTTTTTATAGAAGTTAGGGAAAAAAGAGGTTTGGTTTATAGGGTAGGGGCAAGTCATAACTCTATACGAGGAAGAAGTAATATTGTTTCATACGCTGGGACTACTCCTGAAAACGGAGAAGAATGTTTAGAAGTTATGCTAAACGAACTAAAAGGTGGCATTGAGATAAGTCAAGATGAGTTAAATCGTTCTAAAGTAGATTTAAAAACAAGAGTAATAATGCAAACTGAATCTAGCCTCTCCAGAGCATCTTCAATTGGTCATGATTTATGGACATTAGGCAGAGTTAGAACTACTGAAGAGATTAAAGCAGGAATACAAAATGTAACCAAAGAAGGTATTGAATCTTACCTAAAGAATTTTGGATTAGAAAAAACAACGTTAGTAGTTTTAGGCGAGAAGGAGCTTAGTTTAAATCTGTGAAATTTCATCAAGCAGTCTTAAGTAACGGACTAAAAATAGTAGGCGAAGTTATTCCTGGAGCAGTAAGCACTGCTATTGGTTTTTTTGTGAAAACAGGAGCTAGAGATGAGGATATTAATTTAGCTGGTGTGTCTCATTTCCTAGAACATATGATGTTTAAAGGAACAGAAAAAAGATCAGCACTAGATATTAGTTATCAAATGGGTGCTATCGGTGCCCAAGCAAATGCTTTTACTTCAGAAGAAAGTACCGTTTATTACATGGCAGTATTAAATGAATATTTTGAACAAGCTTTTGAATTACTCAGTGATATGATGAGATCATCCATTGATCCACATGAGTTCTCAGTAGAGAAAAAAGTAATTCTAGAAGAGATTGCACTATACCAAGATAGACCTACATACGTATTACTAGAAAATGCGATGAGTACTTTCTTTGGAAATCATCCAGCCGGAAATTCTGTTTTAGGCACTAATGATTCTATCTCTGCTCTTACAAGAGATCAGATGTTTAATTATTTTTCTAACAGATATGCTCCAAATAATATTGTGTTATCAGTATGCGGTGGTTTTGAATTTAATGAGTTAGTTGCACTCGCTGAGAAATATTGTGGAAGCTGGAAGAATGTAAGTGTTACAAGAGATAATCCTGTACTAATAAAGAACTCAGTTAAAAAAATATTAACTAGACCTAACTTAACTAGAGCACATGCGATGCTATTAGCTCCTGGTCCAGATATGAGACATAAACTTACTTATGCAGCTGAGGTCTTAGTAACTATCTTAGGGGATAGTAGTGGATCTAGGCTTTATTGGGAACTAGTAGACAAAGGTCTTGCAGATGGAGCTTCTGTCGAAAGTGAACAAATGGACGGAGTTGGAATTTTTTACTCTTACGTCAGTACGAATCCAGATAAACTTGATCAAGTAGTCGAAATAGTGAAAAAAATTGTAACTTCACCTTTAGATTTTAGTACTGGTGACCTTGAAAGAGCCATTACTAAAACAGCGACAAGAATGGTTATACAAGGCGAAAGCACTATGAGACGGATGATGGCTATTGGCTTTGATTCCTTATATCTAGAGGAATACATCTCTTTAGAGGATGAACTCAAATCAATTAAATCAGTTTCTCTAAAAGATATCAGGGACTTAATTGAAGAATTCCCACTAGATCCGACTCATGAAATGTTGCTAATTCCTGAGTAGTGTCATATCTAATATACTGTAATTAAGTACTTAAAAATGAATTGGCATAGTTTTTGTCTTTCTTGAATACAAAAGCTACTTAACTACATCAATATTGCTGTAACATTAGCAGTACATGTAGATAATTATGGCATTAGAAATTAAATTACAGCAAAAACTTTCTCAGTCATTAGTACTGACACCACAGCTACAGCAAGCTATTAAATTACTCCAGCTTGGACATCAGGATTATGTGGAAGTTGTGGAAAGAGAATTACTAGAAAATCCTGCATTAGAGGAAGTACTTTCTGAAAATACTACTAGAGAACAAAGCGAGCAAAATCCAAGAGATCATTCTGAAATAAGTTTCGGTGACTCCGTTGAAGGTGATGGCTCTCCGCAAATAAGACAAGAACAGAGAGCAGAAGAATTTGAATTTAATGGTCAGTTTTATGAAACTGCAAGAAGAAGTGGTCCACCAGAGGATGTGATCTCTGCATTAGAAGGATCAATTTCAGCGCCTGAAGGTTTATCTTCACATCTACTTTGGCAACTACAAACTACAGATTTAAATGAAAAAGAAAGACAAGTAGCGGCTTATATAATTGGAAATCTAGATGAGAATGGTTTCCTATTATTAGACGTATCAATAATCGCTGAAGAATTTAATTATAGTGAAGACTTCATAGAAGAAGTTTTAAAAGAGGTACAATCCTTTGATCCTCCTGGTGTTGGAGCTAGAAATTTAGAGGAAAGTCTTAGAATTCAGCTAGAAGGGCAAGGAAAGAGAGATACTTTAGTTTGGAGAATAGTAGTAGGACATTTAGCCGATTTAGAAATAAGAAACTATGATAATATTTCTAAAGCACTAGGTGAACCTAAAGAAGTAATTTACGAAGCTATTAAAGAATTACAAAATTTAGAACCAAGACCTGCAAGAAATTATGAAGTTGAACCAGCCCATTATATTTCTCCAGATGTCTATATTAAAAAAATTGGAAACGATTACGTAATTTCTTTAAATGATTCTGGTCTTCCAAGACTAAGATTGAGTAAGGAATATCAAAGTATACTAGGAAGTAATTCTGCTAGTTTAAAAGGCACAGATAAAGAATATCTTACTGAAAGACTAAAAGCAGCTCAGTGGCTTTTAAAAAGTATTCATCAACGTCAGCAGACAATTTATAAAGTTACTGAAAGTATAATGAAACATCAAAAGGAATTTCTTGAATTAGGAATCCCTGCACTAAAGCCTTTAGTATTAAGAGAAGTTGCTGCAGATGTCGGTCTTCATGAATCAACTATAAGTAGAGTAACTTCTAATAAGTATGTTCATACTCCACATGGTGTTTTTGAGTTAAAATTCTTTTTTGCCTCAGGTTTATCCAGTGGAGCAGGGGATATGTCTTCAGAAGCTGTTAAGGATAAAATAAAAGACTTAGTTTCTAAGGAAAATTTAAAAAAGCCCCTAAGTGACCAACAACTGGTAGTAGCTCTGAAAGCTGAAGGCATCGATATTGCTCGAAGAACTGTAGCTAAGTACCGAGAAATGTTAGGAATCCTATCATCTAGTAGAAGAAAAAAAATATTTTAGTTAAATAACTCTCCGAGGACGTGTATACTGGATGTATAACAACCAGTAGGAGAGTTTCGCATGAGAAAAAACCTAGGTAAATCATTTAACAAGGAAGTGTTAAATAACAGAGATGAGTTAGTTATAGATGCTGAATTAAATTTTTCAGTAACCTTTAGACATCTTGATCCGAGTCCCTCGATGAAAAGAATAGCTATAGATAAACTAACCCAGAGAATTTCAAAATATTACCATGGTTTTGGAGATGTACATTTGGTTTTTACGGTTGAAAAATTAAATAAAGTTGCAGAAGTTCATTTTGTAGCTGATGGCATAGATATGATGGCTAAAGCTACAACAAATGAAATGTACTCATCTATAGATAAATTAGCAGATACATTAGAGACACAATTAAGGAAAAGAAAAGAGAAGTTATCTACCCATAGAGTAGTAGTAGATAAGAGCTCAGGTCTAGATGAAAATTTCAATCTAGATGAAAAATTAGCTGCTTAGTTAATCTAGCAATTAGCCAGTTAGTATGTTACTTTATTTGAGTGAATGAATATAATTTAATCATACTAACTGGTCTTTCAGGATCTGGAAAATCTACAGCTCTTAGTGCTTTAGAAGATCTTGATTATGCCTGCGTTGAAAATCTACCTTTCAGCCTAATAGCCCCTTTTATAAAAGAAGTAATTGAAAAATATAAAGCAATTGATGCTCGTGGCTGTAACGGCAGTCATTCTGAGAAAGAAGTTTTAAAATATGCTTTATTAGTAGATTCTAGGTTAGATTCCTCATTTACCACAGTTAAAAGTATCAGTGAACTACTAGAAGGAAACGGAATATTAGATTCTTCTATCAGAGTAGGCTCAATATTTATCGATTGTACTGATGAAGTTATTATTAGAAGATTTAGAGAAACTAGAAGAAAACATCCACTGTTAAAAAAAGGCTCTCCTTATACGAGTATTTCTGATGCAGTAAAAAAAGAAAGGGAATTACTAAAAGATTTTAGGATTAGTGCCACTAGAATAATTGATACTTCACAATCTTCAGTACACGACCTGAGAAGAAATATTGAAGATTTTTGTAATGAGAAAAAAAGTTTATTAGTAACTTTTCAGTCTTTTGGTTTTAAATATGGAAATCCTACTGATGTTGATTTACTTTTTGATGTCAGGTTTTTACCTAACCCATACTTTGATGAAGAGCTTAAAGAACAAACTGGTCTAAGTATTCCTGTCAGAGAATTCGTATCAAGAGATCCTGATACTATTGATTTTATGAAACATCTTGAATCAATTTTAGAGTTTTTAATACCGCGATTTGAAAAAGAGGGTAAACAATATCTAAATATTGGTATCGGTTGTACTGGTGGAAAACATCGATCAGTTGTTATCGCAGAAGAAATATCTAATAGATTAAGACTAAAAAATATAGAAGTTCAGATCTCACACAGAGATATCAAAAGATCCATTATTAAATAAATACAGGTACTTATCCTCTTAACTTAAAGAAGGATGAAGTAGGCGCATAAATTTAGTGCGTAAAGTTAGATTGTTTGCTAACACATGTTTTGCATCGAAACTAACTAGTAATTAAAGTCTATAAAACATGGGCGCAGAATCAAATTCATTTAGATATAATTTAGCAAGAAAATCTCCTGTTCTTGAGATAGTTCCAAGAAGAGACGCTCATCAAAGATCTTTAACTAATCTAAAACCTAAAGAAGTAAAAGGATCACTCTGGACTTCGTCACAAAGGCAGATGCATTCACTTCATTACGCTGTTAGTTACAGGGCTAGCTTTAAACCAGAATTACCAGATTTTTGCATACGCAGATACTCAGCACCAGGTGATGTTGTGTTAGATCCTTTTTCTGGAAGAGGTACAACTGCTCTTCAAGCTGCAATGTTGAGAAGAATACCTTTTGCTTCAGATATAAATCCACTATCAACACTAATATCCCAAGCAAAGTTATCGCCAGTAGGTTTAGATGAAGTAGTACTTAGACTTCATGAAATTGATTTATTAAGACCAGTACCGCTAACTACATATAAAGAAATGTTAGCACCTTTTTACCATCCTGATACTTATAGAGAATTAGTTAATCTAAAATTAGCAATTAGAAATAAGCCTGATATGGTTAATCGCTTCATTGAGATGATAGCATTTTCTAGACTTCATGGGCATTCTAATGGCTTTTTCTCTGGCTATACATTTCCTCAAATTTCAGTTCCGCCAGAAAGACAAAGATTAATTAATGCTAAAAGACGAGAAAATCCAGAGTATCGTCCTATAGCTGCTAGAATAATTAAAAAAGCTGCTCTGATACTACGTGATGGTTTAAGTCAATCTTTCTTTACCACAGCAGATCAAGCTCAAGTTCGGACATCTGATGCTAGAAATTTATCATGGCTTGGCAATAACTCTGTAGATATGATTGTTTGCTCTCCACCTTTCCTTGATAAGGTAGATTACTTAACTGATAACTGGTTACAATTATGGTTTGCTGGAATCAATCCTAGACCTTTCTCTGATAAAATATTCATGACTTCAAATATTCATGAGTGGAGATCTTTTATTAGAGATGTACTAAGAGAAATGCTAAGAGTTATTAAGCCAAATTGCTTCGTTGTTATAGAAGTAGGAGAGGTAGAAACCGAAGAAGGTGTAATAAAATTAGATCAAGTCGTCGGTGAAGAGGCAGAAAGAATAAAATCAAATGATAAGTTTTTAAGAGTGGAAGAGATTTTAATTAATCAACAATCTTTTACAAAACTTTCTAATTGTTTCCAAGTTGAAAACAATAGAAAGGGTACAAATACAAATAGATTAGTTGTGTTATCTGCTTGTCCGAGATCAAGATAAACTTTTAAACTAATAAAGTAAAAGTAAATGAGATTAGATGATACTTTCATGCAATTTCTTCTTAATCATCAAAGAAGAAATAAAAGATCTCTAAACTTTCTTATCCTTATGGAGTCGATAATGACTGCAGCAAGGAGAATAGAACATGCTTATAAATCAGGCGCGTTACAGAGCAAGTTAGGCGAGGCTAACTTAACAAATGTTCAAGGTGAAAGCGTCATGGAAATGGATCTCTTAGCCCATGAGATAGTATTACACTATTTAAAGGCTTCCAATCAGGTTATGGAAGTTACGAGCGAAGAAGTAGAAAAAGAGATACGAATAAATGAAGATGGTCGATATATAGTATATTTTGATCCTATAGACGGATCCAGTAACGTTAAACATAGTCTACCAGTCGGATTTCTATTTGGTATCTGTAAAAGAGATCTCGATAAAGATGAAACATACCGTTTAAGATCTGGTAATGAATATATTGCAGCCGGTATGTTTTTAATACCTTCAGGTTTATTCACTTTTGCTCTTAAAAACTCTGGAGCATGGCGATTTATAATGGATGAAACTGGTGGCTACGTAAGACCAACTAAAATAAACCTACCAGAGGAAAAGAAAAATTGGGAATTATCTTGGAATGTCGGTAATAAAAACTACTATGATAACAGAGTACAGTCTTGGTTAGCGGAAAATGAAAATTTATATAATTTTCGTTATGCTGGTTCTTTAGTAGTAGATTTTCATAGGCTATTACATAATGGCGGTATGTTTTTATACCCTGCCATAAAAAACCATAAAGATGAAAGTAAAAATAAAATAAATGGAAAACTTAGACTTCTTTATGAAGCTTCAGTAATTTCTTTTATTGCAAAAGAAGCTGGCGGTTTTGCTGTTGATGAAGATGGAAATGATGTATTAAATATAATGCCTAAAAGAAGACATCAGAGAAGTGCACTTTATGTTGGAAACAGAGAATTAGTGGAAAGCATACAACGTAAACTAATTTAAATTTCTATAACGCAACCGTCTTCTACTGTATTTTCAAATATGTCTTTTATCCACTTATGACAAGTGAATAAAAATATTTGACTTGTGTTGCTTATACCATTTAGACATTTGATAGTGTTTATAGTTCTACTTTCATCAAAATTAACTAATACGTCATCAAATAGAACTGGGAAACTCATATTAATTCTCGAATACCGCTCTATTAGTGCGAGTCTTAAAGATAAATACAATTGCTCAATAGTACCACGACTAAGTTTTTCTAATGTAAATTCTAGATTATTCAAATCTGAACTTACTATGATGGATTTTTTATTCTTAGTCTGTTTAATATTTGAGTATTTATTATTAGTCATTTCGGAAAAAAACTGTGATGACAATTCAAATATTTCTTTAACATGAACGTTTGATAAATTATCGTAGGCCTGTTTCAGTAAGTATTCTGACAATTTGTCACGTCTCCAGATAGAAAGTAATCTACTACCTTCTTCTTTTAATCTTTGTATATCGGTTTCTAATTCACTTATTTCATCTTCGGTAGGTGCCATACCAATTTCTGACATTATTCTACCTTTTTCAGTGGATTTTAAATTTACTTCATCTTCAATTTTGCGAAATTTAATTTCTAAAAGATTTCTTTCAGTTTTAAAATTACTAATCTTACTTAGGGAACTTTCTAGAGTATCATAATTTTCTATACCTAACTCCTTAAATAATTTTTCCTCTCGGTTAAAAACTCTAGCACTTTCTTCTCTACCTCGACAATTAAACGCGATTAAATCTAGTAGAGAAGATAATTCATTAGACTGAGGATTCAAAAAAGATAATTGTGAAAATAGTGTTCTGCTCTTAGTATCAATATCATTCTTAATAGATTTTAGATTCTCACTAAATTCTTCTATTTTAGAATTAAGAACTAAAATCGTATCTTCTAAATTATTTAATTTTTCTCGAAGTGGGATTAATTTAAAATTAGTCTTCCTTAATTTTACAGCAAAATAAATCAATAAGAATAAAGGTATTGTAAGGGTTGTGACTAGAAGTGAATTAAAAGGAAGTAAATAAAAAATAACATAGGTTAAAATTAGTAGTGCGAAAAAGATGGAATAAGTAGCGATAGATAATACATTTTTCTTATTACTAATTAAGTCTAGTTCTTCAATAATATGTGAAATTAAATCATTTTTGTTATTTCTTTCTTTTTCAAGTTCATCCAATCTTTTTGTTAAATTAATTAAAGATTCATTTAGAACTTCTAATTCTAATACATGTCTTTTGTAATTATCTTCTTCAGATTCTGATAAATAACGTATGGTAGAATTTTTATCGACTATTTTCTTTATCTCACTTAATTCCATGTATAATTTTTCATTTGATAAAAAATTATCATGAGATTTTATTTCCTCTTTCAATCGACTAAGATTCTGCTTTGAGTCTATGATACTAGTTTCTAATTCCTCAAGCTTTAGTATTAATATTTTACTGTTGTTCTTTGCTATTTCTAAATTTCTTAATTTTTCTTTTAAAATACGAATTTGATTATTTAAAGATTCTAAAATACCTAAATTTTTAGAGTTACTTTTTTTTCTTATCAGCGATTCGTGATCTTGACTTAATATATTGCTGGTTCTCTCAAATATATCATTCTCTCCACTAATTGCTGTAGTTATTAACTTCTCACCTAATGAAGAGTCATCTAGGAAATTCAAAGATGATAATTCATTTATATTAAATCCAAAAACACTTTTATACTCTTCGGGATTAATAATATTTAATTGAGTAATAATTGTTCCGATTTCTTCTTTTGATATTTCAATATTTGAAATTTTTTCAATCGAAATTTGTTTTCCTGCTTTTGGTTCTCTAAATAATACAAACTCCTGATTATTTAATTTAACGCGTAATTTGCTATTAAACTCTGCATTATTAGGTATTTGAAAATGGCTATAATCTTTCCTATTTAAATTTGGATAACCAGATAGTGTATTTCTAATAAAATTAAAAATAGTACTTTTACCTGCTTCATTTTCACCATAAATCAAAATAATTGATTTATCATTGGTCTGAAGACTTTTTTGACTAACTGAGCCAAAATTAGAAATTTCAATTGAAGATATCGAAAGTTTATTCATTAGATTATAGAAATTAACCTTTCTCTAGAGTTTGTATATAATTCTTCAAGATCTAGAGTATGATCTAATTGATCAAGTAAGAGTTCCGCTGATAATAATTCTTTAATTATTTCTGGATCATTTTTTAATTCCTCTAACTCTAATAATATTTCCTTATGTAACTCAGCTTGCAAAGCTCCATTTGAAATATTAACGATTGAGAAATCTATACTTTCAAGAAATATATTTCTCGTATTTAAAGCTATTCTAAGTGAAGATATTAGAGATTCTTGCTCTCCAAATCTTGAGATATTTGAGTATGTATCTTGTTCTAGTTTTAATGTGAGTCGAAGTACTACTGGCATTAAAATTGTTAATTCTAGTTCTTGAATTATTCTTTCTTGTAATTCTGGAATACTTATACTTTCTCTTATTACTATTTCTTGCCTAATAAATTGAAAATTTGAGAACGGAAGAAATTTATGACTCGTATAAGAGTTATTAACTGACACTAAAACTCCTCCTTTTTCGCCGCATTCTGAGGGTTTTAAACTTCTTCCTTGAATGGCTCCTGAGTAACAAATCAGAGGTTTGGAATCATGTATAACTTGATACTTATGTAAGTGGCCTAGTGCAACATATGTTAAACTATTCTCTGCTAATAAGCCTATATCTAACTCATTATAAGTATAGTCAATTGGGGATGATTTTGTCTCAATACTGTTTGTTCTACTATTAGCACTACGAGTATTTGCATGAAAAATACCGATCTGAACTATATCATTAAGACTATTTGAATTGCTTAATCGCTCGCTTCTTCTTTGTTTTAAAGCTGAGTTAATAAATTCCTTATTAGTGCCTTGATAGCTAGATCCAATAATTTGGGCTATTTCTATGCCTTCATCAAAATGTGAAACTTCAATTACCTGATCAGTGGGGAATACAAAGACATTTTTAAAACGACTCAGGAAATCAATTTTATCAGAATCATGATTTCCAAGGAGTAAATATAGTTTAATATCACTAGCAATAAGCATATTAAGCAATTCCGTTACAGAAAATTGAGTATCTATACTTGAGTACTTAGTATCAAAGATATCGCCAGCGATAAGAATGAATTTACATTCTTCGTTAACGGCAAATTTAAAGGCATTAGATAAAGCTTCAACTTGTGCTGATTTGAGAAGGTTTACTTCTCTTGGGGTAGAAACACCCCCAATATTTGCAAAAGGTGAATCAAGATGTAGGTCAGATAAGTGTAAAAACTTAAAGGTTTTCATGCGAATGTTTTTTTAACATGGTATAATTTTTTTATGCACAAGTAGCCATACTTTTTCATCATAATAATAAAATAATTAATTTTATTGAGGTTGTGAAAAAACAGATTAAAAAGAAGCACTTAAGGAAACAAACAAGAACCAGTAAGGCCAATAGGGGATCCCTTTTCGAAAACTCCATACCAAGAAATAACTTAATTAAGTCCGGCAAGGAAAAAATATTGCAAGGACAAACTAAAGATCAGAAAAAAATATCAGAATCTGACAATACTAGAAGTATTATTCTAACGGCTAATCAAGCTAATATTCAAAACCGAAGCGATACACTACCTGAATTTCATCCAGAAGCTTCTTTCTCTTTGAGAGTTAAAATTAGTCTATTGTCGACTATTATCATCCTTTTTGGGGTTTTTCTAGGCTACGAGTTTAAAACAAGCCATTTCCAAGCAGAATACTTTGCTAATTGGGCAGCAGACTTAAGCTATAAAACTGTAGATGGAGAGGGTAAAATCGTTAAAGCCCCAAGTGGTCCCTATGATATTAGATTAGGATATTCGGGAATAGAACTTTTTGATTCAAACCTTTCAAGATCCGGCTTCAAAAATATCTCTCATGTAGAGCTAAGTGAAGGAAGCCAATCTTTAATAGAAAAATCTATCAATCTTCCTTTCGATGAAAAAAGCCAAGCAGGACTTAAGATACTAGGAGAAAAGGGGGAGCCGTTATATTCTTTTACGGAACCTAATTGGATCTATCCTAATTTAGATAAAATTAGCCCACTGATTACAAATACACTCTTATTTATAGAGGATCGCTATCTTTTAGATAAAGAAAATAAGTTACATAATCCTGCCGTTGAATGGGATAGGTTTATCAGGGCGTCCTCAGAACTAGTTTTACAAGAGCTATTTGGAGATAGAGAGGTTTCTGGTGGTAGCACACTTGCTACTCAAATAGAAAAATTTAGACATTCTCCAGATGGGATGACTACCCAGCCATTACAAAAAGTAACCCAAATGCTCTCTGCTTCACTTAGGTCTTATAAAAACGGAAAAGAAAATTTCGAACAAAGACAGAAGATACTTATTAACTATATAAATAGTGTTCCATTAGCTGCGGTCCCTGGATTTGGGGAAGTTTTTGGATTGGGGGACGGATTATGGGCATACTACGGAGAAGATCCTCGTGCGATTAATGAGATCTTAAATTCAAATATAAGTGCAAGAGATAACGTTGCCATTAGAAAGAAGGCCAAGGCTTATAAACAAGTATTAAGTTTATTTTTAGCACATAAAAGACCGACTGAGTTCTTAATAGAAAATCCAATACTATTAGAAGATCAAATTAATAAATATCTCCCTATTTTATTTGAAGCAAAGATAATAGACTTTGATCTATATTCAGCAGCACTATCAGAACCAATTAGACACAGAAGAGTACTTCCAAAGAGTGAAGGTATAAAATTCAACACCAAAAAAGGTCAAAACGTAATTAGAACTCATCTATTAAGTACCTTAGGGGTACAGTCATTTTATGAGTTAGACCGATTTGATTTAGAAGTTAATGCCACTTTAAATCCCAAACTCCAGGATGCAGTTTCAAGAACATTGTTAAAATTAAATTCTGAAAAGAATATCAATGAGCTTGGACTAGGTGGATTTAGAATGCTCAGTACAGGCGCAGATCCGAACAAAGTTATTTACAGTTTTACATTATTTGAGCATGAAAACGGAGTTAATAAGCTTAGAGTGCAAACTGATACTTTCAACCAGCCTTTAAATATAAACGAAGGAGTAAAGTTAGATTTAGGCTCAACCGCAAAATTTAGAACCCTAGCTTTGTATCTAGAGGTAATAGAAGAAATACATACTCGCTACAAAGATATGGATCAAAGTATATTAAAGAAAGAACTACTAAATGCTAAAGACATATTATCTAGATGGGTTTTGGAAAAGTTATTAGTAAGTAAGATTTCTAAAGAGCAAATTTTAGAAGATGCAATGGATAGAAGTTATTCTGCAAATCCTGGTGAAAGATTTTTTACAGGTGGAGGAGTTCATTATTTTGAAAACTTTAATAAGGAAGACAACGGTAAAGTTTTAAGCATTAGAGATTCAATTAAGAATTCTGTGAATTTACCATTTATTAGATTAATGCGGGATATCGTAAAATATTTTAGTTATAATATAGAAGGCTCTACTGCACTTACTCTTGATAAAATGAATGACAAAGTAAGAGCTGAGTATCTTGAAAGATTCGCAGATAACGAAGGAAAGGTCTTTATTCGGAGATTCTTTGATAAATATAAAGGCAAAACTGAAGAGCAAATATTAACTATCTTGATGGATACAGTTAAAAGACGTCCTAGTAGATTTGCATCAATTTATTGGTTTATAAATCCAGAAGCAGGTATTCAAGAATTTTCAGAGTTCATGAAAAAGCACATCGATCATGCTGCACTTAATGAAAAAGAAATCTCAAAATATTATGATTGGTATAGTGTTAGGGCTACAAGTCTTGCGGATAGAGGTTACCTAGCTAGTATGCATCCTTTAGAATTATTAGTTGCGGCACATGTTATAAAGTCACCAAAATCTAGTCTGAAAGAATTATTTTCAGCTACTAAAAAACAGAGAATTGAAGTTTACAGTTGGTTGATGAAATCTTCTAAGAAAGTAGCTCAAGATAAAAGAATTCAAATATTATTAGAAGTAGAAGCATTTGATGAAATTCATAAAAGATGGGCAAGACTTGGTTATCCACTACCTTCACTAGTTCCTTCTTACGCAACCGCCCTTGGTACTTCAGCTGATAGGCCAGATGCATTAGCTGAATTAATGGGAATAGTTTTAAATAAGGGTATTAAATATCCAAAAGTAACAATTGAGCAGCTAGATTTTGGTAAAAATACACCTTATGAGCGTAGATATGTTCATGATAAAAATGAAGGTGTTAGAGTTCTCTCTACAGAAGTCTCACATGTTCTAAAATCAGCTTTATTTAATATAGTCGCTGATGGTACCGCAGTTAGACTCAAAGACGGTATCAAGATAGGGGATCAAGTTCTTCAAGTAGGTGGAAAAACCGGCACAGGAGATCATAGATACAAAGTTTATTCTAAAGGTGGTGGTATGAGTGAAAGTAGGGTCGTAAATAGAACTGCTACTTTTATGTTTATTCTTGGAGATAAGTATTTTGGAGTAATTACAGCTTTTGTTCCTGGCTCTGAAGCTTCAAAATTTAAATTTACTAGTGCGCTGCCTGTACAGCTACTGAAGCTTATAGGTCCAGATTTAGCCTTAAAGTAGAATATTTTAAATAACGGGAAGTCGAACCATAGTAATTAAGTCTTTTATTAAAACTGATGGGTTTATAGACTGAGGCACTTAGTGTATTAATAAAAGCTATAATCATAAATATAGCTAGGAGCGTAAAAGTGGCTTCCAATCAATCAGAACTTCTTATTTCAGTACATAAAATAGACAGTGAAATAATCAAACGAGAAAGTAAAATTCAATCTATTACAGAAAGTATTGTTAAGTTAGAGAAAAAATTAAAAAATAACCTCTCAATATCAAAAGAATTAGAGATCAAAGAAGCTGCTTCACTAAAAGCTCATAATACCGAAGAGCAAAAGTATAAAGAAGAAGAGAAAAAAATTATGGAAAGAAGAAAACAAATTTCTTCTGTAGGTGGAAATAAAAGTGCAAAACTAGCAGAACGTGAACTTGATATAGCAAAAAGAATAATGGAAAGTTTAGAAAAGAACGTTCTAGATTCTATGCAAAATCTAGAAACATTACAGTCTCAAAAGCTTTTAGTAACTAATGCAATTACTGAACTTAAAGAATTACTAGAAAGTAAAAGTAAAGTAGCTAAAGACCAAATTAATATTCTTACTTCAGAATTAAATGAATACAGAAAATCTAAACTAGAAAAATCTTCAAAACTCGATCCTAGACTTTCTTCTTTATATAAAAGAGTAGAGACTAGATACAGAGGTGATGCAGTTGCATTCGCTTCAGGTGGAGCATGCCAAACGTGTTTTAGATCTCTTCCTGCACAGATGTTTAATCAAGTTATGGCTGGCTATAATCTGACACAATGTCCAGGATGTAGCAGAATATTAGTTAATCCTGCATCTACTGACTCTGAAGTAACTTCACCGGAAGGAATTTAAAAATAGAAAATGAATATATCGCAACAGCTATTCGATAGAGCTAAAAAAGTTATTCCTGGAGGAGTAAACAGTCCAGTTCGTGCTTTTACTCAAGTTGGTGGTACTCCAAGATTTATAAACAAAGGAGAGGGGCCATATATATTTGACGTTGATGGAAAGAAGTATATTGATTATATAGGTTCTTGGGGGCCTATGATTCTTGGTCATGCTTCGAATATTCAAAAAGATGCTCTACTAGAATATATTCCAAATGGTTCATCTTTCGGCGCACCTACGGAGTTGGAAGTTCAATTTGCGGAAGTTTTAACTGGTCTAATACCTGGTCTAGAAATGATTAGACTTGTAAGCTCAGGTACAGAAGCTGCGATGTCTGCTGTTAGATTAGCTAGAGCATATACTGGCAAGAAAAAAATTATTAAATTTAATGGCTGTTACCACGGTCATGCAGACTCTTTTCTTGTGCAAGCTGGTAGTGGTGTTGCGACTCAAGGAATTTCAGGTTCTCTAGGAGTTACTGAAGAGGTAGTAGGGAATACAATAAGTATTGAATACAATGATATTGAATTATTAAAAAAAGTAGTATCAACAATCGGTGAAGATAATATTGCCTGTATTTGCATTGAACCAGTAGCTGGTAACATGGGACTGGTTCTACCTAAAGAAAATTATCTCAAAGAAATAAGAGAGCTCTGTGATAACACTAATATTCTTTTACTTTTTGATGAAGTAATGACAGGTTTTAGAGTTTCTCTACTTGGTGCTTCTGGTTATTATAATATAATTCCCGATATTTTTTGTCTTGGAAAAGTTGTCGGTGGAGGTTTGCCATTAGCTGCTTTTGGTGGATCAGAAAAAGTGATGAGTATGCTCGCTCCGCTAGGTCCTGTATATCAAGCAGGAACTCTGTCTGGAAATCCTCTAGCAGTAATATCAGGACTAAGAACTGTAGAGTATCTTATAAAAAACAATCCCTATAACGAGCTTGAAGAAAGAACAAAATATTTAGTTAACGGACTTATAAATTCGGCTTCTAATGCAGGAATAGCATTAACTGGATCTGCTATCGGATCTATGTTTGGTTTTTTCTTTAGTGAAAAAATACCTGAAAATTATACAGAAGTTAAAAACTCAAATACCGACTTATTTAAAGTTTTTTTCCATAAAATGCTTGAAAGGGGAGTTTATTTTGCTCCTAGTGCATTTGAAGCTGGTTTTCTAGGTATTCAGCATACTTACGAGGTATTAAATACAACAATTATGCATGCTGATGAAGTTTTTAAAGAGCTAACTATTGCAAAAAATCTCTCATAAAAGTACAAGTAAGCCAGTCTTAATAGTACATTTTTTATATCATGTGCGGGTGTAGTTCAGTGGCTAGAACGCCTGCTTGCCAAGCAGGAGGTCGTGGGTTCGACCCCCATCACCCGCTCCACTAGGTCGTATTACATATCGGCCTAGTGAAAGCCCTAAAAGATTGATTGACCTAAAAAATAATAGGATACAATAAATGGCATTTCCAGAAATTCGTCCAAGACGGCTTAGATACAGAGCCAGTGTTAGAGAATTAGTTAGGGAAAATAGATTAACACCAAGTTCTTTTATAATGCCATTATTTTTGGTTCCTGGTGAAAATATAAAAACAGAAATTTCAGCGTTACCAGGCCAATTCCATTTTTCAGTAGATAAAGTTATCGCAGAAGTACAAGAAGCGAGTAGTTTAGGAATTCATAATTTTATTTTATTTGGTATCCCTGACTATAAAGATGCGGATGGATCTAGCTCCTGGGATGACAATGGAATTATTCAAAGAGCTACTAGAGCTCTAAAGGAAGAATTTCCAAAACTAAACTTTATTGCTGATTTATGTTTCTGCGAATATACAGATCATGGGCACTGCGGTGTACTTCATAATACCAATAGTGCTGGAAACGAAGAAATGGATGTCGAGAACGATAAGACACTCGAAAATCTTGTAAAACAGGCTATTTCATTATGCAGATCAGGTACCGATATCATAGCACCTTCTGGAAATATGGATGGAATGGTTAAAGCTATCAGGCAAGGTTTGGATAGTTCAGGCTTTTCAAATATTCCAATTATGAGTTACGCAGTTAAATATCATTCTGCTTTTTATGGCCCATTTAAAGAAGCTGTTAAATCAGCACCTTCCTTTGGAGATAGGCAAACATATCAAATGGACCCTGCAAATTCTAGAGAAGCAATTAAGGAAGTATTAATTGATATCGAAGAAGGGGCTGATATGGTAATGGTAAAGCCAGCGTTGTCTTACTTAGATATAATATATCAAGTAAAAAATATTACGAATGTTCCTGTTGCTGCATATAATGTCAGTGGTGAGTACTCAATAATTAAATGCGCAGCTAATGCTGGATTAATTAATCATGACCGAACCATGCTTGAAGTTCTGACGTCTATAAAAAGAGCAGGGGCTGATATAATTATAACTTATTTTGCAAAAGATGCCTCAAAACTTATCTAATAAAGAAGAAATTAATTTAGATGAAAGTTTAGATTCACTTTTATCAAATTTAAATCACAATTATATAATAAATCCAGATATAACATCTGTTAATATAAAATCTAAATTACGAAGTAGATTTTTTGGAACTTATCCAGAAAGATTAAATAATTTTAGAACTACTTTAGTTAAAACTCTAAACAAATTTCAAAAAATACTTCATTACCAAAAAATTAGTTTAGAAGATGATTATCAAATAAAACTAAATGCAATTAAAAAAGAGTTATCACTAACATTTGAAGATAAATTCAAAGCTTTAGAACTAAATTTAGACAATAAATCCAGACAAATCCAACATCTTGAGGCGGAATTATTAAGCCTCGGTTCTATTATTAAAGGTTTAGAATCAATACTTTCTTCGAGTTTTATTTCATCTAAAAATTACCCCGCAACAGAAGAAAATAAACTTGAGAATTCTCAATCTATCGATTTAAATTACCTCTTACTTGAAAATAGATACCGAGGATCAGAAGAATTAATTAAAAATAGATTACAAGCCTATTTAGAAGTAATTAAAAAGAATATTGAAGATAAATTATTACTATCAAAACCATTTATAGAAATTGGATCTGGAAGAGGGGAATTTCTAGAAATACTAAAATTAAATAACATAACTTCCTTAGGTTTAGAGCCTGACTCAGGTATGTATGAATATTCAAAGTCTAAAGGACTGGATGTTGTTAAATCTGATGTATTATCTTATTTAAACACACTTGAAGATAACTCGATATCAGGCGTTACCGCATTTCAAGTAATTGAGCATTTACCATTAGATTATTTTAAAAAATTATTATCCGAACTTAAAAGAACAATAATTAAAGACGGGATTGTAATATTTGAGACCATTAATACTGCCCAAGTCTTACCACTTTGTAATAATTACTTTAGAGATCCTACTCATCAGCCACCAATGCATCCTGATACTGTAAAGTTTATTATAGAAAATTCAGGATTGAAAGTAATAGATACTATATATTCTTCTAGCTACCCCAAAGAAGTAATATTACAAAAAATTCAAGAACAAGAGGAATTTCCTTTTAGATATAAAGAGTTAGTAAGCCAAATCAATGAAAGAATTAACTCCTTAAACACCATACTCTATGGTGATCAAGACTATGCAGTAGTAGCTAAGAATATATAGTCTTGAATTCTTTATTTGAGAAAATTTTTCATAAAGAAAACTATGCGCTAATTTGCCATTCCATGCCCGAAATAAGCTCGGAAATACTTGAAGAGTTACGCTGTGCCAAAGTTTTATTATTTCCCTGGGAGAGAGATTTAAGTTTTACAAAAACTCTTTTACCAAATTTAATAACATATCTTTATCCATACCCTGTTAGTATTGAAAAAAATAATACAGCTATAAATAGCAAGTCTTCTAATAAATCCGTTAGTATATTCTATGAGGGTGTTAGCGAATCTAGATTACATAGTACCTTAAAAGTAGTAACAGAATTAACTAAAGACATTGATATTATTTGTTCTAAAGAGTTATTTCCTATTTTAATTGATCATCTAGAAGCACTAAATTTACATTTAGTATGTAAAAATAATATCAAGATATACAGTGACGATAATCAACTAAAAGAAATTATTCGGTCATCATATGTAATAATTTATCCTCATTATTCAGCTATAAAACCCATATCAATGGTGCTGTTATACTCATGGGCTGCAGGGATTCCTATTATAACCGGATTATTAGATAAGCTAACTCAATTTCCAAATATTCATAGACAGTATAGTTTTACGAATAATGAGAAAGAAAATTTGAAAAAACAACTTGAATTAGTATTAAGCGAGCAAAAATTGAAAGGGCAAAAAAATACCCCAGAAACAGACATCGAAATTAAGTTAATTAAATACATTGAGGAACATCATAATCCAGTAACTCAGACTCTCGAGTTAGAACTGATATTAGAAAAGCATCTTTACTCGTTAAAATCGCCTTTAACGTAACGGTCACTATAAGACTGTACTTTTTTATTCTTATAGTCTTCTTCTATCCACATACCTGCTTTTCTTTTAGCATCTTGAATACCAGAATATAGGTTATTATAATCTTTAGCCTTCATTCCACTGTATATAAATGGTAAACTACAAATAACAATTGCAGCAAAACCACCTAACACTAGAATAACTGTTTTATTCATACTCTCTATTCTTTTCTTCTAGCCATATACCTTCTTGTTAGATATGAAAGATATTAGTTGTAGTGTGATCTAAATTGATAAAAAAATGTATAATAAATTTTCCTACCCAAAAGATAAAATAGAGATAGTACTTTCCGAAAAAATTGATAAAGCCGCTTGTGATACATTTGCGGAAAATGGCTATAAGGTAACAGAAATTAATGAGGCACTAGAAGGTGAGGGACTTAAAAAAGTACTTGAGACTGCACATATAATAGGTGTCCGATCAAGATCTAAAGTTACAAAAGATCTCATATTAAACTCTAAAAGATTACTCTCTATTGGTTGTTTTACAGTTGGCACAGATCAAGTCGATTTAGATGGTGCAAGAATAGCTGGTATTCCAGTTTTTAACGCTCCACACAGCAGTACGAGAAGTGTAGCAGAGCTAACTTTAGCTTGTATCATTTCGCTATCAAGAAAGTTAGGTGATCAAAATATCCAAATGCATTCTGGATCATGGGACAAATCAGCAGGAGGTGCACTAGAAGTAAGAGATAAAACTCTTGGTATTATCGGATACGGTCATATCGGCCAACAGGTAGGCTTACTAGCAGAATCTCTTGGTTTAAATGTCTATTTCTACGATATATTAAAGAAACTTCCACTAGGTAGAGCAAAGTCAGTACAAAGTTTATCTGAGCTTTATAAAAAATGTGATTACATTTCACTGCATGTTCCGGCAACTCAAGAAACAGAAAATATAATCTGTGAATCTTCAATTAAAGAGATGAAAAAAGGTGCCTATATTATAAATCATAGTAGGGGAAAAGTAATTAACCTATATTCTCTTGTTGATGGGATAAAAAATGGCCAAATTGGAGGAGCAGCATTAGATGTTTTCCCAAGTGAGCCTAATAAGAATTCAGCACCATTCACATCTCCACTGCAAGGATTACCAAATGTCATACTGACTCCACATATTGGTGGAAGTACTCTTGAAGCACAAAAAAATATTGGAATTGAAGTTGCTAAATCATTAATATCTTTTTTAGACGTTGGTTCAACTTTAGGCGCTGTTAATTTTCCAAATGTATTTTTACCAAGTCATGAAAAAACTCATAGAATTTTAAATATACATAAAAATATTCCAGGAGCACTATCTGAAATAACTCAGGTAATTTCAGAGGTAGGGGCAAATATTGAATCACAATATTTAGGGACAAATTCTGATGTTGGTTATTTAATAATGGATATTAACCAGGATGTATCAGAAGAAATAAGAAAGAGAATTGCAGAACTTCCTAAAAGTATAAAAACAAGAATGTTATTTTAAGAAGGAATCTCAAAATGGCTAAACCTAAAACACCAATTCTTGATGAATCTCTAATTAAAGCTTTAGAGGCGATAGATAATCAAATTAGAAGGACGGTAGATTCTCGAACACCAAGTGATAGGGCAGTTGCTGGTGTTCAAAAATGGAAACCTTATGAGGATAGAATTGAGCGTCTTACAACATTATTACTAGATAATTTTGGCACTAATGTTGGACTTGATTCAATACTGGTATTAAGTCAAGTTATGATCAAAAGCCTAACCATAGTAACAGAAGATTTGGGTGAAGATGGATTAGGCAAACTAAAATCTACCTATGTAAGAGATACTATAAATAATTTAGAAATAGAGCTTGAAAGACTAAAAAGGATTTTTAAAGAAGATGAAGCAATCTTAATGTAATTTACCTTACTTATCTACTTATCTGGACATAGCTCAGTTATCGCGGATGCTAATTGAGACATTTCACCAGCATCAGGACTACCGTTCCCTTGCTTTAAAATTCGGATGTCGCCTTTAGAATCTGTTAGTACTATCCTAACAGTATGTTCAGCAAAATTAGCTCCAGAACCTAATTTAAAGCCTTTATTTAAAAGATTATTAATATGCTCCTTTGAAGAATTTAATAAAGACCATCTAGGATCATCAAAATTCCTAGATTCTTTATAATCTTTTAAAATCTTAGGTGAGTCAAAATCAGGATCAACTGAAATTGATATGGCTTTTAACTTTTTACACTTAGAATTGTTTAGTAATCTTTTAACATTCTCCATTATTATTGGGCATGGCCCATGACAAGAAGTAAAGAAAAAATTAACTAGTGTTATTTCACCTGACGTTACAGGATTATAATTTATTTCCAGATTATCTTGATTAAAACCAGATATAACCGGAGCTGGGCCTAAGTTAATTAGTTTTAAATCTTCAGTAGCTACAGAATTATTAGTTAAACAACTAATAAATAAGCTTAATAAAAAATACCAAAATAAACTATTATTAACGATACTAGTGCGTTGAATGTGCAGTATCTTCTTTAACATCCGGAGCTTGAAGAAATTCATCATTAACACCAAATCCTTTCCCTTTTTTGTATTCGATTTCAACATTTGAAGGTATAGATTCTCTCTTTACACTGGCATCTCCTGTTGTTCCAAGAATCATAAGCGCAAGTATAAATAAAGGATAAGTGACAATTATCCATATTATCTTCTTTTCAAATAAAAGATGCATAAAGCAGCCATATACAAGAGCAGCTTTAATTAATGCGATAAACATAGCAACTATTATATGTGCCGTACCACTAACCTCTAAAGTAGCAGCCCAAACAGTGGCGAGTGTTAGCACCACTAAAGCAGCAAAAACTTTATTATAGACATCAATAGGTACAATATGACCTAAGCCTGTATCCATATCTTCCGTAGGTAAGTCACCTTTACCAAGTCTTTTCCATTCTGTAGTATGTTCCATATTTCCTCTAATTATCTTCTAATGATGTGCCCCAGCCCCAACTCCACCTAGTAAGTAAAGTAGAGGGAACAAAAATATCCAAATAACATCAACTAAGTGCCAATAAAGACCAATCACCTCAACTGGTGTGTAATACACAGTAGAGAAGCGCTCTTTCTTTGTCAGTAAATAAAGCCAATAAATTAAGCCTATACCAACTGCGATATGAAGAGCATGTATTCCAGTCATAGTATAATATAACCCCCAAAAAATATGAGTAGAAGGATATATACCGTGAGATAGCTTAGTACTGTATTCTATAGCTTTAATGCCAAAGAAAACAAATGCTAAAATAATTGTAACAATTAACCATCTACCGCAAAGCTTATTAAGACCTTTTTGTGCGGCATCAACTCCGCGAACCATAGCCCAAGATGAGGTTAGTAGCACTAAAGTGTTTAATGCCCCCAACTGCCAATTTAATTGACCAGCATAGTGATTAAAATCATCGAAATATCTCCATCTAAAAAAAGCAAATGCACAAAATGCCCCACCAAATAAATGTATTTCTGTAGCAAGAAATATCCACATTGCTAATTTAGCAGAGTGATAGGCCTGTTCAGGTTCTAGGTGATGATAGTGTCCTGCCGGTAGTGTTTCGTGATGACTCATAGTTATATAAAATTATCTTCTTTAATATATTAAGCTGGCTTAGCTACAACCTTTTTATTTCCATTATGATCATGATCTGAATATTCCTCACCATATCCATAACTCCAATCTGTAACAACAGGTATTGTTTCAAAATTGTCATGTGGAGGAGGGCTAGGTGTTTGCCATTCTAGACCAAGAGAGTTGTAAGGGTTAGCAGTAGCCTTAACGCCTTTTACTGCACCATAACCTAGATTAACTAAAACTAAGCTGTAACCTAAGGCGTTGATATATGAGAAGCAGGTAGATATAAAGTGTAAATACTCAAAAGTATCGACATTAGAAAAAGTGCTATAGTCTGCATACCTTCTAGGCATACCCATCATACCAAGAACAAATTGTGGTAAGAAAGTTCCATTGAAGCCAATGAAAAGAAGGCAGAAAGCAATCTTTGCAAATTTTTCATTGTACATCCTTCCAAATATTTTAGGGAACCAAAAATGTAGGCCAGCATATAATCCTATTACGGCACCACCTTGGATAGTGTAATGGAAATGCGCTACTACAAAGTATGTGTCATGATAGTGAGCATCCGTTGCCAAAGTAGCTAAGTGTATTCCTGTTGTTCCAGCTATCATAAACAAGAAAACAAAAGCCATCGCATAAAGCATAGGTGAAGTAAATTCCACTGAGCCTTTATATATAGTAGCAACCCAGTTAAAAACTTTAACTGCCGTAGGTACCGCAACAAAGAAGGTTAAAAATGAAAATAAATATCTGACAAAATCAGACATCCCAGAGACAAACATATGATGTCCCCAAACTAGGAATGATATAGCAGCGATACCAACACTAGCCCAAACAATAGCTTTGTAACCAAAAATTGGTTTTCTCGAGAATACTGGAATTATTTCGCTCACGATTCCCATTGCAGGAAGAATCATTATGTAAACGACTGGATGAGAATAGAACCAGAAAAGATGTTGAAAAAGAACAGGATCACCTCCTACATCAGGTCTAAATACACCGATACCAAAAGCGTTCTCTAAGAACAATAATAATAAAGTTATTCCTATGATAGGAGTAGCAATTACTTGAAGAAGAGCTGTAGCATATGTAGCCCATACGAATAATGGTAAACGATCCCAAGTAAGTCCAGGGGCTCTCATCTTATGAATAGTAACAAGAAAATTTACTCCAGTAAGAATACTTGCAAATCCAAGAACAAAAGCAGCCATAGTTGCCGACATAACAGCAGGTGCATTTCTCAAACTATACGGACTGTAGAAAGTCCATCCAGTATCAAGTTTAAAATATATTGCTAAGAATGCAAAGAAACTACCAAAAACATAAACCCAATAACTAAGTCTATTTAATCTTGGAAAAGCAACGTCTTTTGCACCAATCATTAGTGGTAATAAAAAATTTCCTAGTGTTGCTGGTACTCCAGGAACAATAAATAAAAATATCATTATTACCCCATGAAGAGTAAAGGCCATATTATAAGTGTCATTGTCTATGATAGTCTGACCTCTTTTCATAAGCTCAGTTCTTACAACCAAGGCAAGAAGACCTCCTATAGCAAAAAAGAATATCATACTTACTAAATACATTAAGCCGATTCTTTTATGGTCGATTGACATCCACCAAGACATGAAACCTTTTTCAAAATTAAGATAATTCACGTCTCCTGAATGTTTATCTGTATGATGATTTGTATCGTTACTCATATTATATTTATATCCAAATTAACTAAAACTAATACTATTTAAGTGTTTTCATGTAACTGATTACACCTATCAATTCATCTTCACTTAGCTGAAAAGCAGGCATAACTGGAGGGTAGCCAGCAACTATTTGAGATAGGGGATTCGCTATAGAATTTCTAATGTAATTATCATCAACTACAACTTCTGTTCCGTCTTGAAGAACATGTTTTGCTCCAGAATATATACCTTTGAAAGAAGGACCAACGACTTTACTACCGTCTAAGGAGTGGCATGCAGCACATTTAGCAGTATATATAGCCTTTCCAGTAACTTCAGGCAAAACTGGTTCAGCTGATGGATCTTTTTTCTCATTTAACCAATCATTGTATGCTTCCTTAGAAACGACTTTTAATTTTGCTGTCATACCTGAGTGCTGCGTCCCACAATATTCAGTACAAAATATATCAAATGTTCCAGAAGAAGTCGGAGTAAACCATAAATAAGAATAATTTCCGTTATACATATCTTCTTTGACTCTCATAGCAGGGATAAAAAAACTATGTAGAACATCCGCCGAAGTCATAATTAATTTAACAGGCTCCCCTACTGGAACAACTAATTCACCAGTACTTTTTTTACCATTCGCATATTGAAAATCCCAATACCAAGTTTGACCCTTCACAAATACTTCATTTGCTCCTACGGGTGGATTTCTCATTTCATGATAAACTGTGTAACCAAAATAAAATAACACAAAACAAATTATCGTAGGTATGATAGTCCAAATAGTCTCTAATGTTGCATTATGAGTTATATAAGCAGTCTTTTGATTTTCAGATTTACGACGATACTTCCATGCAAATAGTATCATCACAAAAGTGATAGCAACTGTACAAAAAACAGATATTACTGTGATTACATTATTAATATAATCCACTCTAGAAGCCCACGAAGAAGCTTCAACTGGCATAAAATCAAATATTTCTAAAATCCAATCTAACATAAATAAAGTCTAACCTAGGTTTTCTTTTCTTTTTAGCAAAATAAGCGCACTTAATAGTACTACTGCAAAGCCAATTGAGACAATACGAATAATTGCCCAAATTGCAAAAGTATATTGACCTTTAATATGATCATATCGAAAGCAAAACATTAAAACTTGATCAATTAAACTACCAATCTTTCCTTGAGAAGCCTCTACTAGTGCCAAAGTAAAATCTCTTTTGGGATAATCTATACCTAAAAGATATCTAGAGATACTCCCATCTGGCGTTAAAACGATTATACCAGCAGCATGTAAGAATTCGCCCTTATCTATTTCATACTTAAAACCTAGCGTTTCCATCAAGGTAGTTATACTATTTTGTTCGCCGATAAGAAATTTCCAGCCCTCTTTATTTGCCCTTTCAGCAGAATTATCTTTATCAAATTTGCTAAAATTTAAAAGAGAACGATATTTTTCTGCTTTTTTAGCTGCAATTATTGACGTTTCTCTGGGGTTAATACTTACGGATAATATTTTATAATCGACTCCTAACTTTAAATCCAATCTAGACAGACTATTAACCAATCCTTCTTGCGTCAAGGTACAGAGCCTAGGACATTCAAAGTAAACAGGAGCTATAATAAGTGGTTTATCTTGTAAAATAAAACTAGATAATGGTAATTTAGCTCCAGTCTCATCAGTAAAAACTAGACTTAAATCAATTTTTTCACCAAGTCTTTGTACGATTCCAGCTTTCTGCTCCACTGAAGGAATATCAGTAATGGCATATGAAGAATCTAGGCAAGATATCAAAGCAAAAGTAAATATGAAGAAAAATTTAATCATATTAGACATAGAACTAGTGAGGTTTGACCTCTTCTTTGGTCTGAATATTTGTATAACTAGAGATATAAATAATGTAAATATTGCGAGAAAAATCCATTCAATAGTATACCAAAAGTGAGTCGAGGAAGGAACTTGTATACTGATATCCTGTTCAGGATAATCTCCTTGAGGTGATTTACCAACTCTTTGTATGAAAAAATCGTCAATAACAGATTTACTTGTATCCTTGTTTGCTAAACTATCGTTTATCAATTTAATATCAGGATAAAGCCACTCTTTTTCAATATTGGTAGCAGCACCAGGAGATAAAAAACTTCTTTTAGATACACTCTTCTTTAATATGCCAAAAACTGTATTTTCTTGGAAATTGAAATCATTGATACTCCTTAAATTGGCTTTAGCGAACGGTATAAAACCTCTAGATATATAAATTTCTTTCAAAAGGACTTCTTTAGAAGCGTCAGACTGAAATTTAGTTATAATCCATGCTCCTGGACCATTCTTTGTTCGCTGATTGAGTATTAGTTCCTGTTTCGAAAAATCATAGCTACCATTTATCTTGACTAATTTATTGACGAAAATCGACAAATCAGTATTTAAATAGTCTGTTATGTCTATTGCACCTGAATTATCTTGATCAAAAATAGACTTTTTTAATGTATCAAAATCTTTCTCAATCAATAGTTTTTCATGATAACGTTTCCACTGCCACTGTGAAGCCACTAGCATTAAAATAGCTAATGAGATTGATATGAAACTTAACTTAAAAGAGAAATGATTTGAGAAGAAATTCTTAATTTTCAACTTTTTAATAAAACTAAATTCAGTGATTAAAACACAATAAAAAATAAATAAAAATCCTATCTAAAGTACAACAAAAATCACATGGCCATTAAATATATAATCATAGAGTGACTAGCCAGAATTAATGTTGTATTTAATTCCTAATTAATTTGACGATTGAGAAACATTAAATGTCAGTACCATTACTAAATTTACGCCCACAATACGAGTCCTTAAAATCAGAATTACATAATGCCATTAGCGGCGTTATCGAATCTCAACAATTCATACTAGGAAAAGAAGTACAAGAATTTGAATGTGATGCAGCTGGCTACATTGGTTCAAAGTACACTCTTGGTGTTACTTCTGGATCAGATGCCCTGATTATGGCACTAATGGCTTTAGATATCGGCCCTGGTGATGAAGTCATCACTACACCCTATAGTTTTTTTGCTACAGTTGGTAGTATTTACAGAGTAGGTGCTACCCCAGTATTTGTTGATATCTGTGATACTTCGTACAATATTGACACACAAAGAATTGAAGAAAAAATAACATCAAAAACTAAAGCCATAATGCCTGTTCACTTATTTGGACAATCAGCAAAGATGGATAAGATAATTGAACTTGGAAAGAAATATAATATACCTGTTATAGAAGACGCTGCGCAAGCAATTGGATCTACCTATGAGGGGAAACAAGTAGGTAATATTGGTGATATCGGTTGTTTTAGTTTCTTCCCATCTAAAAATCTTGGCTGTTTTGGTGATGGAGGGATGGTTACAACAAATTCCGAAGAATTATTTCACAAACTCAGTTCAATAAGAAATCACGGACAAAATCCTGCCGTTAAATATCAACATCAATACGTTGGGGGAAATTTTAGAATAGATACTCTTCAAGCTGCTATTTTAAAAGTTAAATTACCTCATTTAAATTCTTGGGTAGAATCAAGAAGACAAAATGCAAATATCTATTACACATTGTTTAACGATCTATTACCAAAAGGGACATTAGATAGTTTAGCGATAACGCTTCCTAAAGAAGAATCTCCTTCTTTTCATACTTTCAATCAATTTGTTGTTAGAATACCTTTTAGAGATAAATTTCTTGAAGCTGCAAAGAATGCAAATATTGGAGTTATGGTATACTATCCATTTCCCCTACATTTACAACCATGCTTCTCTAGTATGGGTTTCAAAGAAGGTGATTTTAAAGTAAGTGAAACTGCAGCACTTCAAACAGTAGCACTACCGATTTACCCTGAAGCACCAAAGTCCGACCTCGAGCAAGTAGCAGAACTGTTAGTTAAGACAGGAAAAGAATGCGGGGCTTGGTAAATGGAGTACTTAAGTACTATAAAAGTTGGAATAATTGGTCTTGGCTATGTTGGACTACCTGTTGCTGTAGCAATTGGTAAAAAATTTAAAGATAGCGTTGGTTTTGATCTTTCTTTAGATAGAATAAATAGTCTAAATAATAATATTGATAAGAATAAAGATCTTGAAAGCTCAGAGTTAATAGAAAGCAAAATTAGGTATACGACTAACGAAAAAGATCTTAAAGGCTGCAACTTTTTCATAGTTGCAGTTCCAACTCCTATAGATGAAGATAAAAGACCAGATTTAACTCCACTTAAATTAGCTTCTGAAATTGTTGCTAGAAATATTTCTGTCGGTGCTACTGTTGTTTATGAATCAACAGTCTATCCTGGTGTAACTGAAGAATTCTGTGGACCAATTATAGAATCAATCTCAGGATTGAAACAAAAATTAGATTTTTCGCTAGGCTATTCACCAGAAAGAATTAACCCAGGTGATAAAGAACATACTCTAGAGAGAATAATAAAGGTAGTATCTGGGGACACGGAAAAATCATTAGAACTTATTTCAAAAGTTTATTCGGCTATTATCACTGCGGGAGTATACAAAGCTTCTTGCATCAAGGTAGCGGAGGCAGCAAAAGTTATCGAAAATACTCAAAGAGACCTCAATATTTCTTTAATGAATGAGTTAGCACTTATTTTTGATAAGTTAAATATTTCCACCAATGAAGTTCTAGAAGCCGCAGGTACTAAATGGAATTTTCTTAAATTTAGTCCTGGTTTAGTAGGAGGTCATTGTATTGGAGTTGATCCTTATTACTTAACAACAAAGGCAGAACAATTAGGAATAATCCCACAAGTAATTCTAGCAGGTCGTAGAATAAACGATGGAATGGGAGTTTTTATTGCACAAAAAATGATTAAATTATTAATCAAAAATGGTACTCAAATAAAAGGCGCTAAAGTTGGCATTCTTGGACTTACCTTCAAAGAGAATGTATCTGATATTAGAAATTCTAGAGTTCCTGATATTATAAATGAACTTAAAGAATATGGAGTAGATATAATAGTAACTGATCAATATGCAGATCCTAAAGAAGTACTGCATGAATTTAATCTAAATATTAGTCCTATTGAAGAGCTAACAAACTTAGATGGATTGATAGTTGCTGTATCTCATTCTAGCTATAAAAATTATCTTAAAAATGAAGTCACAAAGATTATGAAAAAAGACTCTGTTCTTGTAGATGTAAAAGGTATAGTTGTTCCATCTTCCTTACCAAAGAATACCACTTACTGGTGTTTATAAATGGATGCCGATCTTGAAAAACAACTCTTAGAAACTACCTCTGAGATATGGTTAGTAACTGGAGTGGCTGGTTTTATAGGTTCTCATATTGCTGAGACACTATTAAACTGCGGACAAACAGTTTACGGAGTAGATAATTTTTCGACAGGCAAACAACAAAACATAGATTTACTTAATAATATTAGTAAAGATAAATTTAAGTTTTTTGAAACAGATATCAATAACCGTGAAGCAATCACTTCGCTAGTATCTAAATGCTCATATGTAATTCATCAAGCTGCCCTAGGTTCAGTACCAAGGTCAGTTGAAATTCCAGTTAATTCACATAATTCAAATGTTAATGGATTTTTGAATCTTTTAGATATTGTAAAATCTCACAAGAACATTAAAAGGGTCGTCTACGCATCTTCAAGTTCCGTATACGGAGATTCTTCTAAATTACCTAAAAAAGAAGGTGAAGAAGGTCATGTTCTTTCTCCTTATGCAGCTACTAAAAGAATTAATGAAATATACGCAGATGCATTTTCTAAATCATATGGAATTAGCATAATTGGTCTTAGATATTTTAACGTCTTTGGACCAAGACAAGATCCAAATGGACCATATGCAGCAGTTATACCTAGATGGGTAAGTGCTATCAAAAAAAATGAGACTGCTACAATCTATGGTGACGGAGAAACTAGTAGAGATTTTTGCTATATAAGTAACGTAGTATATGCAAATATCAAAGCAGCTCTTAGTGAGAATCTAAAAAATCAAAGTTACTATATAAATATAGGCTGTAACGAAAATACAACACTGAACCAATTATTTGATATTATCGCTGAATCAATAGTCGGTGAAGGTTCAGAAAAAATAAAGCCAAAAAAAGAAGATTTTAGAGTAGGGGATGTTCGTGCTAGCTTAGCTGATATTTCATTATCCAAAAGCTTGATTAACTATGAGCCTAAAGTATTCCTTAGAGAGGGTATCTTTAAAACAGTTGCTTCATCTTAAGTGAGGAACCAAGGGGATATGCATAAAAGAAGACCACTACGAGTCGCTGTTAATGATTACTTAGCTTTTATTAAAGAACTTCCAAAATCATATTCAGAAATAGGTGCAATGCTGCCAAGTTCTAAGCATCTTACTTACTCAATGTGTGAACCAATAAGTAAGAGAAATAAAAACCAAGGTCCAAGCAGAGTACTTGAAGTTGGTCCTGGAACTGGACCATTTACTAGAAGAATAATTTCTTTAATGAGACCAGAAGATACTTTAGTAATTTGTGAGATTAATCATAAATTTATTCAAACTTTAATAAAATCTCTTGAAACTAATAAAGATTTTATCAAAAATAAAAATAATATTTTTTTCTTCGAAGGCTCAGTTTTAGATCTTCCAGCAGATCTTAAACTTGATGGTTTTGATTATATAGTTTCATCTTTACCATTTCAAAGTTTTTCACCAGATTTAGTTAAAAGCTTTTTAAATTTTTATGATAGCGTACTAAAACCTGAAGCTATAATTACTTTTTTTCATTATGCAGGCTTATCAAAGATGAGCTCTTTTTCTCCTAATTTCAAAACTGGGAAAAGGATTCGAGAAGTAAATAGATTATTAAAAAGTTGGTGTGGTACTAAGAAAAGGATCGCGAAAAAACTATCAGTTATGAATGTACCTCCAGCATATTCCTTATGTTTACAGAATACAGTCAGGACTAAAGATTAAATATTAAAATTTAAATACCGCCGCCAATTTTTCCTTTCCAACTATCAGGAATATCAGCTGCTCCTCTAGATTCTATAAACATTCTTTGATCTTTATAGTCCTTAGATTCTTTTTCCCAACGTAGAACAGTAATTATTCCTACTAAGCCTAGCAAGCCAAACATTGCAAAGAAAAATATTTTAAAAAAATTGTCTCCCATAGACTTATTATTACTCTTCATCAAAAGAAAGTAACATAGATTAAAGTACGAAAATTTCGTATTAAAATATCATAATTCAATACATAAGTAACATTACCAGATACATTGCTCAGCATTATTATCCGTTGGGGAGAATATTAAAAATGATCTAAGAAAAGAATTAGATGACTCAGATAGAAGTGTCATACCTTCAATTTGATCAGAGCTATATTTGACACCTTTGTAATCAAATTTTATATCAGCGTCTGGACACTTATACATAATCCTAGATAGCTCAAAAATTGGATATTCTGCGCCTTTAATAAATTGACTAATGCAAGGACCAGTAACATCTAAAATATATGCTCTATTTTTTAAAATACCCAAGATGTCCAAGCTTTTGCTGATAAACAAGTGATTTGAACTTTCATCAGTAATTATAAGATTACTATACATGCTAAAAGATGTTCTGGTTTTCAAGCCTAAATATGGCGATATTCCATTAACAATTAATAGGACAAATAGTAAGATATAACCTGTGGAAACTTTTGAATCACTCTCATAAGAGCTTAATTTTGAAAAAATTACATGACTAAATATAACAAAGGAAAAACTTACCCAAAGTAAATGTCTTGATAAGCTAAGAAACTTAAAACTGTTATAAAGGTTATTTTGATCCGCAAAGGCAAGACTCAAATGTGAAAGTATTGGACATATTATAATTATTAAAATAACTAACTTTGCAATCTTAGAAATATTGCTAAAAGTTTGAGTTAATTTGATTAAGCTCAGTTTACCAAGGCTACTAAACAGTAAAAAATACATTATAGCTGAAAAATTTATAAAGTACTTAATTAGATCTTCAGCTAAGCAAAAATGAAATATCATTGCTGCAATGATAACTGCTTTCCTTGTTCTTTTTAATAAAATAAAAAAACAAAATAAAAACTCTAGTATAATACTTGAATAGATCGATAAATAATTAAGCCATTTTATATTTATTAACGAATTGTTAGGTGTGAATAAATTTAAACTTAATATATTTTTAAGAAATATGGCAGCGCAGGAAATATCAGAATTAATGTAAGAATAATTCAGTTTCGCAAGAAAAGCATAAAAATAAACTATACTTAAAATTATATACGACTGTTTTACATTATTAATACTTCGATTCTTAAATAATGTGCTTATAACAAGAGGTAATGTAAATAAGATAAGATATCGATGATTAGGAATTTCAGGAAAAAGATATAAAAAAAATGTTACTAAAGAAGCTAGGTATAAGAAAATTTTAAATCTATTTAATCTCTTAGATAATAATAAAAAAGCAGAAAAAAGTATTAGAACGAATGAATAAGAAATATGAACATTAAATATTTCGATCCCAGCTGTGCGATCAAGATTTAAGTTCGATGCTTCTAGTTTATAAACCAACGCACCGCCACCTAATAAAGATAAATAAACAGATAATATAAATAATTTAATATATATAGTTAATCTAGTAGGAAGTTTTCTATATAAAAAACTATCTGGACTACTATTTGACGATAGCACTGCTAATTCCTCCAGACACTAGCTTCGCTAAATCTTTTATCACCCTTGGTAAATGTATTTCATTAGGAATTATTAAGTAACGATTTTCCCATTCTGGATTAAATTTATTTTTGTATGCACGTAATCCCTGGAAATTATACAATACCTCACCATGAGTAAATATAAAATGTCCGATTTTTGCCCACCACTTATAACTAGTCTCATCTTCTAAACCTGAGAAGGGTGCCATCCCAAAATTGAAAGATTTATAACCTTTAGCTTGAGCCCATAAAAATAACTCTACAAAAAGAAAATCCATTAAATTAGATGTCTGCTTAGGCAAATACCTCATTAAATCAACAGAAATCTCCTCAAGAGAATCGTTCTCCCATAAATTTGTAAAAGCAATTAATTCATCTCCTTTAAATACCATTGCATGATTAAAGCGAGATAAATACTCTTCATCAAAATATCCTAAAGAAAACTTTTTTTCTTTTCCACTTTTTTCCTTTAGCCAAGCGTCTGAAATTTCCCTCATCCTAGGAAGATACTGTTTTATATCTTTTGATTCTATTACCCGATAGGTATATCCTTCTCGTGATATTCGACTCCTAACGTTTCTAAGAGAGAGTCTTTTTTTACCTGCCATGCTAAAGTTTACTAGATCTATTCTAGCAAGTTCACCAATTTTATATGCTCTAAGACCAATCTCGGAAAAAGCTTCTAAATAGTGATTACTGACTTCATAGAAACAACACAAATAATCTTTCTGTTCACATTTTTCATAAAAATCCCAAATTAATTCAACAGCTGTTTCAGGATTACCGAAAGGATCACCCAACACAACAGCAGTTTTACCACTATTTGCATATAGCAGGAGAGAGTCATTACTAGGAGATAAAAATATAAGTTTATCGTTTAAATATAGTAAATTACTTCTTGTCTCAGATGTAGAGTTTAAAAGAGTAGAGGCGATACTATAATCATTCTGATCACAATCTGAAATACTACCTCTACCTGGAACGAATATACGATGTAGAGTCCATGCGCTAAATATCACTAAAGTAGTTATAAGAGCTCTTAATGATCTTGAAGCATTTCCTTCAAAAGTAAATTCCCACCATAGTTGATGACCATATGGTATTTGCTTATATGAAAATAAAAGTATCCAAAATGCTGTACAAAAAATAATAGAAATAACTAAGGTAAATCTACTAGAGAATGGATCTGTCAGTAGTGCTGCTTTTCTATAAAAGAGATTTTTTGAAGGGATTATAATGATCAGTAAAATCAATAAGAAAATAGAGGTTTCAGGATGGAAGTGGCCAACAAGACTTAATACAAATGCTCCAGCTAACATCGTCACTGAAGTTAAATAAGCTAAATTTACTCTTCTTAAAAGTCCTCTTGATAAAAGAATTAATACAGTACCAAACACGCTGGCGCCGAAGTGAGAAAATTCAAGTAAGAATAAAGGAAGGGAAGCAAAATTTGAGTCGCTCGGTGGTAGTTGTCCATCAAGAACTAATAATGTTCCAGCGATTAAACAAGCACCAGCTAAAACAGGTGGCAAATAACTTCCAAAAGAGGTTACAGTTGTCTTTATTGCTTTTCTTGCTTTATCTAACTGCTCTTTACTACGATTAGCTTCGTAGGTAGTTAATACAATTAAAGCTAGTACAAATGGTATTAAATTATATGAAATTCTATAAAGTATTAAAACTCCTAAGAGAACATCTACGTTTATTGAAGCAGATAATCCTTTAATCATTATCAATTCAAATACACCAATTCCTCCAGGTATATGGCTCAGCAAACCACAAACTTGCGCTAATAAAATAATAGTTAAAAATTCTAAAAATGAAATATCGGCATAATAGGCAATTAAGATGTAGCAAGATATTCCAGCCAGTAACCAATCAAGTGCAGATACAAAAGTGCCCTGTATGATAAATTTTGGTTGAGGAAATTTAAACTTATTTGAACTAACAAATGGTAGCGAAAGTGATAAAGATAGTTTACTGCAAATATAAATTACTGCGGGAACAGAGATTAAAAAAACTCCTAAAATATTAGAAATATAAATATTTATACTATCAAAGTTTTTAAATAAGATATGACCATAACCTAAAGTTAATAGTATTCCTGCAAGAATTGTAAAACCTAACCAAATTATAGTTGAGTTAAATGCAATCGCTTTTGCTATTTTCTTTGTTTCTACTCCCCAAGAAGAATAAAAATGATATCTAGTTGCCGTCCCGGTTAATAATGGAAAACCTAGTACATTGCACAAGGCAAATGAAATGAATGAAGTAATAGCAGTTCTGAAAAAACCTAGTTTAACACCTGCGTAAGATAAACTTGTTAAATCATAAAAAACTAATGTTAAATAACCTGCAAACGAACAAAGTACGGATAATAAAAAGATCCATACTGGAAAATCTTTATAATTTTTATAAACATCACTAGGATTGATTTCCGAAAGTTCAGAATACAGGGCAAAAAGCGAACCCAGAAATATAGCTAAAATTATACTAGGTTTTAATAATTTCAATAACATAGTCTACACAGTATAAACTCTAATTGGATATTTTCATAGTATTCTTAAAAACTGTAAATGCCCCATATCGGACGATATCAACATAAAATAAAAGGTAAAATTAGGTTAAGATTAGAAATAAGGCTAGAATTTTTAATGAATGCTCATTTTGGAGATTATTATGGCGACTATCCTAATTATAGAAGATGATTTACAAGTTTTAACTACATTAAGCGAAGTTCTTAGTAGTTCAGGATTTAGCGTAAGAGGTCTTTCTAGTGCAATTATGGCTCTTGAGGAATTAAATATTGATACCTCAGTTAGTATTCCTGAATGTGTGGTCTTGGATTACTCTATACATGGTTTAGATGCTGTACAATTCATTAGTAGGTTAAAGTCCAAATTTCCAAATATTAAAATAATTCTTTCTAGTGGATACCCAGAGCATACTGTTAAAAATGAAATCTCGTTTGATCAAGTTGATTATTTTATTTCTAAGCCATTTCGACCAAGTGATTTAGCAAGACGTATAGATAGAGTTTTAATGGGCTAATTTTATAAAATAAAACTTATAATGAATTTAGAGTAGGACATTTATTTATTATTTTAGATAATAACATAGGCTCACAGATAGAATTTCTTTGCCAAGAGGATTCAATTGATTTTCTTAAATTATGATCTTTAACTATTTTTTGTTCTAATGACTTTGCAATTTGATAAGATTGAACAACTGAGTTGGAGGTCATACCATTACCAATAAGTATAACATCCGTTCCAGCTTTTAGCATTAACTCAGCTCTTTCTTCTATATCTAGAAAATTTAGTGCCTTCATATCGAAGTCATCACTAATTACTAAACCTTGAAATTTTAATTCTTCTCTTAATAAATCTGTTATTATTTTTCTAGAAATAGACGCAGGATAAGCTGAGTCAAATGCTTCATAAATAACATGAGCTGTCATTAATAAAGAGACACTCTGATCTTTGATTAGATTTCTAAAGGGTAAAATATCAAGTTCCAGTTCTGTTTTTGTTAGAGCTAATTTAGGGAGTTCAAAATGTGAATCGTTAGTAGTTCTACCATGGCCAGGAAAATGTTTTATACAAGATAATACTCCTGCATTTAAGCTTCCCCTAATAAACTCTCTTGCAGCATATTCGACAATTTCTGGATTAGAAGAAAATGACCTTGGACCAATGACGGGATTAGTTGATTCAAGATCTAGGTCAAGAACTGGTGCATAATTAAGATTGATACCTAATTTAGCTAAATATGATGCCATTTTAAAACCAAGCCTATAAGAATCGGCCGCCCAATATCTGGCATAAGGAAATATTGGAGCGTTACTTCTTGTGGGAAATCGATTTACACGACCACCTTCAAAATCAATTGATAAAAGAGTAGTTTTACCTTCTGTTACTTCGTTTATATCATTGAGTAATTTTTTGAAGGCACTTTCCCAATTTCCGATATTTTCTATTATTTTATCATTATTTTCTGCTATAAAGTTTCTAGCAAAAAAAATGATTCCTAAAGGCTTTAGTTCAGCTAAAATAGCCTTTTCTTCATCTAATAGAGAAGTGGAAGATAGACCAGTTATAAAGTTACGACCTAGGGAAGAAATCATATAAGAAAGACTATATATTTAATAAATATTATAAAATATAAAATAATTTAAAATCAATGAACAGTAAAAGTTCGACAGTAGAAGTTAATAAAAAAGCTAGGCGAGATTACGAAATAACAGAAGTCTTTGAGGCCGGTATTGTTTTATTTGGGGGGGAACTTAAATCTATAAGAGGAGGGGGGTTATCTCTAAAAGAAAGCTACGTACAAGTTAAGAACAATGAATGTTACTTAATGGATGCTCATATTGCTCCTTATAAATTCTCAAGAGATGATCAATTAATTGGGAAAGGATCATCAGAACCAAATAGAGATAGAAAACTCTTACTACATAAAAGGGACATAATAAAACTTGGTGCTAAATTACAAACAAAAGGACTAACTTTGGTACCTCTCAGTGCTTACTTCAAAGAAAATGGTAGGTTGAAAATTGAAATAGGAGTAGGTAAGGGTAGAAAGAACTTTGACAAACGTGAAGCTGACAAAGATAAGCAAGTTAAAAAAACTCTTGATAGAGCATTAAAACAAAGAAGTAAATAAAATCTAAATTACTACTATCTCACCATGAACTGCTGGTGAGGAATTCCATGTAAATGTCTTGTTTAAATGTTTTGAAAAAGAACTGGATGCTGCTGGCTCACCATGAACTATTTTAACTTGTTCAGGACTCTGAGAACAAGATTTTAACCAAGTTGTAAGCTCTTCTTTATCACCATGAGCTGATAATCCTGATAAGTTAACAACTTCTGCATTAACTTGAATATGCTCCCCATATATTTTAATACTAGGCTCACCCTCTTGAAGCTGTCTTCCTCTAGTCGCTTCTGCTTGATAACCGACTAATGCGACAGTTGCTTCTTGATAAGGCAGCCATCTAGCTAAGTGATGTAATATTCTACCTCCCGTCGCCATTCCACTACCAGCGATAACAACGAAAGCACCTTTAGTTTTATTTAATTTTTTTGACTCGTCTGCTGTCCTTAGAAAGTGACATCGTTTAGAAGATAATGGATCTAGTCCTTTTTTAATAATATCAGAAGCCTCATCATCAAAATCATACTTAAACTGCTGATATATTTCTGTAGCATTAATAGCCATTGGACTATCTATGTAAACAGGAATAGCAGGAATTTTTCCTTCTCTTTCTAATTTAGAAAGTAAAAATAGTAGATGTTGCGATCTACCTATTGCAAACGAAGGAATTAAAAGCGGTCCTTGCTTATTTGATACCTTATTGATTAATTCTATTAACTGATTTTCAATATTATTATGTTCATGAAGTCTATCACCATAGGTAGACTCACAGATAAAAAGTTCACCATGCTCAACAGGTTTAGGATCTGGCAATATTGGAACATTATATCTACCTACGTCACCAGAAAATACAATTCTTTTATTCCCCAATGTTATAGTCAAACTAACAGCACCAAGAATATGTCCTGAACAAAGAGGAAAGACTTTAACACCAGGTAGTATCTCAGAATTTACTGATTTAGGAATTACTGTAAGTTTTTTAATTGCTGATTCCGCATCCTCAACTGTATAGAGAGGTAGTGCAGGTTTATGTTTAGAAGATTTCTTTTCATTTGCAAATCTAGCTTCTTCTTCTTGAAGAAAAGCTGAATCTAATAATATAAATTTAGTAAGTTCTTTTGTAGGAGCAGTACAGTAGATAGGACCAGAAAACCCATCCATAACTAGTCTAGGTAGATATCCAGTATGATCTAAATGAGCATGTGTTAATATTACTGCAGAAATTGAAGATGGTGGTACTGGTAATGATTTCCAATTTCTATCTCTTAATTCTTTTCGACCTTGGAATAAACCACAATCTACTAATATTCTTCTACCAGAGTATTCTATTAAATATTTTGAACCAGTGACTGTTCCTGAAGCGCCAAGAAAATGTACTTTTACCTGCTCCATTAATCTCCTTTTAGAAAATCATACATTTTTTCTTGTGTTTCAAATTTAACGCGAGATTTATTATATGTTGCGCCTAATCTAAGTTCTTCAGCGTCTAATTTCTTCCAATCGAGATACGAACTTGTAAACATTTTATTACTTATTTTTTCTAGTAACTCTTTTAAGTCCTTACTAGATTCTTTAATTAAACCTGATTCAATATCATTTACAATTGTAGTAACTGTTTCTACACTGTCTGACTTATTGGTACCAATTACTCCTGATGGCCCTCTCTTGATCCAACCAGAAGTATAGAGTCCATTTTCGTTTTCAATACGTCCTGCGACATTAGGATATGTATTAGATGAATCATCAAAATTTACACCGGGGATTGATTTCCCCTTGTAACCTACACTTACAAAAGCATAGTCAGCAGTTATCTCTTCTTGTTCATTGGTTATTATTGCAGATCTTCTTTCAGGTGTTCCGCTAAGATTTGTTTTTGAAAAGGAAACTGCTTGAAGTTCAGGTTCTCCAATAAAAGAATGTGGACTTAGACAAAATTTAATATGTAACTCAAAATCATTATTAGATTTATTTTGTGCAAATTCTGTTAGTATCTCGTAGTTTTTTTGAATTCCTTTTGGAGCTTGAGTAAGCCAATTTTGCTCTTCTTCCGATAGTTTTAATTCATCTTCAGAGATGATTACTGAAACACCTTCTAGCTTACACAATTCTTTTAGTTCTTTATCTGTACAAGCAGCTTGAAGAGGTCCTCGTCTACCAACTAAATGTACTTTTCTAAAACTATATTTTCTTAATTCACTTAACGCAGTTCTCGAAATATCTGTCTCGGAAAGTCCGTTATATAATTCTTTGATTGAAGACTTAAGTAGTATTCTAGAAATATCTATTGCAACATTTCCTTGACCGATAATGACAGCAGAACAATTATTTTTATCCTTAGGTTCTGGGAAAATAAAATTGCTATATTCTGGATTAACATTATACCAACCAACAAAACTAGTAGCTGGAATTACATTTTTTAAATTTTCATTTGCTATTCCAAGTTTCCTATCGAGTGAAGCACCATGACAGAGTACAATTGCTGAAAAGTATGGCTTTAATTCCTCTATGCCAATATCTGATCCAATTTTAACTCCTCCGACAAACTGAATATTATCTTTGGAAAAAACTTTATCAAAAATTCTACTAACTTCTTTTATTTTTTCATGATCAGGCGCAACACCTGATCTTACTAGGCCGTATGGAGATGAGATCGAATCAAATATTAACATTTTACTTGTTGGAAACTTATTAGCTAGGGCATCCGCTGCATAAATTCCAGAAGGACCAGCTCCAACTATTGCAAAATTATGCATTCCACCTGCTTAAGAATTAACTAGCAAAAATAAGAAAGTCTATAATTAAGACTGTCTACCGTACTTCTTATTGAACTTATCGATTCTACCTTGAGTATCTACAAGTCTTTGTGCGCCAGTATAAAAAGGGTGAGAATATGATGAGATTGTTAGTTGATAAAGAGGATATTCCTTACCTTCAAATTCACCAGTTCTATCAGTCTTGACTGTTGATCTTGTAACAAATGATTTTCCTGAAGTTCCATCTGTAAATAAAACTTCTCTATATCCTTTTGGGTGAATATCTTCTCTCATAACTAGTACGTCCTAATTTTAATCACTTTAAAAGCAGTTATTAAAACTGCAAAATATACTTATTAAATATAACTCTAAAAATATAACTACCAACTAGCTTTAGTAACACCAGGTAGTAATCCCTGTAGTGCCTTAAGTCTAACCATTGACCTACCTAGGCCAAACTTTCTGTAGTAAGATCTTGCTCTACCAGTAAGAAAACATCTGTTTCTGATTCTTGTAGCAGAAGAATTTGCTGGTAATGACTGAAGCTTAGCTTTAGCTTCTTCTCTTTGTTCCCAACTTGAATGAGGACTTCTTATTGTTTCCTTAAGCTCAGCACGCTTAACCGCATACTTCTTAACCATTTCAATACGTTGCTTATTTCTTTCGATTTTGCTTTTCTTAGCCATTCAATCTTATCTATACCTATGTTGAGGAGTATCCATTTCTGATACCAGATTAGCACACCAGTAAATATGCTACTTATAATTCATAAATTTGGGTGGATAATACTAAATAAACCTAAAATGTAAAGTCTCTAGTTTGAGAAGCATAATTTATTGCAGATTCTTTAACTAGTTTTAAATAATCTAATAAATTTGAACTCTTAGCCTTATCAGGATAAATAATCCCTCTGGAAACAGAAAAAATAAATAATCTCGGAAATTTACTTTCATTCCTCATCTGACTATGAACTTGACTAACTGAGCCACCTTGAACCCCGATACCTGGAATTAAAGCTGGTAAATTAAAGTTACCATTATAGATACTAGAAAAGTCCTCTAAATTAGTTCCACCGACAACGATGCCACAATTACCGTTTTTATTCCATTTACTATTTATCTCCTGAGCGACACGAACAAAAAGTGGAGTACTACTTTCAACAATTAAATTCTGAAAATCACTGGCTCCAGGATTAGAAGTTTTACACAGAAAAAAAATACCTTTATCTTTCCTCTCCAAAAATGGTTCCGCAGAATCATATCCCATATAAGGATTTACCGTAGTAGCGTCAGACTGATATCTATCAAAACATTCAGCGGCATAATGTTTTGCAGTATTACCAATGTCACCTCGCTTAGAATCAAGAATAACAGGGATATCAGGATAGTTTTCTTTTATATAATTGATAGTGCGCTGTAGCTCGGCTTCCTTGCCTAATGCTGAATAATGAGCGAATTGTGGCTTATAGCAAAGGACCTGTTCGTGTGTATTATCAATTATTAATTTATTAAATTCAAAAAATGGTAATTCAGTTTTTTTCAGATCCTCAGGGAGATATTCCATTTCTGGATCTAAACCAACACAGAGTAAAGATTTAATCTTTGAGTAACGGCTATTTAAATTATTAAAAAATAAATTCATTTGAAGCGTAAAAACAAGTTATAATATTAATATTATAACGGATCATTTTTGCTCATTAGCCAATCAGAAAATTTAATTCCAGTCGCCCGAAAAGAAGACAAATAATTCCAAATAACATAATCTATGGTTTTACTTCCAGTGATTGCACTCTTTAAATTACGTTCCCAAGAAAAGTATCCATAGTTTGGACTAAGTTGCATAGATGCTTCCTCTGGGCTCACACCTTCTTTTTCCATTAACCATACTGCGGTAGCTACTCCAGAACGATGAGTTCCGCTTGAACAATGTATCAAGACTGGTCCAGTTTCATCTTTAGAAAGCTCTATAAGCTTAGATAGGGGAGAGAGTTGTTTAGTATTTGATCCAACCATTGGAATCCATTCGTAACGAGAACCAAGTGATCTGACTATTTGGCTTTCAGAAAAACCATGTTGTTCAGGCTCATCACCACTTTTTCTTAGGTCGACCACTAACTTAATATTATTTTCTTTTACAACCTGAATTAAGTCTTCCTGACTTAAAGTCCCAGATCTGTAAAGTGATCCCTCTTTAACAACATGAAAGTTGTTTTTTGTAGATAAATAAGACAAACCAGAAGTAAACCATGTACTTTCAGTAACTATTTGACTAGTAAATCCAAAAATACAGAATAAAACTGAAAATACAGTAAGTACTTTTAAGGTCTTTTTTAAAAATTGATTGATTAACATGTAGAAGTTAAGAGTCGTTTGCTACTATCTTAACATTATTTTGAGTATCTATAAAGCTGCTAATATCAATTTGTTTTCTTTTTAGATCTATTGACTTCATTTTAACTGTTTCAAAGACTCTAAGTGGCGGGACGTTACGAAGTACAATATGAGATCGCTTCATATCAAAATACTGTCTTAATTTAAGCTTAATATCAGTCTTTCCAACAGTTAATGAAACTAAAAATTGGTAAACTAAAAATCGCCCTTCAGGTATAAGTGAATTTCTAGTATCTTCAAGAATTTTATCTTTCATCTCATTTGGAAACATCGAAAATGGTATCCCAGAGATAATAACATCGGCATATTCTGAAGCAATTTGCCCCTCTTTATACAAATTTGAAAGTATTGATTGAATATTTTCAGCTGAATCTAGAAAAAGAATCAATCTAGAATCTTTTAAATTATGTTTTAAAGCTTTGTAAAAAATTTCATTGTTTTCTATAGCAATAAGTTTACTATTTGGAGTTAATCTAGATAACAATGATTTCGTTATGACTCCTCCACCTGGACCATACTCAACAACAAGCATATCTTTTGAAAAATCTAGATTTTTCAATAAACAATTTACTCCAAATTTAGAAGTAGGAGTTACTGACGCAACTAGAGGATCTTTCACAATGCTCTTGAGATATTCCCTAGTACCTATTTTTTCGCTCACCTAGTTAAATCCTTAAGTATAAATAATAAGAAGATTAAAAACTTTCCTACGATACTTCATTTATTATGCTGTTTTACAATCAATTATATATAAAATTTATTATAAAAAATAACATTTTAGCCATAAAAGTTTATAACTAGCTAATTTTATTCATAATTTAACTTCATATCCCAACTAATTAAAATCCTAGTCGTTGTGAGTAAGTCTTAATACATAAACTATTTGAACCAAGTCTTTTTTTATTAATGAACAATCCATTCAAAGGATACGGACTAGCACCAGAAACCCAAGGACTTAATTTAGAAGTTGTATTTTTATTTAAAGACTCTATTTTCAAGTCATAACTACGTCCCGCAGAATCCGCGATAGGTGAAAAATTTAAAGTAATCCATTCATTATTGTTAATCTCTGAAGGAGAGAATTCAGTATCAGTAACAATAGATTTTGTAATTTTATCGGTTAGTGTGATTTTCAAACTATCTGTTGATGTCTCACCGTGTAATCCGAAAAGTAGCTCTACCCTTGACAGTCCATTTACTCTTGAAAAGAAACTTTGAGTTAGTCCATTGTATTTATCAAATTGATAATCGCAGTTTTCAGCTGTCTCTATAGCGATATCTATAACTTCTTTAGATATGACCCTAGGAGAATTAATTAGTTCTATTAAATTTTTAGCATGAGTTTTTCTATCAAAATTTTCTGCAGCTAGTTTTTTAGCATTTAATCCTTTTTGCTTTACTAAACTAGGATTTGCATAAATTTCTTCTAAAATTTTATCAAAGCCAGACTCATCACCAGGTGAAATACACCAACCAGCATCATATTTTTTAATCAAATCAGACAGATCTGAATAATCATTATAAATAACAGGAACTCCTGACCAAAGATAAGAAGTTGTACGAATTGTAATTGCTAACTCCCGTTCTAAATTCCATTCCATTACATCTATTGCAACGTCAGAATTCGGTAGCATAGATAAAAAATCTTCATATGGAAGTAATGGTAATCTTTTTACTTTGCTATTTGACTCCAAGTTCTTAAATAACTTTTCATAAGTACCAGATTTGATTTCGTAGTGTGGATGCGGACCTCCGACAAGAGTAAGACTTCCAGTTTCTTTATTTAGTAACTCCTCAGAAAGTTTTCCTAATGCCCATGAAGGATTCTGCCAAGGTAGAAAAATTCCTCCAAAAATAAAAGAAGGATAATTAGTATTTATCTCTTTGTTTTCTGCAGAGCTAACTTCTCCCAGTGGCATAGGAATTGTAATTATTCTTTTATCAGGTTCCGGTATCTTTGCTCTCAATATGAAAGACATAAAGTAAAGTCTCTGTTTAGGGCCCGAAACTATAAAAAAGTCAGCACATGATAAACTTCGAAGCTTACCCATTACCGCAGCAGTCTGGTCAGAATCTCCTTGATAATATTTTTCTAACAAGTGAGGTCCTGCGATATCAATTACAAGTGGCACATCCGGCTTCCTACCTAATGTCCAAGCTGGCCAATGACCACAAATAATAAAATCCGGCCTAACTTCTGCAATAACTGAAGCTTGATTATTAGAATCGAATGAAAATTTCTTATATTCTTCAATCTCTAAATTATCAGAAGTATTTTCAGAATTTGAATTCAGAAAAGAGCTTAATGCTGATTTTGGTGGTGAAATTATAACTTCGTTACCCAATTCTCTTAATCCAAGGGCTAAATTATATGTTCTTAAGGCAGTACCTGAGGTCGGATAGCCTTTTAATGGTGGTAGATCTGTTGTAAAAATTAAAATTTTCATACTAAGTGTTTAAGACTAACTCTAAATTCTTTACAAGACGCCTTATGTGTCCTAGAAGCTAATCTGTTTTGAAAAGTCACTGGTAACATATCTGACAGATTAGTGAAAAGTGTAATTTAATAAATTATTATTTATATATTGCTTTGAAAGTTCTATTATTCAGCAACGATACAATGCCCTTTGGCGCCTTACCAACAAGCGGTGGTGGACTACGCTGTTGGCAACTTTATCAAGGTCTTATTTCTAAAGGCATAGAAGTCATTGCCTCAATGCCAGCATTCACATTTTTGACTCAAAAATATTTTGACCAAATTCCTGAGGATGTAAAATCTTATCTATGGGAATGGCATACTCAAGACGAAATATTAGCCAGAGTAAAACCCGATGCTGTTATATTCGCTTCTAATTGGGATCATTATAATTTAAGTAAAAAGCCTTCAGTTCCTTTAATTGTAGATCTTCATGGATCAAGACTTATAGAAACCAGTCTGTTTGGTAATCCTCAAGATCCAAACAAGAAAGTTGATGTATTTTCTAAAGCAGACTGTCTATTAACAGCTGGTAAAAGACAAAGAAATTACTTCTATGGTTGGCTAACACAAGCGGGAAGAGTCCCGCTTGGTGAACATTTTATTCGTTATATTCCTGTATCTGTATCACCTGAAAAATTTGAAAGACAAGATCATCTTAGATCAACCGATGAAAGTCCGCTATTCGTTAGCGGTGGTGGTTGGTTCCCGTGGCAGGATCAATCTAGGGCTATTTTTAGAATATCTGAGACGGTTTGCAATTCGAAAAAAGGACAGTTTAAAATTTTTGGAACACCCCATAACCAAGAAACAATATCTAAAGAAGAATTAGAAATCAGAAAAGTTTTCACTAAAATTACAGAACTAGCAAGCACGGAACCTAGAATAAAAGTAGTAGGGTACTTAGGAAGAGATGAATTGCTTTTAGAATATAGAAGGGCATCTGTTGCTGTTGAATTAATGAAAAAAAATCTCGAAAGAGAACTTGCATTTACAACCAGAACAATAGAATACTTATGGTGTGGCTTGCCTGTTATTTACAATGATTATTCAGAGATATCTGAACATATAAAAGAATATGACGCAGGCTGGACTATTGATCCGGAGAAACCTGAACAACTTGATAGTTGTTTAGAAACAATTTTTTCATCACCTGAAATTGTTAAAACTAAATCAGAAAATGCGCAAAAATTAGTTAGAGATAGATTTAGTTGGGACAAGACTATACTACCATTAGTTAATTTTTTAGAGAATCCAGTAGTTAGAACTCAGTCAAAAGCTGCTATTGGTCATGTTTACGTAGGAGCTCCATATTTAAGTCCAAATGATAGTGACCAAGTTAAAATTTGTATTGAAAGTGGTAATCAACTCAAAATTGTTCAAGAATTTATATATCCAGCCGAAGGTATATGGGCTTTAGAAATCCCTTACTGTTTATATACAAAATCTATAGATGAACTAAATAGTACCGATTTTAATATTTCAGTAAAAAATTCACTCGGCATTACTGTTTCGAAAAAAACAGGTAAAATCTCTGAACTTGCAAGCTCTACTTTTTCAAATAATCAGAATCTAAATATAGAAGGTTCAATTATGCTCACACTTTCAAGGTTATTAAGACCAAGAGGAGGTAGTACAGGGCAAATCATAATAAATATCTCTGGTCCAGCTGCTACAGATTTAAGTTTTAAAGGACTGCAAAAGGCTATTTACCCACTTGGTAAATTAAGTAGTACTCAAATTAGCAATTCCCAACATAACAATCCAGTTTTGGCCTTAAAATTCTATCCTGGGTTTGGAAGGCTTTATTACTTTATTAATAAAGCAGAGCGAGTTATTTGGATGATTAAAAAAGGTGAGTATTTAAGAGTAGTAAGAGCAATTAAAAAGCGCGCTTTACCCAAACTCAGATACCTAGTAAAAGCCTCCTCGACTAAATGAATAATGATTTTATGTGTTTTGTAATTAATTAATATAGCCGTAAAAAACTAGGAAATAAAATGTCAGAAGGAATAGGTAGAGAAGAAGAAATTTATACTTCCAGATTTTCTACAGATCAAGATAAAGCCAGGGAAGACACTTGGGATGTTTTAGTTACTGATTATTTTCAAAAACTAATTACGCAAGATCAAGTAGTATGTGATCTTGGTGCTGGGGACGGCTTATTTATTACAAAAATAAAATGTAAAAAAAGATATGCAGTAGATCTATCACCTCACGTAAAAAAATTGGAAGAAAAAGGCATTACTGTTCTTCTAGTACCTGGAACCAATTTTAGTTCTGCTCTTCCAGAATTAGTTGATGTTATTTTTATGAGTAACTTCTTAGAGCATATGCCGGATAAGTCTACGCTATTAAAAGTTCTCGATGATTGTTTAAGAGCATTAAAGCCAGGTGGTAGAGTAATTATTCTTCAGCCAAATATTCGTTATGTTGGACCTGCATATTGGGACTATATAGATCATCATGTTGCTCTTACGGAACATTCTCTTAGAGAAGCTTTAGAAATATCTGGATTTACTATTACCAAAATGGTTCCACAGTTTTTACCATATACTGCGAAATCAACTATAGGTGTTATATCTTCCATGCTTCCTACTAAAAGTTTAGTTCGAGCTTATTTGAATATGCCTTTTGTATGGAAGTTTTTTGGTGCACAAACACTAGTTATTGCTACTAAAAGTAAAGAATCTAAAATAAGTTAATTATAAAGAAATATTAGGTTAAAACATGAAAATAGTTGTTGTTGGAGGATGTGGACATGTTGGACTTCCACTAGGTGTTAAATTTGCACTTTGTGGTTTTGAAACAACATTAGTTGATATTGATCAAAAAGCTGTGGATAAAGTTAACTCTGGAACTTTTCCTTTTTTAGAGCTTGGAGGAGATAAGCAGTTACAAGAATCTCTTTCAGTTGGTTTGACTGCTACAACTAATATTGAAAGCTGTAAAACTGCAGATGCTATAGTTTTTGTAATTGGAACACCTGTTGATGAACATCTAAATCCAAAACTATCAGATGTAATAAAGATTTTTGACTACTATCTACCTCTGTTAAAAGACGGTGCTCTGGTAATAATGCGCTCGACTCTCTTCCCTGGGACAATGGAGCATCTTAAAAATAGAATTACAGAGATGTCAAAAAAATCTACTGGTCAATTTCCAAAAAACCTAAAATTAGCGTTTTGCCCAGAAAGAGTAGCTCAAGGTTATGCTTTAGATGAAATTGATACCTTACCACAAATAGTATCAGCCTTCGATGAAGAAAGTTTCAAATCGGCATTAGAAATATTCAATAAGATAGCACCAAAAATTATTCGCTTAGATCCTAAAGAAGCAGAATTAACAAAACTGATGGCCAATTCTTGGAGATATCTTGAATTTGCAATTGCAAATCAATTTTACATGATTGCTGAGTCCAAAGGACTAGATTTCTTTAAAATATATGACGCGATAAGACATGACTATCCAAGAGCGAAGGGATATAAATCACCTGGCTTATCAGCAGGACCATGTTTGTTTAAAGACACTATGCAATTAGCTAGTTTCTTTGACCATCAATTCTATATGGGCCATTCAGCTATGTTAGTTAACGAAGGGCTAGCAGGATTTTTAGTAGACAAATTACTTAGTGTATTAAATAAAACTACTGGCGAAGAAGGTCTGTGGGGTAAAAAAGTTGGCTTACTTGGAATGACTTTCAAAGCTGACAATGATGATATTAGAGAATCTTTAAGTTATAGAGTGAAAAAAGCCCTTGAATTTAAAGGAGCTGAAATTATGATTCATGACCCATATCTAGATGAAAGTACAGAATTAGATACCATTTTATCTACATCTGATGCGATCATTATTGGTACTCCTCACAAGGAATATCAAAATCTAACGTTTAATATGCCTATAATCGACGTTTGGGGGAATTTTACAAAAAGAGATTTAGAAGTTTATGATTCTCCTAAAAATGCGTCTATAGAGCAAAAGAAAGTTTCAAATTTATAATTAATTAGGAAATAATATGTCTGAAAAGAAAATTTTAGTTACAGGGTCGGCAGGGTTTATTGGCGGTTATATAGTTGAAGAATTACTATCCAATGGTTGGACGGTACTTGGTATTGATAATTTTTCTAAATATGGACCAGTAGAAAAAAGCTACGACAATCATCCAAAGTATCAGTTCGTAAAAGGTGATGTAAAGAATACTGACCTTATGAAAGAACTAGCTTCTGATTGCGAGCAAGTTTTAGCAGTTGCTGCAATGATTGGTGGAATAAGTTATTTTCATGAATTTGCATATGATCTATTAGCAGAAAATGAAAGGATCATGGCATCTACTTTTGATGCTACTATTGATGCTTGGAAGAAGGGGAAAGTAAAAAAGATAACGGTACTAAGCTCCAGTATGGTTTTCGAATCAGCTACAAAGTTTCCAAGCGCTGAAGGAGAAGAATTAAAATGCCCACCACCATTAAGTACATATGGTTTTCAAAAACTAGCATGTGAATTTTTCTGTAAAGGAGCATTCCAACAATACGGTCTACCTTATACAATCGTAAGACCTTTTAATTGTGTTGGTGTTGGTGAGAAACGAGCACTTACTGATAAAGAAGTTATGTCAGGCAACGTTAAGCTAGCAATGAGTCACGTAGTACCAGATATCATTCAAAAAATAGTCAAAGGCCAAAATCCTTTACATATTCTAGGTGATGGTCAACAAGTAAGACATTATACATACGGTGGAGATTTAGCTAAAGGTATAAGAGTTTGCGTTGAAAATCCAAATGCAACTAACGAAGATTTTAATATATCAACAGAAGTTTCAACAAACGTTAGAGAATTAGCTGAGATTATTTGGAAGAAGATTAAAGGCGATGAGCCATTAAATATCATGTCAGATAAACCTTACGAACATGACGTTCAAAAACGTGTTCCTGATTGTACAAAAGCAAAAAAGTTACTTGGATTCGAAGCAACTACTTCACTAGATGAAATATTAGACGAAGTAATCCCTTGGGTTACAGATCAAGTTAAGATTGGTGCAATCTAATACTTTCATTAATAGGTAATTTCAGTCTATGACTGGACTAAATACAAATTGGAGTACGAATATAGACTCTAGTGCTAATAGTAATACTAAGTTAGTACAGCTTGGTAGCCCAGTCTATAACGAAGGTGACCAAGTAATCAGACTTTATGATAATATCATAAAGTCTGGTGTTGAGTTTGATGAACTCTTTTTTGTTTATGATAGAGATAACGACAATACCCTTCCTTTCATAGAGCAGTTACACAATAAAGACTCTAGAGTTCGAGCAGAAAAAAATGTTTATGGTGTTGGCGTATTGAATGCGATGAAAAGCATTTTTAAAATCGCGAAGCCTGGTCCTTTGGTAGTGATAATGGCTGATAACTCAGATAAACATTCAGTGATTCCCGAGATGCTAAGCTTATGGGAAAAAGGTGCGACAGTAGTTTGTCCATCCAGATATTCAAAAGGTGGGATGCAACATGGCGGTCCTGTTTTTAAAAAAATACTCTCTGGTACTTCTGGAAAAGTTCTAAACCTTTTTGGCTTTCCAACATCGGACCCTACCAACAACTTCAAATTATATGACGGAAGTTGGGTAAGTAAAATTGATATTGAAAGTACTGGTGGATTTGAAATTGCTTTAGAGCTTATATCTAAAGCTTATTATGAAAATAAAAAAATTCAAGAACTTCCTACAGAATGGTGGGATCGTACCGCCGGAGAAAGTAATTTCAAACTTTGGGCTTGGCTTCCAAAATATTTAAAATGGTACTTACCTTTACTTTTTTCAACTATTTTATTTGCCCTTACAGGAAAAAAACTTGGCAATAAAAAGTTAATCAAGGAGGAGAATGGAACTATTCAATCCGTTTAAATTAAAACTACCAGATAATTCTTCTGAATACTTAATAGGTAATAAAAATGAACTATTACTTATTTGCGGTCCTTGCGTTATTGAATCGAGAGAACATGTTTTAAGACATGCTGAAAAAATAAAAAAAATCATAGCAAAGATTCCTCAATCGGAAGTCAAAATCAATTTAGTTTTTAAAGCTTCATATGATAAGGCCAATAGAACTAGCGGAGCTAGTTTTAGAGGAGTTGGATTAGAGCAGGGGATATCGATTCTATCTGAAGTAAGAAAAGAATTTAATCTGCCTGTTATTTCAGATATTCACACTGAACAAGAAGTAATACCCGTATCAGAGGTAGTTGATATCTTGCAAATACCAGCCTTTCTTTGCAGACAAACGGATCTATTAGTAGCAGCGGCTAGTGGGAAGAAACCTATACTAATAAAGAAAGGTCAATTTCTGCATCCAAGTGACATGAAATATTCTGCTGAGAAAATAAAAACGGCTGGAGAAAATCGTATTTTATTTTGCGAAAGAGGTAGTTGTTTTGGATACAGAGACCTAGTGGTAGATTTTAAAGGTTTATTAATAATGAAAGAGATTGGAAGACCTGTAATCTTTGATGCAACTCATTCCGTACAAAGCATGGGAGGGCTAGACGGTAAATCTGGAGGAGCGTCTAAGTTCGTTCCACATCTTGCAAGAGCGGCGATGGCTTTTGGAATAGATGGTTTATTTCTTGAATGTCACGAAAATCCAGAACTAGCTCCCTCTGATGGTCCAAACATGATTAAGTTATCTGAACTAGAATCTGTAATACTAGACATGTATAAGATAAAAAGTGCACTACTTTCTTAATGTATGAAAAGTAATAAAAACTTAATACAGAAAGTAAGTCTACTGGTCGGTAGTTTTTATAGTTCATTAATTTTTTTATTCATACTATTATCAAGTTCTAGCTCCAGTGTCGCAAGCAAAGATGCTCCAGATATTAAAGAAAAAAATGCAGGAGTTGAAATAAATAATTTTAATAGATCGACTTTTGAAAACGGGGAGATAAAGTTAAAGATAATTGCTTCTACCACTACATATAATACGACTACTGGAGAGGCGAGATTAGTTAAACCTAATATTTTCGTTTATGACAAAGATAATTCAAACAATCCACCAACTGAGATTAATGCTAGTTCAGCAAAAATTATCTCTAAAAGTGAAGGTAAAGTAGAATCAGCATTATTAGAGGGTGATGTTATAATATTGTTAAAAGATAAAACTACACTTAGAACCAGCACTGCGGAATATTCATCTCTCAAAAACGTTGTTCATTGCCCTGACCCTTCAAATATTACAGGAATGGGATATGAAATAAGTGGAGATAAAATGGATATTGATCTAAGTACTGATTCTTGCATAATAAACGGAACAGTTAAATCAACTTTTAAATCTATCAATAAGATCCCTACATTTAATATTAACAAGAAAGATTAATGCAATATTTTAAATCATTAACTATTAATTTATTACTTATTTGTAATCTCTGTTCTTTGTTTTTAATACAAATAGAGGAAGCAGCAGCTGAAACAAAAGCAGAAAGTAAAAATAAAAAATCATCTGAACTAAATAACACTATAGCATCTGGCGATAGCAAAGACCCAGTATTTATAAAGTCTGATACATTGAATTTAAACTCAAAAGACAGACTATTTACTTATAAAGGAAATGTAAAAGTAGTCAGAGGAGAAGTAGAAATAACAACCGATTTAATGATCGGACAATATTCAGAAAAACAGGAACTTGAAACAGTAGTATGTCAAGGTAATGTAGTAGTAACACGTGGTGCAGAGATGAGAGCTACATCAAATAGAGCATATTACAACATAAAAAGCGGCAAGATTGAATTAACTCAAGAGCCTGAACTTACCAGAGGGATAAATGTCTTAGCTGCTGACAAAATAATTGTTTATGCCAATGAAGACAAGAGCGAAGCTGAAGGAAATGTCAGAGTAAAGGTTGTTAAAGATCAAGAGAAAGGAATACAGATTCCTGGTAAGTCTAAAAAATAATTCTGAAATTGTAATTTTGAAATGAAACAAAAAACACTATCTTGTACTAATCTATCTAAAAGTTATGGAGGTAGAAAAGTTGTTGTTGATGTTTCAATCGAAGTCGAAGCTGGTACAGTGGTTGGTTTATTGGGCCCTAATGGAGCAGGAAAGACAACTACTTTTTATATGGTAGTTGGACTCGTTAAACCAGACTCTGGCGACGTTTGGCTGAGACAAGAGAAAATAACTGAATTGCCTATGTATAGTAGAGCGTTAAAAGGAGTCAGTTATTTACCACAAGAACCTTCAGTTTTTAGAAAACTTACTGTTCACGACAATATTTTAGGAGTACTCCAAATACTTCCTAAATATAAAGACAATTTAAATTCTCAAAAGGTTCGACTAAATGAACTCGTAGAAGAATTACAGCTAGAAAAAGTTATAAATTCAAGAGGATTTTCTCTTTCTGGTGGAGAACGAAGACGGGTTGAAATTGCTAGAGCTTTAGCAACAGATCCTGATTTTATACTACTAGATGAACCTTTTGCTGGCATTGATCCAATTGTAGTAGCAGAATTACAAAGCATAGTTTCCACACTAAAAAACAAGGGTATCGGCGTTTTAATAACCGACCATAACGTCCGAGAAACACTGGGTATTTGCGATAAAGCTTATATACTTTCAGATGGAAAAGTACTTGTTTCCGGTCCTGCTATGGAAGTAGCTAATTCTGATATAGCTAGGAAGTACTATCTTGGTGAAGGTTTTAAATTGTGATAAGAATAATAGTAAACAATACAATATAATTGAGACTAAATGTCTAAGAACAAAACCGACCTAGAAATTGAAAAAAGTATTTCTTCTACTATAAAAAAAATAGAAGATTTAGGGCTTCATGTAAGAAGAGAAAAGCTGACTAAAGGCTCTGGATTTAGAGTTAGAAGTGGACAATGCTTTTTAGAAAATGAAAACTGTTTTTTTGTTGATAAAAACCTTACCCTTAAAGCTCAATTAGAACTTATTTACGACGAATATACTAGGCTTAGCCAAGTACAAGCAAATTAAAATTTATAAAAAAATTTCATAAATTTTTAATTTTATTTCACTCCACATAGCTCGATTTATTAAAAGCTTTAGTGTATCCAGTAGGGATAATCCCTTTTTTAATTTTTGGAGATATCCGCATGTTAAATGCACTTTTCGGAGCTTTTTCATCAGACCTAGCAATAGACTTAGGTACAGCAAATACACTAATATATGTTAAAGGTAAGGGTATAGTAGCAAACGAACCTTCAGTAGTAGCTATTCAAAATAGCGGTAAATCTTCAAGAAAAGTCGTTGCAGTAGGAAGAGAAGCAAAAAATATGTGTGGCCGTACTCCGGAAGGAATAACTGCTGTACGACCTATGAAAGATGGAGTGATAGCAGACTTTCAAGTTACTGAAGAAATGCTTAGATTTTTCATTCAACAAGCTCATCAAAGAAAACTTCTTATCAGACCTAGAGTTATTATTTGTGTTCCTTATGGAATTACAGAAGTTGAAAAAAGAGCTGTGAAAGAATCTGCAGAATCTGCAGGTGCTAGAGAAGTATATTTAGTTGTTGAACCAATGGCAGCTGCGATTGGAGCTGGTCTACCAGTTACTGAAGCTTGTGGTTCCATGATTGTAGACATCGGAGGAGGTACAACTGAAGTTGCTGTGATTTCTCTAAAGGGAATTGTTCACTCACAATCTATCAGAGTTGGTGGAGATAAGATGGATGAAGCTATAATAAATTATATTAAAAGAAATTTTAATTTAGCTATTGGTGATAGGACTGCTGAACATCTAAAATTATCACTTGGATCTGCTATGAGTACTGGTGAAAACAGAGCTATCGAAGTGACAGGCCGAGATCTAGTTGAAGGTCTTCCAAAAACAGTGACTGTAACTGAAGATGACATACGTGATGCACTTATTGAGCCTATTAAGCAAATTGTAGAGGTAATTAGACAAGTGCTAGAACAAACACCTGCTGAACTAGCTTCTGATATTGTAGAAAGAGGAGTTACCTTAGCTGGTGGTGGTGCCTTACTTCGTAATCTTGATAGATTATTAAGCGAGATAACTGGACTACCTGTGGTACTTGCAGAAGATCCACTCACTGCAGTAGTAGTAGGATCGGGAAAAATATTAGATAATCCTATGTTACTTAGAGAAGTAACTATGCAATAATGGTTTCTAAGCTAAGAAAACATAGCAGTCTTTTTTTGATTATTGCTTATTCTTTTATAAGCTTTCAGCTGATGAGTCTTAGCTTAAGGAAACCAGAAATCCCAAAACTAGGTTGGTCCTTACTTGAAAATATATTTTCTCCTATCAGAAAATCTATTTATGAAATTTCTCAAACTAGTGACTATGTATGGAAGAGATATGTATGGTTGAAAGATGTCTCATTACAAAAAGATGTTCTTGAAATTCAATTAAAAGAACTAAAATCAAAAAACCTCTCATTAACGGAACTAGAATACGAAAATAAAAGCCTACGTACTATTTTAGATTTTACTGAAAAATCGAATAGTAAGGGTATAGTTTCTCAAGTTATAAGCAAAGAACCTAGTAATTGGCTCATGACTTTAACTATCAATAAGGGCAGTAAGGACGGTATTAAAGAATTTCTACCTGTGACTGACGGCATTGGTATTGTAGGAAAGATTGCAGCAGTAGCTGAAACAACATCTACAGTATTACTAGCAACTGATACATCTAGCTCAATCGGAGTCTTACTACAAAATTCTAGACTTACTGGGCTAGCAGAGGGGACATTAAAAAAAGATTTATTAGAACTTAATTATATTGATACCTCAAGTGGTATTGCAATTTCAAAGGGTGAAAAAGTTTTGACTTCTGGCATGGATGGAATATTCAAAAAAGGATATTTAGTTGGCGAAATTGTTGAGGTCGGAAATAAAATAGATGGACTATTTCAAAAAATACTAGTTAAGCCAGTAGTCGACTTCTCTACAATTGAAAATGTTTTCATTATTACTGAAAGTAAAGATATAGAAATTCCTTTCGAGATGCCAACAGAGCAAACGATAGTGGAAAAAATAAAAGAAAAAGATGATAAGACGATAGATAAAATAGTTAGTAAAAACAAAACTAAGTTAACAGATAGTAATTAGTTCATAATATGAGTAAAAATATCATCGTCTTTGTAGTTTTCTCACTTTGTTTAATTGCTCTAGAATCTTCATTATCCTCAATTATTTTTCCTTCTAAATATTTTCCTGATCTTGCAGTTATTTTAATTTCTTACATTTCATTAAATTACTCACAAAATATTTCTATTTCTGCTTCATTTTTTCTAGGTCTCATTCAAGATCTATCAACAGGAATTTATCTTGGACCAAATTCATTAGGAGCTATTTTATCTTCCTCTTGTATCAAGTCACTATCAAAGAATCTATTTTCAGAACAAATATTATCAACGTGTATACTTATTTTTATAGCCTCTTTAATAAAAACTACCTCATCTTTTATTCTTATTTATTTTTTTGATAGAAGCGGAGATCACGATTTTTTTTCAATCTTGGATTTTATTTATAAAGCTATCTCATCTTCAGTAGTTGGTTCAATTGTATTTCTTTTTTTAGTCAAATCAAAAAAGAAACATCGAGCTTAAAGATACAAAATGCCTCCTTTAGTAATAAGTGAACTCAACGAAAAACGATTAAGAATTTCTAAAATTTTTATTTTTGTAGCTTTTTCAACATTACTTATTAGATTATGGTTTCTTCAATGCTTTTATGGCTCTTACTACAGAGATAAATCAGAGAATAATAGAATTAGAACAATTAGAACAGCGCCTCAAAGAGGGGACATACGTGATGCAGACGATCGTCGCTTAGTAACAAATATAGCGAGTTTTAATGCTTCTTTAATGGTTGAAGACACAGACAAGCCATATGAAGTAGTTAAAGAAATTGCAAACATAACAGGGCGGGATAGTGAAAAAGTTTTAGCAGAGTTTAAATCGGATAAACAATCTAGAAGATTTGAACCAAAGCCAATATTAAAAGATATATCAAGAGAAGATATGTCAAAAATCAAAGCTCAAATATATAGATTTCCAAGTATCATAATTGAAACTATCCCCAAAAGATTATATCCAGAAAATGGCTTAGCTTCACAAGTACTCGGGTATGTTAGAGAAGTTAATAAGAATCAACTAACTAACTTAGTAGATGAAGGCTACGTATTAGGTGATGTATTAGGACAGTCTGGTCTAGAAAAAAAATATGAATCAACATTAAGAGGCTATTCAGGATTTGAACAAATAGAAGTTGATGCTAATGGAAGAAGAAGAGGGAAATTAGGAGTTACACTTCCAATAGTAGGTCAAGATATTTACTTAAACTTAGACAAGGATTTACAAGAAGCAGGAGAAGAGGCACTCAAGGGAAAAAGAGGAGCGATTGTAGCATTAAATCCAGAAAATGGTGCTGTTCTTGCCATAGTCTCAGTGCCAACATTTGATTCTAATTTATTTTCTGGCTCGATTTCAGCTAAAGAATGGGATGAGATTATAAAAGATACAAAAAAGCCTATGTTAAATAGAGCAATATCACAAGTATATCCACCAGGATCTACTTCCAAATTATTATGGGCTATTGCGGGATTACATAGTGGTAAGATTACTAAGAATACGATGATAAACTGCCCGGGCTACTTTTCTCTAGGTTCCAGAAAATATATGTGTCACAAGAAAACTGGACATGGCCCAGTAAATCTAGAAACTGCAATTACTGTTTCCTGTAATGCTTACTTTTATAACTTAGGTCAAAGTCTCGGTATTACTGAGATGACTGATTATTTAAGAATGTTTAGATTTGGTAGTACAACCGGGATTGATTTACCTGAAGAACAAGCAGGCATACTAGCTGGAGAAGAGTGGAAATTAAAAAGATATAATAAAAGATGGTACCCAGGAGATACTGTGCCAGTATCTATCGGACAAGGATATTTTGTAGCTAGCCCGATACAATTAGCTACATTAGCTATGATAATTGCAAATGATGGTAAAATATATGCACCTCAATTAGTAAAAGCTCATTATTCTAGAGAATCAAATACTATCATTCCTCAAAATCCTAAGTTAATAAGTGAACTCACAAATATACCAAAAGAAATTTTCCAAACGGTTAGAGAATTGGGGGCTTCGGTAGTAGAAAACAAAAGAGGTACAGGTAGTAAGGCGGCATTGCCAGGTATAAGAGTAGGGGGAAAAACAGGAACTGCTCAAGTAGGCAAAGTTGGTATGGATAAAATATCAAATACCTTCCAAGACCATGCATGGTTTATATCATATGCGCCAGTAGAAAAGCCTTTAATTGCTTTATCCGTAATAGTAGAAAATTCTGGTCATGGTGGTGAATTTGCTGCACCTGTAGCGAAAAAAGTTATGGAAGTTTTTTTCAAAAAAAATGGAATGCTTAAAGAGGACTCAGAAATAGAAAATAAAGAAATAGACTCAAAGAATCCAATTGAAGAAGATCATGAACATATAGATCTAGAAGAAGATTTAGGGGAGCCAGAGTTTGCAGAAGATACTTTTAATTCATTAACAACTGATAGGTAACGTTATTAATAATAAAATTATTAAATTTTTTTCTAACTTAGATTGGGGCATAGTAATTCTTCCACTTCTGATTTCTTGTATTGGCCTTACTATTTTATATAGTGCAGGACTGGACCCAGAAACAGGAGAAAGCATCGTATACAAGTCTCAAGCAAGTTACTATGGAATAGGCTGGGCTATTTTTTTAATATCAGCACTGATCCCTCCACGTTTTTGGAGAAGTGTAAGTCCGTTAATATTTATAATTGGAATATTATTATTACTTTATCTTAGTTTTAAAGGTGGAATTGTTGCCGGTGGTGCAAGGAGATGGATACCATTAGGACCGATACGAATTCAACCTTCAGAGTTTTGTAAAGTTGCAGTAATACTTTTTTTATCTAGGATATTAAGTAATAAACGTACAAAAGAAGTTGCATTCGGATTTAAGGAAGCATTAATTCCACTTATTATTATACTAATACCTTCACTTTTAATTATAAAACAGCCCGATCTTGGTACTGGTTTATGCTTAATTGCTATAGGAGGAAGTATATTATTTATAGCTGGAATAAGTTTTAAATCTATTCTTGTAATGGTACTTCCTATAATTATTCTAAGTGTACCACTATGGCATTTCCAACTTAAAGAGTATCAAAAACAAAGAGTAATAACTTTTATCTCTCCAGAGAAAGATCCACTTGGAAGGGGGTATCACTCGATGCAATCAAGAATAGCGGTTGGTTCTGGCTCACTATATGGTAAAGGTTTTACAAAAGGTACACAGACTCAATTAAGATTTTTGCCAGAGCAAACTACTGACTTCATATTTTCTGTTCTAGCTGAAGAATGGGGGTTTTTAGGTAGCGTGATTACTATCTCACTATACTCATTTCTTGTGTTTAATCTACTTCAAGTAGCAGGTAGAATAGATGATTTATTTTCTTTTTATGTCACCATAGGGACAGCAGCATTAATTTTTTGGCATACATTCATTAACATTGGAATGGTAATAGGAGTGCTTCCTGTTGTCGGAATCACACTAGCTATGCTTAGTTATGGTGGGTCCAGCCTCGTCACTACAATGTGGTTACTAGGAATGATTGCTGGATTTTCTTCAAGAAGATATCTTTTTTCATAGAATATGAAATTACTCTATCCGATAATACTAGCCTCTGGCTCACCGAGAAGGAAAGAATTATTATCTAGCATACTAGGAGATCAATATACTATTAAAGTCAGTAATATTGATGAATCAGTACACACTAATGAAAATCCGACTGCATACTGCCTTAGAATGTCTTTAGAAAAGGGTCAGGCGATTATTGATTCAGATATTATACATAAACAACAAGTTATAATTTCTGCCGATACTATTGTAGTATTAGGTAAAAAAATTCTTGGTAAGCCTAGTTCTGAAGAAGAAAATAAATTATTTTTATCTTTTTTATCATCAAAAACACACACAGTTTATACCAGCGTATCAATTTTCAAACCTGAGACGCCAGTGTATAGTTCAATAGAAAAAACCAATGTGACCTTTAGATATTTAGACACAGATGAAATAGAGTCATATTGCAAGCTGAAAGAAGGACTTGATAAAGCGGGTGGTTATGCTCTTCAAGGAAGCGGTTCTTCATTTATTGAAAGGATCGATGGATCGTATTCGAATGTTATTGGACTACCCATTTCAGAACTTAAATCTAATTTAATTAAACTAAATGTTATTAGATAATTATAATTTAGTTCAAGATAAAATTAATATCGCCTGCGAAAAGTATGGCCGTATACCATCCGAAGTTAGACTACTCGCAGTATCAAAAACCAAACCTGAATCAATGATTGAGGAACTTCTTAGCAAAGGAGTAAGGTCTTTTGGAGAAAATTACGTAAAAGAAGCTGTGAACAAAAAAGATTTTTTTAGTTCACACACTATAAAACCAGATTTCGAATTAATAGGACCTCTACAAAGCAATAAATCAAAACTTGCAGTTTCTACTTTTTCACTAATTCAATCAGTAGAAAGTACAAAACTAGCTAATGAACTAAATAAATACGCAGAAAAAATTAATAAAACTCAGAATATTTTAATACAAGTTAATATCAGTAATGAACCTCAAAAAAGTGGAGTAGTCGAAGAAGAACTTGAATCTTTGGTTTCCAATATATTAAGCTTAAAATCCTTAAATCTTAAAGGACTGATGATGATAGGTAGCTTTACTGAGGATAATGAAGTTAAAGAAACAGAATTTATTAAATTAAAGTCCTTAAAAGATAAACTTGAAAGTAAATTTTCAATAATGCTTCCAGAATTGTCTATGGGTATGAGTGATGATTATGAACTAGCCATAAAATGTGGCTCTACTATAGTGAGAGTAGGGAGCGCTATTTTTGGTACTAGATAGAGATTAGCTAAATTATTAATTTACATAGTAATTCAATAATACTAATATGTTCTCATTAATTAATATAACAAATAAATCTTCATGATCATTCTCGGTAATTTATTAATAGGTCTTGGTAAACTAATAAGTTTCTTTATTTCAATAGCAAATATTTTAGTTTTTGCATCAGTTGTCATGTCCTGGGTTTCAGCAGACCCAAGAAATGGGCTAGTCCAATTTGTCAGAGGTGTGACAGAACCGCTTTATTACAGAATTAGAAAATATGTCCCCACTGTCGGAATGCTAGATTTATCACCAATAATTTTAATAGCAGCACTTATGTTTATAGACCAGTTAATAGCTAACTCTTTAATTACACAAGGGGAATTATTTTTGAGAGAAAGTTTATCCTTTAATAAATAAGCTTATTTTTGTATTTCATTTATATCAAGCTTGACTAGTTTAGTTATCATCATTAACTTCCAGTCAACATAGAACATTTTATATTTTACAATTAATTTAAAACGATGCCTACTTACGTTTATCAATGCGATTCTTGTCAACATGGCTTTGAAGCTGTTCAAAAGATAACTGCGGATTCACTAAAAGATTGTCCAGAATGTAGCAAGCCAACACTGCGAAGGCTAGTTACAGCAGCTGCCTTTCATCTCAAAGGAAATGGCTGGTATAAAACAGATTACGCATCGGGGACAAATTCCAGCTCAACTAGTAGCTCTGGTACTTCAAGCTCAACGAATACAGTATCTAGTACTCCAAAAGAAGTTACTAAGTCTGAACCAGTAACGGCACCGGCGGCAGCAGCAAAAAGCGATACTTAGGATAAATATTCTATTGCAGATAACATTAATTCTATAAAATAAGAGTTAAGGTTCATCACTGGGATTCCAATCATTGGGATAATTATTAGCACGCTAATGCTAGCGGAACCCCAAATAATTACTAGAAAGGTAAAAATAAATCCAAAGAGTATATTATACAATAGAGATAATGGATTGAAGATTCCAAACCAATACAACTGAACTGGTAATGAGAAGATAAATGCACCTATAGAGATTAAACTGCTTTCAAGAAGAAAATAATATAACTTATTAACGGTAGTTAGATTATAATCGAGATTGAACTTATTTTCATTACCAAGAACTATACTATCTTTAACTTTATTATAAACATAACCACCACTGCATACACCTATTAAAGCAGAGTAACTAAGCTGTAAACTAATACTAAATATTGAAAATGGTATTAATATAGATATAAATACTAAAGACCATAATATTGTCTCTGATAGTGCTAACTTTCTTCTTAATCCTGTTGCTAGGAGTAACAATGACGACATTAATGTTGCTCTAACTAAAGGAGTTCCAATCTCTGCTATCAATAAAAATGATATTGTTATTAATATAGTAACTATCGAAGTGATAAACTGACTTGAATAATCTAATAAAAATATTGGAAATTTTTTTATTAATACTCTGGATACCAGTGTTGAAAAAGTTAGAAATAAAGTTAAGTGATAACCTGACACTACTAACAAATGATACAATCCAGTTAATTTAAAGATAGACCTAGTTCCCTCATCTAAATTAGTCTCATTACCTATTGTTGCAGCTAGAATCACGCCTATACTTCTTTTACTTGAACTAGGAACTTGATCAAGTATTTTAGATACTAAAGTTATTTCGTTTATATCTTTGTTATCTGTTTTATTTAAAATTTCGCAAAAATAATTTTTTCCAGATAAGTAAAATCGTCCGATAACTCCGTCTATATAACTTCTTGCTATATCAAATTCTTTTGATAGTTGATTAGAATCTAAAAAACATTTTATATAATTTCCTTTTGAAAGATAAAACTCAGGCCTCCAAGGTAAATCTGGAATATTTATCTCAATTAAATTTTTAGTTTTTGATATTCCTAAGTTCAATATATTTATCTGAAATATTCTCTCACCGGATCGTTTAGCAGGTAACTCTTGCTCAATTTTTGCTATAATATTAATAGCCTCACCTTCCAGGTCTGAAGGAGAAAGTGATCTCAATTTTAAAAATTTTTCTCTATTAGATTCTGGATGAATTATAAAAGATAATAATAAACATACGATTATAGCTAATAATGAATTTCTGATTTTTTGAGGTAGAATTAAGCTTAATAGTATTATAAAAACACTAAAGAAAACTCCTTTAAGAGGGTTAACCTCTAAAAATTGAGTTGTGATAATAATAACTAATGTTAGTATTGGTTTTATTAAACTTAAGTAATTCAAGTGCATACAAAATACTCATTTTATAAACTTCTTTTAATCTCATGTGTTATCGCTATTTGCAGTTGCAGCACTCAAAATAAAAATTTAACAGGTCCTAGTGAAGAGGAGGAACATAACACCACTGTTTTTATACTTTCCACTTATGGCTATAATGAGAATCAGGATATACAAGTATTACTACAGAGTGTGCTAAGTCGGTTAAAATCTGGAATTCAAGCAACGGATACAACATTTAAACAAGGTTCACGGCCAGGAAAGTTTTATGTATTAAAGTCTAAAAGTAATGCAGCTTTTTCACAATGTAATGGTACTATATATTTAACAGAAGGCTTAATTAAGAACTTAGCAAGCTTAGCTGATCTTAGTGTTATCATAGCGCACGAGATAGCTCATATTTCAAGCAGAGACGCGTGTATATTAAAAGAATCTAATGACGAGGATTTCATCTCATTTGATCTTGATAAGGAAATAAAGGCTGATAAAACAGCTTCTAGAATACTTAGCGGATCTTTTATAGATCCAAAATATTTCTATAGTGCCCTACGTATACAATTTAGTGAACTATCTCCAAATTCCAAAGAAAAAGAAGATCTTAAAAAGAGATTAGAAATATTAGATAAAAATATACAAAATATTCCAGAAATACATACTAAGTTTCCTGAGGAAAGGTTATTTAGAAAAATTAAAGAATACCTATAATTTGCTCACTTATATTGAGTAGTATATAAATAATGAAAATTAAACACATTATTTAATCTTAAATTATGAATTCTAAATATATAGCTTTTCTATATGCAACTACATTGTTAGTTGCTAGCTTGAATACTGAAAAGTCTTTTGCAAATACTGAACTAGATGCACAAATTGCGCCTTTACTAAGTAGTTTTAAGTCAATAAAAAAAGTAGAAGATAATTCAGTAAAAGTAGAACTAGGTAAAAAACTTTATTTGGATACAAAATTATCTAAGAATGGAAATCAGTCCTGTAATAGTTGTCACGATCTAAATACATACGGCGTAGATAATAAAAAAGTATCTCCAGGCTCAGATGGAAAAAATGGGGATAGAAATTCTCCATCTTCATTTAACGCTGCCCTTCATATAGCTCAATTCTGGGATGGCAGAGCAGCGGACTTAGAAGCTCAAGCACTTGGACCAGTTCTAAATCCAATCGAAATGGGCTTAAAATCAAAAGAAGATGTAGAAAAAGTATTATCTTCCGACAAAGATTATATTGCAATGTTTGCTAAAGCATTTCCTGAAGATAAGAATGCTATAACTTTTGAAAATATGGGGCGCGCTATAGGAGCTTTTGAAAAAACTTTGATCACTCCTTCTAGATTCGATTCCTATATTGATGGCGATAAATCTGCCTTAACGGAGGATGAAAAGAAGGGCTTAATGACTTTTGTTCAGAGCGGATGTACTGTTTGCCATAGTGGTGTAGGGGTTGGCGGTGGAATGTATCAAAAACTAGGTTTAGTAGTTCCTTACACCACCTCTGATGAAGGGAGATTTAAAGTTACTAAATTAGAAAGTGATAAGTATGTTTTTAAAGTTCCTTCTTTAAGAAACATTACAAAAACTGCTCCTTACTTCCATGATGGTAGTGTTGATACACTTAGTAAGGCTATTACCTTAATGGGTAAACATCAGCTAGGCAGAGATCTAAGTGAAGCAGATGTTAAATCTATAGAAACATTTTTAGGTTCCCTAACTGGTGAACTACCGAAGTAATAATTTAAATAAGATACTATGAAACCAGAAATTGCAATTGTAAATTCAGATACTTTTGGACAACACTTCAAAGAACATATTAGTGAACTGGAAACTTTTTCTACTATTAGAAGAGTAAGAGTTCCAATAACAATTTCAGATGAAGACTTATCAAGAGAATTGAAAGGAGTTAGTGGTATAATTGCTAGCGTTACACCTAATTTTCCAAAGGCTGTTTTAGAAAGTTTAGATTCTCTTTTGTTATTGTCACGTCATGGTATCGGTTGTAACAATGTAGATTCGAAGACAGCTACATCATTAGGAATTATAGTTAGTAGGGTAGCAGGGGAAGTAGAGCAAGAAGCAGTTGCTGAACAAGCTGTAAATCTTATGCTTGCTTCTGGTAGAATGGCTCATGCTGGGTATATTTCGGTTCTTAATAGTCGTTGGTCGGATAGATCAAAATATCTAGGAGTTGAACTTAAAGGTAAGACAGTTGGTCTAATAGGAATAGGGAACATTGGTCGCAGAGTTTCTGAAATACTAGCACTAGGTTTTAAATCTAAAGTTTTAGCATATGATCCGTATCTTACTTCAGATGAAATTAAAGCAAGAAACGCAGAGCCTGTATCATTAGAAAAAATCATTTCTGACTCTGATATCATATCATTTCATTGTCCACTGACAGATGAAACCAAAAGAATGTTTTCAAAAGAAGTTTTCCAAAAAGTTAAAAAAGGTATTCTCTTAGTTAATACTTGTAGAGGTGAGTTATTGGATGAAGATGCGCTCTGTGAGGCATTAGACAATAAGACTATAAGAGCTTACGGAGCAGACGTTGTTGAAGGAGAGCCAATTGATGGGAACCATAGACTTTTAAAATATACAAATGTCATGATTAATCCTCATCTAGGTGATAAGACTGATGAATCTCTAAGACAAATGGGTGAGACTATGGTTAGAGACATGAAAGCTGTTTTTGTTAAGGGTGAACTACCTGGTACTATTCTTAATAAGGAAGTTCTCAACGAAAATTATAGAGCAAAAAATTATAAAAATTAAATAAATAATATTACACATGCTTTCACTTTCAATAGACGTTGGAACTACAAATTTAAAAGCAGGTGTTGTTGACGAAAAAGGAAATATCTTAGCTCTAAGAAGAGTTAGGAGTCCTGTTTTTAGACCTGAACAAGGAGCAGTAGAACATCCTGGTCAAGAATTGTGGGATTTAATAATTTCACTATCAAAAGACGTTTCAAATAAGTACAAGCATGAAATAAAGCAAATTATTATTTCATCGTATCAGTTAGGTCTAATAATGTTAGACAAGCACTTTTCTCCACTAACTGGAATGACACTATTGTCTGACCTTAGAGCAAGAGAAACAATCGAAGAACTACGAGAGCTAGCAGATTGGAACAAGATTTATCTAAGAACTGGCTGTCCGCCAATGTTTCAATATCCACTCGCTAGATTATTCTACTTTAGGAAAAAACGTAATGATCTTTTTTCTAAGGCAAAATATTTTTTATCCTCAAAAGATTATCTTATATATTTATTTACTGGTGAGTTAGTAACTGAAGCTAGTATGGCTGCGGCTACTCAGCTTTTTAATATCTCAGAGTTTAAATGGGATGAAGAATGCTTATCTATTGCTGGGGTCAGCGAAAAATCACTACCAAAAGTTATGGATGGCTTTCATACTGCAATACCAGTTTTAGAAAGTGTTAGGAGAGAAATTGGACTTACTTCAACAACTATAGACATCATACCGGGCCTATATGATGGAGGTGCCTTAGCAGTTGGTTTAAGTGGACTAAAAGAAAATATCGGCGTTATGAATGTCGGAACTTCAGCTTTAGTTAGAGCACCTGGCCCTAAGCCAGTATTTGATCAAAGTGAAGATATGAGACTTCATCCGTATTGTTTAGCGCAAGGTTTATATCTTAACGGTGGTGCCTTAAATAATGCAGCATCATCAATCAACTGGCTGAGAGATAAAGTTGTGCCTGCTGATTTAAATGATGTTCCAGGGCTTAGAGAAAAAAAAGGACCACCTCTTTTTTGCCTCCCGTATTTAACTGGTGAACGTGATGCTAAGATTGGTGCTTATGCTAGTGGTGTGTTCTTTGGCTTGAGAGACTATCACTCAAAGAGAGACATGCTTAGAGCAGTTATGGAAGGGGTCGCTTTTTCACTATACGCAGTTAATGAAGCGCTTGAAAATGAAGGTGTTAAAATTGAAGAACTTAGAATTGGAGGTGGGGGAGCTGGATCAAAAATATGGACACAAATTTTTGCAGATGTTTTTAGAAGACCAATTAGAGTACCTAAAGGTGAAGAAGTTGCGATTGTTGGTAATGCTATGATTGGGCTTGTAGCAAAAAACTTTTATAAGTCTCATGAAGAAGCCTTTGATAATATGGTCCAATGCACAGAAGTCATTGAACCAACAGCAGAAGCTATCAAAGTTTATTCTGAATATTATGAATTCTTTAAAACTTTAAGAAGCGATTTAGGACAGATTTTTATTCGTCATTCTAAAATAAATCAATTTAATAATTAATCAATTATAAATTTTCTTACTAATTCGTCTATTATATCTTTAATAGAGACCATACCAATAGCGACTCCGGCTTCATCTGTAATAGGAAGATGTCTAAATCCGCCCTGACTCATTAGCTGTAAAGCGAAACCTATTGGTGTAGTCATTTGAATAGATACTGGATTTTTTGTCATTATTTGAGAAAGTGGTTGCAAGTAAGATAGGTTATTTTTAACTACTTTTTTAAGAACATCTCGCTCAGTAAATATACCCATTAATTTTTCATCACTATCTACTACTAAAATTGCTCCACCATTACTAGATTTCAACAAATCTATGGCTTCATCTAAAGATGAATTTGATTCTATTAAAATAGGATCAACAGGGTTTAATAATCCGATACTGCTTGATAGGTATGTATTATCTAAATTTCTAGTCATAATATTATTAGGTTTTCATTTATTATTAAAAATACATTCAAGTGGAAGAAGATCTTGTTTTAAAAATTCCTTACTTTCAAAATTATAAGAAATGGTAAAAGGGCCTTTTAATAATTCATTAATAAAATATTCTTTATTTTCTGCTCTAATTATTGTCCCAGGATAAGCTAATTTTATAATATTAACATTACTACTTTTTGTACTTTTATTATCATTAGAAAAATTATCTAACTCAAGTTGTGCTAAACTGATTAACTTTTTTATATCTACAAGTTTTTTTAAAGTAACTTCTAATTTTGATCTATGTATATTAGATAATTTTTTAATTGCTGACATATCATTAGCGTAAGGGCCTAAGAAAGTATTTAAAATACCTTCTTGATGTATTAGCTTTTCAAGTTTTTCTTTTGCTAATAAATATTCTCTACTAGCCTCATTAATTGACAATATCTCAATAAGATTAGGTGCTTCAGAATCATTTCCTAGTGTGCTCACTTGCAATCCACAAACAGTTCTTACTCTTGAAGAAAATAATGATTTTTCTATAATAACACCACCAGCGGAACAAAGCATAGATCTAGAAACATTTTTCGAAACTAAAATATTACCTTTTGTAAATACTGCGTATGATTGTAGTTCATCACAATTAAAATTATTCCCAACTTCTATTCGTCTAAAATCATCCTCATGAAAATTTACTGGATTTAGGTCTTTTAACATATCGGTACCAAGTACCTTTCCCTTAATCTTTATATCTCCATGTATACTTTTAATTGAACTATCGAGAACGTCTTCGGTAATTTCAATTTCTTTATTTGCAAAGACTGAGAAACCCGGCCTAACTGTGCCTTTAATTAGTATAGATCCTGAAAAATCTATACTCCCAGTATGATGGTCTATATCTGATTTTATCTCAATTTTATCTGAGATTATAGCATTATTACTACTATCAATTTTTAAATAACCATCTTTATTCGCTAACAACTCCGAATAAGCCTTAGATGAATCTTTTTTTTCTACTAATCCTTCTCCAATAACTAAGTTACATGGATTTCCTTCTAGGGCAGGAATAGACATTCCCTTAACATCTTTACCAGGATCACCTTTCTTAGGAGGATAAACTCTTATTACTGGAGCATTTGTTAAAACTGAATCAAATCTTTTTTGAAATTTATTTGATAAATCATATCCTCCACTAAAGTTTTCAGTATAAGGCTTCACTAGAAGTATATACTTTCCATCTTTTGGTATAGTAGGGGCAATTCCCTGAGAAATCTTTCTCTCAGCTATTTTAGAATCTTTGGTTTCTTTTATTAAGGTTTGTTTTAATGAATCGATAGCTGACTTTAAACTTCGATCATCTACCATTTCAACATCTAAAAATTGTTCGATCCAATCACATAGTTGATCGTCAAAGTTTATCCAATTTAAGCTCTCTAAATTTTCTTTTGTTAACTTATCTAATTGAGAAAAAGATATAAAAGCCTTTAAACGATCAGCAGAAATTTTTAGAGAACATAAAATTTCATTTATAGTTATACTATGTAGGACATCTTCGTTAGTACCCATGTATAGTGAAACGTCTATAAATTAGAAGAACTTGAGTGAATTGCGGCAGGGCAGCCTTATATATAATAAATCAGAGTACTTGCTTTATGCCCTATAAGTAAAGTTATCGGGCATAAATGGGGCATTAGTACCAATCAAAATTCTCAATTGCTTTAACTGCTTGCTTGTCCTGTGAATTTTCCAAAGCTAAAGCAGCCTTAAGTCTGACTTCTTTATCAGCGTCCTGCAATGAAATTATAAGCTTTGGTACGAGCACTGATGGTAGCTCAGGGAGCCTTGAAAATAAGACACAGACCATTGCTCTTACTTCTTTTGATTCATGCGACAGCAAGTCTTCTAGCTCATTTATAAAGACTAAAGAATCTTCTTCCAAATTAGATAAAGCTTCTATTAACAAAACTAACATTTTAATATGTGAAGTTTGCTTCAAAGCTGCTTTAAAATCTGCAGCTTCAAAAGTTACACCTTTCTGTAATAGCGGAAAAAGATTTTCAGCTGCATTTTCTCTAACAGCTTTATCAGCATTACTTAACTGTTTAGATAAAGCCGAAACTGAATTTATAGGCTCATAACTTGCCCAGGCTTCTAGTGCCTTAGGTGAACCTATTTTTCTTAAAGCTTCTGACATTAGCCATCTAACATCTGGATCATTGTCTTTAAGAGCAGAAATTAAATAAGGGACAGCTTTTTCAACTTCGTTGCTAGCTCTAAGATTTCCGACAGCTTTAGCAGCTTCTTTTCTTACATTTATATCTTCACTGCTTAAACAAATTATACACTCCTCGAGTAGTGAAATAGCTGGAGGGCCCATTATACCAACCGCTTGCAATATACCACACTGCAAATTTATAGAGCCATTTTTAATGCGATTTCTAAAATGCGGAATAGCTGCTGGTCCAAGAATACCTAATGCCCAAGATAATGATTTAGACAATTCCTCAGAAGAGTTATTTAAATAATCAGCATCATATAAATCTAGAAGTTTAGTAATAACGAGATCACTATCGTCGCCAATTTTTCCTAATGAATGAACTGCTGCCTTAACTTCTTCTATTTCTCTAGATTGAAGCACCTCGATTAATCTATTAGTACAAGTCCTAGCCTTTGGGCCAAGATCACCAAGTGCTGGGATTGCTGCTAATCTTACCAAAGAAGATTCGTCCTTAGTAGCTTCAATTAACTTAGGAATACATTCTTTAAAAAACTCATCAGATTTCTTAAAAGCAATAAGCTTATTTATAGCTCTGATTCTTATCTGCCAATCATCATTGCTAATTTCAGAAGAAATTATTGCTAATTCTTTAAGTTCCCTCTCTTTTGCTAATTCTTCTATTTCACTCATATATAATTATATTAACATAATTAATTTTTTCTTACCTAAGATAAATTACTATGATACAACTTAATCATGCCTTTTGATAATACACAAAATGACTTTGCTCTATTAGAAGCAGATTCTAACAATCTTGCCACTAATATCAAGGAAAAAGATATTAATAATGTTTCTCTTCAATCTATAGTAGATAGTTATAAACTATACTATGCTGATGGTGAAAGCCATACTGCTAAGGCAAAGAGATACGATTTATCATATTTTGTATCTTTTATAATTAACGAATCTGGACGTAAGATTCCATTAGTATCAGATTGGACTCTACAAATTACAAAAGACTTTATAGACCAAAGGCTTGCCAGTGGAGACTCCCCTTCTACCGTAAATAGAAGATTAGCCACAATCAAACACTTAGGCAGAACGCTTTCAGAAAGAATCCCTGGATTTGTTAATCCTGCTAGAGAAGCTAAAAGTCCCAAATTTGATAGTACAAAGCCTCAAGGACTAAACTCAGAAGAAATTAATTTTCTAAGAAAAATAGCTAAAGAGAAATTTGAAAAAGATCCCAATAAATTCATTAACCTTAGAAACCTCGTTTTATTAGAGGTACTTCTAGGCACAGGACTAAGAGCAGATGAGGTCAGATTACTTAAAATATCTCAAATTAAGGAAGATTTTAGTTGGCTAACAAATGTTAGAACTAAGGGTAAAAAATTTAGAGAAGTTTATCTTCATTCTGAATTATCAGAATTACTAAAAAGTTATACTAATTCACTAAGACAATATATACTAGATCACTTTCCTGAATATAACCAACTTCCAAGTAAGGCTTATCTTCAGCTCCCAGTATTTCCAAGTGTCAAAGGTTCTAAAGTTTCGAACCCTAGCTCTTTTACTATGGATCCAAAAACACTCTGGAGAATAATTTCTGCTTTTGGACTATCGGCATCATATTCACCAGATTTTGATTCTGTAAATAACAAATTTCCTAGAATACATCCTCATAAATTAAGACACTCATTTGCCCACGGACTGCTGGATTCATCACAAGATATACGATTAGTAGCCCAGGCACTAGGTCATAGCGACGTTAGAACTACTATGCGCTATACTGAGCGAAGTAAAGATGAACTCAGAAATGCTATAGAAATTTCAAATACAAAGTCAAAAAAATTACGTTAAAGACTTGCGATCTATTAGTTTTTTTAATAGATAAAAACTATTATTTATAACTATACAATTAAATAAAATAATGGAAGTTCAACAGCTTAAAGGGTTTCACGCAGTTGCAAAGTATAAAAATTTCACAGTAGCCGCACAAAAGACACATAGGACACAACCAACCATAAGTCTTCAAGTAAAAGCACTAGAAGATGACTTAGGAGTAAAACTTTTTGAAAGGCTTGGCCCAAAAAAAGTAACTCTCACTAGAGAAGGGGAAATATTTTTAGAAATTACAACTCCCCTACTACAAGATTTTATAAATATTAAAGCTAAATTTAATGAAGCTAGAGGGCTATTCCATACAAGCAATATTCAGATAGCTACACATAGCTCTGTGATGATTTATCTTCTTCCTAAAATTATAAAGAAGTTTAAGCTACTATACCCGCAAGTTAAATTAGCAATACTAAACAGATCAAGACGTGAAATAATATCTATGCTCGAACATGGTGAAGTAGATTTCGGAATTACTTCTGTAGATTCTCCTCCAGGTGGCCTAGATTACGAAGTATTTTCGAGATATAATAGAATACTCATTGCCAATAAAGACCACGCCTTATCAAAGAAAGGGATTATTACCCTAAAAGATATAGCTTCATATCCACTTGTTGTGCCAACACCAGACTCAAATACCAGAACAACTATTGATGCAGTATTTAATTCTGAAAATTTAACCTACGAGATCACAATGGAAGTAGTTGGAAGAACTGCAATAAAAGCTTACGTTGGAATGGATCTTGGTATTTCTATTATCAATGAATACTATGTGACTGAAGATGATAAAAAACAGTTATTCGTAAAAAATATGTCTAAGTATTTTGGTAAAGCTGAAACTGGAATACTAACTAGAAAAAGTAAAAACATGTCAGAACCTGCTAATGCTTTTATTGACTTACTAAAGAAAAATGTAGGTAATGTTGTTTAGTGCTAATTTAGAATAAATTACTGAAGACTAATTTATCATTTGTCTAAATTCGTCTTCAGTAATTACCTTGATACCAAGTTCTTGTGCCTTGTATAATTTACTACCTGCTTCTTCTCCAGCTAAAAGAAAATTAGTTTTTTTAGTTACAGAATTAGTAAAACTACCGCCATTTTTTTCTATAAGTTGTACAGCCTCATCTCTTGTTAATGATGGCAAGGTTCCAGTAACACATACCTTCAAACCATTCAAAGTCTTATTTTCACTACTCACTTTTTCTTCATATTCGATTTGTATTCCTAGTGAAAGTAATGAATCTATCATTTCAATTTCATTAAAATCAGAAAAATAATTTATTATAGTTTCAGAAACCTTATCACCAATATCTGGGATACTACTGAGCTCTTCTTTTGTAATATTTTTTAAATGTTCTAGATCGTTTAAAAATTTTGCAAGCGCCTTTGCGGTTTGTACTCCAACATGACGTATTCCTAAAGCATAAATGAATCTATTAAATGATACATTTTTTGATATCTCTATAGCTTCTAAAATATTAGCTTCGGACTTATCACCTAATCTATCAATCTGAGAAAGTTGTCCTTTAATTAATTTAAAAAGATCAGGTGGGCGCTTAACTATACCTTCATCTACTAACTGAGCTAGGATTTTCATTCCTAAGTTATCAATATTAAAAGCTGGCTTACTAACAAAATGTTTTAGTCTTTCAATAAGCTTAGATGGACAGGAATAATTTAAACATCGTATTTGAATATCTTCTTCATTATCCTTACCTAAAATACTATTGCATTCAGGACAATGAGTAGGCATTATAAATTTTACTTCATTCCCATTTCTTCTCTCTGGAAAAGACTTTATAACAGCGGGAATTACATCACCTTGCCTACGAACTAAAACTTGATCTCCTATTCTTAAATCTTTTCTATTTATTTCAACTTCATTATGTAATGTTGCTCTCCTAACAACCACGCCGCTTAAATTCACTGGTTCTAACTCTGCAACGGGAGTTAAAACTCCTGTTCTGCCTAATTGAATTGTAATGCTATTTAATCTAGTAACAACTTCTTGTGGTGGGAATTTATATGCGATGGCCCACCTAGGAGATCTCGCTTTAAAACCTAATTCAGTTTGGTCTTTAAGATTGTTAACTTTATAGACGACCCCATCTATTTCAAAATCTAAATCTTGCCTAAGTAAAGCTCTTTTTTGATAATCATTTGTTGCCTCAGTAAAATTATTAAGTGTCGTATACTCATTAACAGTAAATCCAGCTAAAGATAATAAATCAAGAATCTCTTTCTGAGTTTTTAACTCTAATTTCTCAGAAGAAGCTAAACCATATGCATAAAATTCAAGTGGTCTAGATGCAGTAATACTTGCATCTAGTTGTCTTAAACTTCCAGCAGCAGCATTCCTAGGGTTTGCAAATACGACCTCATCTCTAGATAATCTTAGCTCATTTAAACTTCGAAAAGATGAAATAGGAAGTATAATTTCTCCTCTTACCTCAAATGATTTTAGATGTGACAGTTTAGAAGATTTTGGAATTTCTTTTGGTATATTCTTTATTGTAAGAATATTAGCAGTAACGTCTTCACCAACTTCACCATCTCCCCTAGTTGAAGCTTGATATATTTTTGAATCACGATAAACTATTTCTACCGCAAGACCATCAAATTTATATTCACTAAGTAAAGTTACCTTCTCAGTTCCTAGTTTTTCTTCTAATTTAGAATAGAAATCTGCAAACTCTGCTTCTTCTAGAGCATTATCTAAACTGAGCATTGGCTCTCTATGCTTTATATTAGGTAAATTACTAGTTTTTGTTGCATGCCCTACTTTTCGTAGTGGGGAATCTTCTAATTGATTTAACTCTCTAACAAAACTATCATACTCTTGATCGCTATAAATAGGTTGATCAAGACCATAATATGCATCATCTGCATTTTTAATAATCTCTTTTAACTCATGAATTCTAACTTTATTCATTTGCTCATTAACCACTGCTGACAAGCTTTCGTAAAACGATTGACTACTGCATCCCAAGAATATTTGTTCTTAACATATTCTCTTCCAAGTTCACCTAATTTATTTCTCTCTTCAGTGTTTATTAGTTTGCCTACAGTAGAAGAGAAATCACTACGAGAACTAAATACCAATCCTCCTCCTGATTCTTTTATATGATAACTAGTAACTACACCTTCGGAAAAAGAAACTACTGGCGTCCCTTGTATCCAAGCTTCCATCATTACAATCGAAAATGATTCATTTACTGATGGCTGATATAAGGCAATTGCATTACTTAAAAAGATAATTTTATCCGATTCTGATACAAAACCGTAATCAAAAACTCCCTCAGGTAAGTTTTCTCTAAAATCAATTTTACCAGAGCCGATTATCACTAAATCTACAGGATTCGAAGAATTTATTCTATATTCTTCATAACACTCTATTAAATAATGAAGATTCTTCCCTGTTTCCTTTCTTCCTGAGTACAAAATATAAGGTTTTTTATGAATAGTATTTTTCTTAACTGAATCACTTTCTAATGATGAAATATTAGAAAAACCCATTCCTACTTCGAATCCTTTATCATCTAATGATGGTAGAGAATAAATACTTTTAGCAAGCTCTGCTTCTGGTGCTGCATTCCAAACAATACCTTTGCATTTTGAAAAAATATTCCTAAAAATAGCCTGATATGCGTATGCTTCGTCATGCAAACAAGGTAATAAAATCGCTTTATCTGGAATCAGACTTGCTCCAAAAAAAGTAGTTCCAAATAAATAAGGAGCAAAAAGTACTAAATCTAAATCTTTTTCATCTTTAAGAAGAGCTGAATAAAGTCCACTTGAGTTTACGCTCTGCTCTAACCAACTTATTTGTTCAGCTGCGCTAAGATTATATCCTGCATGAATTTTTTGCTCTAGGTGTATGAATCTTTCTAGATTACGTTCATCGACTTTGAATCTATGAACATTTATGCCATCTTCAATAGTAGTACCCTCCTCTAGTTCATTCTTCCAAGTTCTATGGTCAGTAGCTGTAGTAGTATAAACAGAGACAGTTTTAAAAACATCTTTTAAATGAAGCAAAAGCTCACGAACAAGAGTTTCCGCTCCTCCGCCTAATGAAGCTCCATATCTAGGTAATACTGCTGCAATTGAATTGTAAATCATTCAATTCATATATAACGTAGTACGAACTAGTGCTAGTTATTGAGTTTAAAAATATCTAAATTATCAGATATAGTGATCTGATAGATTTTAGATAGCTCTATATCTAAATCATCTTTTACTAGACTATTTTCTTGAGAATTTTCCTGCTGCCTAATCATATCTAAATAATTATTAAATAAGATTTGTTTTTGTTGTGTAAAATGATTCGTATTTTTTGAAAGTAATTCTCTTAGACTTGATATTGTATTTGAATCATAAGCAAACTTGTACTTAGTTCTATTTTGACTTTCTAACAACTCAACTACTTTTAATATATGATCAATACCATAGTTTTTAGAATATGTTTCATACAATAATTTCTCTCTAAGATCTTCTGAAAAAATATCGTTATCTGAAACTATTACAGAACCATTTAAAGCAGACAATAATATAAAAGGTTTTAAACTATTAAATTCTGAACTACCTGAAATTATTAACGCAGTATTTGAGTTAATAATACTTTCATCTATTTCTGAACTTTTAATTTTAACTAATTTATGAACTTCATTTTCATAAAAATATTGATACAGAAGTGGGAATTTAAGAGTTCGATAAGACGAAACACCTTCAATAGAATAAATTTGATCTTGAAATTCACTAAATAGATTACTAAAAGGACTTTCAAAATGAATGTAGCGATATTGACTAAAGCCAGTATTATCAACTAACTCAGTTACAGAAAATTCTTGAAGAATTCTAGATAATGTAAAAATCTTATCTCGATTAAGTGTTGCATAACTATCAATAAGGTAATTATGATGCTTTTTTTCTGTGACGATAATAGAGTTTGCTAATTCTAATATTTTATCTAGACATGGTAATATTTGATTATAGATTTCTACTGATCGCCCTAATATGAATTCTTGTCCGATATCTAATCTAATAACTTTATCATGGTAATTATTATTCTCTAATAATTCATGATTTATTACTTGCTTATCAAGAGAATATTTATGTTTATCAACTAATAGCTTTAGAATACTGATATCATGCAGTATAACTACTCCTGGTAATATCTTAAACATCCTATAGAATAGATAACAATCCCTATAGTTTGATATATTGTAAATGATAATATCTGGATTATCATTTAATACTTCGGGTATTAATGAAATTATAGAATTTGTATTCGGACTAAAGTTAAGATCTTCTCGAATAGTATAAAGTTCGATCTTATAGTCAGCTTCTAAGTATTTTCTTAGATCTACAAGTAGATTTGAATCACTATTTAGTTGACTATTACTTAACCTTCCTACCCATGCAAGCTTCTTTTTGCCGTTACTCACCCAACTGCTCTCTTCTTTTCTCTTAGTTGTATACCTTCTTTGATTGAGCGTACCTGTCCGCTATTTGGGCTACTTATGCTAGCTTGTAAAACATCTTCTAGCTTATCTTCGTCTGTTACAACACTAATATTTTCAGAATCTTTATTTTTCATAATTTTAGTCTTAGAAAAATTCAAATAAGAAAGTATTCTTGGAAAATATTCAATTATTTTTGGTAGTCCCTTATATAATAGCAATGCGAGAAACATTAAACCAATTAATATTAGACCCAACCGTTCTATTATATTAGTTAAATTTGATGATTTAAATGATACCTTATCTCCAAAAATTGAATCAGGTAAAATACCTTTATAGTTTGTTTTTTCAGTGTTTTGTTTATTAGAAATACTTTCCTCAATTTTACGATCTTTAATCTCGTTCTTTAAAGCTTCAATTCTCTCCTCAAAAGTATTTATCACTGTATCTTGGGGAAATACGGCTGATAGACTTAAAACTATACCTTTTGCTTTTCCAATATCCTTATTTGAAATAGCATCTGTAAATAATGATTCATTAAAATTTAAAAAACTATCTCTATATGTTTTAGAACGAGCAGATAATTCTCTTTCCCTATTGGGATCATTATACTTCAACCTAATTTCTTCTCTAAATCTTGGAGAAATGGAAGTTGAAGAAATTTTATAAAGATTACTATAGGCGTCTATTAGAGCTTCATTAAATTGAGTATTTTGTATACTTGATAATAATTCAAATTGAGTTTCAACTTGCTTCTTCTCTCTCTTGCAGAAAAGAATAATAAAACTTGCTCTCAAACTTTCTAACCAAAAAATAAATGGTGGGTCAGTTGTTATTTCTAAATCTAGATTTGATCTAGGTGATATCCCATGAGCAGTACGAGTTCTAAATATCGAATGAGCACTACTAGAAAGAGAATATAACTCTTCTTCAACACTAAATACTTTTCCCTGATCTGTAGATAAATATAGTGCCGAAAATAATAAGGCAGCAGATTCTAAATATTTACCTAAGGTAATATTTTTTACTTTTATTTGATCAACATAAATTCTTGCAGCAGTTCTGTGTTGCTTATAATAATTCGTAGTATTGGTTATCTTTTCATCAGAATAACTGGTTGGAACTAGCGACTCTTTCCAAAAAAGCCAATCTGCTCTGGAAAATCTTTTAATTAAGCCATCAAGTACTAAACTTTTTAATTCTGGCATTACTGCCATTTCAAATGTTGGATCATCCTCTATTCTTTCAGATCTTAAAAACTCAAGACTATCATTTACTAGGCCCTTAGAATTAACATCTAGTAAAGTATTTCTTGCTTGATCCAGGTATATCTTGATACTGGACGGTTTAGAGGCACTTACTCTAAATCTTTTTCCATTATCTCGATCATTTGAATCAGATGAATTCTCTGATTCCTTAAAAAAGTCTGCGTTTGATGATTTTTTAGCTGGTCCAAACATACCAGCAATAATTACGGTTAAGAATCCAATACTAAATAAGAGTGGGAAGTTTATTCTTCTCATTTTCTCTATGTTAGGTCTATAAGTAAAGATAAACTAACAAACCTGACCTAAAATGTCAATTATGTGAGAAAAAGGTAGGATATAGGGGAATTAATATTATTTTTCAGCTAGAAGTGCTGAAACTCTGCTTTTATAAAGCTTACTTGATTCGTCACTAGACTTTTGGCTTGCAATAACAGAAACAGCATTTTCAGCCTGTAATCTAAGCTTTGATGAAAAATCGTTTTCAACTAAGTTTAAATTAGACAAGATGACAGAAGCTAGTCCAATCCTGTCTTTATTAGCAACGTCCTCAATGAGTGCATTTTTTACCGTAGTAGTAATTTTGCTACTTGAAGTTGCTAAATAAGAAAGTAATAATTTTTCACTTCTAGGAGCAATCCTAGGGTGACTAGACAGTCTTAATGAAAGAAGAGTGCAAAGTAAATCATCATTAGGATAGACAGAGAAACTTTCCTTAAGACTAACATCTGTAGCATGTAAATCTGCTAATTTTGTTTCTACAGATTTAACATCTGTAACACTAAGAGAAGATGTACAATTTTCTTCTGCTTTAATGTCAGAACACACAATAAACAGAAATAAAAAATGAGAAGTGACGTTAAAAAAATTCTTCTTAGAGTATTTCATAAAACTTTCACTTCTCATATTTGGTATTAACTAACTAAAATTAAAGAACTGCTTCTTTAAGAACTTTAGTTGGAGTAAATGCAACCTTCTTCTTTGCAGAAATCTTGATTGGCTCTTGAGTCTTAGGATTAATTCCCATTCTTGCCTTAGTCTTTCTTACTTGAAGTTTTCCTAGTCCTGGAAGCATTAACTTATAACCGCTCTTTAAAGCAGTAGTAATCATAGCGCTAAAGTTATCATAGTATTCCTTAGTAACTTTTCTCTTCTCAAATCCACAGAATTGAGTCATGCAATCAAGTAATTCTGATTGATTGTACTGTAAAGTTTTTGTGTTCTTAGGAGTTACTAGTACTGGCTTAACTGCTTCTACGACCATTGGTCTTTTTACTTTTACAACTACAGGAGCTACCTTCTTAGCAACTACTTTCTTAGTAGCAACTTTTTTAGCTGGTGCTTTTTTTGCAGCAACTTTTTTTGCAGGTGCTTTCTTAACTACTTTTTTAGGAGCTGCCTTTTTTGCAGGAGCCTTTTTAGGAGCTGCTTTTTTAGGAGCTGGCTTCTTAGCTGCTGCCTTTTTAGGAGCTGCTACTTTTTTCTTTGCAACTGCCTTAGCAGGAGCTTTAACTACTTTCTTACTTGCGGTCTTTTTAGATGCCACTATGGATCCTCCAAATATTTTGAAATTACTTCTTTAAAACTAATTTAAATTAATTCTAACTAACAGTTGTGACAAATACTTTCTTTCTCCCCATTTGGTCAAGAAAAATATGACATGACTAAGATTTTAAGCTTTGAATTAAAGATAGATAAGACTCAGTTATAGACCCCCAATCATACTCTACCATGGCTCGCTCAAAAGCTTTTCGCCTACTCTCCCTAACTAGATTACTATTTTGGGCCAATTCTAAAATTTGCTCAGATAGCTGCTGAACATTGTTATAATCATAGTAAAAACCAGTATCTAACAAGACCTCTTCATGCTCCATTACTCTATTAGCAATGATACAATTTGCAAAACCCATAGCTTCGACTAAGGCAGGATGAGTTCCTCCTACTTCAGTAGCTTGTATGTATAAATATGCAGCTGACTGTAAAGTTTCGTATATTTCTGCAAATTGATACCCTAGAAATTGTACTTCTGGGGCAGCGATAGAACGTATATGCTCTTTAAAAGCCTTGGCATATGGGGCGTCTCCTACAATAAGTAAGGGGAAATTAGATCGAACCTCAGCTGGCAACTTAGAATATGCAATAATTACTTTATCTGCGTTATTCTCCGGCTCAAGCCTACTGACATATAAAAAGTAAGAATTTGGCATAACCTTAAAACTACTTAATATCTCTTCTTGCTCTTTTGATAACCACGAAGAATCACTTTCTATTTTTTTATCGGCTAAATTTCTTAATAGAGTCTTTGAGCCATAGCGTATTAGAGCAGAATCAGTTGCGTAAGCTGATAAATAGTATTCACGTATGTAAGTTGCATCCGAGACCACTTTATTGGCAAATAAGCTAGAACAAGCCTCCCCAATATAGTACCAAGCCTTTCCAAGTGAATTCCATTTTCTCCTTGATCTTTCGATACCATCGACATTAACTAAAAATGGGATATTAAAAAGCCTAAGTATCCAAGCAAATGGACTATTTGCAGCATTACATAAAATAACAACATCAACTCTGTTGGTAATTAAATGTAAGAAACAAAAAAATGAATGTAATGGAGTCTCAAAATATTTATGTTTAATCGTAAAAATCGCTTTTAAATCTATACCCAAATATTTTGTCTCTTTGGGCTGACTCTCTCCAAAAAAGAACCTTGAATAAACACGAACTTTTACACCCTTTCCAACTAATCTTTTACCTAACTCTTCCGCAAAAGTTTCAAATCCACCATAACGGGCAGGCACCCCTCTAGTTCCGCATATAGCTACAGATAATTGTTCTAACGACCCTAATGAAAGAGTAGATTTTTTAAGTGGTACTTCGTTATTTTTTAGCAAAATGTAATATGTGTCTTACGCTTATGAATAAATAATAGTAATAGAGCTGCTTTCTTATCTTAAGTTTAAATAATGAGTCTACGGGAAAACTACTTTTTAACAGCAAAAAGAGATTATTCAATACCATCATGGGTTGAATATCCAAGAATTAGCTTATTGCTGCCAGTTTATAATCATAAATCCTACCTTAAAGAATCCCTATCTTCCGTCCTTGCTCAAGAGGTAGAAAATCTTACTGTTCAAATACTTGATGATGGCTCAACAGATTCGCCATTTGATGAATTAGGTAGTCTTTTAAATGATCCTAGAGTTCATTTTACCAGACAAGAGAACCAAGGACTACCAACAGCTCTAAACAATCTAAAGTCCAGCATAAGAGGAAAAGCTGATTTTATAACTTGGCATTCGGCAGATAATTTATACTCTGAGAAAAATTGTTTAAATATATTATCTCAATTTTTATCTGCAAATCCTGATCTAGCACTTACATATGCCAATACTCAAATAATTGAAGAAAATGGCGAAAAAAGTACAAAATATAATTACAGACTTCTTGATCAAAAAAATGATCCGAAAAATTCAAATTATCTAGATCTAAACTACAGTGGTCAAACATTAAGTTTATACAATGATAATTTTATCAATGCTTGCTTCCTCTCAAGAGCGAGAATTGAAGAATTCGTTTGTCCGTACAAAAAAGAAGCACTTGGTTTCGAAGACTATTTGAATTGGTTAAATATTAACCTGTTTGATGAAATTAGCCATATAGGGCTAACAAACCCTATGTATTATTACAGACTACATGAAGAGTCCTTAACAGCGAACCTTGATAATAAGAAATTTAAAGATTTACAGTCAAAATATTTCTCTCTATTTAATTTTTTAACTTCTTCCGTGAAGACAAAAAATTTAAATTTAGAAAAAGAAAAATCTTCACTAACTCTTAAATTCAAACAAAAACCTAAAAATTTTTCCACAGAAATAAATCCAGTAAAAATAAATTACCTAGCTTCTTCAAGTCTAATTCACCAAGGCCATTTATATAGACAAAAAGTAGAACCATTGATCATCAATGGTCAAAATTATCATCTGAGACCAGGTATCGATTTAGATATTTTAATGACCAGAGCTAGATCAAGAGATTTAGGTCTTTTCGGCAGTGATCATAAAGAAGGAAGACTTTTACTTTTCTGTCCTGATATAAACTCTAATTTAGAAAAATTTAACCTCTCGCAGCAAGCACTTGCTAGTAATATTGGACAATTCGTAAAATCCCATCAAAATATTGGAATAGTACTTGTTGTTGAAAACGAAGGGGAACTAGAGTTTTCTAAATTAGTTCATCTAAGTTCCGACCTTTCTCCTAATTTAAGAATTATTTCTACATTGAATGAACAGCTAAATAAAGAGATATCTTATAGACCCTTAGCACTTTTAAATTCTCTTGGAAGCGTTGATGCTGTAATTTCAATAGCTAATTTTCTACCCTCAGTTATAGACAATGTAGAGTTATTCCCGAGTACTGATATTTCTAACGAACTCGCACTAAGTGCGTCAGTTTCTAGACCACTACTGGCTCCGTCATTCATTAGAAATTACTTAGGGGTTTTTCCAAATCATTTCAGTCTCTCTAATTTAAATTTACTGCCTATAAACCTTGCTTCATTAAAAGTAGAACTTAGTGAGAATAACTGCGACTCGATTGTTCGGTATTTTAGTGAGGGATCTGCTAACAATGAGAGAATAGCGTTTTTAATTTCCGAGTTAATTAACGGAGTAACTTTTTAATTAAATAATTTTAAAATGATTGTTAAGCTATTCTAAGTAAAGTAAATACTTCTCCGTAATTTAAAATCTACCAATAATCTATAGAGGTAAAATGGTATCAGTAATGAATAAGGGCTTAAGTTTAAAAAGCTCATTTGTAAAAATAGCTCT
>JAIYCX010000009.1 GCA_027487795.1 Pseudomonadota bacterium | reverse complement strand
TGCAATCAAAGTATGTTAAAGAAATGGCGGGGCGGACGGGACTCGAACCCCAAATTCCTCGCTAGCTCGAAATTTGTCCTCCGACGTGACAGGCCGACGTTCTAACCAACTGAAATGGATTATTGTTTTAATATGGGGTGAGTTTTTTAGCCCCTTTGACTGGGTGCCCTTCGACTGGGCTCAGGGCATTTTTTCTGCAGCGCAGAAAAAATGGCGGGGCGGACGGGACTCGAACCCGCGACCTCCGACGTGACAGGCCGGCGTTCTAACCAACTGAACTACCACCCCGCAAAATGTCACTTTAAAACCTAAACTTGTAAAACAGTAAAATAAACATTGTTCACTTTACTATGCCACCCCTTTTACGGGACTCAAACCCTTCTTACGTAAGATTGCTCCAAGTATTCGCAATCTTCTGCCTAATATTTCGCGCTGAACTTCAAGCTAGCGCTTGATCAGCACGACCTCCTACGTGACAGGCCGGCGTTCTAACCAACTGAACTACCACCTACATTCTGCGAAGCTTTAGCGAAGCAGAACCGCAAAATGTCACTGTAAAACCTATCTATGTAAAACAATAAAATATATTATTTATATACTTTAGTATTCAACTACTCGAAATTTGTCCTCACTCCGTGACAGGCCGGCGTTCTAACCAACTGCCCCTCCAACACAGATAAACTACCACCTACATTCTGCGTAGCTTTAGCAAAGCAGAACCGCAAAGTGTCACTTTAAAACCTAAATTGTAAAACAGTAAAATGAACTTTATTCACTTTACTATGCCACCCCTTTTACGGGACTCGAACCCTTCTTACGTAAGATTGCTCCAAGTATTCGCAATCTTCTGCCTAATATTTCGCGCTGAACTTCAAGCTAGCGCTTGATCAGCACGACCTCCGACGTGACAGGCCGGCGTTCTAACCAACTTGTCTTTTCTCCCACGGTCTATATTTTGCAAACCGCAAAATATAAATATTTAAACCTAAAAAAACTTCTATCCCTTCGGCTGGCTCAGGGATTTTTTGCTATGCAAAAAATGGTGGGCGCTACAGGGATCGAACCTGTGACCCCAAGCTTGTAAGGCTTGTGCTCTACCAGCTGAGCTAAACGCCCATATAAAAAACTTGATGCGTTCTATATTATTCGTGTGTGACCGTCAATATTATAGTAAAGATTGTTTAATATAAGCGTAATTACGACTATTTAAGTCTCTAATATACTAAATGGCCTATTTTTTCTATTCTTCTATTTAAGATTCTTTAGTTTAAAGTGCTTTAGAAAAAATAAAACTCGTTTTAATACCGTCTGAATAATTAAAATATAAGTTATCACTAAATTGTCCTACCTCGAATCAATTAAAAATAAATTTTCTGTAACTAAAATAACTCTTTTAGCAATTTGCCTATTCATTTTTTATAGAGGAATTACTTTAGAACTTTTTGATTTTACGGAACCTACAGAAGCTAGATATGCAGCCATTGGTGCTGATATGCTTCATACTAATAACTGGGTAGTTCCACAATTTCCCAGAGGCTTAGGACATGAACCATATTTGGGTAAGCCACCCTTATTTTTTTGGAGTATTGCAACTTCTCAATTAATCTTTGGTTTTGATGTATGGGCTTCTAGATTACCTAGTTTTATCTCTGGTCTTCTTACTGCAATTATAATTTTTTTAGTTGGTCGAAAAACAAGTAATGAAGTTGCATTTTCAGCTGTTCTTATTTGGTTTGGCACTACCTTTTGCTACTTCTTCTCTGGAGCAGTAATGTTAGATACCGTTCTAACTTTTTGTGTCAGTTTGTCTACAGGTTCATATTATTTAATTTTTCATGAACTTACCAAACCAAAAAGAAAAATATTGCTTTTAACTACTTTCTGGCTAGGCATTGCTCTTGGATTTCTAACTAAGGGGCCAGTTGCTCTCATATTCACAGCTCTTCCTATATTATATTCAGCAGTATCAAACAAAAATTTGCTTCAAATTAAAACATTACTATGGCCACCAGGCATATTCTTATTCTTCTTAGTAGTAGTTCCCTGGTTTGTTTTAGCTGAAATCAGAACACCAGGTTTTCTTGAATATTTTTTCTATAATGAAAATTTTCTCAGATTTTTTGTAAAAAACTACGGAGATCGTTACGGTAGTGGTCATACTTACCCTTATGGAAGTGTTTGGTGGATGCTATTTTTAGGAATGCTTCCTTGGTCTTTATATTTTTTAAGACTTTTTCCTTTAAGAAAATTAATTTTTAGACAAATAAAACAATCAAATGACCTAAGATTTTTTATAGTCTGGGCTATTAGCATACCCCTTTTCTTATCTCTAATTAAACAACTTCATCCTGGATATGTATTACCTGCATTTCCAGGAATTTGTTTGTCTCTTGCCTGGCTTAGAGAAAGTGAAAATTCTGAAAAATCTAAAAATTGGGATAAAATAGTAAAACACTTCCTAAGATATGCAACAATTGGAACTTCAATTGCTGTTATTGCTTATGCGATAATAAGAGATATTGAATGGGGTCGTTTAAGTCTTCTAGCAATTACAATAATTATTGTTACTAGTTTCTTAATGAAGAAAAGGGAAGAAGACTGGGAAAACTACTCTCAACTTAGAAGACTTTCAGATATTTCTATCTATCTATTTACAATTTTTTTCACTACTTCTTTAATTCTCTCTAAGGAAATTAATGAACGCTCTAGTCCAAGTACTATATTAAATTGTGTAGCTGAAAGTACGGCAAAAAATGGTGAACCGACTAAGGTTAGTATAGTCGGTAATCGTTCTTATACTGCTCACTATCTTAACGAGGCATGGGATCATGATTTAGCTAGTCAGTTAATATTTAAATTAGCACCAGAACCCATTACTGATAAATCAAATCTTGATGATCATGTAATTGTTAAAGAAGCTTATAAAGGAACTATCCCAAAGGAAGAATATACAAAAGTTCTAAAAATAAAAAGCTATATATGGTATGTTAGGAAATCAATACTAAGCAAATTCAAAGTAAAGTGTTAAAAAGTTAAATGTTAAAGATAAAATATTTTGTTTTATTTACCTTACTAATTTGTTCTACTGTAAAATCTGAAGATCAGATTAGTGAAACAGAAGTTATTAAAACTAGTTTAGAAATAACTTCGGAAGCAACTTCTAAAACTAAAGAAGAATCAGAAGATAAATCAATAGCACAGGAAGTGCTTTTATACCTTCCTAATAGAATATTTGATTTACTAGATATTGTAAGATTAAGAGTAAGATTAGGACCAGGCTTTGATGTTGGTATTCGAATCACAGAACCTGTTAGTATCTACCTTGGTGGTCATACTGCAGTCTATATTGGTCTTCCAGGACCTAGACTAGAGCCTGCCGTTCCATTACCATTCGGGGCAGAGGCGGAGGCTGGAGCTTCTTTAAGTTATTTAAACGGGACTACAGATAGAGATACTGGACCAAGACATTCAGAAACTAATATAGGCGTTGAAACACAAATTATAATTGTTGGAATTGACGTAGGAATAGATCCCGTAGAAATTGCAGATTTCTTTACTGGTCTATTCTTGTTAGATTTAAGGTCAGATGACCTATAATTTATCTTCTTTAGCTTATTGCTGCTTTAGCTTTCTGTATTCTTTCTTTTGCTAAAGAGATTGCAACTTCTGAAACTAATAAATTTTTACTTTTAGAATCCTTTATTACTCTAGAAACAGTCTCTCTAATCTTATCCACTCGTCCATTAACTCTAGATAAATTAAATCCACCTTCCTCTAGCTCATCGGCACACATAATAACTCCACCAGAATTAATCGCAAAGTCAGGTGCATACATGATACCTTTCTCTAAAAGTAGATTCTCATCTGAGACTTTTTCTAATTGATTATTTGCAGCTCCTGCTACAATTTTGCAATTTAAATTACCAATACTATCCTTATTTAAGATAGCTCCAGCAGCACATGGTGCAAATATATCACATTCTGTAGATAGTATATGATCAGGGCTAACAATTTCAGCGCCTAATGATTTTGCCTTATCTAGTGCGACTTTATTTAGATCCGCAACTTTTACTATCGCTCCTTCTGATAACAAAATCTCAGCTAAATAATAACCGACCGAACCAACGCCTTGTATGGCAATTACTTTATTCCGTACACTCTCGTTACCATAAGCTTCCTCTAAACAAGCCTTCATTCCAAGGAATACTCCGCGTGCTGTGAATGGAGATGGATCCCCTCCTCCGCCTTTTTCTGGATCAGATCCGGAAATATAAGAAGTAAAGTCACTCATTATTTTAACATCTTGAAGACTAGTCCCCATATCTTCAGCAGTTACATATGAACCCTTTAAAGATTCAACCCACTTAGCAAAAACCTTAAAAGTTTCGTTTCTATTTTTAATAGATTTTTCAGATTGTATAATAACGCTTTTACCACCACCGAGATTTAATCCGGCTAGTGAGCTCTTGTAAGACATACCTTCAGCTAGTCTTAAAACATCTTTAAGAGCAGAATCTATATTTTCATATGATTTAAAACGACAGCCACCAAGACCTGGTCCAAGCACTGTGCTATGGACTGCTATTATTGCTGTTAGATCAAGACTAGGATTATTGAAAAAAACTACTTTTTCAAAACCCTGTTCAATTATTGGATTAAGTACAGACAAACTATATCTCCGCTTTATATTATTAATACAGGCTAGTCGTCAGCCTGTATTAACATAGCAAGTGATTAGTGAGCAACTACTCCTGCAGCTTCTTCCTCTGAAGATCTTTCCGCTCCAGTACTAGCTTTTTTACCAGCATCTGGCTTAGGGAAAAGTTTTTCGAATCTAGTTTTACGCTCTTCGCAAAGCTTCATAAAGTGCTCTTGGCTTTCTATTATTAAAGCCTCTCTTAGTACTTCATCTGCTTCACTAACTGTAATTATTTCTATACCTTTTCTTACAGAAGTAGGAATTTCTTCAATATCCTTCTCGTTTTCTTTAGGAATCATAATTCTTGTAATTCCACCTCTATGAGCGGCAAGAACTTTTTCTTTAAGACCACCGATTGGAAGTACTCTACCTCTCAGTGTAATTTCACCGGTCATAGCGATATTTCTATCTACTGGAATTCCAGTAAGAGCAGAAGTAATTGCTGTAATCATGGCAACACCAGCAGATGGACCATCCTTAGGAATAGCTCCTTCTGGAACGTGTACGTGAATATCAACATTAAAGTAAAAATCCTTTGGTAATCCAAAGAATGTTCCTCTAGATCTAACATACATCATTGCTGCTTGAGCTGATTCTTGCATCACTTCTCCAAGCTTACCTGTAATCATCAGACGACCTCTACCAGGAACTACAGCTACTTCGATCACAAGAAGTTCACCACCAACTTCAGTCCATGCAAGACCTGTTACAGTCCCAACTTGGTTAACTGATTCTAACTTACCGTACTTGAATTTTTTAACTCCAAGATATCTCTCTAAGCTAGTTTCAGGCACTGGCACAACTTCAGTAGTACCTTTCTTAACGATATCAACAGCAACTTTTCTGCAGATTCCATCAAAAGTTCTTTCCAGATTTCTTACTCCAGATTCCCTAGTGTAATGTCTAATTACAGATAAAGAAGTTTCATCAGGAATATTTATATTCTCTGGCTTTAAACCATTCTTTTCACAGCTCTTTGGAATTAAATATTTCTTAGCAATCTGTAATTTTTCAAGCTCTGTATAACCAGCTATTCTAATAAGCTCCATTCTATCAAGTAATGGTCTTGGTATATTTTGCTCATAGTTCGCTGTAGTTATAAACATTACATTTGAAAGATCATAATCTACATCCAAATAATGATCAGCAAATGTATTATTTTGCTCAGGATCTAATACTTCTAGCAATGCAGAAGCTGGATCACCTCTAAAGTCAGCTGACATCTTATCAATTTCGTCTAGAAGTATAACTGGATTACTCTTACCAGCTTTCTTTAGAGACTGAACTAACTTACCTGGTAGCGCACCAATATAAGTTCTACGATGTCCTCTTATTTCCGCTTCATCTCTAACGCCACCTAAAGCAATTCTTACGAACTCTCTACCTGTAGCCTTAGCAATAGATTTACCTAAGCTAGTTTTACCAACACCTGGAGGTCCAACTAAACAAAGTATTGGTCCTTTAATTTTACCAACTAATTTATGAACAGCTAGATGTTCTAATATTCTGTCTTTTACCTTTCCAAGTCCGTAATGATCTTCATCTAATATAGCTTCAGCTTCATCAAGCTCTAACTTATCATCTGAGTTTTCATTCCAAGGTAGAGATAACATCCAATCTACATAATTTCTCACTACTGTTGCTTCTGCAGACATTGGAGACATCATTTTAAGCTTTCTGATTTCCTTATCAGTCTTTTCTCTTGCATCCTCAGGCATATCCTTTGCCTTTAGCTTATCTTCTAATTCTTGTATTTCATTTCTGAAATCATCCTTCTCTCCAAGCTCTTTTTGAATAGCTCTCATCTGCTCGTTTAGATAGTACTCTTTCTGAGTCTTCTCCATTTGCTTCTTAACACGAGTTCTGATTCTCTTTTCAACTTGTAAAATTTCAATCTCAGACTTCATATGAGAATATATTTTTTCAAGTCTCTGAGTAGCATCATCAGCTTCTAAGATTTCTTGCTTATCCTCAAGTTTAATATTTAAATGAACTATTATTGAATCAGCTAATCTAAATGGATCTTCGATTGCATTTATCTGATGAATCATTTCAGGGCTGATCTTTTTCCCTAATTTTACATAAGATTCAAACGCAGATGTTACTGATCTAATCAGTCCCTTAAGCTCAGGTGTAATGTCTACAACTTCAGGAAGTTCTTCTACGTTTACTAAAAAGTAATCATCAGTTTCTGCGTAATTTTGTACCTTCGCTCTCTTCTTCCCTTCAAGAAGAACTTTAACAGTACCATCAGCAAGTTTCATCATTTGCATGATGTCACCTAATGTACCCACTTCAAAAATATCTTCTGGGTTTGGGTGATGTGTTTTAGCATCCCTCTGGGCTGCTAACATAATTGGCTTCTTTTGCCTTTCAGCTTCCTCAAGTGCGCGAACGCTCTTCTCTCTTCCTATGAAAAGAGGAACTACCATTTGAGGGAAGATAATTATATCTCTAAGTGCGATTAATGGAACTGGATTGTAAGATTGGCTACTCATACTTTAATTAAAAATATTTTTGTTACTATTATTTAGACGCTAGAAGATGACTTTTCGCACTCAAAATAAATTATTAATTCTTTCTCTTTTATATTACTGATTTATGCATGAAATAGACTCTTCGCCAGAGGGAATTTCAACAAAAACGTAAAAAAAGATATTTGGTCTGAGGATAAGATTATAAACCACCGTTATCCGATGGTTTATTTAGAAAGTACTTAATGCAATAATTTTAAATTTAGTATTTAAAGACTAAATTAGGCAGATTCAGCTTGATGTTCATATACTATTAGAGGTTGTTCTCCTCGGGTTATAGAATCCTCAGAAATAACAACTTCTTTAATATCTGGCTCAGAAGGAACATCGTACATCAATTCCAACATTACTTCCTCAAGAATAGCTCTTAGTCCTCTTGCACCCAATTTTCGATGAAGAGCAAGATTTGCAATTGCCTTAAGAGAGTCTTCTGTAAATTTTAACTTTACATCTTCCATCTCGAATAAACGCTGATACTGCTTTACGATTGCGTTCTTAGGCTCTGATAATATTTTAATTAATGCCTTTTCATCTAACTCATCAAGAGTTGCAAGCACTGGAAGTCTTCCAATAAATTCTGGTATTAATCCAAATTTTAAAAGATCTTCTGGTTGAATAGTTTCTAACCACTTTTTCTTATGTCCTGGAGTCTTAACAGAAGAACTAAATCCCATAGTATTACCTATAGAACGTCTTCGAATGATGTCATCCATTCCTAAAAATGCACCACCACAAATAAATAAAATATTTGTAGTATCAACTTGTAAAAATTCTTGCTGCGGATGCTTTCTACCACCCTTAGGAGGAATACTTGCTGTAGTACCTTCTAATATTTTTAAAAGTGCTTGTTGAACACCTTCACCTGAAACATCCCTAGTAATTGAAGGGTTCTCAGATTTTTTTGAAATTTTATCAATTTCATCGATGTAAACAATTCCTCTCTCAGCTTTCTCTACATCATAGTCAGCGGCTTGTAATAAGCTTAGTATGATGTTTTCAACGTCCTCACCTACGTAACCTGCTTCTGTTAAATTTGTCGCGTCAGCTACTGTAAAAGGAACGTCTAACATCTTAGCTAGAGTCTGCGCTAATAATGTTTTACCTGACCCAGTTGGTCCAAGTAAAAGAATATTAGACTTTTGAATTTCAATTACACCAGCCCCTGTCTTTCCTTTTTCACCTAATCTCTTATAGTGATTGTATACAGCAACCGAGAGTACTTTCTTTGCCTTTTCTTGACCAATAACGTATTCATCTAAGAAAGAACGAATTTCTCTAGGTTTGGGCAATTTAGATCTGTCAGCACTAAGGCCACTTTCTTCATCACCTTCATCTACGATAATATCATTACAAAGATCTATGCATTGGTCGCAAATGTATACTCCAGGACCCGCAATGAGCTTTCTAACTTCTTCTTGAGTAGCGCCGCAAAAACTGCAACAAAACCCCGACTGATTTTTATCTCTATCTGAATTCTTACTAACCACTGTGATTATATGTCCTAAGTGTATATGTCCTAAAAGGCAAAATTTTTAAGAACGTTTTTCGGTACAAAATCTTAAATAATATTTTGCACTAAAAAAACATTTGTATTCGGTTATGCACTCTTACGCTACTATAAACTCAAAAAAAAGCTAAAATACCAAAATTATTAGCTTTTTTTAACTTAAAATAACTCCTAAAACTGCCTTAAACTGCTTTAATTGGAGTAGGTCTGGTACTAAATACGGAATCAATTAAACCATAAGTTTTAGCTTCAGATGCCGACATAAAATAATCTCTTTCCGCGTCCTTTGTTAACTTATCAATAGGTTGACCTGTATGAGAAGCTAACATTTCATTTAAAGCATGCTTAAGCCTTCTCATTTCTGTAGCGTGAATTTCTACGTCAGTAACTTGCCCAGAATATCCACCAGAAGGTTGGTGAATCATTATTCTAGAATTTTTTAAAGAAATTCTTTTACCCTTAGCACCTGCTGCTAAAAGAAAAGCACCCATACTTGCTGCTTGACCTACACAAACAGTAGATACATCAGGAGCTACATATTGCATAGTGTCATAAATAGCCAGACCTGCAGTAACAGAACCTCCTGGTGAATTTATATAAAAATAAATATCTTTTTCAGGATCGTCAGACTCTAAGAAAAGAAGCTGTGCAATAATGCTATTAGCTACAGCATCATTCACTTCACTTCCTAAGAAAATAATCCTGTCCTTTAAAAGTCTTGAATAAATGTCATAAGACCTTTCACCTTTTGCAGTCTGCTCGATTACATACGGTACGTAGTAGCTCACTATAATATTCCTTTAGATTATTTATTTATAATTTATTTTACAAATTAAAGTCGGTAACTATTTTCTCTGTTAATGTAACAGTCTCAGCTAGCTTATTAAATAGCAGCCAATCACTTGCCTGACTATCTAAATCTTTCTGCTTCATGCTAGCAAGTAAATCTTCTTTCTTCTCTCCAAAAAGTTCCTGAAAACTTTCAAGCATAGTATCAATATCTGATTCTTCTACTTTTATATCAAATTTCTCTTGTAGCTTGTTATAAACAAGTCCCATTTTAATTCTTTCCTGAGCCTCTTCTCCAAGTACACCTCTTAAACCTTCTACTGGCATCTTTGAAGCATTTTTATCCTTGGCATCAACTATTTTTCTTCTGACTAAAATTTGTCTAATTTCATCATCGATCAATACTTGAGGTATAACAACTGTGCTAGCGTCTGAAACTGCCTTTAATAAAGCATCATTTCTACTCTGCATATTACCCTTTTCTATTTCAGCCTTAATTGTGCTCTCTAGAAAAGTCTTAAATTCCCCTATTGTTTCATACTTACCAAGTAGCTTAGCAAATTCATCGTCTGCAGCTGGTAATACTCTTAATCTAAATGATTTTAGACTAAAATTAATTTTTGCTGTTTTACCTTTTAAATCTTCAACTGCATCTTCTGGAAAAGTAAAAGAAATTTCCTTTTCTTCGCCAGCTTTCATTCCAATTACTTGTGATTTAATTTCTTCTGGAAAACTATTCGGCCTGGATAAATCTACATCTTGTTCAACTAAAGACATTTGGTCTTTCTTCTCACCATCAACAAAAGTATCATATGTACACTTCAGTACAGAATACTGATCTACAATATCCGTATCAGTAGCTTCCTTAAGCTCTGCAAACATTATCCTTACAGATTCTAATTGTTTATTTAAAAGCTCCTCAGAATATTCTCTAATTGAAACTTCACCTGTTAAAGGATTATCTATATTTAAATTAATTTCAGGATACAAACTAAGTTGAAGATTAACCTCAATTGGTCCATCGTTAGTTTCTTTATTTACTTTAAAAGGAGAGACATCGATAAGTGACAATCCTTTTGAATCTATAGTTTCTTTCACGGCTTGTTGAACAAATTCTTGCACTACATCAGACTCAAGTCTTTCACCGTACATTTTTGCTACCATTGCCTTTGGTGCTCTTCCAGGACGGTATCCCTTCATCTGCACTTGCCCTGTGATTTTAGATAATTCTTTTTGAAATTTGCTATCAAAAGCTACTCTTTCTATGGATACCTTAAGATCTTTCTCAACTGCTGAGACGTCTTGTAACTCGACTGAATACGACATGATATAATTGTCCTTTTATGAAATTGCCCTAAATGTAAAAATAAGGCGGATAGTATAGTATTATTTAGTAAAAGAAAGAAATGCCTGAGGAGGGACTCGAACCCCCACGCGATTAAGCACTAGGTTCTAAGCCTAGCGTGTCTACCAATTCCACCACTCAGGCGAGTGAAAAATCGAAGCCCTCTGTAACTAATTAATTAATTAAAATCAACTAATATAGACTTGGCTCCCCGGGACGGACTCGAACCGCCGACAAGGTGGTTAACAGCCACCTGCTCTACCAACTGAGCTACCGGGGAAAATGTCGATAATTCACACGCTTTAAACAAGACGTGAGTAAAGATGTCAAGATGTTAGTAAATTTTTAATAGATTCTTTTTCATAAGCACATCAAATAACTATTAAATTTTATTAGTTATTAAAACTAATATATGGTTTAAAAAAACTTTTTACTTAAGATGACTGATAACAAAACACCTAAACTTACATTAACCGAAGCAATTAAATTAGCTGCTGAAGGATCTTTAAAAGGTTCTGCTAATGATATTGGTGTCTTCTTCGATACACTTTTAGATTCAGATATTTATTTTTCTATTCCGAAGAAGAATGAATCCGAAAATAAAAGTTTTGAAATTCCAATAATTGGTGCAGAGAAAAAAGATACTGGCACAATGTTTCCTATAATCGATTATGAAGGCAACACTTGTATTCCAATTTTTTCAGAAGAAGATTTTGTAATAAGCTGGGAAAATCAAGAATGTGAAATTGTTAAACAATCATTTAAATCATTCATTTGGGCGGTACCAAATAATTACTGGCTATATATAAATGGCGACCAAGAGTACGGTAAGGAAATTAGTTCCTGGGAAGTAGCTCTATTAAAGCTAGGAAAAGATTCTATTCCGGAACTTGTATTAGGAGTATCAGAAGCTGAACAAGAAGATTTTGAAATTAACGAAGCACCAGCAAGTTTAAAAAAATTCGAAGAAGATCTTTTACCAATTTTATCTACCTATAAAGAACTTAGCGAAGCATATCTTTTATCTTTTAAAGAATCGCACTCAAACTACCCAAGAGCTCTTGTTGGTATACGTTATGAAAGTGAAATAGACCCTGATAATCAAAGATATGTCAGAGAAGAAATCGATGCATTATCTAAAGAAAGTCTACCTAAAGACTTCTCATCTGTTTTAATAATTGATGATTTAGGAAATGAAAAAAGCTTTAATCAAACTCTTTTTTTAGATGCTACTCCTTTTTATAAGAGAGCATTAATGAAAAAAGATACATAGAGTTTTATAGAATGACTGATAGTGAGCTTCTTTCAAATCTTGATTTTGATAGCTTGATTTACAAAATAAATCGCGGGGAGAGCTTATCTGAAAATGAAAAAAATCTTTTAGTAGAATTTATAAAATTTCAAATTCATGCACCAAAAGAAAAAAGGTCACTTGAAGATTTGTTCGCTGCCGCGTCAGTTATCAAAAAAAGTAATCAAAGAGATTTAGCTTTTCTTTTGGAACTTTGTCTGGAAGTATCAGATCCCCTTCTTGTTTGTTTATCACTAGAGACTTTATGCGGAGAATGGGGACTGACTAAAGAATATAAAGAAAGACTTGTATATTTTTCTCTTGGAAGCCCTTTTGATCATGATGGAGATATTGCAGATCTAGCGAAAGTTTATCTAAAGTCTCTTAAGAAAGTAGCGTAAAAGAGTATTTAAAAAATTCTAAGAAAATAATTTTCTTAATTGTATCCCGTAACTGACTCCAGAATATACGGAAAGAATCATAGAAATCCAAAGGAAGATCATTCCGGAAAAATGAAAATCTATTAAGGTATCAAATAAAGCGTAAGGCTCTTTAACAAGTAAGCAAATTATAGCTATAAACATCCATGCTGTTTTATGTTTAGCTAAATCAGAGGCTGGTACTACAATTCCTTTAATAGCAGCTAATGATCTCAAACCAGTTACTATAAATTCTCTGCTTAATAAAATAACTACTATCCATGCGGGGACATTTGGCTCTATTGGAGAAGAACACAACATCACAAGAGCTGCCATGACTAAAATTTTATCTGCTAAGGGATCTAATAAAGTACCAAGGATTGACTGAGCGGAATAAAGTCTCGCTAAATAACCATCAAGCCAATCAGTAAAACTTGCTACTACAAATAATATCATTGCCCAAACTCCCATCTGTGGAGAGGGATCAATAAGCAAAAGAACAAAAACAGGAACAGCTAAAATTCTTAATGCTGTTAAAATATTAGGTAAGTGCTTACCATACTTATTTGAAAATGATTCAAGTTTAGGAAAATGCCTAAAAAAAAAGCTTTTAATTTTATTTTTCAAATTCAATTGAGTAGTAGACATTAATTACTTCTAAGAAAGATATTTCACTATCAAAATATTACTGAATAGCTAACTTTTAAACCTTGCCCTAGCAGTAGAATATCGACTAAATGCGCCACCAACACGCCTTTGACTATTATTTGTCTCTACTACATGTGCACTTGTAGTCCTATTATCAGAAAAAATCTGCTTACCAGCTCCGTCCCCAGTAAAATTATCCCTGTAAAGATCAGCCATCTTTATAACTTTTTTAACATAATCTTGAGTTTCTCGGTAGGGTGGAATTCCTCCATATTGATCCACAGCACCTTCGCCCGCATTGTATCCAGCTAATACATGTCTTAAGTTTCCATTAAATCTCTCAAATAACCAACTTAAATATTTAATACCCCCAGTCATATTATCTATGGGATGAAATGAATCAGTGACACCAAATCTTCTAGCAGTAGCAGGAATTAACTGCATTAGTCCCCTAGCTCCTGAAGACGATACTGCTCTTGCATTAAAAGCAGACTCAATATGTATTACTGCTTTAACTACTGCAGCCTCAACTTTATATTTTTTTGCTAATTCTAGTATTAAAGAATCATAAGAAGTCGGCTTAGGCTTACTACTCCAATTATAGCCAAGACCACGATGAAATATTATGGAATATTTAGGAGTTTTAGGGTCGACTACTTTAAAATTTTTGCCTTCTGGTCTTCTAGATGTAAAAGTAAGGCTTCCTGAGTCACTTCTGTAAGAGTATAATTGTTCCGCACTAAGTGTCTGACTAAAAATAAGACTATAAACAAAAACTAATGTAGTAATGAAAAAACAATAATTAGTACTTTTATACATAGTTTATTTACTAGCTTTTAATATGCTAAACCCCATTAATACATTAAACCAACTATTATGCTAAAAAGTGACTTTCTTATAATTGGATCTGGCATAGCAGGTCTTACATATGGTTTAGATGTCTGTAAATACGGTAAAGTTACAATACTTTGTAAAGATGAACCTGGTGAAGGTAATACCACATATGCCCAAGGTGGAATAGCTGCTGTAACATCCTGTAATGATTCAATAGAGTCTCATGTTAATGATACTTTAACTGCTGGGGCTGGGCTTTGTGACAAAACCGTAGTTCAAACAGTAATAGAAGAATCTGGGTCCGCTATTAACTTCTTGTTAGATCTAGGTGTTAATTTTGATTTAACTAAGAATTCAGGAAAAGATAAAAAACAGGATTTTTCACAGAATTTTTCATTGGGAAAAGAAGGTGGTCATTCAGAGCGAAGAATACTTCATGCTGGTGATCAAACTGGTAGAGAAATTCAAAATGCGCTCCTTAAAAAAGTAAGGGCAGAAAAAAATATCACAATTGTACCAATGAGAATGGCAATTGATTTGATAATTAACTCAAACAATGAGTGCTTAGGAGTATATTGTTTAAATCTAAATACTAACGAGGCTGAAACTTACGGTGCAAAAATAACTTACCTTGCGACTGGAGGTCTTGGAAAAGTTTATCTCTATACCTCAAACCCTGATGTTGCGACGGGTGATGGAATAGCAATAGCCAAAAGAGCTGGTGCACTAATTAAAGACATGGAGTTTATTCAGTTTCATCCTACATGCCTATATTCTCCTGTAGCAAAGAATTTTCTAATCACAGAGGCTATACGCGGAGAAGGTGCTATTTTAAAAACGGTTTCTGGAGCTCGATTTATGGACGGCTATCATCCACTAAAAGAACTTGCTCCTAGAGATATCGTTGCTAGAGCCATCGATCATCAACTAAAAATATCTGGAGAAGATTATGTACTACTTGATATTACAGATAAATCTGAGGAATATCTTAAAGAAAGATTTCCAAATATTTTTAAGGTCCTGATGAATTTAGGGATCAACATATCAAAAGACGGAATCCCAGTAGTACCAGCGGCTCATTATTCCTGCGGAGGAGTAGCAGTCGATAAATACGGACTTACTTCCATTAAAAATCTATACGCTGGTGGAGAAGTATCAAGAACGGGACTGCACGGTGCAAATAGACTTGCTTCAAATTCACTTCTTGAAGCTGTTGTATATGCAAGAATATCAGCAGCACACTCTCTTGAAAAGATTGAAAGCATTAAGGCTCCAGACGCACTACCAGAATGGGATCACTTAGATACAGATAATAGTTATGAGCAAGTATTAGTTACCCACTCATGGGATGAAGTAAGAAGGACAATGTGGAATTTAGTCGGGATTGTAAGAAATACTAAGAGATTAGAAAGTGCTCATAGAAGATTACTTTTTATTAAAGAAGAAATTAACCAGTACTACTGGAAATATAGAATTACAAAAGATTTGTTAGAACTAAGAAATATTATTGATACTTCTTTAGAAATAGTCGAAGCAGCACTTCTTAGAAAAGAAAGTGTTGGATTACATTATTTAGAATCTGATATTAAAAAATAGAAAGAACGCCCTCGGAAGTTTAAACCATTTGGTAAGAAACCTTTGATTTTATGTTTCCGAGGGCGGGCTTAGTTAACAGGAAATTGGAAACTCACTACGACGCAGCAGAATTAGATAGCTTAGCGTTATAATTTGCTTGCATAGTCCGAGCATCCCTAATCAAATTTGGCAACTTATCTTGTGTGGCCTTTGGTGTGCTCGTTTGTTTATTCGAAAGTACTCCCAACAAATCACACTTAATATCTTCACAAACTTGTCGATCGCACCCACTAATTTGAAATTCAAATAAACTTCCTTTTTCTGTAGGTAAACTCGCAAGATGTGTCGACGAAGTTCGTTCTAACTCACGATATCCATTGTAGAAAAAATTGTACCTCACCAGGACACGATCTCGATACCTTGCCGAATCAACCAATTCACACATACGACTGATCATGTCGCGAGACAAGTTATAGCACAATGTGTAAGAGAATTGTTCCAAACCAACTGTAAAGCTCGGTTTCATCTAGCCCTCCTAGGCTACATAAAAAGCAAAAAAATCCTCGAAAAAAACCATATCTTCCGAGGGGTCCTAACAAGAAATATCTTCTATACACCCCTCAATCTTCTCTTCTACCCGAAACTAGTTTTAAATACCTGTTGTATTATGTCTAGTATTGAACAAAATTACGGATTTATGTCAAGAGTATTGAATAGATTAATTCTATATAAAAAATTTTAATGATTTAAAATACAAATGATCAGGGTAAATAAGACTTATTACGGATAAAGCCTATCAATTTCCCAATTTCTGCCAACTAATTGGTATCTAATTCGATCATGTAAACGCCCTATCCGGCCTTGCCAAAACTCAAACATATTAGGCTTTAAAATATAACCTCCCCAGTTATCTGGCCTTTGTAGTTTTATATTTTCTAATTCTATTTTTTTCTTAGCAAATTCTTCTTCTATAACTTCTCTACTAGTTAATACTTCTGACTGCTTAGAAACTATAGCACCAAGCTGTGCTTCAAATGGTCTATTATTAAAATAATTATCTGATAATTCTGTAGTAGTTTTTTCAACCACTCCCTCAATTCGAACTTGTCTCTCTAAAACATCCCAATAAAAAGCAACAGATGCTTTTGGGTTCTCGTATAGCTCTAATCCTTTTCTACTTTCGTAATTAGTATAGAAGCAAATCCCCTCTTCGCTAAATCCCTTAGCTAGTACAAATCTAACACTAGGCCCGCCAGTTTTAGAACAAGTAGCAAGAGCCATAGCGTTTGGCTCAATTATATTTGCTTCGCTTGCTTCTAAAAACCACTTTTCAAATAAATCAGACGGTATTTTAGGAATATCAGACTCTTCTAATCCTCCTAGTGTATATTCTTTTCTTTTCTTAATTTCTTTCATATTGATTTACATTACTTATACTTAAAGATGTGCACTGAAACGAACATAATTAATTTTCTTATTTTGTGATCTAAAAAGCTGTTCAAACTCAGTTTTAATATTTGCTGAAGGAAAATCAGAATTATTAAGATCTTTAGTTAGCTCTAATATATTGACTGACATTGTTGAAAGTTCTTTCATAAAAGAATCAAAATATTCTTCATGATCAGTTTTTATAGAAAATATTCCATCAGGCTTTAATAGAGGTAGATATAAATTAATAGAATCTTTGGTTAATATTCTATGCTTTAACCATCTCTTTTTTTCCCATGGGTCTGGGAAGTTAATATAAATTTGTGAAATTTTTCTTTCTTTATTTATATTTTTTGATGTCTGAGATTCAAATATCTTAGGCGCAGTATCTGCCCTACCTCTAAATACTCTTAGATTAGTAATCCCATTTAGTTGGGCTTTTTCTAGAGTTCTAACTGCTCTTTTAAATCTGATTTCAAATCCGATAACTAGACTTTTAGGAAATAATAATGCTAAGCCAATTAAATGCTCTCCAGAACCAGAACCGAATTCCAGTATTATATCCTCATATTTATCAAATTGAGTTCTTAGAAGATTAATATCCTCATCAATATTAAAACCAGGAAATATTAATCCTGGATAATTAAAAAGCTCACTTAAAAAGGGATTAACTGAAGCAGATAATCTTTTAAGATTAGGGGGCATCTGATTTTGAATAAGGTATAACTGAAGGCACAGGACTAGGTTTAGCAGCTTCCTCGACCTTCTTCTTTGTTTCTTCTTCTTGTTGGAGCTTTAGTCTATTAGCTTCTGCTCTTCTCTTTCTCTCAACTTGAAGTTCTATTTGCTTAGCTTGTTTTTTTAAACTCTCAGAACTGGCTCTATCTTGCCTTATCTTAGTTGCAAATTCTTTAATTTGCTCTAAAAGATGCTCACTCTCTTTAAGCTGCTCAGCAGACTTTTTTACTAACATCTCTGATCTCTCTAAAGATTCTTTAATCTCAAGCTCCTGTTTTTTAAACTCTTCAGGTTTATAGCTAGCAGTCGGCAAGGCCGGTGAGCAGGAGGAACAAAATACGAGAATAATGATATTAAAGAAAAATATGCTAGATAAGTTTAGTTTCATAATGATTTAATTGAGCTATTTATGATTTTATCTACCATACTCCCACTACCTAAAGAAATATTAAACTGCGAAAAGCTATTTATTATCCCCTCTTATAGCTTAATTAATAAACTAGGGCCTTTCTCTAGACAGTTATCAGGAGAATCACATGTTTCTATTAAAGATTCCAAGCTAATTTTTGATTATCTAAGACCTAAAATAATAAATGAAAATATTCTAGTAATAGGCCCCATACTAGGCGCTGATGGTATCTCACATATACTAAGAACAATTTTTTCTCATCCAAATAATAAAATTAAAAGTACATTTTTCTTTGGAACTGCTGGAAGCACTAGATCCGAAATTCAAATTGGGTCTATCCACCAGCCAAAAGGTTTCCTAGTTGAATCTTCAAATAATACATATGAAGTAATAAAAAACGATGCATTGAATATATTGAGTACAGCAAAAGTTTCACTAAGTAGAGAAATGAAAACCGAAGCTAAAATTCAAAGTTTAAATCAAACTTACGAGATCTCTTTAATAGATATGGAATGCTCATATATTGCAAAAATTTGTACTAAGTACCAAGTACCATTTGATGCAAACATTATAGTTAGTGATAGCTGCGATAATTCTCCTAAAAAAATAACCCAATTAGATACCTTCGAGGACTTTGTTAAGATAGTTTTTTCAAAGATTAAGAGTCTGGCATAGCTGTTGCTTTGAATACCCTAGGAAGTAGTTGCGGTGGGGATGAGGATAATTTAGTGGTGGAATAACAGCTAATATACTCTAGGAGTTATATGGAAATAAGATCAGTGTCATTAGTATCAGATAGTCAAGCAACGAATGCATCGTCCCCCTCTTCTACACAAACATCCACTCAAGTATCTGAAGAAACTAAGAATCCCGCCATAGAACTTGTTAGTGATCCCCTAGCCACCAAAGATCCTTCAGCTGAATCAGGTATTAAAGTTAGTGGTGAATTCTCAGATTTCATAAAATCTGCCCTAGGAGGAGATGGGAAAAAAGAAGTCAGTGAAGAGGAACTTTTTTCCGGTTTATTAGAATACGGACTTTCTGGCGTATCAAAAGATGCATCAAAATTTTATGCTGAAGAAAAAATTAAGCTTTTAACTTCAATGAGGAAACCTAATGGTAATGTCAGCCATGAAGAAGTAGCAATAATGGCACTAAGCGAAACTGTTAATAAAGGACTAGTCACAAAGTCTGCAGCAGAAAAAATTAATGGAGAAGCCTTCAAAGGTGCGCAACTTGATGCAAATATGGATTCACTTTTCGATCATATTGGATCTGATACTGATCTAACTAAAGCAGTTGCAAGTCTCGATGATGCGCTCATCAAGGCTAAAACCTTTATGGATAGTGCAGATAAAAGTACTGCGGAAGCTAGACCACTTGAATCTGGAGCTACTGGAAGAGCAAGTAGCACAATAAGCACAATTGAAAGTAGAAGTTCTTCTGTTTCAGTAGGAGGTACTCAAAATATGAGTATTGGGGGTGGTTTTGTTTGGAAGCCTATATCAGAATCAGATAAAAAGTTAGCAGTAGTACTACCAGAAGTATTAGCAAATATAGTTTCTAAAGTAGAAATACATTCTTCATTACCTCCGTCTGAAGCTACCAAAATAGCAGAAGGTAGATTTGCAGGGAATGCAAACGGCGGTAGACCACACTTTAGATTTGAAAAAGCAGGAGGTGCTTATGGAGATGATTTACACCTAGTTGCATACAAAAATGACGGAACTACCCTAAGCTGGGATATTAAAGACGGCTCTAAAAGATACGACTAAGAAGACAAAGTAAATAAGTTTTAACTAAAATTAGACTACTACTTACCTTCTTTAGTAAATCCTAGAACTACTGGAGCTGCTATAAAAATAGAAGAGTAAGTACCAACAAAAACTCCAACAGTAAGTACAAAAGCTAGATCTTCTATAGCTCCTCCACCAAATAACCATAAAGCTAAACAAGTAAACAATACTGTTAAGGAAGTTAGAATAGTTCTTGATAAAGTTTGGTTAACACTTAAATTTATTATTGCTGATAAAGGCATTTTACTTAAGCTCATATTTCCAACTGAGGTTCCAGCTTTTTTCAACTCTAGATTTTCTCTTATTCTGTCATACACAATAATAGTATCATTAACAGAATATCCAAGAATAGTAAGCAGAGCTGCTAGTACACCAGCACTGATCTCACCTCCAAAAAGAATCAATATTCCTGCTGCTATTAGAACATCATGAAAAACAGATATAACTGCACCGAAAGCGTACTTAAATTCAAATCTAAAAGATATATAAATAAGAAGTCCAAGCACTGCAAAAAATATTGAATAAAGTGCATCTTTCTTAATTTTTTCTCCTACAACTGGCCCTACATACTCCTCTCTAACTACAGTATGATTTTTAGCTACGCCCTTAAGGGTTTCTTTAATAATATTAATTGAATTATTCTCATTTGTACCTTTTACTCTGATTGAATACTCAGAACTATTTTTTGTTAGATCTGTCGAATTAAATTTTTGTACTACTACTTCACCTATATTTGCTTTTTCTACAGCTGCTCTTACAGCAGCGGTATCAATTTCTTCTTCAAATTTCACAACTAAATCAGTACCACCAACGAAATCTATACCGTATTTACTTTGACCAGTTGTCATTAATTGTTGAATAGACAAGATCACTAGAGCTATTGAAATAGCTAGCCAGAACCAGCGAGTACTCATGAAATTAAAATTTGTCTTTGGTATTATACTAGACATTTTATTACCTACTTATTAACTACTTTTAATATTATATGCTTAACTCACCTTTTCTATTTCTCAATTGAAAAATAGAAAAACCAACCTTTGATAAATACAAGGCTGCAAACATACTTGTTAATATTCCTAGGTTAAGCGTAACAGCAAAACCCCTTATTGGACCTGTTCCGAAAAAATATAATATTATTCCAGTCAAAAGAGTTGTAAGATTAGCATCAACTATAGTTAAATTTGCTCTTTCAAATCCTGCTTTTATTGCATTTGGAATACTAGAACCACTTTTTAATTCTTCTCTAATTCTTTCATAAATAATTACGTTTGCATCCACCGCCATACCAACTGTCAGTGCTAAACCTGCTAGACCTGGTAAAGTCAAAGTAGCTCCGAATAATGACAAGCCCGCTAAAAGCATTAATACGTTTACTAGAAGGGAAAATACAGCAAGTACGCCGGATTTTTTATAATAAAATATCATAAATGCTACGACAACTAAGGACCCAACGAGACAAGCTGTAATACCCTGACGAATAGAATCAGCACCTAAAGAAGCGCCAACTGTTCTTTCCTCATCAAAAGTTAATGGAGCTGGCAATGCACCTGACTTTAAGACAATTGATAGATCTCTCGCATCGTCTCTTGTGAAGTTACCAGTAATTTGAGCACGTCCAGTAGTAATAGGGTCATTTATAGTAGGACTTGATTGTACTTTGCCATCCAATATAATAGCTAAAGACCTTCCTGGCTTAGATGGACCACTACCACCATACTCCGTTGTTATTCTAGAAAAAGTAGCTTTACCCGCAGCATTTAATTTTATATTTACTTGATAAAAAGATGCTCTATCTTGATCAGTTTCAAAACTGGCCTTTTCAATAGCATCCCCACTCATCAAAACTTCATCTTCTACAACGACACTTCCACCTTCCTTAGAAGGCAAAGTTAATTTTCTAGAAGCGGGTGTACTCGCATCAGCTAGTAGTCGGAATTCTAACTTTGCCACAGAACCAAGAGTTTTCTTAACCTGTTCAAAATTTGTTACTTCTGGAAGTTGAACCATTAATCTTTCTTTACCAGCACTTTGAATGGTAGGTTCTGCTACTCCAAATTGATCAACACGATTTCTGATAGTTTCAATAGCTTGGGTTACTGAATTACTTTTAATCTCTTCTCTGGCTTTTTCTGGCATTACATAAGAGACTAGATACTGTTCTCCTTCAGCTCTTTCTTGACTAAAAGTGAGATCAGGATAATTTTCTGTCATAAAAGACTTAACTTTATCAACAGAGGAATTAGTTAATAACTGTATTTCAATTCCTTGATCGTTAATTACTTTTGTTCTAAGAAGACCTACTCTTTGGTCTTTTAATTCTGACTTGATACCAATAGCCTGCGAAGCTAATGCACTTTTCACAGCTTCTTCAGTTTTTACACCTAAAATTAAATAGGAACCACCTCTTAGATCTAAGCCTAACCTAATTTTCTTAAAAGGATAATTTTTAGGAAGGCCTTCCTTAACAAAATTTGGAAGTAAAATTAAAACACAAAAAATGATTAACGAGAGTATTGTTATAATTGGTTTTTTTGTACTTGACATAAATACTTAATCTGTAATTTTTTCAGTAGTATTACTAAGTGCTACTATCGAATCTGACAATACCTTAACTTGAATTTTTGGCGCTATTTCTATAGTAGTTATATCATCCTTTACTTGTGAAACTCGCCCTATCAGCCCTCCGCTAGTAACTACTTCTTGACCTTTTTTAATTGAAGATTTTAACTTATTTTTCTTCTCGTCTTCTACCTGAGTTGGTTTAACTATAAGTAAGTAAAAGGCTAAGAAACCTAATGAAAGATAGGTCAACGTGCTCATTAAGAAAGAAGAGCTGTTTAAGCCCGCAGAAGATGGCGCAGCATTATCCGCAGCTTCTGCAACTTCGATAAAAACACTAATTAAGGCAACAATAACTAACTTTTGAGACATTTTAATATAGCTACTAATTTTCATTCCACTTTTTCCTACATTCTTCAGCAAATAAAGAAAACTCATTTGCTTCTATTTTAGATCTTATCATTTTTACTAGACGCTGATAAAAGCGCAGATTATGCAAACTCGCAAGTGTTGCCCCTACCATTTCTTTTGCATGAATCAAATGTGAAACATATGCCCTAGAATGATTTCTACATGAATAGCAGTCACAATCAGCATCAATTGGATTAGAATCTGTTCTATACTCTTTATTACGAATATTTATATACCCATCCATGGTGAATAACCTACCAAACCTCGCACTTCTAGTAGGGATTACGCAATCGAACATATCCACTCCTAGTGCTACGGATTCAACTATATCAATTGGTAGACCTACTCCCATTAGATATCTTGGTTTATTCTTCGGCAGCTTAGGAGCAGAAAAAGCAGTAATTTTTCTCATCGTCTCCTTATCCTCACCAACACTTAAGCCCCCAATTGCATAACCTGCAAAAGGTAACTTAATTAAATCATTTATTGCTCGTTCTCTTTCTTCTTCAAACATTCCACCTTGTACGATTCCAAAAGGTAGTACATCCGCTCGATTCTTTGCTGCTAAAGATCTCTCTGCCCAGTTAAGAGTAATTTGCCAGGATTTCTTAACTTCTTCTTGTGTAGCATTAGGCGGTAAGCATTCGTCTATTACCATCATAATATCAACGCCCAAAGTCTCTTGAATTCTCACTACATTCTCTGGACTAAATAGAACTTTTGCTCCATCTAAATGCGAGCGAAAAGTAACTCCTTCTTCTGTTATTTTTCTAAGTTTAGACAAACTAAAAACTTGATATCCACCACTATCGGTTAATATTGGACCTTTCCAATTCATAAACTCATGGATGCCACCAAGATCCTTAATGACATTTTCACCAGGTCTTAAATGTAAATGATAAGTATTAGATAGGATTATTTCAGCACCAATTTCTTCTAAGTCTCTTGCTAAAATTCCTTTTACTGTACCTTGAGTGCCCACAGGCATAAAAGCTGGAGTTTGAAAGCTTCCCATTCTAGTTTGAAATTCGCCTCTCCTTGCTTCACCTTCTGTATTTATAATTTTGAATTCACCAATTGCCATATCTTATTTTAATTCCAAAAATGAAGAGTCCCCATAACTTAAAAAACGATAGTCATTTGCTAATGCATGATTATAGACCTGCTCTATCTCGCTACGACCGATAAATGCAGAGACTAAAGATAAATGTGTAGAGCCAGGTTGATGAAAATTTGTAAACATACAATCTACTATCTTAAAATCAAATCCAGGGCTTATGTACAATGATGTCATATGAAACTCATCATTATTTTCTATATTATGTTTAAAGTTTTCATCTTTTAATATCGCGAATGACTCTAAACTTCTCACAGTAGTTGTACCCACTGCTATAATTCTACCCCCCTCAGATTTTCTTTTTAATATATCGCTCCAGACCTGCTCTTGTACTTTATAACTTTCTGAAAAAAAAGAATCCCCCTCTTTATAATCGGCTTGAATAAAACTAGCTGGACCAACATGAAGCGTTACATAACTAACTGTAACTCCAAAATCTCTAATTTCATCGAGCAATTCCTTAGTAAAATGTAGTCCAGCGGTGGGTGCCGCAACGGACCCTGAGTCTGTGGCATAAACTGTTTGATAGTTGATTTGATCTTGTTTGGTACTATTACCATGTCTTATATAAGGTGGTATCGGAGTTATTGCTTCTTCTTTTAAAAGATTTATTAGAGCATCATAACTGTCTATTGGTTGGAGTATTTTAGATTCATCTATCTCTAATTTTCCAACTAAATAACGACTATCTTCACTTTTTTCTATTAAGTTTATACTTAAAGCATTTGATAATTTAACTTTACCTAGTTTAAAAATTTTTTTAAGTGGCTTACCTATTAACTGCCAAGTTAGAAAATCTGTTGTTGGCTTAATTAATAAAATTTCTGCTTCTTCATTTTTAGATAAATTTACAACAAATCTTGCGTTTATAACTTTGGTATTATTAAGAACTAAAACATCATTTGATCTTAAAACTTGTAAGATATCTTTAAAATATAAATCTTTAATATGTAGAACTGAACTTTTTTTGTCAGCCCATAGTAATTTAGAGCCATCCCTAGTCTTTAAATCAGAAGAAACAGATATTGGATGTTGAGCTATTTTTTCTTTAGGTAGCTCGTAATTATAGAAGTTGTCTTTCAAGGCAATATTAAATTCAATCTTTATCGGGCTTTACTATAGTTTAAAGCCTAATTTAAGACAATTAACGTAAAAAACTTAATATTTGGTGGCCCGTAAACTCTGTGATAATCTTCTCGGATGAATCTAAAAGAAATAAACTTAAAAAAAAACCTCTAGACCTCTGTTTTCAGGCTATTGAGGACCAAAATACACTTCAAAATATTGGCTCCTTAGCGATACTAGATTCCAAACCTAACTTTGAAGAAATAAAAAAAAATATAAAATATAGAACTCAGTTTTATCCCAGGCTCTCATATAGCTTTGGTACAAGTAGAGATAGATTCTTAATAAAAATAGATGACAATATACAATTAGTTAAAGCTTTAAATCTAGAAGAAGCACTAAGTTACATACAGAAAGAGTTTCACAAAAATACAACTCCATGGAGAATAATAACAGGAGAAGATAGCTTAGACGAATCTGGTCTAATAGATAATAAATATGAAAATTTTATATTTTTTCAGCTACATCATGCCCTAGGAGATGGAGTCAGTGGTCTTGATTTCTTTCATTCTATTTCTGATTTAGAAACAAAAAAAACTAATAAAAACTTAGATACAGATATTATACAACAAGAAGTTAAAGCTTCTATTAAATGGAAGTATTTAATTGAGATAATAAAAGAAGGGTTTAAAAAAAGATCAAACTTAAAAGTAAACGGCGTTAATTCTTCAAAAAGAAAACTTTTACTAATTTCATTTCCGAATAGAAGTTTATTAAAATTAAAAAAAACGCTTAAAGTCACCTCCTTCCCAATATTACTGGCAATTGCTTCAAGTATAGTTTCGAAGATATCTCCTGAAAATAAATCTCTAGAAGCCCTTATTCCAGTTAGTATGCGGGGGAAAAATAAAGTTCTAGATATATCAAATCAAATTGGTGGAAAAAGTTTTAAGATTTTATTAAATAATGAAAGTTTTGAATCTAGAACTTCAAGAATCAATGAGGATTTATTAAAAGTAAAACAAGAAGATGCCTACGGGACGTATCTATTGTTTGCTACCATTCTTTCATATCTACCTTTTAAATTAAGAAAAAGAATCTCCACTTTAGCAGCTCATAAAACTACTATGATTTGTACTAGTTTAAATGGTCCAAATGGTACTTTTAGTTATGGCGGTGCTAGAGTCCTTGAGGAATATGCGATACCAGCATTAATGCCTGGTCAAGGGATAGGTTTTGGGTTCTTAAAAACTTCTGGGAAAATGAATATCGCTATAATTTATGATCCTGAAATAGTTTCTGAAGAAATACTTACGAGATCAGCGGTAAAATGTTTAGATGAAATTAGTATTAATAACGAACTTAATATTCGAGCCATCTAAGAGATAAAATTACCTAGCACCGTTACCAAAGAGCACAACTGGTATAGTTTTTATAAGAAGTTTAATATCTCTACTTAGTGACCAATTATCTATATACTCTAGATCTAACTTAGCCCAATCTTCAAAGTTTAAAATATTACTCCGACCACTAACTTGCCATGTACAGGTTAGCCCTGGTCTCATACTTAGTCTTTTTCTTTGTTTTCTTTTATATTGATCTACTTCATCAGGTAATGGAGGCCTAGGGCCCACTAAACTCATATCTCCTCTAATGACATTAATTAATTGAGGAAGTTCGTCTATACTATATTTTCTTAAAAATGCTCCTAACTTTGTTATTCTCGGATCATTAGTCATCTTAAAAACAGGACCCTGCATCTCATTTTTGTCTTTCAGTTTTATAAGAAGTTCTTCTGCATTAATTACCATAGAGCGGAATTTTAATAATGTAAAAATCCGTCCATTTAGACCTACTCTTTTTTGTCTGAAGAAAACAGGTCCCTTAGATGTAGTTTTTATTAATATTGGTACTATGATGAAAACAGGAATTAGCAAAAATAATAAAATACTTGAAAATATTAAATCTATAGATCTTTTAAAAAATAAACTTAGGCTATCAGATACTCCCGGAGCTGGATGATAATGAATAACAGGAATTTTGCCGAAGTTACTAACCTCAGAAGTGACAAAACCAAGACTAAATAAATCTGCTGTAAAAGTAACCATTACTCCTTCATCGACTGCTATTTCTGATAGCTCTTGAATGATTGGAAATAGTTCTAAAATTTCAGTAAAAATAACTTCATCAATAGTATGTTTTTTTAAGGTACTTTCAAAAGTCTCTTTACTTGCAATAACCCTTGCACCTAAATCATAAATCGCTGAGGAATTATGGGTCTCACGCACATCAACAAACCCCTGTACTCTAATACCTAATTCAGGTTCTCCAAGGATTTCAAAATATAGTTTTCTTGCCTGCTCACCTGTTCCGACAATTAGTATGTTCCTAAAATTCTTGCCTCGAATTCTATAAAATCTTAGAAAATGGAGTACAATAAAACGTTCTAAAAATAATAAGCTACCTGCGACGAAACAAAAAAGTGCTACAAAGCTTCTACTTAGATCTATTTTTAACAAAAATAGAAATGAACCAATAGCTAGAAAAGCTACACAAGATGAAACAAAAGAACTACGAAGAATTTGGAACCAACTTTGCCTCCTCATACTTTTATACGCACCTAAGATAGACAAAGAAGCGTTATAAACAGGTAGAGCGACTCCTAAAACTAAGAAGTAAGAGTTAATATCTGCAAGGGCGTTTAAATCAAGCGGAAATGGTAATAGCTTATAAAAGATACTTTTAACAAAAACATCTCTAAACTCATAAGTAAGTATAAATGATAAGATAATTAAAAAATTATCCCCTGCCCTCTCTGCCCATGATACTACTCGCCAATAAGTTTTTAACATAAATTATTTAGCCGAAACTACTACTTCTTCTAACCAATGAGAGTACTCAGGCGAATCTCCTCTCACAGCGCTTAAATATGAATCTTGTAAAAATTTAGATATGGGCCCTACTGTACCACTTCCAATAACGTATTTATCTACTTCAGTAACAGGTGCAACCTTTGCTCCTGTACCAGTAAGAAAAACTTCATCCGCTGCGTAAAGTTCTGTTCTAGAAATAGATCTTTCAACGCAATTAATACCACGCTCTTTTGCCAATTCAATAATAGTGGCCCTAGTTATTCCTTCTAATATCTCATCTCCAGTAGGTGGAGTAATTAGCTGTCCATTTCGAACAATAAATATATTTTCCGCACTACCTTCAACTACATGACCCCTATTATTTAAAAATATGGCTTCATCATAGCCATCAAGAATAGCCTCAGCTTTTGCGAAAGCAGTATTAACATACAAACCACTGATTTTTGCTCTAGCAGGGATTGCTGAATCACCAGCACGCACCCAACTTGAAATTTTACATTTCATTCCTGTCAAAGGTACATAATCACCAAGTGGATATAAATGAATAGATAATGAATCTTTATAACCAACTAATCTAGGTCCGATCTTTGTCTCATCTGAATAATTTGTAGCGCGTATGTACACATCGCTAGTTATATTATTTCTAATTACTAGTTGTTTAATAATTTCTGTAAACTGAGCTACAGAATAGTTTTTCTGAAAAGCCTCGTATCTGAGAATCTTGCAAGAAAACTTAAGTCTATTAAAATGATCTTTAGGACGAAAGATATATAGCTTTTCTGTGACTGGATTTTTAAATACCCTCATCCCTGTAAAAACAGCTAGACCATATAAAAATCCAGTATTACCAATACTTATGGAAGCATCTGAAGAATTTACATATTCTCCCTTATGATAAACTATACTATTCTCAAAACTGAACATAACTCTTCATAAATAATAATTTAATTAACGTATTAAACATTAGAACCTAATCATAAGAAATTATGCTCTAATTAGATAGACTAAAGATGTTGCTGAAATTATTTAATTTAGAGAGAATATAGAAATATAACAAGAACACCAAACATACATGACTAAACTACTAAGAATTAACTTAATTTTACTATTCGCTACCTTTAGCAATCTTACACATGCCGAAGATATTTCAGATCCTATCGAGCCATTTAATAGAGGGATGTTTGCTTTTAATAATGTTTTAGATGAATATTTTTTTGAACCTGTAGCAACTGGCTATGATTACGTAGTTCCTAATAGTGCACAAAATAGTGTTTCAAATTTCTTTATAAATCTAAACTCCCCAGTTTATCTTGTATCTGATATTTTACAGCTTAAATTTGGCCAGGCATTAACTCATACTGAAAGATTCGTAATTAATACAACGATTGGGTTGCTCGGATTATTTGATGTTGCAAAAGAATTTGGTCTTGAACATCATAGAGAAGATATTGGTTCTGCTTTTGGTTACTGGGGTGCAAGACCTGGTTTCTACCTAGTGCTTCCTATTCTAGGGCCTAGTTCATTAAGAGATGGAATAGGTCTGGTTGGTGATTCTTTCTTGTCACCAACAACTGCTGTCGGATTTTCTAATCTGAATTCAGATACAAAGCTTATGATACTTGGTGGCTCTAATGCTTTACAGTTTGTAAACATTAGATCTTCTTTATTAGAACCAATTAGATCGGCAAAAGAAGCATCTGTTGATTATTACTCGTTCGTAAAAAATTCATATCAGCAAAGACGTCAGGGGATAATTTATGATGGCAATCCTCCTGAGGAAGAATATATAGAACAAGAATAATTTAATGTAATTATAATATGCTCTATTCTAAATTAGAAATAAAAGATTTATTATCAGAGATTGTAATAAGATCCAGTTCTAGTTTAACTGCTGCTGAAAAGTTAATATTCTATTTAAAATATCCAAAAGAAGAAGTTCCTGCCTTGATGGCAGAAATTATAACAAATGATCCTGAGCTAATTCAAAATCAAACTTGTCTTGGATCTTTTATAGCAAGAGGTCATGTTAATGAACTAGTAGTATTAAGAGATTTAGGACTGAGGTCAAAATCTCTAGTCAGAATTTCTAGACAGATTAATAGAATTGCATACTTCCTTCAAAGTAACGAAACCCCTTCTTTAATATCAAATTCATACTCTGATCTATTAACACCATTTTATAATTTGATGATGTTATTAGATAAAAATAACAGCGAAGAAATTTTACTAGCTAAAAAAGAGATTCACTTACTTTTTATCGAAGAGGCAATAAATGCTTATGATAAAGAAGCTGAACTTACTAAAAGCTTAGTTGAGATGCTGCTATTAAGGCTAAATTCAAGCCAAAGAATAAACTTCGCTAAAGATATAATATCACTCATTACTCAAGTAGAACTTAATGATGATGCTGAAAATATATCAAAATCAACAAATATTTTTACGACACAGAGCTTAAATCAAAGCCTAAACCTAAATCAGAGTCTAAGCCTAAAACCAACTCTATATGAACTAAAATCCTTTAAAGACTCATTAGAATATTTCAAAAAGCTTGCAGTAGATTTGACTCCAGCGAATCCTAACTTGATAACTTAAAACAACTCTTTAAGTCTATTTTTAAGTTCGGCACTAGTTGGTACAAGCGGGAGCCTCACCTCATCACTAGCTATAATTCCCTTAATACTTAAAGCTGTTTTTACTGGGCAAGGATTTGTTTCAATAAATAATGATTTTATTTTGTCTAAATTCATTAATTGTATCTCAGATGATTTTTTATAATTTCCTAGGTTAGCTTCTTCGTAAATCGCAACCATTTCCTTTGGCATTACGCATGCTGGACCTGAAATTGCTCCATGTCCTCCAGCAAGTAACGTATAACTTAACGAAGTGTCATCCCCAGCTAAAATGGACCAAGAGTCACTTAAAGCATTGCAAATTTCAGAAGTTAAAACTATTGAATCTGTAGCCTGCTTAAGTCCTACTATGTTAGGAACATTCTTTAATTTCTTTAGTGTTTCTAGATTTGCTTCAACTACTGTTCTGCTCCCAACATTATATAATATTAATGGCACGCCAGCTTTTGCTAGATATTTATAATGTTCTAGAATCCCAGCTTGAGTAGGTTTATTATAGTATGGGGTTACTGCTAGAACTCCATCTACTCCTAATTCTTTTACGCATTGAATAAAAGAAAAACTCTCTTCAGTATTATTTCCAGGTCCTCCTACGATAATAGGTAGTCTTCCTTTAATATACTCTTTTGTTTTTTTAACTAGCTCAAGTTTTTCATCATGAGTCAATGTTGGAGACTCGCCAGTTGTTCCAAAAACGACTAAGCCATGTATCTTGTTTTCTAGTTGAAAGTCTAATAATTTATAATATGACTCCCAATCAATAACGGACTTACCTGAAATTGTTTTGAATGGAGTAACTAATGCTGTGTATATGCCCTTTAAGTGAGTCATAAAATCTTATTCCTCTTCTATAGGTAAATTCTCAATAACGGTACCTTCACCTACAAATGTAACTCTTAGACGAAATGGCGGTAGACCTTTATAGCCTGAGTAATCCTTAGGTAAAACAATATACTCATACTGACTCCCAAGTTTAACATCAGTATCTTCATACTCAAACCAAGTATCTTTTTGGCTATGAATTTCGGGATCAAAATCTAAAACTGCGATCTCTTCATAATAACTAGAAGCATCCTTTCCGACTAAACGTTTTCTAATGCTAAAAGATGATAAATCTATTAATTCATCTCCTCCTGCCGTTTCAAGGGGAGCTTGGAACTTTGTTATAACTGACTTACTTTTTGCACTAAGTTGAAAAAATCTTACAGATGCAGGTGAACTTTCTTCCGGAGGTTTAGGAGAGCCTTTTCTACCACAACTGATAGTGAATAAGACCGGAGTAATAATAAGAAGTATAAAAAATAGTTTTGATAGTTTTCTCATATGAAATTATTTATTTAATTTTTTGCTTTCTGATTTCTCATCAATACACTAAATTAGCTATAGATCATAAGCTTTAGCAATATAAAACCTCATGCCACAAGATAGTCCAAGAAAAAACCTAGAACAAAGATTTGAGAAAAGACGAAAAACTGTACTTTCGCAAATTAAAAATTCGATAATGGTCATCCCTAGCGGAGATGAAAAACCTATTTCAAGGGATCAAAATTATAACTTTGTCCCTGATTCCGATTTCTTTTATTTAACAGGTTTTAAAGAAACTAAGTGCATACTTGTACTAAAGGGTATTGGAAGCCCAAAATCTATTTTATACTTAAGAGATAGAGACTTAGTAGAAGAGAAGTGGCTTGGTGAAAGAATTGGAATAAAAAGAGCTCGTAGACGTTTTAAATTAGATGATATTAGACCTTATGCTAATTTTAAAAATGATTTTCCTGCCTTAACAGAAAAATCTGAAAAGATTTATTATGCACTTGGATCAAGTAAAGAAACAGATGAGATAATAATTTCAAATCTAACCACTAGAAACGGTCCAAGATATAATTATCCTAATGAATTATTAGACTCCAGATTGATAACTTCAGAAATGAGACTTGTTAAGGATAAAGATGAAATAAATGCAATCTCAAGAGCTTCTGAAATTACGGCTCGTTCAATGCTTGAAATTTGTAAATACTTGCCGGATTTTAAAAGCGAAAAACATGCAGCATCTGAACTAGAAACTTTATTTACTAAACATGGTGCCCACGGACTAGCTTTTAGTACTATAGTTGCTGCAGGTAAAAATTCAACTACCTTACATCACTTACCAAACCACAGTCCTATTTGGAAAAGAGATTTAGTTTTAATTGATGCAGGTGCACAGTTTAATAATTACTGTGGTGATATTACGAGAGTTTTCCCCATCAGTGGAAAGTTTAGTACTGTTCAAGCAGAAGTATACGATATCGTTAGAGAAGCACTAGGGGAAGCATTACTTTCGGCAAAAGCTGGTAATTGCTTAGATGATATACATAATATCGCAGTAAAAGAACTAACTAAAGGCTTAGTTTCTATTAAAGCAATTTCCTCAAATAGTACCGTATCTCAAATCATCTCTAAAGGTGAGTATAAAAACTACTACATGCACAATACCGGTCACTGGTTAGGAATAGATGTTCATGATATTTCCCCAACTCACTACCAAGGTTTACAAGTCCCATCTCGACTAAGACCTTTTGAGCCAGGTCATGTATTTACAATTGAACCAGGATTATATTTCGATCCAAGTGATACTAGTATTTCTCCAGAGCTAAGAGGTATCGGTATAAGACTTGAAGAAGATGTATTGATTACTCCAAAAGGAAATCAAGTTTTAAGTAGTGGAGTCCCATTAGATAGAAAAGAAGTTGAAAACCTTATGAATAGGTAAACATGAAAACCGAAATAAAAATTTATTCATTATTATTTATATTAATTTCAAGCCCTGTATTTGGGCAGAATAATTTAGTTACTACGCCTGAAGAAAATACTGGTGAGATCTCTACTATTGCAGAGAGTAATTTTTTTATAGAACCAAAGACAGCTTTAATTGAAGTAACAATTGAACAAGTAAAAGATCCTTTAAAAGGATTTAATGATTTATACTTGTCATTAGATCAATCACAGACAAAACTTAAAAGTATTAAAGGTGTAACTAGTGTTAATCTTATAAATGATAAATTTATAACTAGTGGTACTGAAACAATTGGAGGTATTAAAAAAGGCTCGCCATTAAAAATCGTCAGAAAGTTAAGATTCACAGTTACTGAATTATCAAAACTTGGAGAAGTAACTGATTCCATATTAAATACTATGCCAGGTATCGAAATTAACTCTATTAAACTTTTAAAAGACGAGAAGCCTGATTTTAGTGCGGTTTATAAATCTATTAGTGAACAGCTAGTTCTTAAATTACGCATTGTTGCTCAGAGCGTAGGCCAGACATTAGATGAGAAAAATTTATTAATTAATTTTTCTGAAGAACCAAATGCCTCTGAAATAAGAGAGCAACTTGCTGAAAACCCTACAACAAGCCTAGACAGTGGTGGAAAGGATATTAAAATAGTGGGTCAAATTAGAGGGAAATTATTAAAGAAATAAGAGTTATTTCAACTATATAATTTTCATTTTGTACTTTTAATTATAAAGTACACGCTCAATATTATTATAAGTCGGAGAAAAGTTTTATATGTCATCAGAAAATGAACAAGATGTATTAGTAGTAGTATCAAAGTTAAAGAGCTATATTAAGGAAACACACGGTCTTAATACAGCAGGTGAAGTACCAGCTGTAATCACAAAAGCAGTAAAACTAATAACTGAACAAGCAGTAGTTAATGCGAAGAAAGATGGTAGAAAGACTCTTATGGAAAGAGATTTTCACTTACCTTTAGAAGGTCAAACTACTCCAACTGGAACAAGCGTAGCAGCACCTAGTATTTCTTAATAAATTAATTTATTAAGATACTAAAGAGGGAGCACTGTGTGTTCCCTCTTTTTTGTGTTCCCTCTTTTTTTACCTAAACTTTTTAATCTTTTAGAATTAAGCCTTAAAACAAGCAGCAATTCTTGTCATAACTTCTTCTGACATTTTATCTCTAATCTTAGCAGCAGATAAATTTTCCTTTAACTGACTCATTCTTGTAGCCCCAGTAATAGTAGTGCTAACTCTTGGATTTTTTAAACACCATGCGATAGCAAGCTGAGACAAAGTAGCACCTAAGTCATCTGCTACAACTTTTAGCTTCTTAACAGTTTCTATTCTCTCTTTAGTTATCTCTTTTTGAAGCCAATCGTTATTTGCAAGTCTAGTTCCGGCTGGAATAACTTCATTATATTTTCCGCTTAGTACACCAGAGGCTAAGGGACTCCATGTAGTTAGGCCTAGACCAAAATTTGCATATAAATCTGAATATTCCTCTTCTACTCGTTCCCTATGGAACATATTATATTGTGGCTGCTCAGCAATTGGTGGAATACATCCTAAACGCTCTGCTGTAATATAAGCTGTTTCTATCTGTGCCCTACTCCACTCTGAGGTCCCCCAATAAAAAGCATAGCCTGATTTTATTATGAAATCCATTGCTCTAACTGTTTCTTCAATAGGAGTATTAGGATCTGGTCTATGGCAAAAAACAAGATCAAGATAACTCAATCTCATTCTTCTCAAAGAATTTCTTGTACCCTCAACTAAATGCTTCCAAGATAAACCCGTATCATTTGGACCATTTCCTCCCCAAAATATTTTAGTAGAAACTACTAATTCTTCTCTTCTAAACTCTCTTAGAGCTTCTCCCATTAAAGTCTCTGCTTCGCCTTTGGAATACACTTCTGCATTATCAAAGAAATTCACACCCATACTAACAGCAGTTCGAAGAAACTCTTTAATCTGAGAACTATCTATTGAATTACCAAAAGTAAGCCATGAGCCCAATGAAAGTTCACTTACTTTCAAACCAGATCTACCTAAATTATTGTATTTCATATTGCTCCCTTATTACTCCTCTAATTTAAATTCCTGCACCTTTGCTATTAAACTTGATCTACTAATTCCTAGTTCTTTTGCCGCTGTAGACTTATTACCCTTAGTGCGTGCTAAAGCTTGGGAAATCATGTTCTTTTCTAAATCCGAAACTGCTTCTTTTAAAGTATCTGCTTCTGAATAAGTATTAGTTATATTTTTGCTAACTATAGATTTAGATACTTTCTTAAGATTATTTGAAAGTAAATCACTACCTAATTGATTACTATCACCTGAAAGTATGATCATTCTTTCAAGTTCATTCTCTAACTCACGGATGTTTCCAGGCCAATCATGAGTAACTAAGATATCTAAAACTTCTTTAGTAACTTGTTTTCTTTGTCCTTGTTTCTTTTGATATGACCTGTCTAGAAAGTGAGTAACTAATAATGGTATATCTTCCTTTCTTTCATTCAGATTAGGAAGCTCAATGTGAATTACATTTAAACGATAATATAAGTCTTCTCTAAATTTCCCCTCTCTTACCATTTCTTCTAAATTACGGTTAGTTGCAGCAATGACTCGAACATCTGATGTTTTTTCTTGATTACTACCAAGAGGCATAAAAGTTCCTTCCTGAAGAACTCTTAATAATTTGGCTTGCAAATCTAGAGGCATCTCTCCTAACTCATCTAAGAATAAAGTCCCACCATTAGCAGCTTCAAATATACCTTGCTGATCTTTTATAGCACCAGTAAAAGAGCCCTTTAGATGTCCAAAAAGCTGTGACTCTAAAAGTTCTCCGCTAAATGCTGCGCAGTTTTTTGCAATAAAAGGATATGTCTTTCTATTTGAAAGAAAATGTAGTGCTTTTGCTATAAGTTCTTTACCAGTGCCTGATTTACCTGAAATAAGTACGGAGGAATCCGCAGATGCAACTTTTTTAACAAGATCTAAAATAACTTTAATACTTTGACTCTCACCTATAATATCATTAAGTGAGAATCCTCTAGATACTTCAGTAACTAATCGAGTAGTAACTTCATTACTCTTTTTTAGCTCTTCATATAATACTCTAGTACGTAATGCTGCTTTTACCCTAGCAATTAACTCATCAGGTTTAAATGGTTTTGTAATATATCCATCAGCCCCCGCTTCTAGACCATCTACAATATCATTTAATGAATCTTTTGCGCTTAATAATATTACAGGAATATATCTCAGTTCAGGATCAGCTTTTAATATTTTAGTTAATGCTAAGCCATCCATTTCTGGCATCATAACATCAAGTAATGCGATATCTGGTCTTTGCTCGGAAATTGCTTGATAAGCCTTGCTACCATTTGCTGCAGAAATAGTTCTAAAACCGGCCATTGATAACATTTTAGATGCTCCGTAAAGTGCATCTTCATGATCATCTGCTAATAAAATTAAAGGTTGCTCTGTGGCCATTAAAAAATATCTTAAACTAAATAGAATCGTAACTTAGTTTAATCAGCGAAAAGATTCTAGGCAAGTAAAAGCTTGATTTTAAGTAGAAGTTCTTCTTTTTGAAAAGGTTTTACTAAGATATCAGTAATTTGACATGCAGAAAGATACTTAGCTCTTTCGGCAGGATCAAAAGAAGAACTCAAGCCTAATACTGGTATGTTCTTTAATAGCTCAGAATTTTCAACTCTTTTAAATGAAGAATTTTCGACTAAAAGCCCGTCATTTAAATCAAGAATAATAACATCAGTTTTATTTTCAGCTATTATACTAGGTGAAAAATCTTGTCCCACTGAGCTGAAAGTAAATAATTCATCTAGTAAAATTAACCTAATAGCATCAACCAGTAACTGGTCATCGCCAACAACTAGTATCGAAGGTTTTACATAACTGCTTTCTAAATTTGGAATAATTATTTTAAAAATACTTCCACTTCCAAGTTCACTTTGAAGTTGTATTTCGCCTCCTAATTTACTTACTGCATTATTAACAAGAGATAGCCCAAGTCCGACTCCTCCAAATTTCCTAGTATTTCCGCTATCAGCTTGATAAAATTCCTTAAAAATATTTTCTTTTGCTAAAGGATCAATTCCAATACCAGAATCAGAAATTACTATTTCCAAACCACTAGTTGTGGCTTCTTCTGTCTTTCTTATAGACTGATAGCTTATAGGATCTAAATATCGATAATAAACTTCAACATCACCGCGAATTCCTGAAAATTTAACAGCATTAGTTAAGATATTATCAAGTATTAAAGTAATTAATTTTTCATCTGAATAGAATACTTCTTCTTTATCAGGGAAAAATGTATTGATCTTAACTTCGCCTTTTTCCGCAAGAGGACTTAATCTTAAAGTAACACCTTTTATAATATTCGGAAGTGCTAAAGGTGAAACTGAGATTTGATCCTTTTCGGTACTAAAGGCTAAAAGATCTGTGATTAGAGATAAAAGTCTTTCTCCGTTTCGAAGTATAATGTCTACTTGTTTTTGCTGCTCAGGACTTAAAGGACCGTCTGATTCAGATTTTAGAAGACTAGCAACTGTCAATATTGAGTGTAAAGGAGTCTTTAACTCATGAGTAACATTTGCTAGTATTCTTAAGGGGTCTATTTGGCTATTGGAAGATTTTTCCTCCATAAGGACTAACTACATCCCGCCTTTCATCATATCCAAGAACTCTTTATTGTTCTTAGTTCCTTTCATTTTATCTAGTAACCACTCAATTGCATCTTGAGTGTTTGATTGATCCAATACTTTTCTTAATAACCAGATTCTTTGTAAATCTTCTGGTGAGTGAAGTAACTCTTCTTTTCTCGTACCTGACTTATTAATATCAAGTGCTGGGAATATTCTTCTTTCTGATAATCTTCTATCAAGAACTAGTTCCATATTTCCAGTTCCTTTAAACTCTTCAAATATGACTTCATCCATTCTAGAACCAGTGTCAATTAGAGCTGTTCCTATAATGGTTAAACTTCCACCTTGTTCAATATTTCTAGCTGCACCAAAAAATCTTTTTGGTGGTCTTAAAGCAGCTGGGTCAATACCACCTGAAATTAACTTTCCACTTGAAGGAAGTACAGTATTATATGCTCTTGCAAGTCTTGTGATAGAATCTAATAAGATCACCACATCTTTTTGATGCTCAACTAAACGCTTAGCTTTTTCAAGTACCATTTCTGCAACCTGAACGTGTCTTGTAGCTTGCTCATCGAAAGTAGAACTAACAACTTCAGCATTAACACTTCTAGCCATATCAGTTACTTCTTCAGGTCTTTCATCTATTAAAAGAACTATAAGAACGCACTCTGGGTGATTTGTAGTAATTGCATTTGCTATTTGTTGTAGTAGTACAGTTTTCCCAGTTCTTGGAGGAGCAGTAATAAGAGCTCTTTGCCCTTTTCCTATTGGTGACATTAAATCTATCATTCTAGTTGAATACTGAGTAGGATTTGTCTCCATTTTCAACTTCTCTGTAGGATATAGAGGAGTTAAGTTATCAAATAAAATCTTAGTTCTTTGAAAATCAGTAGGTTCAAAATTTACTTCGTTAACTTTTAGTAATGCAAAATATCTTTCACCATCTTTTGGTGGTCTAATTTGCCCAGATACTGTATCTCCAGTTCTTAGTCCAAATCTACGAATTTGTGCAGGTGATACATAAATATCATCTGGACCTGGAACATAGTTAGCATCTGGAGATCTTAAAAAACCAAAACCATCAGGTAAGGTTTCTAGAACTCCGGAACCAAAAATTTGTCCGTCTGAATCTGCTTGAGCACCGAGTATCTCAAAAATTAAATCTTGTTTTTTTAAAGAAGAGTAATCTTCAATTTGAAGTTCGCTAGCAAGTCTTGCTAGTTCGGTAATATCAGCTTTTTTCAGATCAGAAAGATTCATAGACGCTCACAAGTAAAAATGAAAATGGAATTAAGGTAATAAAGCCAAACAATAAACTCTGCTCTGAAGCCAATTAGTAATAAAGCACACTAAGTAATAAAGTTCAGTAGCTTTACACCAAAACAATTTAATAATTTGGGTATAGTTTAATGAGATGAGGATGTGAGGACACATTATATCCCAATATTCTAAATATACTGATCTACGAAGTTTTAGTCAAGTTTATTTTTAATAAATTAACAATAATTTACTTATTTCTCTCTTTCAGAGTAAGAGCATTAACCCCTTTTACATACATTAAAGGGCTCTTAGTTTCTAAATTTTCTAAATTTTGCCTGTAAATATGGCCCAATTTAGTAAATGTTTGTTCATCATATCTATTTTGTCCCAGAAAGAATTCTTTCATTAATTCTAGGACATCTAAATCATCATACAAAACGATGTTAGAAGAATCTAAAGTTTCTAAGTTTTCAATTAGCACTTCACCAGCTGTTAAAATCTTAGCCTTGGGGGAATAAAAATGTTCACCAGTAAAAATAACTGAGAATGCTTCTTGAGCATTACCTTTTATAGAAACTTTATTTGTATCATTAGAAATATCAGATGCTGCCTGAACTCTTCTTAAAGCAGCCAATAAAAAAAGTGAAACTCCAATTACTTCAACTGTATTTTGAATTGAATAACCTTTTACGAAGGAGAAAACTGCTCTTAAGCTAGTATAACTCCCAGGTCCTAGAGTAAAATATATTTTATTAACATCTACAATTTTTTTATTTAAACCAGCAAGTGCTATACAAACAGCCGTATCTATTGTCTCTACTACTGTATTTGATTCTACTTTATAATTAAAGGAATCTGTTATTAACCACTTATTAATATTAGTTGTATCGATATCGCAGGCAGATACATTTAGTTTACCAGAAGTTGCATCTATACATAAAGTAACCAAAATATCTTTTATTTACTCTGCAACAACAGGTACTTCTTGAAGGGCCTCATTCTTTTTGTTATCTTCTGCTGGCTTACCAAAAGAACTTTCCTCACTCCACTTCTCTTCTTTTGGCTTTAAAAAGTCCTTATCTCTTGTTAGGTCGTTTTTAACTGCTAACAGCATAAACCCAAGTAAAAAAGCCATTCCAAAACCTTGAACAATCTCTTTCTTTCTTAAGCTAATAGGCCCTAGTATTGACTCAATTGCAAAGATTAAAAGATGTCCACCATCCAGTACTGGGATAGGTAGTAAGTTAAGTACACCAAGGCTAATATTTAAGTAAGCAAGAAATAGTAAAAATGAGTTAATACCTTGCTCAGCTTTTTGACTTGCCACTTCAAAAATTAAAATTGGACCACCTACGGAATCTAGAGGCACAGCCCCCATAAATAAACCAAGCATCCCTTCCAGTGTACCTATGCACATTGCATTAGCAAATGAAAAGCTTTTGGAAATTGACTCTAATATACCGACTGATTCACTTTTAAAACCAGCAGAAATTCCAACCATGTATGCTTTATTATCTTTGAACATCTTGGATTCTCTGGATTCAGGAACAACCGAAACTTCTTCTTGATTAGCATCTTCTTTTGAATCACCTCTAGAAAGTAAAACATTTATTGCTTGACCATTTGAAGATTGAACTCTCTTTTGTATATCTTCAAAGGTATTAACCTCAGTACCATCAATCTTTAAAATTCTGTCCCCAGCTTTAATTCCTATTCTTTCTGCTGGAGAACCTTTTGCAACAGCTCCAACTTTAGTTCCATCTGGAGTTTGCACGCCGTACACAAAAGCACTTACGCATAAAATAAAAATAGCTAACAAGTAATTAAATAAAGGGCCCGCAAAAACTATAAAAGCTTTTTTTGCAGTACTCTTTTCCAAAAACCATTTTGACTTATCAGCAATAAGAGCTTTAGCCGCTGGTGAAAGATCCTTATCAATCTCAGAAATATTTTCTTCTGTCTCTGCTCTAACAGAAGAATCAGTAGCACTAGTGCCAGTAATCATATCTGGCATATCCCCGACCATTCTAACGTAACCGCCAAGTGGTATTATACTTAAGCGATATTCTGTTCCTGATACTTCTTTTTTGAATATGGCTGGTCCAAATCCTACGGAAAACTTTAGTACCCCGACTCCACAAATTTTAGCAGCAAGAAAATGTCCTAGCTCATGTATAGTAACTACGACTCCAATGACAACTAAGAAGACTGGTAACTGGCCTGTTAAAAAATTTAAAATAGTGTCCAAAAAATCCCCGAAATAATTGTAGTTAAAATTTACTAATTTTCCTAATAATCATACATGACTAACATAATCATTGGAAAAGTTCCTTGCTATTTTATCTACTCTAAATATATCTTTAATATCACAGAAACTCTCACTTGATATTTCTTCAAGTGCCTTTGATACTACCTTTGATATACCTAGAAATGGAATTTTACCATCAATAAAAGATTGAACAGCGACCTCGTTAGCGGCATTTAAAATGGTAGGACTAGCTCCACCCTTATTTAATGCCTGATATGCAAGACCTAGTAGAGGAAATTTCTCCAAATCAGGGTTAAAGAACTCTAAATTAGTCAAATTTTCCACATTCCAATTACTACCTAAATTTGGAGCTGATTGAATTTCTGGAACTGAGTAGATAGGAGTGTTAGTTGATGTAATATTTTGCAAACAGATAGCTAAAGAATTAGCTATTGGAACTCTCATACTTGGTGGATATGCAACGGCAATAGTACTTCCATCTTTAAATTCAACAAAAGCATGAAAGAAAACTTGAGGGTGTACTAAGACTGATATTTTGGAAGCTGGAAGTCCAAATAAAACAGATGCCTCAATTACCTCAAGGCCTTTGTTCATAAGCGTAGCGGAGTCTACTGAAATCTTAGCACCCATTTTCCATCTTGGATGATTAATAGCTTGTGATACAGTTACAGACTCTAGCTCTTTTATTGATTTACTTAAAAATGGCCCACCTGAAGCTGTAAGAGTTACTTTTCTTGGTTCTTCAAAGGTATTGTTCTCAGCCCTGCCCTGTAATGCCTGATAAATTGAATTATGCTCTGAATCTACTGGAACTAAAATAGAGCTACTTTTGCTTACAGCATCCATCACAAAAGATCCGCCTGTCACTATGGCTTCCTTATTTGCAATTGCGATAGCTTTATTACTTTTAATAGCAACAAGTAATGGTTTTAGAGCAGAAAACCCTGTTACTGCTAGCATAAGAATTTTACAGTTTTCATCCTGTGCTAAGGCTTCCATCCCCTCTTCGCCACTTACAAATCTATTTGCTAAAGATTTAATTTCAGAAATTTTACTAGTTTCAATTTCACTGGTGACTTCACTGGCGACACAGACACATTCAGGATTAAATTCAAGAATCTGTTCTTTTAGAAGTTCTATATTTTGATTTGTTGATAAACCAATAATTCTAAATTTATCTGGATTAGACCTAACAACATCTAATGTCTGCTTACCTATAGTTCCTGTAGATCCAAGGATAGTTAAGCCAATTCTCGCTTCCATATTAATACGTAAAATTAAAAAGTGATTTGTTTAAAATTTAAAGAAAAAAGATAATCGGGGCAGCAAATATGAGAGCATCAATTCTATCTAAAATTCCACCATGACCAGGTAATACTGTCCCAAGATCTTTTACGCCTAAGCTTCTTTTTATAAGTGACTCAAACAAATCTCCAAGAACAGAAACGATTCCGACTAATAGCCCTAAAGCCATTAATCTATAAACAGGCTGATCCATTTGAAAACTAGATCCCCAAGCTAAGCTAATAAGTGATGCACCTAAAATGCCCGATACAGCACCTGATAAAGTTTTATTTGGACTAATACGTGGCGAAAGTGGTCTTCCACCTGCTAATCTTCCAACAAAGTAAGCCGTAATATCTACTGCAACAACTGTAGATATGAGCCATAATATTTTTTCCCAGGAGAATTCTGTATCAACGAGAATTAGTAGACTTAAAGGCACCCCTGGATAAACTAAGCCAGATAATAATCGAGGGACAACAATATTTACATCAGGCTGATTAGGTGAAAGCTCTGCAATCAGACAAAGACTTAGAGCAGTAGCGACAAATACAAACAAACCAAGCCAATACAAAATTTCTACACCTCCAAGATAAAGTCCTAATGGGGCAATCATATATATAGAAGTAAAGAGAAATAAATTTTTCTTTGGAAGAGGCACTGAAGCTGATAAATACTCAAACATTGCGGAAGCAATAAGTATTAGAAAAAAACAAGATCTTGGAAATCCACCAAACCAAATGACTGGTATGGCAATTAAAGCAATAAGGATAGCTGAAAATACTCGTGTAAACAGATCCTTAAAACTTGAACTCATTTTCTCACTCCGCCATAATCTGCTACTGAATAACCCAATGCAGTAGCTAACTCTTTGTGTTCACCTTTTTCTATTTGCTCTGAAGTACAACCAAAACGTCTCTCTCTTTTAGCAAATTCAATTAATGCACGATCTAGGCTATCATTATTAAACTCAGGCCAATACTCAGGAACTACAACTAGCTCAGTATAAGCAATTTGCCAAAGTAGAAAATTAGACACCCTCATTTCACCGCTGGTTCTAATTAAAAGATCAGGATCAGGAATGCCATCAGACCATAACTTAGAAGCAAATACTTCCTCAGTAATTTCTGAAGAAGTAATTTCACCTTTTTCTACTAGTAGTGCTAAGTTTTTTGCAGCATTAACTATTTCTTCTCTTCCACCATAGTTTAACGCAAGTACTAGGGTTAACTTAGTATTATTTTTAGATAACTCGATATCTCTTTTTAAGGATTCTTGAACTTCATTGGGAAGACCTTCAATGTTACCTACTGCAAGAAGTCTAATACCCTGCTCAAGAATCACTGGTAATTCATTATCTAAGTACTCTTTGAAGAGCCTCATGATACCTTTTACTTCGATATCGCTTCTATTCCAATTCTCAGTAGAGAAACTAAATAAAGTAAGATACTGTATTCCTCGATCAGAAGCAGCCTTAACTATATTTTTGACTGAAAGCCCACCGGCTTTATGGCCTTCTAATCTGGCAAGTCCCCTTTCTTTTGCCCATCGACCATTACCATCCATGATAACAGCTAAATGAGTTGGAAGTCTCTTAGATGCCGAGCTTAAACTTACTATCTCTCCCATAGCACCTTTTTTCATAAGAAAGTTTTTTTAATGTATTATTATAAAGTTAAGCATTCAGCTTCTTTTTCTTTAAGAAGTGCATCCACTTGATCAATAAAGTGATCAGTCTTTTTCTGAACTTGCTCAAGTGCTTTTTTTATCTCGTCTTGAGTCACTCCACCTTTCGTTTCAAGCTTTTTTAAAGAGTCGTTGATTTCTCTTCTGTGATTTCTAATGAATACTCTTATTTCCTCAGCTTGTTTTCCTAAAACTTTTACTAATTCTTTTCTTCTTTCCTCAGTAAGTGTTGGAATAGATACTCTTATTGTACTTCCATCTCTTGAAGGATTTAAACCCAAATCCGAATTTCTAATTGCCTTCTCTACGCTATCAGTAGCTGAAGTATCATAAACATTGACAGTAATTAATCTAGGCTCTGGTGTATTTATTTGTGCTAAATGAGATAGGGCTGTTTTAGAGCCGTAATAATCAACTTGTATATTTTCTAAAAGACTAGAAGAAGCTCTACCAGTTCTAACCTTTTGCAAATCTTTTTTGTAAGATTGAATAGTACCTTCACATTTCTGCACAAGGCTTGTATGTAAGTTAACGATATCTTCTGTGCTCATTTAATTATTCCTTTAAGTTTTAGCAAACTAAACAGTTAATATATCTAACTATTTCCCTGTAGCAGTAACCCAAGTACCAACAGTATCATCAAAAACAGCTTTTTCTATATTCCCCGGAATCCCTATATTAAAAACTCTGATAGGAATCTTCTCTTCCATACAAAGAGATAAAGCTGTAGCATCCATCACTTTTAAATTTTTATTTAGTGCATCCATGAAGCTTACTTTAGAATACATTACTGCATCATCATGCTTCATAGGGTCTTTGTCATAGACACCATCAACTTTAGTAGCTTTTAAAATTACTTCTGCTAGCATTTCTTTAGCTCTTAATGCTGCAGCAGTATCGGTAGTAAAATATGGATTACCTGTGCCACAAGCAAAAATCACAATTCTATGCTTTTCTAAATGTCTATTTGCTCTTCTTGTAATGAAAGGTTCACATATTGCAGGCATAGCGATCGCAGACATTACCCTAGTCTTAACAGATCTGCGCTCTAAAGCGTCCTGCATAGCTAAAGAATTAATTACTGTAGCTAACATTCCCATGTAGTCCGCAGAGACTCTATCCATACCAGTTGATGCGGCAGAAACACCTCTAAAGATATTTCCACCACCTAGTACAAGACAGACCTGCACACCTCTTTTGTGAACGGCAACAACCTCATCAGCAATTCTTTCAAGAATTTGTGGATCAATGCCATAGCCTTTATCTCCAGCTAAAGCTTCACCGCTAAGTTTTAAAAGAATTCTTCTAGAGTCCATTATTATTTCCTGCCCGATTATTAACTAGCCGTTAATGACTTGTTGAACTTCCGCAGCAAAATCAACTACTACCTTCTCCATTCCTTCGCCAAGTTCAAATCTAGTAAATCGTCTGCAAGCAATTTTTTCGCCCATCTTAGCTGTTAGCTCAGTCATCAGAGAACCAATTTTCTTCTTTCCACTTGAATCTCTAACATCAATTTGATCTACTAAGCAGACTTCTTCATAAAACTTTTCAATTTTACCAGCAATAATCTTATCAGCCATTTTTTCTTGCTCAGGCTTTAGCTGACTTAAGAATACAGACTTTTCTCTATTAAGATCTTCTTCAGAAACTTCTTCTCTAGTTACATACTTAGGCTTAGCCCATGCTATATGCATAGCAAGATCTTTTGAAAGTTGTAGGAAATCTTCATTTCTAGCAACGAAATCAGTTTCACAATTTAATTCAATCATTACACCAATTCTTCCACCTGGGTGAAGGTAACAAAACACAGTACCTTCTGTAGCTGCTTTACCTGCTCTCTTCTCAGCGGTCTTCATACCACGCTTTCTAAGAATATCTTGAGCTTGTTCAATATCACCAGAAGCCTCCTCGAGAGCCTTCTTGCAATCCATCATTCCAGCTCCGGTTTTATCCCTTAGCGTACGAACTAATTCTGCACTTACTTGTGCCATATTCAAAACTCCCTACTTTTTATCTTGTAAACTATATCTCTAATGTAAACTATATTGAATCTTTAGTTGCTTCAGCAGTAGTTGCTTCCGGTGCAACTTCCTTAGAAATTTCCGGTGTAGTAACTTCAGCTTTAGTTTGCTTAGCTGACTTAGAATCATTTTCCTTATTTCCTAGTCTCTTAGAATAAACCGCTTTACCTTCTAAAACAGCATCAGCTACTGCAGAGCAGAATAATCTAATAGCTCTAGTTCCATCATCATTTGAAGGAATTGGGTATTCAACTTGTGTAGGATCACAATTAGTATCCACTAATGCAACAACAGGGATATCAAGCTTAGTAGCTTCTTTTATCGCAATATCTTCTCTCTTAGTATCAATAATGAACATAAGTGAAGGAGCACCGTACATATCTCTGATACCACCAAGAGAAAATTCTAACTTTTCTCTTTCTCTACCCATCATTAATCTTTCTTTCTTGGTAAACTTAGTAGCTTTACCAATTTTTTGAGCTTCTTCCTCTTCTGCCAGTATTTGATCGACTTTATTCATTCTTTCAATACTCTTTCTAATAGTTTGAAAGTTAGTCATCATACCACCAAGCCATCTTCTAGATACGTGAAAAGCTCCACATCTTCTAGCTTCTTCAACGATTGCATCTTGAGCTTGTTTTTTAGTACCAACAAAAAGAATAGAACCACCACGTGCAGCAACTTCAACTATTGCAACTCTTGCTTTTTCCCAAGATTCAATTGTTCTTGGTAAGTTAACAACGTGTATTCCGTTTCTTACTCCATAAATAAATTTCGCCATCGCTGGATTCCAACGACTGGTCTGGTGACCGAAGTGTACTCCCGCTTCTAGTAACGAACGTAGATTAATCTCTACTGGCTCTCTTGGGGTTACATCATGTGAAGCTTGTCTTGAAAAAGCTCCTGTTGATGTCCCTGAAAAATTGTTTGCTTTCTTAAATTCACCAGTTGCTCTAACTTTTTCAGTTGGAACTGAAGGCGCATCAGTCTGCCCTGGTTGAATATTTTTCGATTGAATATTTACGGTCTCCACAAAAACTCCTTAAGTATATACATTTTCTTGGTTAATCCTTACTCTTCGCTCAACAGGTTAGTCTTCTAAAATATAGCTGCTACATTTCTGTAGTAAGTATATTATTAAGTTCAAACCTGAAAATTGCCTTTAAACAAAGCACCAAGATTAGAGCGAAAAGTGCGTTTATTATGGTCGGGTAGCTACCACGCACTAATATAGTTCTCAAGTTTCTAACTATTAAATCAAAAACTAAATTAAATATAGTATTTTCAATGACTTACAATAGGCCAAATTACCTCTTTAACTAAAACTTATTAATATTTAGCTATAGTTCGGCTCTAAATAGCTAAAATCTTTAGTTTCCAGAGCTAAAAAAATAAAAAAAATTATTTATTCTAGAAATAACAAACTTCTCAGAAAATTTCTTACACTTTTAGCGATAACATATTGAGTTTAACTTTTAGAACTAAATTATATGGTCAATGTAAAAGAACGCATAAGTGCAGAATCTCTAGAGGAGAATATTAAGTTAGCTAGAAATCTTCTCTCACATACAAAAAATCTTAGTGAAGAGCTTTTAAATAAAACTGAACTTTCAGTGAAAGAAAAGGAAATTAAAGCTTACAATATTGGTCTTATTAAAGGCACTGAAAAAGTTTGTGAAAAATTATTTAATCAAGAAAAATTAACTAAAAAAATAGAGGAGGAAATTAAAGAACTCATTCTTAAAATATCAAAAGAAGTACTTACAGAAGTATTAGCTGAAAATTTAAAAAAGGATAAGTTTAAAGTCCTAGAAAATAGAATTACAAAATTCCTAAATCCTGCTCTGAAACTTCTAAAAAATAACTTAAGTACAACAGTTAAAATTTTAATTCCCTCTGGTAGTTTAGACCAACTATCTGAAGTTTTAATAAAAAAAGAGGCTCAAGGTCTTGTCTGGGAAGAGTCTGAGGAAATAACTGATGGAACATTTAAATTAGTTTCTGCTTACGGACAAATTGATTCCAATCCAAACGTACATATTAAAAGTCTGTTTGAAAGTTTAAAAGAGAATTTAAACATAAGAGTAGACCATGCTTAATGTCAGGATCGAAGACTATTTTACTGAAGGATATCAGATAGAAGGCATAGTAGAGTCTGTTATCGGTATAAATATAATGGGCTACTTCCCCGGATCGAGTATTGGAGATTTAGTAGAAATCATAGGGCAAGAAGGTAGTATTTTAGCAAGAGCACAGGCATTTAATAACAATTTGATTTCATACTCTGCTTTTGGAGATACTAAAGGAATCTCACCTGGAGCGAAAATTATTAAAAAACTAAATAATACTAATCTTAAAATAAAACCTTCTACATTTGGATCTGTAATAAATGCTTTTGGAGAATCATTTATAGAATCAAAAGTTGATACAAAAAATAAAGTAATTGAAAACAGTCTGTGTGGGAACTATAGCTTTGATAATGATATCAAAACAGTTGCAGAGAGACTGCCGATAAATAAAGTTTTTACTACTGGAATTAAAGCTATTGATTCTTTTAACACCCTAGGACAAGGTCAGAGAATAGTTGTTTTAGCTGAACCAGGTGTAGGGAAATCAAGTCTGCTACTTTCATTAATAAATAGCTCTAAATCTGATTTAAATATAGTGGCTATGATTGGAGAGCGTGGAAGAGAAGTAACAGAGTTTTATGGCAGTCTTAAGAATAGTAATGCTAGCTCTAAAACTATTATAGTAGCATCTACTAGTGATGAGTCCGGTTCTATGCGAGCTAAAGCTGGGGATACGGCAATTAGAATAGCAGAGATAGCAGCAGGTAAAGGTCTAAATGTACTTTTAGCTTTTGACTCACTCACACGTTACGCTAGATCTCTGAGAGACATAGGACTTAGCTCTGGAGAACTTCCAATAAGACGAGGATATCCTGCATCTGTATTTGATAAATTACCTAAATTTATAGAGAGAGCTGGAAACTTTGAAAAAGGTTCAATTACAGCAATTTATACTATGCTAAAACATGGAGAACTTGATGATGATCCTATACTTGAAGAAGTTAAGGGACTAACTGATGGGCACATTTTATTAGATAAGAAAATGGCTGAACGTGGGGTCTATCCTGCTATCGATATAACTAAATCTCTCTCAAGGCTGCAAACTAGATTCTGGAATCAAGAAGAGCAAACTTGTTTTAGAGAAATAAAAAAAATCTATTCAGAAATTTTAGACGAGCAAGATATTTTATTAATGTCAGGTAATAAGAGTGAATTATCTGCGAATACTGTAAAATTAAATTTAATACATTCTTTTATTTCTCAAGAACTTGATATGCCAAGTGAGTTAGAACGAACTAAAATGGATATTTTAGAGCTCATTCAGAAGTTGAGAAATTAGGAAATGAAAAGTGTCATGTGAAAAAAATAAAAAAACAGGGATGTTTGCGCATACCCCGTTTTTTTGAACCTTAGTTGGCAATAGCTTAAGCCATGCCGACAAGTTTGAGAAGAAAATTTGAAGCCGATCGGAAGAAGTTGCCAAGGCTATTGGAACCAGAAACTTCACCATCACCAACTTCAACTTCTGGCGTTACAACATTCTGTGACGATCGAGTTGAAAAAGAAATAGGAATATCCTTTGCAGGAACAGTTCCATTTTCGTAGATGATAGTAGGAATCTTACCTTCTTTGGCATCTTCGAACGCTTTTAGAAGGTTTCCTGAAGTCGTTTCAAAGCTGCCACTTGCATCTCCATTCGAGACGTTAATGACAATTGGTGCAGCGCTCGATGCCGGAAGATCTTTGACCTTAACCGAGACCGAAACTTCTGTAACCTCGGTAGTATCTGAATTTTTCACATTAAGATCAAAGACCTCGATGCTATTACCTTCAGAAAATACTCGAACTTCCAGTAATGGAGAAGCTTGATTGCCATCAAGTTTCAATGAGAGTTCAATTTTTTCTCCCTCATTTGTCTCAGTGGCAGCTTCTTCAACTGGAGGCTGAACGACAACTTCCTGTACTTCGAGCGTCACTTCTTGTAAAAGTCCAAGAATCGGCGCACTCACATTTGGCTCTTCTGCATAGAACCACTGTTGTGGCTGTTGCGGGAGAGTTGGTCCAATCGGTTGATCGTATCTTTCAACAACACCAATAACTAAATCAGCATTTGTTGCAGAAACGGTTACCGGAGGTGCTGCGGTATCTAGTAATGGGCCGATAAACGGTTCACCACCTTCTCCCTCACCATCAAGACCATCATCTTGATCTCCGTCTTTTTCCTTGCCTTTCTCTTTCCATAGATTTGCACTATCGCTTTCTGATTGCTCTGAAAACGATTCGCAAACCTGCATCACATCAGAGAATTCGACAACTGCCACTGGTGATACATCAGCATCAAATACTGTTCTTTCACCCAGACACTCAAAAGTAGGATATCTGTATACTAACTGCGACATAAGCTTTCCTTTCTGAAATAGCTTAATAAAAAACCAAACACATGACACCACTAATAATCAAAACTAGTGGTGCCGAGTTTAAACTCGTCTACCCTGATTAATTCTTCTTGATATACTAAAAATTACAGTAATTTAGATATATTGTATACTGATTATGAGGAACTTAAGGATTAAAGAGTACATGAGTAGGTTCAGGCATTTTACCTATAGGGTTATTAATCTCTTCAGGAACAGCTAAAGGATTGAATACAATAGCAGAATTTAATAACCAACGGTGATCTACTAACCTCATTTTTAAGATAAATTGCTGACTAGCTCCCCCCATTTTTCTAGTCACTACATATTCCGCTGACTCATTTTCTTCTTTAGAAGACAAAAAATCAAAGAGCATATTAGCCAAATTTATATTAAATGTTGCTAGTTCATTATCTAGTTCAGATTTTACTTTATCGATTATCATTCTTTCATTAGCATCAATTTTATCTTCACCACCTGATTCTTTTTTAATTAAGTCTATCTTATCTTGTCCGTTTGCTTTTACTTTTTCTAAGTAATAATTTTTTAGATCATTTGAAGAATTATAACCAAGTGCCGCTCTTTCGTTAGGATCAATTGCTTCGAAGTATGGCTCCCAATCTATTACTGCTATGACTGGGGTAAGATTCTGTTCTTTCTTTACTTCATCTAATAAATTAGAAATAAAAGCTCTAGGACTTTCAGCAAATAAATTAGTACTTAAGAAAAAACAAAAATATAGTATTATGTTTCTGAATTTATAATTCATAATCCCTCACAAATAATTCTTGCTGTAAGTATACAAAGACTGGAGTCATAGGTGGTAAGTTAGTTGAGGTATTAAATCTAGTATCATACGACCAAGCTCTATTCGGTGCGGAATAATATGTAAACGGTCCCCAGGATGATTGGCTTCTTCTAGGCGCCCCTAAACTAACTAGAGAACCGCTATAGGTAAAATCCGGAATTGAAGAACTACCGACCCTAAACCATTCATTGAACCTAAAAATATTAATTACTCCCCCACCGTTTGTATCAGCACCCTGATCTTGTCCTGTTGAACCATTTGCTCCACCTGTTCGTGCGATTCCGCTAATTATTGCAGTTTGTACAGTTGTAGCGCTACCGTCTCTTGTATAAGTATCAGTAGTGTAACTATCAGCATCAACCCAGCTGTTAGATAATAAATGAACAGTATCAGCCATGATTGCAGAAGGCTTCCAAGTAGCATTTACTGAATTATAATTTCCCCAAATTACCATTCCTTGGTCAGTAACAATAGTAAGTCCTTGAACCACTGCGGCTCCTGCAAGATTAGACTCAAGTACTGCACCATTTCTTATTCTAACAGAATAATTATTATGTGAGGCCGCTCTATTAGGCCCATTTATAGTAAAATGAAATACTAAACCTTGTTCAGTTATGTCACTCAATAATTTACCACCTATGATAGTTGGATTTCTTTGAATACAGTTTAATAGTGCGAGCATGTCGACTTCTAAGGTTCTTTGAAAATTATTTACAACAGGATCATGTTGATACTCTCTATAAAGTCTTAATTGATTTCCTGCTGTGCCTGAGCCTTGAGTACCAATTGGTCTTGCTCCTGTTCCACCAGTAGAAACTAAGCCAGGACAGCTTGTTCCATCATGAAGTGCATTAGTAGCTGCAACAATATTTGCTCCTGAGGTTGTAACGACTTGCACACCTGTGGTTGATGCAGCGGTATCTGGGAGTCCTGCTGCGGTAAGTTGTAATACTAATCTCAAATCAGCTCTTTGCCAGTACTCACCTGTAGAATAAGAATCCATGCCCTCAGGTGATGGAACTGTTACTGGCTTGACACCTAACATAACGTTGTCATTCCATGATGATACATTTGTTACTGTAGCTCTATTAGTACTACATGCAGGGAAATCTACATAACTAGAAGGATTCATCGCCCTAGCAGTTCCTTGAAAGCCACTACAAGAATTTTGTGATTTCTGCCCTCTATAAAAAGTTCCGGCCACTGTAGTTTGATTATTTAAACTAGTAGTTCCTCCAGTTTGTGGAGATAAATACAAGTCTCCGTTAGTATGAACTGGGCCAGTTACTGTCATCGCGGCACCGTTGAAAAATTCCAAATCTTCTTGAAAAAAAATCGCAAATTGAAATAAAGGTACTAATCTACTTTTAAAAGTTAAATCAAGAATAGCCTCATTACTAGAATCTGAATTTCTTCCTACAGAAGTTACATTATATCTATACTCTTGGGTATTTAAACCCGCAAACGGTTGTCCAGGTGGAATTAGTGTATATACAGGTGATCCAGGTGCCTCAGTAAGATAGGAAACTGCATTATGATTGTTATCAAAAGTATAAGATTCACAAGCAAAGTCTCCTGTTCCTATACTACCAGAATCACAACCCTCTATTCCAGATGGTGCTATCCCCTGCGGTCTTTGATAATCAGTAAATAAATCTTTAATTTTTTCTGCTCTTATATTTAGTCCTGCTTCTGCTGCATTAAAACCAGTTGCACTATCTCTAGAACTTTTAACTAGAGCTAACTCCGTTCTAGAAACTATCATATAAGTGCTTAGCAAACTGGCGATAACCACTAACATCATCATTACTGTTAGTATCGCAAAACCTGAATTTCTATTTTTCATAACAAACCTTACCTTGATAGAATATTTCTCGGGAAGTATTCTCCAGTTATAGAAGTTGAAAAAGTTCTAGTTTTTCTATTTTCTGAACCCGTTAAAATTACTTTAATGCTTCTAGTATCCTTCCAAGTATATGCTCCATTTGAAGTGAGAGTCTCTATAGTACTTCCATCTCCTACACGCGCGGATATATCAAAACCTGTTACACCGAATGCAACAGATTCAGGTTGAGCATCCATTCCGTCTCTATATAATCTTAAAACACTTGACGCTAAATCCACGTTAAATCTATATTCTTCGATAATATATACATTTGAAGCAAGAATTGGATAAACTCTACTTACTGGTGAAACTGTTAAGGAATAATCACCTAAAGCAGTTGTTCCATTTGTAAAATTTACAAATTCACCTACTTTAGCAACTCTATCATAAATATAAGCTCTTATTGAGCCTCCCTGAGCAATTCTTTCTGCATTAAAAGCATTATAAAGATTAACGACATTTGTACCAACACACTCTGAATTTATAATAGCAGAGGAAGAAACAGCAACTGTTGTAGCACCTACTGTAGTAGCTACACAGACAGTAAGAATTTCTGAAATTATAGCTCTTCTTAAAGTTATACTGTCAGAAGTAACAGTATCTCCTTGAGATATAAGAATTGCTGGAAATGAAGTATATAAATATTCTCCAGACTGTCTAATATTCATTGAAATGATATCAGATGCACTTCTTAAGTTACTATTAATTCTTGTTCTTACTACATCCTCAAAAAAAGAATTTTGTAAATGTACTACATAAGCGACAACACCAGTCATCATAGTAGCAAGAAGACCTGTAGCAACTATTAATTCTAATAAAGTAAAACCAGCTTGTCTATTGTTTATACGTCTTATCATTGAATCCTAACCCCGCCGCCCAAAGCTACTTCTACTGTTTTTGCTCTACTGTCTTGGTCACTTATTGTAAAGTTTGTTGCTGCACTTACAATTCCTCTTGGTGTAAAGCACACACTCCATGTAGTACTATTAATTCTCGTATCATTTGGCATATTAAGAAATAAATCAGGTATGCTTGTCATTATTCCAGTGCATGAATCTGAAGAGCTTGTGGAAATTCTAAAGTTTGAACTAGGTGCAACCCTAATAAATAAAGTCTGAGATATTGCTCTAGATCTAGCTAATCTTAGAAAATGTGGGACTTCAAAACTAGCATTAGTTAGAGGACTATCGACTTCGTTTAAGTTACTATAGGCACTAGCCGAAACAATACCAAATATTAAAAGCACCACCATTAACTCAACTAATGAAAATGCTTTTTCTTCTATTTGTTTGAGTGTTAAAAATTTCATATTCTCACCTTCTTCTGCTTGCGCTAGGCGAAGGACTTCTAGAACGACTTGGAGAACTAGATCTACTAGACGAAGCACTTCCACTAGGGCTTGCTGCAGGTGATCTAGAAACACTAGGATTTGCAGAGCGTGATTGGCTAGGTGCTGCACTCGTACTAGAACTAGGAGAACCTGAGCGACTAGCAGATGCACTCGAACTAGCACTTGGTGATGGTGATCGAGAAATACTAGCACTTGGAGTACTTGATCTACTAGAGGACGGACTTGTACTTGGGCTCGCTGACGGTGACCTAGACGGACTAGTTGATGGGGAAGGACTTGCTAATACGATAGAAGGAACTGGACTTTCTACTGTTCCTGTTGAATTTCCTGGTGTACCTAAATCAGTAAATACTGTTTCCGTATTATAGACTACTTTATCTCTATGCTTAACCTCTACAGATAAATGTCTCACTGTATTTGAAGAACATAATGTTAAATTTGCGCAATAAGTGACGACTACTGAATATGGTCTATTAGAATTTAAAGTTTTAATTCTTGGATTCTCAAAACCACTCGTCGGTAAAGTCTTAATATCGAGCTGTCTTATTTCGTCGAGCACAGTCTGTGCAGCTATTGCTGCTTCTGATCTAACTTCTCCATCATGATTATAGGATTGATGTGTAACTAACGAACTAGATGCGGAAGCAATCACTACTGCAAGTAATGCGAGTGCGACCAAAACTTCTAAAACAGTAAAGCCTTTAGACCTAGTGTTATGTAAACTGTATAAGTAATTTAATATTAAAATCACAATTAAAATTTCTAAAAAACCTAATAAGTAAAAACACTAAGATAAAATCTTATATGATTACTTCGGCTTAAAAATACAATTGCTTAACAGTCGGAGCCTAGTCAGAAAAAGTCAATAATAATAGCGACTTATCATTAATTTAAGAAACCATTAAGAACACCACCTAGCCCAGGTGCTACTTTATCTAAGGCTTTGGTGGCTGATTCCTTTAGTTGATTTCCTGCTACTGTTTTTAATAGTTTAGAAATATCGACAGAGACAGAAGCAGTAGCATCTCCGTTTTTTGTTATTTTTATAGGGATAAGAATACTACCATCTTCAGATTTTAGTTTAGTAACTTCCTTAGAAGCGGTTTCAAGTACTATAACTAATTCTGGCATAATAATAAAATTAAGATTCATAGATATATTATTAGATACGACTTGGCCTGATCCTTTGATTTTAAATCCTCTGGAATTTGCTTCTATAAAAGTCACGTTAGTATCTTTATCTTTATAATCTCCCTTAAGAAGAATAGAAGACAATTCAGTACTGTCAGATATTAGCATGGCCTTATAGGCATCCGGTAATGATGCTATAATTTGAGGACCGACCACTGGAATAGTTTCAAGTGTATTAAAAACATTCTTAAATATATTTAATTTTTTTATGCTAATATTAGCTAAGCTAACATCATAAGTACCTTTTGGTTTTGGCTGTCCTATCGCAGTAGCTTGAACATTCGAGATAGTACCTGTTACTGGCAGTTCCTTACCTTCTCCGTCAGGAGTGAGTTTAAATATAGTATCAATATCTAAGTTTTTTATTTTAACTAAAGCATTTTGGCTTTCTTTTCCTAATCCTGTAACCTGAGATTCAATTGTAGAATCAGCTAGAGTAATTTTTAAATTTTCTAAATTATTATTTGCATCAGGGCTAAGATCGAAAGCAGCTTTGATATCGTCAATGCTTAGTTTAGTACCTCTTATATTTCCAATATCAGTCCCTGAACAACTAAGATTTAATAATAGTTGCTCCTGCTTGCTCACTTTACACAAAATCTTATTTAAATCGCCTTCATAAGACATTTTCTGTTTTAACTTAGCTAATAAATTTTTAATATTATTAGCTACATCTATACTAACATCTAAATCTAGCTTTCCTTCTGATTTTATACCCTTAAAGATAATATCTTTGGAAACGAGACCTGTAACACTGATCTTATCATTATCTTCTAGTTGAATATTACTATTAACATTATAATTCTCTTTGGTATCATCAATAGCAGTTAGATCTAGCTTATTAACATTAAAATCTAGCCCTGATTCTTCCTTATAAGAAACTTTTAAGTCCTTAATGTTAACTTCTGAAATTTTCAGATTTAAATTATCTTTTTTTGAAGTATTAAAATCATTAGTGGAAGTTATATGCCTCTCAGTTTGCCCACTATTAGAAGCTGTTTCAGAAACCACTTTTTTACTATTTATTGGATAACTTCCAACTAACAAAGTACCATCATTCTTTTTTAAAATAGGCACATCTGCACCCAATAGACTCACACTAGAAACGCTTACTATTCCAGATAATATCTCTTTTGTAGAAACAAAAATAGAAAACTCCTTAACGACAACTTGTTTATACTCACCTGCCTCACCTACAAGTAAATCCTTCAAAATAAATCTTGGTTTTGGGAAAATTGAAACTTCTATATCACCAACAGTTACTTTGGTTTTTAGTACTTCTGTTATTTTTTCTAATATTTGTGGTTTAGCTGAATTCAGAATTGGATTGATGAATACAATAGAGGCGACAATAATGAGGACTACTAGTGTAATTAAGGTAAATATTACTTTTTTCATGGACTTTGCTTGTATTATTTATATATTTTTTACTGCTTTAAAACTCTTTTATTTTCTCTTTGTCTCAAAAAATCTATTTTAGGATTCAAAGAGATTCGATAAATTCTTCTAGTATACTAAATTTTTATGCGTTTTTCTTACAGAGTTTTATAATTAGGAGACACTCTAGTATTTCTTAGAACAACTTTAGTTTCTTTTCCAGTACCTGTGACTAAATAATGGCTAAGAGTTCGCTCCATTACATTTTTAAATACTGGTGCTGCTAATGTACCTCCCCATCTAGGAAATACACCAGGCTCATCTACTCCAATAAGGAGTACAAATGTTTTACCTACGCCGATAGGAGCGCCATCTGCAAAGCCGATAAATGAAGCAAGAATCTTTTCAGAATCATAACCTTTACCACCTACTCTAGCTTTTTGTGCAGTACCAGTTTTCCCGTAAACTGGAATTCCTGAAATTCTACTATTCTTCCCAGTTCCATGTTCATTCTCAGTAACTTGATATAGCGCACCTCTAATAAAATCAGTGGTTTTTTTGGATAAGATTCTCTTACCTTGTTGCTTCTCTAAATCATGATCATCGGCTTTTAAAATTGTCGGTGTAACTAAAAATCCATCGTTTGCAAGAGCAGCATAAGCTTTTACCAATTGAATGGCAGTTACAGAAACTCCTTGACCAAAAGAATGTGTCGCAATATCAATATTCGCCCAACTACTACCTACTCTGAAAATTCCCTTTGCTTCGCCTTTTAAACCAGAGCCAGTGTTTTCACCAAAACCAAAATTTCTAAGTTCTGAATATAATTTATCCCTTCCTAATCTGAATCCTAGCTTAGCCATTCCTATGTTTGAAGATCTAACTAGAACTTGCTCTAGCGAAACTGTTGGCACAGGGTGAGCATCCCTAATTCTATACTTCCCAATTTGCATGCTACCATTTTCACAATTTATCATTTCCGAGGGATTAGTAACTTTTGCTTCTAAAGCAAGGGCAGTAATTATAGGTTTAAAAGTAGAACCAGGCTCAAAACTATTTTGAAATACTATGTTTCTTAGAGCTTCAGGTGTTATTTCAGAGTCAGAATTTAGATCAAATCTAGAAGTCTGAGCGCTTGCTATAATCTCTCCAGTATGAGCGTCCATCATAAGTCCGAAGATATTTTTAGCTTTCGTTGTTGTTTTTTGAAGATCAATTTCTTCTTCTAAAATATGCTGTACTGCAGAATCTATAGACAGATTAACATCACCACCCTCATTTCTTAATACAGTTTGATTATCTTCCCTCTGCACATCAGCTTTGTGTCCATCAGTAGAATTTTTCAAACCAGAAAATAAATTCTTAATTCTATTTAAAGTAACATCGCTCTGTTCTGAATTATCCCAAGTAGCACTTGAAAGTAGTCTTCCTTTAGCATCTCTTTTTGCTAAATGAGTCAGATCAGCAGCTCTAAGTAAAGGATCAAAAGTTTGCTCAGCTCCTGAAAGCCCTTTACCTTCTTTCCCAGACTTTCCTATTATACCAGATGCCAGTGAACCATGAGGGTAAACTCTTTTAAAATCTCGTTCAACTTCTAAACCAAATGCTTTTAACGCTCTAATCTCAGGCTCTTTTGATTGAGAAATTCCCTTCGCTAATGTGATGAATGATTTATCGGTAGATAAAATATTTAGTATGTCATTTTCTGTTCTATCAATAAGTGGAGATACTTTTTTAGCAAAAGCAGGCTTATCTTTTATCCATTTCGGGTGTGCTCCTACTATTATCGAAGGAATAGATACAGCTAATTCGACATTGTTCCTATCATAGATAACTCCTCTAGCACCTGCTACTTCTAAGCCTGAAGCATGTTGTTTTGAAGCAATTTTTTCCCACTTTGTATGTTCAGAACTTTGCAAGGCAAATAGTCTAAATACTATAATTACAGCTATAAACTGTAAACCCGTAGCCAAACTAGCAGCCCTTATTTTTCTCTTAGAAATACTTGGTGCCCCATGAATTCCTTTTATTTTTAACCATCTAATCGATAGAATATAAACGGCACGAGACACAGCTGAAATTGGCTTACATATAATGCTAACTAAAAGTGCAAAGAAGGCAAAAATACCGAAAAAGATATTAAGAAGGCCTTTTCCCATACCATTAAAGGTATCGAGACTAAAAGCCTTACTGAATGAAAATAATCTAGAGAATGAAAAAAATTTATTTGGCAATAAGTTAGAAATATCTAAGAACTGCGTTCTTTCTTCTTTGTTTGTATATCTAATATTTTTATTGGGTGAATTCTCAGTAACAACTTTAGGGGTAGGTTTTTGATTTATATTAGATCTAGCAGAAACATTCTGTTCAACAAGTAACCTCGAGTCCTTATTTGAAAAAGATTGTCTCATTTCGCTCCGTCTTTACACATTATAATCAAACTCAGTTACTAGAATTTCATACATTAATTAATAATTCTAATTTGCTGAGGCATAGATTCCTTCAACCCTATTCTACTTACTACTTCTTGTTCAATTCTTCTAGAGTTTATTCTTAATGCCTTATTAGCTTTAAGCTCTCTTAATCTAGAATCTGAAACCAATAACTCACTTCTAATTTCTTCCAGTTTATAACTAAGCTCAAGAATTTCTAAACGAACAAATAATCTAAGTAGAAGAATAGAAAATAATGAAATCGCAAATACCAAACCAAGTGAACGAGACTTAGATTTAATATTCTTTCTGGGCGAGGTAACTCTAATCGGTCGATTAACCGTTACTTGCCTGGTAGTTGATAGCTGATCAGATGTTGATCTTCTATCAAAATTTCTTATCTCTGATACTCTTTTTACTTGACTACTGCTCATATAAATTCTCCCTTATAAATCATTAATATGCATTTGGCACCAGACTTCTTTCTTGCCAAAGTGGTATTTTATTTCTTTCAAAAACTCTTAATCTTGCGCTTCTGGATCTTGGATTATTTGCGATCTCTGCTTCTGTTGGGATCACCGCCTTAGGTGTCAATATTTTCCCTATCGGCTCATCTTCAGGATGATCACCCTTTCCACGCTTTTGCGCCCACCATCTCATGGATCCGGCGACAAGCTTATCCTCACCAGAGTGAAAAGAAATTACCAACATACGACCTTCAGGTCCTAGTCTAGAAATAGACTTAAAAAGTAGTGAAGAAAGTGCTTCTTTTTCGCCGTTTACATGCATTCTCAGAGCCTGAAAAACAACAGATGTCAGCTTACCTCGACTCTCACCTGAGGAGCCCGCTTTGCCTTTTTTAGGTCTCCTAGCACCTGAAACCCTCTCACATAAATCGGATAATTCTTTGGTTCTTGAAAATGGGCGATTATTCATAATGGCCGAAACTACATACTTTCTCTCCTCGCCCACCCCGCCTTCTGCTAATATTCTCTTAAGATCATTAGGGGCAAAGTTATTTAAAATATCCGCCGCGGTAAGAGCTCCTTTTTGATCCAGGCGCATATCTAGAGGACCATCTAACTTAAAACTAAGGCCCCTTTCCGGATTATCCAGTTGGAAACTTGAAAATCCTAAATCTGCAAGTATCAAGTCATAAGATCTAAGATCTGTATTGAAATTAGAATCTAATTGATCAAGTTCTGAAAAATTTAGTTTTTTAGCTTTGAATCTGTTTGGGAATTCTTTAAGTAAAGCATCAGTAAGCTCTAAACTAGCTCCGTCTTGGTCTATCCCAACTAAAATTGAATTTTCGTACGCGCCCAGCAAGGCACGAGTATGCCCACCCATACCTAGGGTACAATCAAGAATATAGCCTTTTTTTCCTTTAAGATTAGAAGAAAACTCTACGATCTCATCTTTTAAAACTGAAATATGCATTACGAATCTACCCCCTCAAAAAGAGCTGGATTTTCTAGGAGCATTTCTTCTGATTGAGAGAAAACTAAATTCCAAACTTCTTTTCTCCAAAGTCTAAAACCATGAATAGAAGGTGTAAAAACTACATCTTTATCTATTCCTGCATATTCTCTTAGATAACTTGGGATATTAATTCGGCCACTGCCATCTAAGGTACAAACGGAAGCTCTCGCGATGTAAAAGTTTTCTAATTGTCTAACTGCGGGATTAAACCTACCCTTTTCAGCTAACTTTGCTTCAAAAACTCTCCAACTAGACAATGAAAAGCCGTCCAGACAACGAAACCCATCAGTAATGAAGTTAGTTAGAATGATAGATTGCTCATCAACGGGAGAAAGGCTTGTTCTAAATGAAGATGGGAGCGAAACCCTGCCCTTTGGATCTAAGGTATGTTCAAAACTGCCATAAAAAGCAGGCTTAAAGGGTTCAGACCCACGCATTATGGGAGTTTCTATTATTCTACTGTCAATTTTAGGGGGCATATGACATTTTCATCCCACTTAGTGCCTTTTTATGACACTATCATCCACCAAATGTTTTCACAAGCCAATTTTTATTAAGCTTTCAATTAAAAATTCACTAAAAATGTAATATTTGATGTAGTATGTAATTTTTATGCAACACTAGTTGACTTTACCCCCAAAAGGTAAGTTGAGAGCTGAAATGGGACCAGAAAGATGTTCGTTTCAGCGCTTAAAGGTTCTATATTGGACAAAAAAGCCATAACATATTGTTTTTATTATTTTCGTACATATTAGCTCATGTACGATTTTCATTGACTTTTGGTCCATAGTTTTGCACACTCCGCCCTCCCTAAGATTGAACCGCTACTAACAATGGCTTAGTAAATGGTTTAGATTTTATTAAAGGGATTGAGTGTCTGGTTTATTTTTAATAATGCTATCATCAGGCGGAAATAATTTATGAGGCTTTGGTCAAACAGTAGTGTACAACGAGGTAACGGCGGATTTAACCCAGAAAAGAGACTGCTAGCTGCGGTTTTACAAAGGGCTATAACTGATTTTCTAACTGGAGATGGTGAAATACAATTATCTGCTAGAGATTGGATCTTTAGTGATGAGGATACTTCAGAAACTTTTTGTTTTTTATATATTTGCGAAGCACTAGATTTCAATGCTAGTGAATTAAGAAAAGCTGTTTCTAGACAGTTAGATAGAGCGATACTTGACGCAGGTATGAATAGCTCCACAAACATCAAGCTAGCTAAGAATACTCAACAAGAAGCAACGAGACCTCAGCTAACACCAGAAATGACAACAACAATGTTAGGTTCTCAAATAGCTGAAAAAGTACTTGCAGAAAAAGTTGCAGCTACTAAAGTAATGACTTCACAAGTTGTAACAGTTAAATCTGGGGTTATGCAGTCTCCGGCTCAAATACAGCCAGCTAACTTACAACAGGCTAACTTATCAACTTCAAATTCGGTAGAAATCACTAAAACTGAATATAATATAGTCGCTGCAGCCTAATAGACTGCAACTCGTATATGTATACTGAGAATTAGAATACCTAAACCTTTCTAGGCCTTCTAATTCTCTTCCAGCTAGCGATACTCTCTATTTTAGATTTTGTTGTCATTAATTCCTTTCTTTTTCTTTTAGACTCTAAAATTAATTTAGCAAGCCCAAGTCTAAGATATTCTGGATTAATACCTAGAGAAAAGCATACATTGTCAAAACTAAATATATATGCCTGATCTTTTGATTCGATCCATTCTATAGCATCAACCCTTCCTCTATCTCCGTTAAGATAAGCTAAAGCTTGCTCGATATAGGTCTGAACTCCATCAGAAAGCATTGCGGACATAAGCTTTCTTTCCCCACCTAATAAGCCATTTTTTTTCTCTTCATGGAACTGTGAAGGTAAGAGCACATCAGGTTCAAAATAATTTGAAGAATAGTAATCCCCCGATTCCGAAGAAAAACTATCAAAATTCAAATCTCTAGCTAGATTCATACCTAGTTTCTGCATATGCGATCCTCCATCAAGTATTAGGAATTTCAACAACTACTTACTGCTAACACGTTCAAAAAAAAATTCCAGATAAATCTCTAGAACACTTATTTTAATTTGCTTTTTTAAGAGTATTAAAGCATTAAGCTGCTCAAGTTTAATGCTTTAGATTCCATTCCAATGCTTAACGACCAAGATCATGAATATTCGTATTCAGATGAATTATTAAAATCTGCTCTGACTCTCTCCGAGAGTGAAAATTCAGAAGAGCTAACTGAGCTTTTAGAATCTCTGCATCCCTCTGTACTATCTGAATTATTAATAAATTTAGATCAAGACAAACAACAATTTTTTCTTCAACATTTAACAGGCCTTGATGCCGTAGCTGAATTAATTGCTTTCGCTTCTACAGATTTAAAAGCAGTGCTAATTTTAATGTTAGATGACTCCAGACTTGCTGCAGTAATTCGAAGAATCGAAATAGATGACGCTGCAGAAGTACTAAGATTAGTAAAAAGAAGAAGACAAGTTAGAATACTAAAACGATTAAGTGCAACTTTAGTAAAAGAACTCACTTCTCTTCTCTCATATGATGAGGAGACAGCAGGAGGAATAATGACAACTAGGTTCTTAAGTATTGAACCTAATTATTCTGCGGAAGAAGCACTAAAAGAAATAAGAAGTGGATTAGTAAATAATTCTATACACGAAGATACAGAGTTAAGTATTTGTTATGTCACAGACAGCAAAGGTAAACTTATAGGAACAGTTGAATTTAAAAAGCTTTTAAGGCTAGGACAATCTGACAAAATATCAGAAATAATGACTCCCTTATCAGTTTATGTTCACCCAGAAGATGATCAAGAAGAAGCAGCTTGGAAAATCGCTGATTATGATATTCCATCTCTACCGGTTGTATCACCTGACGATTATATCCTTTTAGGAATAATAACAGTCGATGACATATTAGATGTTATCCAAGAAGAACACGCTGAAGACCTATCAAAACTAGCTGGTATTTCTCAAGGTGATGATGTTGGGGCGACAGTATTAACATCACTTAAAAGTAGACTTCCTTGGTTAATTGCAAGTTGGATAGGAGGAACCCTAGGAGCGATTTTACTAGGATCATATGCAAGTGCTTTAGAAAAAGTTGTTGCACTTGCTTTCTTTATGCCAGTGGTATTTGGGATGGGGGGTAATGTTGGTTCTCAATCATCAACGATTACAGTAAAAGGGTTAGCGACTGGCGAACTCGCTTCTCTTAGAGTGTTTCAGAGAATAAAAAAGGAAGCATTAGTCGGATTATATCTAGGATGTTTGTTTGCTATATTACTTGCAACAGCATCTTATTTTATGTTTAAAGATCCAATGCTCTCTCTTGTAGTTGGATGCTCAATTGCAACAACAATGACTTTTGCTTCAGCTCTTGGAGCAACTCTTCCTTATGTTTTTATAAAATTAGGATTTGACCCCGCCATAGCTTCTGGCCCCTTGGTTACTACGATTACTGATATTTTAAGTATTGCTGTTTATTTTTCAGTCGCAACATTCTTCTTATTATAACTAAGAGTTAATTTGGAACAGAAGTCCTCTACTTTAAGAACTTTAGGACTTGTGGTTAAGACCACAAATTATAAAGAAACAGATCTAATTGTTGATATCTTTTCAGAAGAGCGCGGGATCGTCACGGCCTTAGCAAAAGGTGCTAGAAAAAGTAAAAAGCGTTTTTTCGGTGGTATCGAAATTCTGGACTACGGAATTTTTAACTTATCAAAAGGGCAAAAAAATGATTTATTTTTTCTTGATAGTCTAGATAAAGATCATACTTCCTTAATACAGATTAGAAATAATCTGAGTTCGTTAAAATTATCATATATAATATGTGAATTTCTAGAAAAATTCTTTAAAACAGATGGCATAAAACATATAGAAATTTTTTCAATATGTATAAAATTTTTAAAGAAATGTAGTACTACAGCTAATACAAACAGCACTAAACTTGATCCTCAGTTATTAGATCAAATCTTAGCAGTTATTGGATTAATCATTCTTGAAATAAGTAAAGCCCTAGGTATCGATCTATGTTCTTTATTAGATTATGAAATAAAAAAGAATGTAGGACTTGAAAATCCAGATCTTAAAATATTTCTTGAATGGTATTCACAAATGTCTCTGAAAAAAGAAGCTCTGCAACTAAAGCCAAGAAATTTTTTAATTAAAGCTTTAATCTACGGAATTAATTCTCTGGAACAGGAGATGGATGTTTTTATAAAATCTAAAAGCGAACTTTTTTCTTTTTTAGAAGAATAACAAAAAAACTTAATCTCTAGGAACGCCGTATAATGTCCACTTATATGAAGGATCAACGCCAGGAAATTCTTCACTAAGTAAGATTTCCCAGCCAATTTTTGGTGTACTTTGATCACCTTCGGAATAAAGAGAAATATTTTCTCCTGAAGAAGTCTCTATTATATCATAACCAGCAACTCTATCATCCCAAGAAGAAGGCTTTGTACCTGGAAGGTACCTACCACTAACAATTTTTGCAACTTTTTCTCTTCTTGGCTTAAAAATGTTTTTTTCTGTATTCACTTGATAACTATTGTGTATTTTTACTACTCAGGTTTAAAAGTCTTTTCTATTGAAGCACCGTAATATGGCGATGGACCTTGACTTACGTCCCTCATCATTTCAGCTGCTTCTTTAGTATCAACTACAGCAAATTGAAACCTTGGCTCTCCTCTAGCACCTGGCTCAAGAATTTTTCTAACAACCAAAAAAGAATCTCCAGTTATCACATCTGCTTTATTGATCAATCTATAAACGTGAACTTCGAATTTAAGAGCATTAGCAGATCTCTTGGCTTTTTTTTCTAAAGTTTCTAAATCACTAGAAATCTCCCACTCAGATGACTGAGTCCCAGGGCAAGCATATAAATCTTTACCAACACTAATAGCTCTATCCAAATCTTCAAGATAATCAATCGACATACAAAATAAACCTTAAATTATTTAATCTATTATAACATAACTAATTTAAATAATTAAATAGACTATTCTACTCCTGGTAGCTCCCCGCCATTTAATCTTTTATTTAATTCCTTACCTAATTTAAAAGTAGGCAGTTTTTTTGGAGAAACCATTATCTTTTCACCAGTTTTAGGATTTCTTCCCCAATAACTTCCATACTCTTTTACCTTAAACCTTCCAAATCCTCTAATCTCAATACGACCACCTTCTAAAAGTGATGCCTTCATGTGATTGAACATCAGGTTTACTAGCTCTTCTGCTTGAATAACTCCAACACCTGTTTTTTCTGAGAGTTTTTCAACCAATTCCGACTTATTCATATAAGCTCCATACTTATCATTTTTCTTAGTGATAAAGTTTTATACTCTATCCAACTTATTTAAATTAAAAAATTACAACTTACAGCTAATCTTCAAAGCTAAATAAATTGTAACTCCTATAAACAAATACAACAATATAAGTAATTTAGACTCACTTTGCCTCCGAGAGGATTCGAACCTCTGACCCCAGGTTTAGGAAACCTGTGCTCTATCCTACTGAGCTACGAAGGCGCATATAGTAATATCAGATACTTACATATTATATTTTAATTATCCTTAAAAATCAAGCAGTTAATAGATGTAAATTATTTTTAATTTTCTTTGTCAATTCTTCCTACTCAAGCCATGCCAGTAGTGGCGAAAGGCTTTCATTTACACGAAATCTAGGTCTTTCATCGATTGGTTTTAATAAAGGAATAGGATCAACGGCTACTGCTCTACCTCTTTTATCTTTAGATCTTATTTCGAAATGAAGATGTGGTCCCTCTGCTTTTCCTGTTTCTCCTACTTCAGCTATTTTTTGACCTTTAGATATTTTATCTCCCTGATCCACATCTAATCTTTTGTTGTGAGCGTATACAGAAATTAAACCATCGTCACCTTTCAAAACTACTAAATTTCCATAACCACCTAAGTCTGAACCAGCATATGCAACAACTCCTTTATGCGCGGCTAAAACAGGAGTTCCCTGCGGACTAGCTAAATCAATACCATCATGAAAAGTTCCCCATCTAGGACCAAACCCTGACACAATTCTTGCTGCTCGATCTAAAGGCCACTGTACTCTACCACCTGAAAACATAACGCTATTAACAGAGACGCCGCCACCAGACTTCTCATCGACAGGACTACGAACACTAGTATTTCCATTCTTTATAGGAGAATCTACTATTGAAGCATTTCTAAATTCAGGAACTAATGAATTATCCTCTCGACTAGGATTTTTGCTAGGTTTTTTAATTGGATTTAAATTCTCATCTTCATCAGGATATCGATAACCAACTAAAAGTTTTTGCCCAACTCTTAGTGACTTCGCAGTTTGCAAACCGTTCAAAATTAAAACTTCATCTGGAGTAGAGTAAAATTTACTACTGATTCCGAGTAAACTCTCACCTTTTTTTACAAAGTGATATACTGGTCGCTTAAGCTCTGCTTCTTCTGCACCAAAACCCTGAAACGAACATGAACTAAGAAACTGACTACTTAAAAGAAGTATACAAACAATAAAGTATTTATTTTTCTGACAGGACACAAAGATACGATTTTGAGATTAAGTTAAGTGAATATTATCTTAGATAAGGACAAAGATAACAAGGAAAATAAATACGCCCCTAACTTTATCTTTGTTAAAGTTAGGGGAGAGAGGCTCTGAAATAATCAAACACTAAAATAATCGGGGTGAGCGGATTCGAACCGCCGGCCTCTCGCACCCCATGCGAACGCGCTAGCCAGGCTGCGCCACACCCCGATATGAAAATCTAGCTATTAAGAATACGATAAAATTCTAATTAGCTCAAATTAGATCATCTTCTTCATCAAGACCCAAATCTGCACCAAGATAATTATATTCATCTATATTTTCAGCTAAATCAGCAAATAAAGTAAACTCTCCTTGAAAAGATAACTTAACAGTTCCAACGGAACCGTTACGATGCTTAGAGATAATCAACTCAGCAACACCTTTATCTTCTGACTCAGGATTATAGAATTCATCTCTATAAACAAATCCGATAATATCTGCATCTTGCTCAATTGCTCCAGATTCTCTTAAATCTGCCATCATTGGTCTCTTATCATTTCTGGTCTCTACAGCTCTATTAAGCTGCGATAAAGCTATAACTGGAATAGATAACTCTTTAGCTAGTGCCTTAAGAGATGCTGATATTTCAGATATTTCCTGATCTCGTCTATCCGCACTTCTAGCCGATCCTTTCATAAGTTGAAGATAATCGACAACTACTAAATCCAGGGGCGACTCCCTATGAAGTCTCCTTGCTTTTGCTCTCATTTCTAAAACTGAAATGGCAGGTGTATCATCAATAAAAATCTCAGCACCTGCTATTTTAGTTGCAGCATCTACGAGCTTTGGGAAATCACTTTCTTCAAGTTTCCCACTTCTTACTTTAGTATTACTTACTCTGGCCTCTGAACATAACAATCTATTTACTATCTGATCTTTTGACATTTCAAGAGAAAAAATAGCGACTCTCTTTCCTGATCCTACCCCAATATTCTTTGCGATAGATAATGCAAGTGCTGTCTTACCCATACTTGGCCTACCCGCAAGTATTATAAGATCTGATTTTTGTAATCCTGATGTCATCTCATCAAAATCTGTCAGTCCTGTAGGAGTTCCTGTAAAAGCATCATTATTTATGTAAAGCTGTTCTATATTCTTAATGGAGTCTTTTACGATATCTCCAATTGAAGAAAAACTTTGTTTTATTTTCGACTCAGAAATAGAGAATATTCTTTGCTCTACTGAATCTAATAAATCATCAATTCTTTCAGAAGTTTCAAATGCTAGATTCGCTATCTCACCTGACTCATGAATCAATCTTCTCCTAATTGCCATTTCCCTAATTAAACGACAATAGTATTGAGTATGAGAAGAGGTTGGAACAACATCAACCAGAACACTTAAATATTCAGGACCACCGATAGAGGTCAAAGTACCTAAAGCATCTAACTCTGATGAAAGTGTCACAATATCAATTGGCTCTTGCCTATCAGAAAGGGACATCATTCCCAGAAAAATCTGTGCATGAGCAGTTCGGTAAAAATCATTCTTTGATATAATCTCTATTGCACTAAAGAGAGACTCGTTGTCTAATAGAATAGCACCCAAAACAGCTTGTTCTGATTCATTAGAATGTGGAGGCACTCGTCCTAAAGAATTTTTCCCTTGAAATGAAACATCGCTCCCTGGTACAATAGTAGTAAGTTGTTCAAATTTTCTCTTAGCTTTCATATTCACTACATACCTCTTTATAGGAAGACTTTACTGCATATAGAACACTTTTTGGCCAATAACCTTTTGTATCGAAATTCTTAATTTTACAAGGATTACTAACTTCATCTAATAAAGATTCTTTAGTTAGCTCAAATTCTGTAGTTTGTTTTTGGATATCATATCTAAGTAATCTTACAGCTGATACCTCTTCTTGATCAAGACCAGCTAATTCAATAACTCTATCGAGTGCAGTCTCAGCATCTATTTTATATTTTGAATCTATCTTACTCATAGAAAATAATGCCATAGACTGATCAAATAAAAGAGGTGTCGTTAATCCACTTGGAGTACTAGCTGATATATTATCAATTACAGTCAGAGCTGCAGGAATCATCTCCAAAGACATTAACAACCTTAAATGAACAGTTGAATCTGCCATACTTCCTGTAATTTTCTTAGATAAGTCAGAATGACAAACAGCCTCATCAAATTGTCCGTTTAAATAATAAGAAGACGCTTTAAATCTGGCAATCTGCGATCTCAAACTACTTGATACCGCTTCACCATTTGCTTTTAAGTATTCGGAAGGTGAACTACTATCAAAAATTTGTTCGATATTATCTAGCTCAGCAAATGCATCTTCAAAATTTCCATTTGCAATATATACTCGTGCTAATGTTAGTCTCGGAGCAATAAATATAGGTTGTAAATTTATGGATTTTTTTAAAATAGGCTCAGCTTCTTCAAATCTCGACTCAAGATAAAGAAGATAACCAAGATCGTTATAAGGAATAGGCTTTTGACTTCTTTTTCTTATCAACTTTCTTAGTATAAGTTCTGCATCATCCAATCTACCACTTTGAACTAATTCTCTAGACTTAGTTAGTTCTGTTAGAGTTTCAAATTCTTCATTTGATAAAAACTTTGGTCCATTCTCACTTGGAGGTAATAAGCATGAAGATAGGCTCAGTGAAGCACTAAGTACAATAACTGTAAGCGTTTTAAGAAATGATTTTTTATGAATATGAAAAAGCATGGTAAAGAACTACCCAGATATTTAATTCTTTTTCAAGAGCGAAGAAATTAATTAAGTCTTTTAATATCTTATAGCATTTATTATTTTTTAGTAGATTAGTCTTTTAATTAAACTTATAGTAGTCATATCAATATCCATAAAGTAATAACTAGTTAAAAGAAATAAGAAAAATTAAAATATTATTATGACAAAAACAGTTCAATACATAAGTTTCTTGATAGTTCTACTTTCTGCCCTATATTTTTATAATAAAAATAATTCTGACTCTGTAACACCACTAGAGACAAAAACCTCTAAGAATACTGATTTAGAAAAGAAACTAGATCAAACTTCTGCTATAGAATCTAAAGCTAAGCCAACACAAGAGAGTGACGATTATAATGTCCCTACAAATCAATTGACTCAAGAAAAAGAAAATATTGAACTTCCAGACGATCTTAAAGCTCAGCTTAATTCAAATAATCTGGAATTACCCGAAGATTTAAAGCGTCAATTAGCACTACCTCCACAAGAACTACCTGAAGATTTAAAAGCGCAATTAAACGCTCCTCCTCCAGAATTACCAGAAGATATTAAAAAATCACTAAGCATACCACCTAAGGTAGTCACAATTGAGGAAGTAAATACTCCTCCAAAAGAAGTTGAAGATGACGAGGTAGATGAATAATGCAAAAACTATACGAGAACTACCCTATACAAAAGAGAAAAGTACTAAAAAAAAGTGCATTAGCATCAATTAAAGCCTTAGGAATAAGTGCCATAATACAACTGGCTATACTTGGACTTTTATGGGGCGCTGCTGCTGGTGATGGAGATAAGTTTAGTGAACTATTAGACAAACTAAAGTTACCATTAAGTGCGATCACTGGTAGCTTACTATTATGGATACTGTCAGCCCCAATTTATGAAACTATATATTTTCTAAATTACTTTTATGACAATGATGAAAACAATGTTTTCATAAGAAAAGGAATATTTGCAAAAAGAGAAATTACTTTACCTTTTTCGAAAATAACAGATGTATACGTAGATCAAGATATATGGGACGTAATACTTGGCTTGTATGATTTACATATTTCTACTCCAACAGCTGAATCAGGTAAATTTGCACACATAGACGGACTCAACAAAAAAGGAGCAAATGCTATTAAAAAAATGATTTTAGATAAAGTAAATAAAATTACAGTCGTAAAATCCACAGATACTCACACCCAAGCAGAACAAGAAGTAGACGAATAGTTTTTGATAGAAGAAATTTCTTGTAAATATTTTAATGATAATCTTTGCAAATCCTGCACTAGGTTAAATAATATAACAATAGATAGTGCAAAAAGATTACCTGAACTTCCAAAAGAGCTCATAAAACTAGCTAATAAAGTTAAACCTTGGGTTCTTATTAACGAAAAGAACCCCTTTAATTTAAGAGCAAAAGCTCGTCTTTCTGTGACTCTTAAAAATAATGAAATTATTCTTGGGATATTAGATAAAAAGCTTCAGGGAATTTCACTTCTTGAATGTCCTCAACATAGAAAAGTAATTAATAATGCTTTAAAGTATCTGCCTTTATTAATAAAAGAATCAGGCTTAATTCCCTACTCCATTAATTTAAGAACTGGTGAATTAAAGAGTATTATAATTCAAACAAATAAAAATGAAGATCATTTAAGATTTAGATTTGTTTTAAGAAGTGAAGAGCAAATTAATTTAGTTCGTGACATCGGTGAAAAATTAATCGACATACTAAATATTAAAATTTCTGTCAGTGCGAATATTCAAGATATACCCCACCAAATCCCGGAGGGACCTACAGAATACCAGCTTTTAGGTGAACAATATTTATGGGAGTCATATAGAGACGTTAAAGTAGCTTTACCTAATCAATCTTTTATGCAAGTCACACCAGAAGTTGCTGAAAGACTTTACTATGATGCAAGTCAGATAGTGAGCCAATATAAAGATCCTGTAGTTTTAGATTATTTTTCAGGCGCTGGAGGCTTTGCACTTAGTGTCGCAAAAAATTCAAAAAAAGTTTGCGGGATAGAATTATCAAAAGATGCTGTAATAGCAGCTAGATTATCCGTAGAAGAGAATAAAATTGAAAATGTAGTATTCACTGAAACAGATTTATTAAATTCAGCTGAACATCTTCAAATTATAAAACCTGATATCCTAATTTGTAATCCTCCAAGAAGAGGACTAGGTGCTAAAGTTATTGAATCAATTTTATCAAGTCCGCCTAATGTATTTATTTATTCAAGCTGCAACCCGCTTAGTTTTTTAAGTGATTTTAATGTTCTAGCTAATAACTATGAGATTCTTGAAATCACTCCTTATGAAATGTTTCCGTTAACAGAACATTTCGAGGTTTTAGTTCATATGAAAAGAATTAATTAAGCTGATTTACAAATTTATAAAATTTAGTATATTTAATTAATGAATAGGCAACGGTGCCTGTATGCGAGCATGTGCTCACATACATTTTAAAGGTTTTCTTTGGTTACGGAGAAATGAGATGGAATTTCGAACTCTAACAAAGCTAGAACTTTATGACATTGTTGTAAAACATTGTCGTGCTCTACCGCGATACAAAACAGTTAAAGGACAGAAACAAGTTGAGACGATTGAACAAGCCTTAGTAAGGACTAGTCTGCAATTTGATATTGCCGATATTTGGAATGAATTTGTTTTACAGTGGGATGGATCTGAAGGATCTAGAAACAGATATGCAACGGCAGTTAGAAAAACTCTCGTTGCAAGATCTAATGTTCATAGCCTACTTAAGAGGGACATTCTTCATGCCATATTTAATTGGCAAGAAAAAAATCAGCCTGCACAAGTCGTATCTCAAGAAAGCTAGTTAGTGGTTCTTTCAAATGATGTTTTTAAAGGAGTTCTAAGAAAATGCTTAGAACTCCTTAGACACAATGCCTATTCTTATTTTTACTATTTTTTTGTAGATCTACTTATAAAATTATCTAAAGAATACTTCCCAGCACCAAATACCAAGACTATAAGACTTGCAAACATAAACAAGAAAGGCGCTGCCGCTAAAAATTTATCAGGATCAGAAAATATAGCTGAAAGCTCCTCTGTATGAGCAGTTGAATAAGCAATGATCATTGTGAAAACTAAAGGAACTGTCATCAATCTGCTTCCTAAACCTAAAATTAAGCATAGTCCTCCCAGAAATTCCGTTCCAGCTGCCATAAGTGCATTTATTTCTGGAAATGGGATCCCTAGACTGGTGAAGAATCCAACTGTTTTTTCAAAATTATTAAACTTTCCTCTTCCAGTTAATAAAAACTGATATCCCCAGAAAAGTCTAATTATCAATAAAAATATACTTTGTAGTTCTGTTAATATCTTTAGCCAAATCTCATAGATATTATCAACAATGCTGGGTAATTTTAATTGTACACTCATATATTTTCCTCTTTTAAATATAACCAAGATAAAGACATCCATTCAGTAAAATAGTTTTCTATTTCTTCTTCACTAACTGAGTCACTTTTTGATAACTCTTCTTCTAATTCAATTAGACTTAAACCTTGCTTAAACTTATTTAGAATTTGAAAAGCACTAAGACTTAATCTCTTAGAAAATATTCTTCCATCTAATCTATGTAGCGCTAAGTAAATCTCTTCTTCTTTTATAAAACTTAAATCTAGTTTACTCTGATCTTTCTTTTCTTCTTTTTCTAGTTCTACATTACTAGTTGCCTCACGGCTTTCAGACAGACCCTCTGTGTACAACTTATCAATAGGATATGTGACATGTATTAACTTTACATAGTCTTGAAGGTAAAGCTTTTGAGTACTGAAATCTTCTTGAGTAACCTCATCTGTTGTTATTGATTGCATGCTGCCCACATCAAACAAACTCATTCTTGCCCAATCAAATACGGCAGCATCATATATTAAAGATGTATAAGGAGCTGTTAAATTAGGATTATCTTTAATAAAATCCGGAAACCGAGAACCAAGGTGCCTTAGTGTATAACTAATAGAAGGATTTTTTACTAAATAATCATTTCTTAATGCTTCGTATATATCTACCGATAATAGCCTCTGCACAGAGGGGAAATCTTCATCAAAGGAACCTAATATTCGCCACCAATATTGCCTAGCATAAAACTCAAGTCTAGTATGAGAACTTACTTCTTCATTCGCTAAAATAAGATCATCTACTCCATCATTACTCTGCATCAGGTCACCTTCTAACAAAGGCTGTCTTATCATTTGAGCAAAAAATCTTTGTAGATCTAAAAGTTCATCTTTAGAATTTACAGTAGAATATTTTATTTGTTTGTTTTCTGACATCAAATTATTCTTTTATGGCTAATTTTTCTAGCCTACTGGCTGCGATATTTGATACCTCTTTCACTTCATCAAAAGAAGGAATTTTTGCATCCCACTCTAAAAGAGTTGGAGTATGCCCAACTTTAGTAAGAGCAAAATCATATAGATCCCAAACTGGATCTATTGGCGCAGTATCATGAGTATCAATAATCACATTTTCAAATTTAGAATGCCCTGCAATGTGAATTTGGGCGACTCTATGATGTGGGATAGAAGCTACATAATGCTTAGGATCAAACTTATGATTTTGAGATGAAACATAAACATTGTTTACATCTAAAAGGATACCACAATCTGCCTGCTCTACTACTTCAGTTAAAAACTCCCACTCATTCATAGTTGAAGATTTAAATTCTGCATAACTACTTAAATTTTCAACCGCGATAGGAATCTCTAAAGTATCTTGAACATATCTTATTTTTTCAGCCGCTAGCTTTGCTGTTACTTTTGTGTATGGAAGCGGTAAAAGATCATGAGTATACGTTCCATCAACACTCCCCCAGCACAAATGATCTGCCATCCAGGGAGTTCCTGTTCTTCTTACTAGTGCTTTCAGTCTTTTTAAATGGTCTCGTGAAGGCTTTTCAGGGGAGCCAAAGTATAAAGAAACGCCATGTTGTATAACTTTATACTGTTCTAAAATCTGATCTAAAACTTCTAGTGGTCTTCCACCGTCAACTAAAAAATTTTCAGATATAATTTCAAAGAAGCCTACTAAGGGTTTTTCACTTAAAATATGCTTATAATGTGGGACTCTAAGTCCTATCCCTGCTCCAAGATCTGAAAACTGGTTGAATTTATTTGAGCCCATAAGTGAAATTTAAGAAAAGGGCGAAATGAATTCGCCCTAAAGTAAAAGTATTAAGAAAAATTATTTCTTAGATCCACATCCTTCTTTACCTTTACAGCTATCTTTGTCATGAGCCTTCTCACCCTTACAGCTTTCTTTACCCTTACAGCTGTCTTTATCATGACCTTCACCTTTACAACCTTCCTTACCTTTGCAACCTTCTTTTTCTGAATGTCCGCTCTTATCTGCTGAAGTATCATCACCTGCAAAAGCGTTAGATGCTAAAACGCTTCCAGCTAGTAATCCTGAAACTGCTAATGCTACTATTTTGTTTGCTTTAATTTTCAT
>JAIYCX010000010.1 GCA_027487795.1 Pseudomonadota bacterium | reverse complement strand
TATATGCAGCAAGTTGGAAATTCTATTAAGAATAAGCGTATTCTATTAGCAGAAGACTGTGAGGATTCTAGAGAAATTCTAAAATTCTTATTTTCAAGATCAGGAGCTAGTGTTGAAGTCGTAAGTAATGGAGATCAGTGCGTTGATCAAGCAATAAGCGCTTTAAATAATAAAAATCCATTTGATATTATTGTTCTTGATATGAATATGCCAGTATTGAGTGGCATAGAAGCTACTAAGAAATTAAGAGAACAAGGCTATAACTTGCCAATCGCTGCGATGACTGGTCAAATTACTGAAGAGGGAAAACAACTAAGTCTTTCTTCTGGGTGTAATGTTTTCATGAGCAAGTTAGCTTCTAAAGAATCTATGATTAGTACTCTGGAAGCACTATTACCAACAGAGGGTTTTGAGTACGGGATAGAGTTTGGAATCCCTGCACTTCCTATTGTACCTACTATTTTAAGTACTGATCCCGAATATGCTCCACTTGTAATAAAATTCATTAACTCCTTGGAAAATAAAATGGAGGAAATTGGATTTCTTATTGAACAACATTCTTGGAAGTCTGCGATAGAAATATGTAGTTCTCTAAGCTCTGGTTCTTTATATGGATATAAGATCTTTGCAGATAGACTAAGTCAGTTACAAAGTTCACTAGAGATAACTGATAGTGAAGAAATAAATCATCAGTATAGAATGTTAAAACAGTCAGCGAAGTCTATAATCTTAGGGAAAAAGGAAGTAGAGAAGATTATTAATAAATCTTTCTAATTAGATAAAGTACTATTGGTAATGCGATTACAGGTACTAACAGTACAGGTAAGTAGTGCATATAAAAAAGGTGAATAAAGCTCGTTATTGGACAAACAATATGAAGAGTTAATGCGCCTAAGCTAGAGCTAGATAGTAGAGTTAGTAAATAGGTGTATGTATATTTCGTAGGATAACTTTTTGATATCATACTAGCTAAGACTAGGCTAAATAAAACTGTAGCAATCATGACAATTATCATGCAGTCATAATGAGGTTCAATAAGATTACTATTGGTATTATTTCCTAAATTTGAAAAAATAATAAAAGTCCAAGAAAGCAGCATAATCAAACTTAGGAAATTTGAAATTACACTACTTCTGCCAGGGATTGCCAATACTAGGGCATTGTAAGCAATAGAAAAAGGAAGAACAAATAAAACAGCTAATTCAAGATAATATAAAATATTATCTGATGCTGATGTTAAATCTTCTCTAACTCCTACTGAATAAGAAAAAAATATAATTATAGAACAACATAGTATCAGATACCTATATAACTGCTTATTAGTATTCGCTAAAGGACTAACAGGCTTTAAGTCTTCAATTAAATTTTTCTTTAGAGTTTCTATATTCATAACTGTTTTTTCTCTTCAGTTAGAATAGATCTTAAAGTATTATATGCTCTAGATGCAGATACTTTAACTGCTGTTGTGCTCATACTTAATTTTTCAGAGATTTCTTTAATTGAGTAACCTTGAAGCTTCAGCATAGTAACAATAGTCTTTTGTTTCTCTGGTAGTTTTGAAAGAGCCCCAGATAAGTCATTGGTCAAGTCTTCATTTTTTAAATTGTTTACCGCTGTATGTTTTGGATCTTCTGTATTCTCTATGAAATGTAATATCTTTCTTCCATTTCTCCAGTAGGCTCTTTTTTGATCACTTAAGCGAAAATTTACAATACTGTATAACCAAGGAAGGAATGGCCTAGAAGAATCGTATGTATGTCTTGCATGATGCACACTGATCATAATTTCTTGTATCAGGTCCTCTTTATTATTTTGAGTTTTCTTTGACACAATAACTTTTAGTTTTTGATATAACAGATCTAAAAATACACTATAAGAATCTGAATCCCCAGACTGAGCTTTACCTAGCAAGATAGCAAATTTATCTTGTTCAGTATTCTCTTGACTGTCTTCCAAACTCTCTATCTGTGTATTCGTTTTAATTGTTTTAAAGGTTACAAATTATATTTAAATTGTAATAAAATATAATAAAGAACAGCAAGATAATAGTTTTATTTTAAACTAACAGGCCCAGAATCTACAACTAGTTTAGTTATTCTATTATTAGAGTCTTTTAAGGTAATTGTTATAGATTGTGCTTCAAATTTTTCTTCAGGGAGTGGCCAAAATTCTCCTATATAGTGACCAGCTTTAGTCTCTATCATGGGAACGTTCCTCACGTAGTTTCCTATAGTAAAACTTGCTGTTTTATCAGAGTCAGCAAAAGCTAGTACTGTTAGAGGACTACCTTTAATTATCTCCCCATTAATAGCATCATGAGAAACTGCAAAAATAGCCGGTGGTGGCGTAGTATCTTTAGTTTTACTTTCTTTTGATCTTAGTGGTTCTAGCATTTTTGCAATCGTTCTTCTTGCTAAGTCTTCTATTAGCTCTGAATCTAATCCCTTTAAAGGTTCTAGGATTACTGATGCGTATCCAGTGGGGCCTTTGCTGAGCCCATGTCCTTCTGAGTCATTTGCAGTTGCTTGAAATAAGATTTTATTAGTTTTTGCAGAAATTAAACTAAGTTCAATTTCAACTTCATTATTACTTTGCAAGCCGTAATAACTTCTATCCCATTTTTTCACAGTCCCAAATAATACGGCATCACAATCTAAGAAGTCTTCACAATATGTTTTTGCAGGAACAGAAAATATCTTTTCTAAATTAAACTTTCCATCAGGGAAAGCTAGATTTCTATGAGGTAAATCAATATCAATAAGAACTGGTGAAATGATGTCCAGGGAGGTCTTTTTTAATTCTGCTAAAACTATCTTTCTAGAAAGAGCTACTGGAGAATTTTTTACTTCGCTAGATATTAAAGATACATTATCAACTAGCAAACTACCATCATCTTCGATAATTTTACCATCACTATCAATATGTTTAAAGGGAAGTACAGCAACTCTAAGCGGTTCATTAGGTGAAAAATCTAAAGTATGCTTGAAGGTTCCAGAACAAGAAACAAAAGGTATTAGAGTAAATAATATTAATAATTGTATATTTTTCATTTCTTATTAACCTCTAAATGAGTTAGGTCTCCAAATGGAGATCGCAATTCCACTTTTAATTTATTAGTGAGTGACCAAGTACCTTCCAGTCTATAGGCTCCGCAGTATTGACCGCTATTAATTTCTTTAAGCTCAGCAGTATTGTTTTTCTCATTTACTAACCATGCACTTTGAGAAGGGTTACCTGCGATACATATCTTTGTGACAGTTTTATTATAAGGGGTGATTTTAAGATCCGTTATGAATAATTTGTTATTATTTGTATTGGCTATTCCTTTTTTAACATTAGGAAGTTCCTTAAGTAGGGAAGTGATAAATTTATAATTAACCTTATCCATAGAGTCTTTATCTCCGTTTTTACTCTGGTTAATTATGGCTTGTATTACTTGGCCTGATTGTAATATTAGTCCTCCGCTATCTCTGTAAGTATTTGAAGCAGAGTATAAAACTTCTCCATTTAATTTTTCTAAAGAGAATTTACCCGAAATACTATTGTAATATCCTAATAAGAAATCGTTACTTGAAGTTGATTCAAGATTCAACATCGCTATTTCATCTATATTGTATAGCTCTTTTAAGTTTTTACGATTTGAACAGCTAGAATCTGAACAAAAGTTTGAAACTATATCATTACTTAAAACTATATATCCTTTGGATTCTAGTTCGTATCTAATTAATTCATTGATATATTCAGCCCTTTCTCTGGAAACTCCTTCTAGGGAGCTAGGAGGAATCAGTGCTAAGTACTGAATTGTTTTTTTATCTAACTCTGGTGCTTTGTTTATTGTAGCTCCACAAGAGCAGAGAATACTACACAGAAGTGTAAAGTTTATGAAAAAAGATATTTTTTTAAAGAGATTATTCTTGGACAGATTATTCCTGGACATTTACTTCTCCTCTGAAAACAGTACCCTTGGATGAGTCTTCCCTTACTGTGTATTGATACACTCCTGGACTAGGGAAGCATAGTATTTCAAAGTCCCTTGGTTTTATGGGTGACGTAGTCTTAATATGATTATTCACTAATTTAAGATTATCTGAATGGCAATGAAGTTTTTTGTCATTAAAGTCTATATCTAAATGAACATCTTTATTTTCAGAAGTATTTATAAAAAAAATGCTAGAGTCGATTTTTTTTAATGTTAGTTTAGGTGGATTTAAACTCTTACCATCAAATTTTAAAATTACTTTATTTGTGGCAATATTAAAATCTTTCTTTAAGTCTTGATCTGCAAATGAGCTAGATCCGATTAGTAAAGAAAAAAGCACTGGAATTAAATATTTAAACATACTTTTATTTGTTGTGAGCTAGTACGAAAATACTAGCTCAAATTAGTGATTATTGGAACTATTTATCATTAAAAGTTAAGGTCTCTAATAAAATGACAGGTATATCCCCGTGGGTTTTTTTGCAAATAATCCTGATGATAGTCTTCGGCTTTAGCAAAATTATCTAAGGGCACTATTTCGGTTACTATATCTTTTTTCCATACTCCTGATAATTGTACCTTATCTCTAACTTTTTTAGCTATTTCTTCCTGTTCTTTAGAACTTGTAAATATAGCAGATCGATATTGAGTTCCAGTGTCATTACCTTGTCTGTTTAATGTAGTTGGGTCATGTATTTTAAAGAAAAAAGTAAGAATATTTTCTAAATTCGTTTGAGTTGGATCATATTCAATTTTTACTGATTCTGCATTTCCAGTAGTACCAGTTTTTACAACGTCATAATAAGCTAAATTTTTATCTCCTCCAGCGTATCCAACTTCAGTACTAGTGACTCCTTTTTGACTTCTAATAAGTTCTTCCATTCCCCAGAAACAACCACCTGCAAGAACTATTGATTCTGTAGATTTTTTGAAAAGATCTAAAAATTCTCCGTAGCCTTTTTGCTCAAGTTCATTAACAGGTATAAATTTTAATGAAGAAGAGTTCATACAAAACCTATTTCCGCCTGCTTCCTTAGGGCCATCATTAAAGACATGCCCAAGGTGAGCATCTCCGATTTTAGATCTGACCTCTGTACGTGCCATAAACATTTTATGATCAGTCTTAGTAGCAATAGAATCTTGTTTTATTGGTTTGGTAAAACTTGGCCAACCAGTACCAGAGTCATATTTATCTTTTGAAGAGAATAAAGGTTCACCTGTAGTCACATCTACATATATTCCTTCTTGTTTATTATCCCAATACTCATTTTTAAAAGGCGCTTCTGTTCCATCTTCTTGAGTCACCTTATATTGCATTGGAGTTAGAGTTTTTTGAAGTTCTTCTTTTGAAGGTTTTTTATATTCCATATTTAAATTATCCTGTGCTTTTGAAAAATTAAAACTTCCAATTAAAGATGTAATAAATAAAACTTTAATTATTTTTAAATTCATATTTTTTCTCACTAGTTTATACTCTTTTTTGGATTTTACTAAGAGTTTCGTTATGCGAGACTAAAAAGTTACATCTTCATTAAAAACTACTGCTTAAATTCACAATAGATTCAGGTAAGAAATCTAATGCTGTAGTTTCTATCTTCTTATCTAATCTAAGTATAATCATAAACCCACAAATTAGGACTATATATCCAAATAAAACTTTCACTTTATGGCTTTGTTTAACGAAGTTTGGAAAAATAGATTTTAATGAAGAGCTTAAAACAGCCGAAATTAGAATTAATCCAATAGAGGCACCGAACCCAAAAGAAAAAAAGTGTAGAAATGATAATAAAAAATTACCACTCGAACTAGCTAAAGTTATTGCTACACCTAAGCTTGGACCACTACAAGGCGCCCAGATTGCCCCCAAAAGTGAACCTATTGCAATATTTGAGAACTTCGAATCTCCAGATAATTTGCTGCTAGTATTGTTTGCTTTATTAGATATGGAAGAGGTTAGATTTTCGATAATGGCAGAAAGTTTTGGAAAAATCATACTACAACCTAAAAAAATAAGAAGAAAGCCTGAGACAAAACGAATCATCTCAGGATCAATTCCAAGGACAGAACCAAAAGCAGCAAAAATGACTCCCAAAAAGGAAAAAGATAATGTCATTCCTAGTGCCATGTAATAAGTCGCAAACTTAATTCTTGAAGTTGTTCCCCCTAAGATAAGTGGCAAGACTGGTAAGACGCATGGAGCAAAAATAGTGAGAAAACCCGCTAATCCTGCTAGAAGTACTGATAGCACTACTTTATTCCTTTTTTATAGTCCTTTTTTTAGAAAAATTCTTAATTCTTCTTCATCGGTAGTTGCTACTTCTCTTGAGATCTCATTATCTTTTTTTAAGAGTATTAGGGTTGATTGCCGTTTAACATTATGCAGCTTTTTTAATTCTGTCTCTTCGTCGTAATCAACTTTAAACACTGTAATATCTTTTATCTCATCTTCTTTTAATAGTTTTTCAAGTACAGATTTTTGTTTTCTACAAGTAGAACACCAACTTGCATAGAAATCTAGGACATAGGGTTTGCCAGATTCTGAAGCAATTTTTTCAGCATCTTTAGAATATTCTATATCTGCGGCATAAACTTGTGTAGATAATAAACTTAAAACTAATAATTTTAATAATTTCATTTTTTAATCCCTTCGAATAAAATACTTTTTTACTATTCGTAGCATGTTAGTATTAAGTTACAGACTGATAAAATTTAATTCTAAGCCTTTGATTTTTCTGCCTCAGTTGTAATCTCTTTTGTTGAAACATCAACAAATTTAACTAAATCTTTAGTAAAAAACAGATCTAAGGTCCAATCGAGTGCAACTCGTATTTTCTTTTCTAATCTAGGAAGTTTCATCAAATAAATAGATCTCCAGAGAAACCATGCAATGAAACCTGAGAAATTAATCCCTAAAATATTTGCGACACCTTTTCGCCTACCAATAGCTGCTAATTGTCCCAGCATATTAAACTTAAAAACTTTTTTCTTTGTACCATAAATACAGGAGCAAATATTTTGAGCTACTACTTTTGCTTCTCTAATGGCGTGTTGCGCTGTTGGTGGGTAAGCCTTTCCTGTACTTGAATCTTTAATATAGGCACAGTCGCCTAGCGCCCAAACAGATTTATAATCAGGAAGTTCAAGGAACTCATCTACAATAATTCTATCACGCTCTTTATTACATTTTAAATTCTTTATCAGCGGATTAGATGCAGTTCCAGCAGTCCAAACTAGAGTACTAGATTCTATTTTCTCGCCATTTGAAAGGTGCACAATTCCATCAAGAACTTCTTTAACCTTACAGCCGCATATGACTTCTATGCCATCGGATTCTAATTGTTTTTTAGCGTATTTACCTAATTTCTTACTGAGTTCTGGTAAGACCTCTTCTCCTGAATTAACTAAAACCATTCTTATATGTTCTGGTTTAATATTATTATAAAATCTGAGAGAATCTTTAATAAAATCATTAATACCAGCTAAAGTTTCAACTCCAGCAAATCCACCACCAGCTACCACAAAAGTAAGTAATTTAATTCTAATATGAGCACAGCATTCGAAATCTGCTTCATCCATAAGTGCAATGATTCTGCTACGTAATTCCATCGCATCAGATAAAGTTCGCATCGTAAATGATGATTTTTCAATAATAGAGGAATTATAAAAATTAGTAACAGACCCAAGAGCAATGACAAGATGATCATACCCAAGTTCATGAGAATGATTTACTAATCCATGAGATACAGAAACGCTTTTTTTCTCTAAATCGATACTGTCAATATTTCCACAAAAAAATTGAGACTTTTTAAGCATTTTTGTTATTGGATTTACTATGTGATTAGCATCTAGATCTGATGCAGCTACTTCATGTAGCATAGGAGTAAAAAGCATGAAATTGTCTTTATTAACTAAAGTAATTTCTACATTTTTATTATTTTTAAGTAATTTTTCTAAATGTAGAGCAGTATAAGTTCCTCCAAATCCTCCGCCTAATATTAAAATTTTAGTTATATTATTTTTCATGAATTTATCCTTAAAAGAAATCTGTTCCTATTATAAATTAATACTAGAATCTCAACTTGGTAAGTGCTGTAATTCAGTGCTGTATATTTTACTTTGCCTAAGTGGCTTTAATTACTTGTTTTATTCTCGCGAGAATTTTTTTTATACTTGTGAAACTTTTTTAACTTCTGCTACGAACAATAATTGTAAAATAAAGATCATTTAAAATCTTTATTAATTAATAAATGTTTATTTAGGATAACTATGAAAATTAAAGCAAACAAAATAGTAGCATTAGCAGTTTCAGGATTACTAGCTGGAAGCGTTTTAGCATCTAACGCTTTTGCAGGTGATGATACTT
>JAIYCX010000064.1 GCA_027487795.1 Pseudomonadota bacterium | reverse complement strand
GGTAGACCTATTAAAAAGACTAAAAATCCAGAGAAGGTATGAAAGAATCCAGTTGCTGCTTTTGGGTCATAGAAGTGGGCTAAGACTCCTGTTAGAGAAACTCTAAATACATTTAATGAAACTGCTAGGGCAAGTGCGATTAGTATTAGAATTAATTTACCTAATATATTTAGCGGTTTTAAAAGCATGATTGTGAAGGCTATTGTGATCAGAGCCATTACCGATCTCATTCCGCTGCAAGCCTCTTCAACCATCAGTCTCATTGTTGGAATTTCAATTATATTTCCTGAGAGATAAACAGGAACGTTTAGTTTTTCTAATGTCCAAGCACCGATTTTTGCTGCTAGAACTTGTAGTGGCCAGAAGATTCTAACAACTAGAGAGTCTGGTAGGGGTTTGGACATAAAAAGCAGAAGAATCGGACCTGCTGAAGTTAGAAAAATAGATTTGCCAAAAATTAGCCAGACTGAGGAAAGTATTACTGGAAAAAAACTAGCCCAGGTCAGGAAAGAAAGCTGGGATGAGTGTCCTAATGTAAATAACAATAAGCCAAAAATTAATATTATTGAAGGGATTATAATTGATTTTTGATTACTTGTTTTATATTCGTCGCGTCTATCCCAAAGTAGATAAGCGGTTATGAAAGGTAGTAGTGTGCCGTGAGAATAATCGTCATCAGTTAAGCAGATATTTATTATCTCTGCTAGACTATCCCAATATGTAAAACCTAATAAACATATGCCAAGTATGATTAGAAATATCCGAGCAAAAGATTTATTCATTTAGGTACTTATTTTTTTAGTTTAGAATTAGGATAATAAGTTCTCTAAAGAATTTAGTTCCGCACTTTTAGTAGAAATTGTATTACTAATTTGTAATAGCTCAGCTTTGCCGCTAGCTAATTCTGAAATAAGCGAACTTTCAATAAGTGCAAAGTCTTGTTCGAGATCTTTTTTATTAATACTACCCTCTGTGTATAAACGAGCAGTCTCAATATAAGCATCTCTAAATGACATACCTTGTCTAACTAAGCGAAAAGCTTGGTATGTAACATAAAGTTCTTCTGACTTAGATTTTTCTAGTTCTATAATGTCAAAATCAATACCTTCTAGTACTTGTTTAAATATACTTAAAGTAGATAGACTTATATTTCTTGCTTTAACTAAAGGTTCTTTAGTTAGCTGAAAATCTCTATGATAGTGAGATGGAAGCTTAGAAATAATAGAAGCGATTTCAAATTCTGACGCTCTTACTCTTGATGCACTTCCTCTTAAAAGTTCTAACACATCTGGGTTTTGTTTTTGTGGCATTATGGAAGATCCAGTTGTGAAAGACTTTGGAATCTTTACCCAGCGTAGTTCTTGCATGTTGTAAATAATTAAATCATAAGAATATTTTTCTATCCATGAAGAGATATTTGATAAGTACCTTACGATTGATAATTCGTATTTGCCTCTGCTATTTTGAGTGTTGATAGGATTTCTTTGAGTTTTAGAAAAGCCAAGTAATTTTGTTGTGAGCTCTCTGTCGATTGGAAGGGGTGCCCCAAAGCCTGACCCGACTCCAAGCGGATTGATACTAACTAGCTCGCTTAAAGCAAGCCCTTCTCTGATTAATTCTATTGCTCCTTCTGCAATTGCAGAAAACCACATTCCAACAGATGCTGGCATTGCGTGTTGAAAATGAGTATGTCCTGGAATTTGTATACCGAGGCTAGACTCTGCTCTTTTAAAAGCAAGATTAGCTACAGCTGTTAATCCATTAACTGAGTCTATTATTAATGCTCTTAAATAAAGTCTGACTGCTACTAGGACTTGGTCATTTCTAGAGCGACCTGTGTGAATTCTTTTTCCCGCATCTCCGCACTCTTCAGTTAAATATGATTCCAGGGCTGTGTGACAGTCTTCTAATTCTCTAGGAATTGTAAATTCGTCTTTTTTTACAAGATTGAGTGCTTTCTTTAGTCCGGGGATTAGTACAGCTAAATCTTTGTCATCTAGCAGCTTGCTATTATTTAACATTTTAGCGTGAGCAGCACTTGCTAGAATGTCCCAGTAAATAATGTTTAAATCAATTTCAGGGTCAGAGCCAACAGTAAATTCATGAATTAATTTATTTAGACTGCTTGCAGAGTCCCCAGATTTATCCCAAAGTCGTTTTCCAGAAGTAGTTCCTGTCATAATCTATTTACGCCGTCTATTTTATAGTAGGTCTTTTATGCTAAATGTCCCATAGAATTAATTACAATTTATATCCTTATTTGCTACTCTCGTAAAACATTCGATGAAATATTCTGTCTTAACCCTTTTTCCTGATTTATTTAGCCCTTTTAAGAACGTTACTTTAGTTTCTAAGGCGATAGAGAATTCCTTAATATACTTAGATATCCATGATTTAAGAGGTTTTGCGATAAATAGTCGTGGCCAAACTGATGATACTCCCTATGGAGGGGGTGGGGGGATGGTGACGAGGGTAGAATCTCTAGTTTCTGGGGTAGAGAAGATAAAAGAAGAAAATCCTAAAGCAAGAGTATTATATTTTACTCCTAGAGGAAGGCCATTAACTCAAAAGCTTATTAGGGAGATTAACAAAGAAGCCACAGAGGAAGCAGGATCTCAGCTAATTTTAGTTTGCTCACGCTATGAGGGAGTAGATGAGAGATTTGTACAAGGTTGGGTTGATTATGAGCTAAGCGTTGGTGATTTTATTTATATGGGCGGAGAAGTTCCGGCGATGTCATTTTTAGAGGCAAGCTCTAGATTGATTCCGGGAGTGCTCGGAAATGAAGAGTCGACTGAATTAGAGTCATTTGAAATAGGTGGGCTGGAACATCCACAGTATACAAAACCTAGAACGTATAGAGGCAGGCATGTCCCTGAAGTTCTTCTGAATGGAAATCATCAAGAGATAGAAAATAACAGAAGGAACGCTTCTTTAGTAGATACTAGCTTAAGGCGACCAGATCTACTGCCTCAGATGTTATCATTATCTGATCGCACCCTTAAAGAAAAGCCCCCTTTATATTTAGCATTAATTCATAACCCAGTTGTAGATAAAGAAGGTGAAATCATAACTTCTTCAATAACTAATCTTGATGTTCATGATATAGCCAGAAGTGTACGGACTTTTGAACTAAATGGTTATTATATAGTTCATCCTTCTTTAACTTTACGCAGGTTGATTCAGCGAATATGTGATCATTGGGAGGCTGGTGTTGGCTCTCATTATAATCCAAATAGATTTGAAGCCTTAGCAAAAATTTTTCATGTTTCAACATTTGATGATGTAATAAGTTCTATCGAGAAAGAGCATGGTGTGCTCCCATATGTTGTCGCTACCTCTGCTAGGCCAACTGAGCATACCTTAGATTACGAATCATTTAGAAGACTAGTTCCTTCACTTAGTAGACCAATATTATTTCTTTTTGGAACTGCATGGGGAATGCATTCGTCTTTAATAGATAGGGCCGATTATAGATTAGACCCAATTTTTGGACCTGGAGATTATAATCATCTTTCGGTGCGTTCTGCAGTTGCTATTATTTTAGATCGATTATTTGGCGAGTAGTTTTGATCTCTTTAAAGAATTACTTAGATGATTTTAGGGAGAATATTTCTAGTGATGCTTGGTCACAAGCAGTAACGAAATCTAGACTTATTACTACGGCGCGAGTTTCCATAGACGGCCCAGATTTTTTAATCATCTTAAAAGACCCTAATTTAGCAAGAGCTATCAAAGTAAAGCTTTCTACGGAGGATTTTTATTATAGTACTGATTGTCACTGTGATGATGACCCTTGTGTTCATTTAGTAGCAGCAACAATTATCGCAAATAGTAGAGATAAGATTGATAAAGTCTCTAGTAATGGCGTCTCTACTTTAAAGTCTAAAATAGTATACGTAGCTAGTTTGAATGAGCTTCAAGAGTTAGTACTGAAACGTGAAGTTATATTTGAAGATAATATTGTAATTTTAAAAAGCTCACTTGCTGAGTTTATCGGAGGATTTACTTCAGGAAGAAGAAAGGGCGAAGCTCCTTTAGCATCTAGAGAAGATTTTCTTTTGGATAGGTATTTTAGTAATGCGAATAATTTAATCCTTAGTGAAGGTTTGAGCGAAGAGCTTGAAAAAATACTTTACGGTATGACTCAAGTGTTTTTTGAAACAAAGGAAACAGAGCAGAAAGAAGTCGTAAGAAGGTCTGTAATCTTTGAAAAAAACAAAAATCAAATAGAATTAAACTATCAATATGAAAAAGGAGAACTTTGCATCGATTTTGATAGTACTTTAAGAAAAAAGTTTTTAGTTTTAAATGATAAAATTATAGTTTTACCAAATTTATTTGGACCTACTTTGTTAGGCTCTTTTAAGTCAGTAGTAGATAATAGAATTATAATTAATTCAGAAAATCTAGAAAGTTTTATTTCGGAATACCTACCTCAGATTCAGAGAAGTGGATTTCATCTTAAAGGTAATGCTCTTCCTGTGTTTTCTAGCGAACCCTGTAGTTTGTCATTTGAAATTGATATCTTAGATTCTGGAATAAGTGTACTTCCAGTTATTGTATATGGTAATCCCTCAATAGCTCAAATAAGAAAGGCTAGTTTTTCCCCAGTGGACTGGCTGTATCTACCAAAAAGAAATTCCGAGAAGGAATTAGAATTGTTTAGATTTTGTAAGAGTAATTTTGGTTTAAGTTTTGATAAGCAAACTATTTTAAGTGGAGAGCAGGTTCCGATATTTTATTCTAGACTAAAAGCTGCAAAAATTTCCTGTGATTCGCACCAAGAGATTTTCGATTTAGTACCTAAGATAGATAATAAAAACGGATTTCCTGAGGTGGTTTTTGAAAATGATATTCTTGGATATAAACTATCTCTGTCGGAGGTATCAGATTCTTATTTTGCGGATAAAAGATTTATAAAGCAAGGTGATTCTTGGTTTCAGATTCCTATAACATGGCTAAATCAAGTAAAAAATGGCTTGAAAAGATCGTCATCAGGTGGAGGACCAGCACACGTAGGTTCGGCAAGTGAAACTTCTAGCGCTCTAAATTCATTAAAATTACTTCCTTTTTTAGAGGATGTGCCTGATGATTATTTTAGATCATGGGTAACGGAAAATTATAAATCAACCTTCAATTCCTCTTCTACTTTTGAAATTATGAGACCTTATCAAAGATATGGTTCTCTATGGCTGAACGCATTGAGAGAGGCTAAATTGCCTGGTGCTCTTTTAGCAGATGATATGGGGCTTGGAAAAACATTACAAGTTATTAGCATAATTCGAAGCTATACTTTAGTTGTTTGTCCTACTAGTTTACTTAAGCAATGGAAGTTAGAAATAGAAAAATTTAGATCAGATATAAGTGTTTCTATTTATCACGGCGCAGGGCGAGAGCTTGTAGAATTAAGTGATCAGCCACAGGTCATTATAACTAGCTATGGGGTAATGAAGAGAGATATTGAATTACTTAATTCAAAACACTGGGATTTACTGGTAGTAGATGAAGCTCAAAATATCAAAAATCCAAATAGTGATAATTTTTTAAAAATAATTCAGTTAAATGCGAACTTTAAAGTTTCCTTAACTGGGACACCAATTGAAAATTCAATAGAGGATTTGGTTTCAATTTTAGATTTTTCTGTGCCTGGGCTCTTATCTAAGGGTATGGATTTTGCTGAAATTAAGAAGGTTTCTTCAAGCTTTATATTACGCAGAAGAAAAAAAGAAGTTTTAAAAGATTTACCAGAAAAGACAGAGGTGCTTGTATCATGTGAGCAATCTTTAGAAGAAAAAACTATCTATGAAGGTCAGTTTTTAAAAGCTAAAGAAATGTTAAATGATAGTGAAGTTGAAATGAAGTCTATAAATATTTTAGAGCAGATTTTAAGGTTAAGACAAATTGCGGTAGATCCAAAGCTCGCTGGTTTTATAACTAATGGGCATTCAACTAAGATTTCTAAAGCAGCTGAACTTATTTTAAGTTCTATAGCACAGGGTAGAAAGGTTTTAGTTTTTTCTCAGTGGACTAGTGCTCTAGATCTAATGGAATTAAAACTAAAACAGGATTCCATCAGATTTGATAGGATAGACGGCAGCACTTCTAATAGATCAACAATTGTGGATGAATTTCAGAATACTGATTCTAGTGACGTACTTCTTCTTTCTCTAAAAGCAGGAGGGGTGGGATTGAATCTCACAAGTGCTTCTGATGTTATTTTTCTTGATACATGGTGGAACCCTGCTGCTGAATCGCAAGCTATGGATAGAGTTCATAGAATAGGGCAACTAAACCCAGTTTTCGTATATAAGTTAATATCAGAAGATACTATTGAAGAGAAAATTCTAAACTTACAGAATCACAAACTATCAGTATATGATGATGTTATGTCAAATGTGGAAGAGAAGGCACGAATTGAAATGAAAGATTTAGTTGATTTACTAAGTTAAATCAGTTCAAATGAAAGTAGAAGAACTTAAATCAGTTTAAATATTAAAATGTATAATAAATATACAGATTCAAATGTTCCTGTTCTAGCAGACGGAGATTGTCTTGCTATTTTTGTAGAAGAAGAGGAGGCGATTTCTTCATTAGAATTTCTTCTTTCTGAAGGAGTTCAGAGAGAAGAGAAAGTTTTTATCTTAAACTTTACAAAGTCTAAAGAAGAGACCAATTCTCTTTTTTCTAAAATTTCAACTCCTCATACATTTGTGGCGGTTGATTATGAGTTTTATTTTCTTAATTTTTTAAATGAAGCTCGAGATCAGGCTTTAAGTTCTAATTATTCTGGAATAAGAGTTTTGTGCACTGAGGATGATCATTTAAAATCTATATTTAGAGATGCTAAGATAATGCACGAAGTATTACTTCTGCTTATGACGGGCAGTATTAATATCGCTAGAATTTTAAATTGGCAAAATGAGGGTAATTTAGAAAATATTATTTTTCATCCGAGATTACTAGTTAATGGGGAGGCAATTCCTAATCCATGTTTTATTGCTCCGCCAGAAATAGAAGTAGGTTCACTCCCTTTTAAGACCTTTATTAAGGATTATGCAGAGAGGATGAAGAATTCGGATTATAAGCTCTCTCGTTTTCCAACAAACATGTCTTCTTTATTAGAGTCCATTCTAGAGAGTATAAAAATAGGTCTAGTTGTTGGTGATAGGTACGGAAATATGGTGCTTTTTAATAAAGAAGCCCAGAGAATAATGAAGATAAAGCCTAGTCCGTTACCTTATGCGGAGCGAATTAGGCGCTTTGGTAATTTTTTACCTGATATGGTGACACCGTATCCTTTCACCAGTTTGCCCTTGAATAGAGCAATAGCCGGTGAGCAATTTGAAAGGGAGCCTGTATACATTAAAACTGAAGATTTAGAGTCTGGGATTTGGTGTGAAAGTTCGGGATCTGGAGTGCGGGATAGGGAAGGTAATTTAGTAGGTGGGGTAGTTGTATTTCAAGATGTTACAGAGGCTGAGAAAACTAGAATAGAGAAAGAAAAGTTAGAGCTAAGACTGCAGCAAAGTCAAAAAATGGAAAGTTTAGGGGTTTTAGCAGGTGGAATTGCTCATGACTTTAATAATCTCTTAGTTGGGGTTTTGGGTAATGCAGAAATGCTTCAAAGAGATGAGATAATATTATCTCGGGGTGCAAAACACATTAATAGAATTGAACAGGCAGTACTTGAGCTTAGCGGCTTAACTAAACAGCTTTTGGTATATGCTGGGTTATCTCCTGCTAAGGATCATGCGATAACTTCTTTGACTGTTTTAATTTCTTCTATGTCAGGTTTATTGAAATCTGGAGTATCAAGAGGGGTTAAGCTAAATTTTTGTTTACCAGAAAATAATTTAAGTGTTTTGATTGATGAAGTTCAGATTAGACAAGTTTTACTTAATCTAGTCATGAATAGCTCGGATGCTTGTAAGGCTTTAGGTGGTATAGTTAATATTAGCTTGCAAGAGATGCGTCTCTCGATTGAGCAAATGAATAGTATGTTATTAGCTTCGTCCGAATTATCTGCGAGTTATGCCGTGATTGAAGTTTCTGATAATGGCTGTGGAATTAGTGAAGAAGCTATTAACAAAATATTTGATCCTTTTTACAGCAGTAAGGGTAGTGGAAGAGGATTGGGCTTATCGGCTGTAATTGGAATTATTAAAAATCATAAGGGAGCATTAGATGTTATTTCGGAAGAAGGAAAAGGTTCAACATTTAGGATCTATTTACCTTTAGCTTTTCAAGAAACTACCGTTGCCTCGGATATTGATAATTCAAAACTAGAAAAATTATCTAATGAAAATAAAAAAATATTAGTTATTGATGATGAGCCTATAGTTTTGGAAGTTGCTGAAGCTTTATTAACTAGTGCGAATTATCAAGTTGTTATTCAATCTTCTGGAATTATCGGTCTTCAGTATTTAAAAGAGCATGTTTACAACTTATCCTGTGTCTTTATTGACCTTACCCTACAGGATTTATCTGGTGTAAGAATTTATGAAGAGTTTAGACTCTTAAACAAAGATTTACCAGTCATTATATCTAGTGGTTTTTCTAGAGATTTATCTGGAATTAAATTCTCGGATGATCCAAATCTATACTTTTTAGAAAAGCCTTATAGAAGTGAGGCCTTATTTAAGGTGGTGGAAGAAGCTCTGGGGATATCTAAGTAGTTGTAATTACTATGTGATTAGCCAGGTAAGAAAAAATCTTATCAGTAGAGACTATCAGATTAAAATAAGTTATCATAACAATACAAAAGGTTAATTTAGATAGATCTTTTTTGATTCGGCGAAAGCTAAATCAAGGCTTAATTGCTACTTTCATATTAAAGTTTTCTTTGCTTTTGCAATGTAACTTTTCCTACGGTTGTAGTTTTTTCTGGCTTAGGCCAGATTAAACTCTCCCGTAAGGGAGAAAGATCGCGGCCCTTGAGGCCGTTCTTTCTCGGGGGCGTTAGCCCTCATGATAGAAAAAGTTTATCTTTATTTTTATTCTGTCTCGTTAATTCGAAATGGATTATAGGAAATATTCTTAAATGAATAACTCTTTCAATGTCGCGCTGGTTTGCGCGACATTTTTTTTGTTTAAGATTCTCTTTAGTGAACGTCTTACTATTTGATTTGATTATTATCTTTGTAAGAGTTATTTTATCAAGTAGTCTCTTCTTGAATTCTAATTATTACATATTTTAAATTTAATTATGATTAAAAAGTATTATATTGCTCTAATTATTCTCTGTTCATTTAATGGCTGCCTTTATACTGATATTAAAGTTCCATTAGATGATGATGTTTGGGAAACTAAATTGGGGTCTAAAGTAGGAGTTTCTTCTAGTCATACCATTCTGTGGTTAGTCTCTTGGGGGGATGCGGGAGTTAAGAGGGCGGCTGAAAATGGTAGTATGACAATTGTTCATCACTTAGATAGAGGTGTTAACTCATATTTCTTCGGGGCATATACTAAAATAGATACTATCGCATATGGCGATTAATAATATTTTATTATTTGTTTCATGCTTACTGTTGTCTTCCTGTGCGAGAGGACTGCTCTATACTAATACAATAACGCCTGCGTGTACTGATATGAGAGGTAGTACAATTGGCGCAGCTACAGTTTCTGGAGGCTCATATAAGATTGAGGTTCCAACTGGGCGTATTGATTTGACTGCAGAGTGGGATAGTAGAGCAATTGCTGAGGTCGCAAAGAGAAATGGCATAACTAAAATTCATGCATGCGATAAAAAAACATTTTCTATTTTGCTTGGAATATTTAGAAAGGACGAGATAATAATTTATGGAGAAAAGCTTTAGTTTAGCAGATTATTTTACTAATTTTTAGAGCTATTTCTTCTCCTGATAAATCTTTGGTTTCTATCGAAATATCTGCTAATTCCGTGTACTTGGGATATCTTTCATCAAAAAGTTTCTTTGCCATTTTTTCATCTTTGAATAGAGGTCTATTATCTAATCTCTTTACTCTTTTTCTGCATTCTTCATAACTTGAGTCTAGGAATATTATTAGCTTATCTTTTAACTCTAGATCTTCCTTCTCTATGTAGAATAATGTGCCACCTCCAAGAGAAATGATTTGGCGGTCGTTTTTTAATATTTCAAGTAAGGTTTGTTTTTCAAGAGATCTGAAATATTTCTCCCCCTGAGCATCGAAAATTTCTTGAATACTTTTGATTGGAGATTTTCTTAATATTTCATTATCTAAATCAAGGAATTTCATCTTGGCAATTTTTGATAAAGCTCTACCGACGTAGGACTTTCCACTGCCCATAAATCCAATTAGTAAGATATTACTGTAGGTTTTTAAAGAGGGTATGGGCATTGTTTGTAGTAATCGTTTTTATTTCCTCTAGTGAGACTTCTTTTACTTCCGCTAATTTTTTTGCAATTTGAAGAACATGCGCAGGCTCGCTTTGGCCTCCGCGATATGGCTCTGGGGCCATGTAGGGGGCATCTGTTTCTAAAATAATTTGCGAAAGTGGGATTTTTTTTGCTTCTTCTCTAACCCGAGTACTGCTTTTGAAGGTTAGTATTCCTGTATACGAGACATAAAAATTGATATCATTTAATATTTTTGCAGTTTCAGCAGTTCCTGAATAGCAGTGAAAAACGCCTCCTACGATATCAGCCTTTTCTTCTCTAAGGATTTTTAGTGTTTCTTCAAGGGCGTCCCTGCAATGTATTATTAATGGCTTTGATAAGTCTTTTGCGATTTGTATCGATTTTCTAAAAACTGATTCCTGATCTTTAAAATCTGAAGTATCTCTAAAAAAATCTAATCCAGTTTCGCCGATGGCTACGACTTTTTTTGAAGCAGCAAGTTCTATTATTTTATCACTGAAAAGTGAGCTAGAAGCTTCTTGAGGGTGGATGCCAATACTTGCGAAGATGTCTTCAAAGCTATTTGATAAATCAAATGCTCTTTTATTGGAGGCTTCACCGTTACTGGCGCCTATGCAAATACATTTTCTAATATCAGCATTTTTTGCGTTCTCTAGAAGATTTATAACTTGTAAATCTTCTAGGTCAGTAAGGTGACAATGTGTATCTATTAACATTGTTATTTTACAGTTCCGCCTATCTTAATATTATCAGGTATTGCAACTAGCTCTAAATTTCCTTCGTCATCTGAACCAGCTAGTAACATTCCATTGCTCATCTCTCCCATGAGCTTTGCTGGTTTGAGATTCGAAACGACAACAACTCTTCTTCCAATGAGCTCTTCTGCCTGATATCTTTTTGCAAGTCCTGCTATAATTTGTCTAGCCCCTGTTTCTTCGCCAAGATTAACTTTCAGTTTAAGTAATTTTTCAGACTTTTCTATTTTTACTGCTTCTTCAATAAGTCCTACTTTTAATATGACCTTTGCAAATTCATCGTAAGTTATGTCAGTGATAACTTTTACAGGCTCTACGACTTTAGTAGGCTCTATTTTTTGACTTTCACTACTTTTAGTATCGAGATTATTTTCGTTTACTTTTTCTTCCATTTTCTTTTAAATTAGACTTTGAATAGTTCTGCAATAAGTACTATTGAATAAATAATAAATCCAATATTATGAGAAATTTAATACAGTTCGGACATTAAAATGAGTAGATCAATTGCCGTTTTCGCTGCTTGGCCCTATGCAAATGGGGATCTTCACCTAGGTCATGTTGCAGGCGCTTATCTACCTGCCGATATTTTTTCGCGTTTTCACAAGCTTAAGGGCAATAGTGTGATGATGGTATCCGGTTCGGATTCACATGGAACGCCTATAACATTAAAAGCCAAACAAGAGGGACTAACTCCTAAGGAGGTAGTTGAAAAATATCACGAGAGATTTATTCAGGATTTTTTAAAACTGGGTATTGGTTTCAATTTGTTTACTCATACTTTAACTGAAAATCATAAAAATATAGTTCAGAAAATATTTCTTAAATTATTAGAAGAAGGCGCTCTTGAGATAAAAGAGACCGAGCAGTTTTATGATCCTGTAGTTAATATGTTCTTAGCAGATAGGTACGTGAGAGGAACTTGTCCTCTATGTAAATATGAAAGAGCCAGAGGGGACGAGTGCGAGAATTGCGGGAAGACTTTTGAGGCTTCAGAAATTTTAAATCCTATTTCTACACTTAGTGAAACGGTACCGGTATTAAAAGCGACCGAGCATTATTTTCTGATGATGGGTAAATTTCAAGAAAAGCTCGATGAGTGGGTTTCTAAGCAAAGTCATTGGAGAGGTCATGTTCAAAGTCTTACTAGAGCTTGGATTCAAGATGGACTTAGAAGTAGGGCTGTTACTAGGGATATAGATTGGGGCATACCAGTACCTGTTTCTGGATGGGAGAGTAAGGTCATATATGTATGGTTCGATGCTGTAATTGGCTATTTAAGTGCTTCGGTAGAATTTGCTGAAGTTTTTGGTGGTGCGGAAGATTGGAAGAAGTGGTGGAATGACTTAGATGCGAGAAGTTATTATTTTATCGGAAAAGATAATATTCCATTTCATACGGTAATCTGGCCGATAGAACTTATGGCCTACGATACTTCATTAAACTTACCATATGATGTTCCTGCAAATAATTTTTTAAATATTGAGGGAGAGAAGTTTTCTACAAGTAGGGGCTATGCGGTCTGGCTCAGAGATATGCTTGAGAAGGTAGAGCCTGATGTGCTACGTTATTATCTAACAACAATTTCTCCTGAAACAAAAGATTCTAATTTTTCTTCTGAAGAATTTAAAGCAAAACATAATGGTGAGTTGGTAGCTGCTTGGGGTAATTTAGTTAATCGGGTTATTGGTTTTACTTGTAGCAAGCTAGAAGCAAAAATTCCAAATAAGGGTGAACTGACAGATTCAGATACCGCACTTTTGAAAAAGCGTGACGAAGCATTTAAAGTAGTTTCCTCTCTATTTGAAGAAGTAAAATTAAGGGATGCAACTAAGGAAGCTTTGGCTTTTGTTAGGGAAATAAATAAGTATCTTGATGAGACCGCACCTTGGACAACTATTAAAACGGATTTAGCCAAGGCTTCACATTCAATAGCGGTTGCATTTGATATGATAAGATCTGCAAATATTCTTTTAGCCCCAGTTCTTCCGCATACTGCGGATAAGGTTGAGGCAATTTTTGGAAATACCAATGGGTTATTTCCGAAAAGTTATTCTACTTCAGTAGGAGAAGGTCTTGATAAGCATCTGGTTCTAAAAACAGAGGATTTAGAACCAGAGGATGTATTTTTACCGAGAGACGCCGTTTCCGGAACACCTATAGAGAAGACTACGCCATTGTTTAAGCTTATAGAAGAGGCTAATTTTTTTACTTCCTAAGTTTTAATGTGACAAAATTTGTACTTCGTTCTAAGTAAGCCCTGTAATCGCTAGTTTTTTTTGGGCTTGAATTTTGCATTACTTTATTAATTCAATTGACGTTAATTAAAGCGTGAACTCTATGAAAAACAATAATCAGTCTGGATTCTCTCTAATTGAGTTATTAACCGTTGTAGCTCTAATTGGAATATTATCTTCCATCGCTACTCAGGCTTTTACTCTTTACAAGGATAAGGCACAGCATAGCAGTGCTATAACACTTTTTAACCAGTTAAGAACTTCTTTAGAGGGTGGAAAAATTGAGTCTGAGAGCTTTCCTGAAGAGATTATGGAAGTAGCTCAACAGGAGGCAGGTACTGCTAGTGGAGAATATGGGCAAACTTTACTTAAGGGATTGGTTATACCGCCTTTACATAAGATCTATGTAAGACATGATCCAACTTGTGAAGATGATCTATGTTTAGAAGATGTTGTATCTGTTAGGCACTGTCAAAGCAGTAAAATAGTGACTTTTTCTCAGTTTCATTCGGGAGTATATAGTCTAAATGTTAATACTTCGGCTACGGATGCTTGTTAGATAATCAATATTAAAGATTGAGAACTAGACTGAGTTACTAATCTGCGGTATAAAGCTCAAAAATTTAGTGGGTAAATCATTTCATAATGGCAAAAGACGATAATTTAGAGCTTAACGGTGTAGTAAAAGATTGCTACCCAAATACTACTTTTTTAGTGCAACTAGAAAATGGACATGAACTTCTTGCATATTTAGCAGGGAAACTTAGAAAACATTACATTAAAGTTCTCGCTGGAGATCATGTAAGGCTACAAATCTCTCCATATGATTTAACTAAGGGAAGAATAATTAGACGTTTTACTAAGCCACCTAGACCAGAAGATTTCTTAGAGCCTGATCCAGAAGTAGCTGATACTAAAGCGGACTAGTCATATAGATGGATTTTCGTCTTTCAGAGGATAATCTATTATTAGAACAGGCAGCAAAAGATTTTTCTGCTAGAGCAATAATTCCACAAGCGCATATCTATGATGAGAGCGCCGAATTTCCAAAAAGCATATTCAAAGAAGCTCACGCTTCTGGATTTTTTAACTTAACTATCCCTGAAAAATATGCAGGTATCGGATTAAGTTCGCTGGCAACTTCTTTAGTAATTGAAAGACTAGCTTATGGCTGTTCTGGGGTAACTACATCAATAGTTGCAAATGATTTAGCTTTAACACCTATAGTTATTGCTGGAACAGAGGAACAAAAAGAAAAATTTGTTAAGCCAATTTGTCAAAAAGGTGATTTTGCATCTTTTTGTCTATCAGAGCCAGGGGCGGGATCTGATGTGTCATCCTTGTCTTGTAAACTTCAAAAAGTTGAAGGTGGGTATCTTCTAAATGGAAATAAACAGTGGATTACAAATGGGGGATATTCCTCTCAGTTTACTGTTTTTGCTAAGTTAGATACTTTAATTGATGAAAAGAATAAAGCAGAAAAACATAAGTCTATATGTTGTGTGGTTGTTAGTAGAAGTTCTGAAGGTGTCACCATTGGAAAGTCTGAAAACAAACTAGGTCAAAGATGCTCCAATACTACTACTGTTTCATTTGAAAATGTATTTGTACCTAATGATTGTTTAATAGGTAAAGAAGGTGAAGGTTTTTATACGGCAATGAAGACTTTGGACTTTACTAGACCGATGACTGCTGCCATTGCAGTTGGTATAGCTAGTAGGGCTTTTGATGAAGCAATGTCTTATTCATTTCAAAGAAAACAATTTGGTCAACAAATATTTGATTTCCAAGCCATTCAATCAATACTGGCTGATGCAGGAACTGATATTGATGCTGCAAGGTTACTTACTTTAAGAGCAGCTACTATGGCTGATAATGGAGAAAAGAATTCACTAGAATCTTCCATGGCAAAAAGATTTGCAGCTGATAGTGCTATGAGAATTACCACTGATGCTGTGCAGGTATTTGGTGGCTATGGATATACAAAAGATTATCCTGTCGAAAAACTAATGAGAGATGCTAAGTTAATGCAGATTTATGAAGGAACCAGCCAGGTTCAAAGAATAGTAATTGCTAAGGAGTTACAAAAGAAATTTAAAAAATGAGCGATTCTCCAACGATCAGTTTATGTATGATTGCAAAAGATGAAGAGTCGTTTATCGGAGATTGCATATCTTCTGTTCTTCCTATAATTAATCAGGTTGTTTTAGTTGATACCGGCTCAACTGATAAAACGATAGAAATAGCAAAAAATCTTGGAGCTGAAGTTTATTATCAAGATTGGCAAAATGATTTTTCAGTAGCTAGAAATGTCTCTCTTCAATATGCCACTTCAGATTGGATTTTAGTTCTTGATTCAGATGAAGTAATTTACTCTGAAGACTTACCTGAGATAAAAAGAATGTGTTCTGAATCAGGTGTAGTATGGGAGCTAACACAGAGACATTATACTAATGATGTTAGATTGAGCGATTTTATGCCTTGTTCCGGGCAATTTCCTAAGTTAGAAAAATCTTTTAAAGGATATTTTGAAAGTGGCCTTGTTAGACTTTTTCCTAATTGGGAGGGTTTACATTACCGAGCGCCGATACATGAATTGGTAGAATTTTGTTTAGCTGAAAGGCCAGAGTTTAAAATTAAAAAAGCTAAACCAAGAATTCATCATTATGGTCATACTAAAAAAGATGATTCGAAAAAGAAGAAGGGGAATCTCTACACGTCTTTAGGTCAAAGTAAGACTACAATACAACCTCATGATTGGAAGAATTTTTTCGAGTTAGCAGTAGAGCATAATAATAATTTACGTTACTCAGAAAGTGCAGAAGCCTTTAGAAAGGCCATAGAATTAAATCCTACATATTTAAGTTCATTTGTTAACCTAGGTTATGTTTATTGTGAATTAGGTCAATATGATGAAGCAGCTCAGATTTTAGAAAGCGCACTTTTATTAGATCCTAGAGCAGAGGAAGCTTATTGTAACTTAGGAGTCGTATATTTAAGACAGGATAAACTTGATTTAGCTGAGGTTAATTTAAGAAAAGCAGTAACATTAAAACCTTTTTACGTTAATGCATTGTATAATCTGAGTATAGTTTTTATCAAAAAGAATAGACTAACCTCTGGTTATTTATGTTTGTCTAAGATTTTAGAATTTATTCCAGAAGATATACGTTCTCTGCGAAGTATTGCTAGTTTGCATCTTGAAAGTAAAAATTATTCTCAAGCATTGTTCTATATAACGAAGGCATTTTTTATTAGCCCTGAAGATGAGGAGCTTAGGGTAGATCTTATGCGCACTGTTAAAATGCAACCTAAAACTACTGATACTCTTTTTGCTTTTCAATCGATAAAGAACTCACTAAATGTAAATCAGAATGCTGAGACTTCTTCTGCGAAGTTATCACGACAGCTAGAACTAGAAATAGATAATATAACAGTTTTCTTATTTAATTCTTAGATTTAGTTCTAACTAATACTGAACCAAACTTAAGTTCTTTTGCTAAATCAAGAACTTCTATAGTTTTGTCGAGTCTTGAACTTTCGTCACCTAGAAGGATTAAACTTCTCTCTTCTAAACCTTGTTCTTGAGATAGTTTTAATTTTAAATTTTCCAAAGTTGTTTCTGTTTTATCTAGAAATAATAAGCCACTACTGTTGATTGTAATTGTTATATCTTTATTATCTTTAGCAGCTTTAGTTGATTTAGACTCATTAGTTGAAGACTTCGGTAAGGCAACATTAAGTCCTTTGTTCTCTGTCATCTTTAAAGAAATTAAAACAAAGGTTGCCAGAAGGAAGAACATTATATCAATCAGCGGAATAACTTCTATTCTCGCTTTTCTTCTAGCTTTTACAGTTCCAAGTTTCATGAAGTTATTATGAGTTGGAATTATTGTTATTGCTACTCATGGCTATTTCAAACATTGTTCCAAGTTGTTCTAGAGATTCTCTAGTACTTTCTTCAGTTGAAGTAAGTAAGTTGAATGGAATTAAACAAAAAATTGCAACACCGAGCCCGAATCCTGTTGCAATAAGTGCCTCTGAAATACCACCGGTTATAGCTATTGGGGATGATAATTCAGCGTTTCCTAGTGAATAGAAGGATTGTATTAGTCCTGTGACTGTTCCTAGTAGTCCTAATAGTGGAGCGATAGTAATTGAGGTATCTAGTATCCCAAGACCTTTTTTTATAGAATTTAATAATCTAAGAGAGTCTCTATGAAAGCTAATTTGGAATGAGCTCAGAGATGATAAATTTGAGTTCCCTATTACTTTTAGTAAAGGGTCACTGGAAATTTCAGAAATCCCGAGTGCTTCATTTAGTTTTTTATTTGCTAAAAGTTCTGAGAATCTTTGTTCATGACTTTGGCTTACCGCAGATTTAAATCTAAATAAGAAAATTATTCTTTCTATGGAAACAGTAAATGAAATTATTGAGGTTAATAAAAGTGGCCACATAATTGGCCCACCTCGCTCTATAATGGAATATACTTGATCTATCATTTTTATTTATTTTTTATTTGTAACTTTTGGCAGTATTTACAGGAGTTGGCTCAGAGTAACCTAATTCATTTCCCGCTTGTAGTGTATAATAAACTGTTGAGTTTGCAGGTATTCCAGAGAGTAAATATCTATATACGGCACCATGTTTAGTATCTGTTATTGGAGTTAATGAATTTCTAGTAATTTCTATTTTATCACTTAAGTCATCTTCTGAGAAACCATAGCGAAGAATATATTTTGTTACTCTTGTTGAGGGTACTATCCACTCAATTTCTACAGCGGATAAGTTTGTAATAGCTGATTTAGGTGCTAAGGATTCTTCTTCCGTGGTTTTTTCAATCTGTGGATGGTCTTGGACTCTCGAGTTCGTAGCGCTTTCTGTCCTCTTTAAATGTAGCGGCTTCCATAGCTTTTCAGGCAAGCTGCAGCTACTTAGAGAGAATCCTAAAATTAATAAAGTAAATATAACTTCTCGTGTAGTTTTTCTCATTTCTGTTTTACAGTTTATGATTTATTATTTAATTAGCTAAATTAATACATTATTAAATAGCATCTTACGGCATTAAATTACTTTATGGCAGATGAAAAAAGTCATATTTCTTGGGGATTCTTACTAGGGCTATTCTATGCCGGAGCAGGGGCGGTAGCTTATAACTTTGGTAGTGAGGCAACGTTACTTGCCTTTATTTTGGTTTTAATAGGAAGTATTTTACCGAATCTGGACTCTACGGATGAGGGTCTTACAGGGGAGCTTTCTGGTTTAATTGGCGCTATCGCACCAATACTAGCAATAAATTACTTTGCTCGCTCTGGGGTTGGGATTACTGAGCTTGGTAGTGTTCGCATGGCTTTGATCATAATCATAGGATACTCCTGCTCAAGAGTAATTTTTTCTTATTTAACAAATAATATACTAGCAAATAGGGGAGCGCTACATTCTATTCCATCTGCTATTTTATTTTCTGAAATTGGTTTTTTATCTTTTCCCGATTTAAATTGGGTTGGAAGATCTTTCTTGGGGATAGCTTTAGGTATTGGGGTTTTGTCTCATGTAATAATAGATGCTTTTACAAATATGACTATTGTTAAAAAAACAGTAGCAAAGAATGCTCACTCAGGATCTGTTATTAAATTTTCTGGTGCGAGTAACAGTGCGACTTGGATTCTTTATATATTAATAGTTTTATTAGGTTGGTTCGTAGCTAGAGATATCAGTCCTTCTTTGAAAGTGCAGTCTCCGGTTGTGGTAGATGGAAATCGTCCGAGTTCTTAATTACCCAGCTTTTAGATAGTGGGTAGAAATATGTACTACCAAATAAAACATATGTAGAGAAGTCTTGAATTATTATTTCTTCTAAGTTTTTAATAGAATAAATTTTTTGCTCTGAGAACCATTTGTCTTGTTCGTTCAAATTTCTAATATCTGCAAAATTTCCGTAAAAAGATCCACCTTCTTCTGCTTTTAGTTCTCCTGAGTAAAGGTATAGATTTAGCTTATTATTGAATCCTTTTAATTCTTGTTTTAGTGCTAATAAAAAATGACCTGATAGTTTTCTTTCTAGTACTCCAATAACTAAATTTATTTGTTTGACGTTCGTTTTGAAGGATTTTATTTCACGAAAAAGTGCTTTAATGCCTTCTTCATTGTGCGCTACATCTAGTATGAAAGTATTTTTATTATTTTCTAATTTTTCAAATCTGCCCTGCCATTTACTATTTTGTAGTCCCTGCAAGATATTTTCATTATTGACTCCTAAGTACTTAGCGGTACTTGCTGCTAAGGCGGCATTTTTTATTTGAAAATCAGCAAAGTGGGTGGTATCTAAATTTGAAGGAAGATCTGATTCTGTAGCTAGTATTAAGGGAGAATTTTTTTCCAATGCCTCTTTTTGAATTACTTCAAAGGATTCTTTTTGATTGGACTCCTTAAATAATGGACCAATAATAATCGGAATCTGATTTTTAATTATACCAGCTTTATTCCAAGCAATGCTACCTAAGGTATCTCCTAGAATATTCTCATGATCGTAACCAATAGAAGTAATTATTGTAGCTAATGGCTTTTTTATTAAATTAGTTACATCAAATCTTCCACCAAGACCTGTTTCGATAATTGCAATATCGACGTTTAGTTCTTTAAAAGCTAAGAAAATCGCACAAGTAATAGCAACGAAATATGTTGGCTTAATGTTCAGTTTATTTGAGCTTTCTTGGACTTTTATTAAAGACTTATTTAAGTCTAATGTGGCGATATTAGAGTTATTTATTTGAGCTCTTTCTGTTAATTCAAAGATATGTGGTGAAGTCATTTTCGCGACGTTCTTATAAGTAGAAAGGGTAATGTAAATATCAGTCAAATAAGAAACTACGCTACCTTTGCCGTTAGTTCCAGCAACATGAATAGTGTCGTAAGCATCTTGGGGATTGCCTAGATCATTCAAGATCATTCTAGGCTCGTCTAGTGGGGAGAAATTACTTCCATTCCAGCTATCTAAAGTGTTCAGCCAATTAATTCCGTCCATCAAGTGGGATTCTTAAAATGCTTTCTATTATTGCCCTATTCATTCTATTAAATGAAGAATAGTCTTTAGTTGTCTGGGCTAAGTTTGAACCTATAGTAAACACGATCCCATTAGCTGGATTTAACCAAAGAGACACTCCCGTGTTTGAGTTCATTACATAAAACTCAAGCTCATTTTTTGAAATTGTTTGTTTAGTTAAGATGTCACTCAGTAGAGTGGCATTTGGAATACCTTTCTCTTGCATGCTTTTAGCAGATATCCCTAAAAATGTACTTTCGTTATTTATAATTTGGACGATCACTTGTCCAAGAGTTTGAAGATCGGAGAGAGAAGAAAATAAACCACTATGTGAAGATACTCCGCCCAGTGCCCAGGTGACTTCATCTTGAGTTTCCCCGACAATTTGTTTACCTCTCCAGTTGCATTTTATAGTGGGAATAATATCGCTAGTATTTACGTTGATACCTTCTCTTCTTAACATTTCATAATCTATATATGAGCAGGATCTAAGGCCTAATGGTCGCGCAATCTTTTCATCAAATAACTTAGAAACCGACATTCCAAAAACTTGCTCTAGGATAAAACCTAGTACCATGTAATTTAGATTGCTATTTAAGGTTACCTTTCCAGGTAAGTTTAGTAGCCTAGTCCTGAAAATTTCATTTTGAAGTAATTGAAGACTAGATCTTCTAGGGTTTAGTCTGTCTAATTCGGGCTTACCTTGTATTAAAACTCTATGTGCCATTACCTGTTCTGGAAATCCAGATTGATGTAAGAGAAGATTTTTAATTGTCATCTCTTCTTTGCCGTTCGCACCAAAACCTTGAAGTATTCTTGAAACTCTATGGTTTAAATCTATTATGCCTAGGCTTGCAGCATGAAGTGTCAGAAGTGTAGTTATTATGCCGCCAGTAATATTGCCAAGATCAAAAACCTTACCAGCTTCAAATGTCTTTGAAGTTTCTTGGTTGTCTATGAACATTAAGCCACCGCCTAATGTTCTCTCGAGTTCTTTATAGCCGTTAGCAGTAATAATACATTCTAGGCCTTTATTCGGTACAGACATATTTTTGTTATCTTCATTTACAAATGAAGATAAAATTTTATCTATTTCCGCAGAATTTATTTGATTAGCGTTTTGAGTTTTTAATGCTTCTTGATTCATTTTTCTTTTTCTTGTCTTTGTTCTTTTATTTAACTTTAATATTGAATTTAATAATTATTGTATTGGGCTTTCTAGGATATTTATACCGCTATCAGTAATTTCTGCTTTGATTCCAATAGGGACAGGCATACTGCATCCCCAATGACCAACTTCTAGGCTATCTAAAACTATAACATCAGAAATTTTTGAAAACTCTGTAATGAAATTTTTTATAACATCCTGAACTTGAGGACCATGTTTACTCTCACATTTAGCAAATCTACCAAATGCTATGCCACTTATTTTATCTAGTTTTTTACTGAGCAGCAGCTGTCTAAGCATTCTATCTATTTTGTGAGGAGATTCTCCTACTTCTTCTATAATTAAAATCGAGTCGGAGTAGGGCACATCAAATGGAGTGCCTAAAAGACTAATTAGAATACTAAGGTTACCAGCTAGTAATGTTCCTGTTGCCGAAGATTTATTTGGCGATCTGTTGCCAGATAAATATCGTCCTTCTAATGTATATCTGAATTCTGGATCAGTTAATAACTTTATTAAAGTATCAACTGATTTTTTTGCACTATCTAGAGATTCGTAATCTGCAAATTCAGATCCAAATTGAGGGCCGTGAATAGCGGAAATTCCAGCTCTGTGAGGCATCTGTAGAATTAGTGCTGTGACATCAGATTGTCCAATTATTAATTTAGGATTTTTTGATAACAGCTCATATGGGAAGTCACTTAGTATTTCCTGAATACCCGCTCCGCCTCTTGCGCTTAATATTAAATCAACGTCTTTATTTTCTATCAATTCTTGAGCCGCGCGAAGTCTTTCTTCTTTGCTGCCATTTGCGAATCCATTTAAATAAATACCGTAGTCTCTATAGGGTAGTATGGGTGTCGCTACTTCGATATTATGATTTTTAAAGTAAGATAAACCCAAATCAAAACGTTCTTTAGATAAAGGACTGCCGCCTGTGAATACTCCAATTTTATTTTTTAATGACCTGACTTTATTCACGCGTTTTTTTAGTGCTTTGAAATTTAAAAAGACTTACTAGCAATTTTGTGACATTATCAGCTTGATTAGTTCTTATCCAGTGCGACATGTTTATTTCTTCATTTTTTTCTTCAAAAAAAATCCATCATTTAGCCTATGTGGTTAAAAAATTTGAGACTTCTCTGTATGGGACTTTGGTCACTAATTTAGGAGCAGAGCTAGAATCTTCAGGGGAGGTTTTCTCGGAAGGTGTAATGGTTCATATGATTAAATTATCTAAAGATGGGCCTTTGTTGGAGATTCTTTCCCCCTTGGAGACTTCTTTAGATAAAGGCGCTAAAATTAATAAGTTTATAGCAAGGAAAGGAGAGGGATTTCATCATGTTTGTTATGAGACTAATGATCTACTTTTGGATCAGAAAAAATTAGCCGAAAATAACATTAGTTTTTTAGAAGGTTATCCCAAATTAGGATACCAGGATAAGTTAATAGCCTTTATTAATCCTAAGCAAACAAATGGTCTTCTTATTGAGTTAAAAGAAGTGGCCAAATAGTAGCATCTAGTAAATTTAAAGACGATTTGCTATCACTCTACAGAATATTTACGTGATTTTTAATTAATTACTAAATTTCTGAAACATTAATGGCATATTAAGTAAGTTTGCCAAAATAACAAATACAATTTTTTAGATATGAAAATTCTGATAGCAGAGCCAGACACAAACAGACAAAGACAACTTAGAACTATACTCTCAAGCTTAGGTCATAAGTCAGCGGAGATTGAAACTGCGAATGATAATAAGACAGCACAAAGTCTAACTAGAAAGAAAAGATTTGAAATAATGTTTGCTTCCCATTGTCCTGATGAGGGAATGGATGGTGTGCAAATAGTTAAAGATATGAGGAGTGGTTCTAATAAAAGTCTTCCTATCGTTTTATTTAGTACTCAGATGGATAGAGATTTAGTTCTTATGGCGCATCAGATAGGGGCAAGTGGCTGCCTTGGTTATCCATTTACAGTTAGTGATGTTGAAGAAGTCTTAACTAAGGTCTTCAAAAAAGGCGCTTAAGATGTTTAATAATTTAACTAAGAAGTTTGAAGAAGTATTTAGTTCGCTAAGATCAAAAGGCGGCCTAACTGAGGCGGATCTAGATACAGCCTTACAAGAAATCAGAACTGCACTATTAGAAGCTGATGTTTCTTTAAGTTTAGTAAAAGAACTTGTAGCTAGTATAAAAACTAAAGCTGCAGGAATGAAAATAATCAAAAGCCTAAATCCTGGGCAGATGGTTATTAAGTTTGTTCATGAAGAATTGGTTAGGATATTAGGAGAAGCATCTCCACTAAATTTAAAGTTTGCCCCACCTGTAGTCATTGTTCTTGTTGGGCTACAAGGTTCTGGAAAGACAACCTCAACTGCAAAACTTGCTCGTTGGTTGATGGAGGAGAAGAAGAAAAGACCATTAATGGTTTCCGTCGACGTTTACAGACCAGCTGCGATTAATCAGTTAATGGTTTTAGGAAGTCAGTTAGGTGTTCCTGTTTTCTCTTCTACAGAGTCAGAAAAACCAAAAGACATTGCTGAAAGAGCACTAAAGCATGCAGTGAATGCTGGATTTGATGTTCTTCTAATCGATACAGCAGGTCGATTACAAATAGATAAAGCTCTAATGGATGAGCTTATTGATATTGTTGAAATTACAGAACCTCATGAAGTACTTTTAGTTGCTGACTCTATGACTGGTCAAGAATCAGTTAGAGTTGCAAAAGCCTTTGATGAATCACTTGAGTTAGATGGTCTTATTTTAACTAAGATGGATGGGGATTCGCGCGGTGGTGCTGCAATTTCAATGAGAGCAGTAACAGGCAAGCCTATAAAGTTTATCGGAGTAGGGGAAAAAACTGATGCCCTAGAAGTTTTCCAGCCAGATCGTATGGCTACTCGAATCCTAGGTATGGGAGATGTTCTTACCTTAATTGAAAAGGCTTCAAAACAAGTAAGTCTAGAAGATGCTAAAAAATTAGAGAAGAAATTTAGAAAGAATGAATTCTCTTTTGAAGACTTTTTAGGTCAACTTCAAATGATGAAGAAAATGGGATCAGTTAGTTCTCTAATGCAAATGGTTCCTGGCATGTCTCAATTTTCAGATAAGTTGCAAGGCGGTGCGCCTGAGAAAGAAATGAAAAAGATTGAAGCAATGATTCAATCCATGACTAACGCTGAAAGATCAGATGATTCTCTAATCGATGGCAGCAGAAGAAAGAGAATCGCCAAAGGAAGTGGCACTACAGTAGAAGATGTTAATAAACTTCTAACTCAATTTGCAATGATGAAAAAAGTAATGAAGCAAATGAGTAAAATGGGCCCAGGGGCAATGAAGGGATTGATGTCTCAACTTGGTGGAATGGGTGGTGGGGGAATGGGAGGATTTCCTGGGGGTATGGGGCGGTTTCGGAAATAATTTAAGAAAATTATTTATCTGAGTTGGTGGTGGGGATTTTAGTATTTGCTTGTCGGAGACTGAAGCCACCGTGATTTTCGGAACTTCCCATGCATAGCAAGGCAATTTCCGAAATATCACCCACCTAACAACCACCCCCTCCGATCTGCGCAAATACTAAAATCCCCACCACCAACTCCCACGCCGCGGTACACCTTTATTAGTATTATATGCCTATTATCTCAGTGAAAACAGTAATCCATCTTAAACGGCTCAACATGCAAATATTGGAATTACGAGTTCTCGTGAACATAATCGAATATTAACCGACTAGTGGAAAGTTGATATGACGTTAGGAGAAGTATATTTATATTATATAGTTCATTGAATAATGTATTTAATCTATGTAGGTTGTCATTTATGTGCTAATAGTTTTGGTTTAACTAGCGAACATTATGTTATGCTGTTTCCGGACTAAGTATAAAAGGTATTTTAATTTGTCTTATTCTGAAATCATAAGTGCTTCTAAGCACGGACCTGAACCGCTATTATCTTTATTGTTTGGTATGGCGTTCACATGGCTGCTGAATGGATTGGGGATTGTAGAAGGAGTACAAGTTTCCTTCTGTCTGCCGATTTCTATAGTAGTATTTTGGATATTTTATGCATATGTCTTACGCTCAGTAAAGTGGATAAATAGGTTATGGCTTTATCTAATAAAAGGAGTTACCGCGGAATCAAAATTTTATCTGAAAGATTTCAAACGTGACACTGATTACGCTACTTTTTTGGCTCAAATTGAGCTTACTAATTCGGGATTTAAGGAAATAAATTACTTTCGCATATTGATGTGGATTCCTAGGAGTATTATCTCTGAAAACATAAATGACTCACTTGAAGATTCTTCTAAAAGTAACATGCAAAATATTTGTATAAAGGTACCTAATGTAAGTGGAAATAATCTGATTTATGATGGGAAAAAAGAATATTTGAATATGCACCTAATTGTTCGTGATAATCAAATAAATTTAGACCTACTTTCCTCTAAGATTAAAGCTGAGGCATATGTCGAAGGTGTAAAAATATTTTGCCAAGAACGGACTATGGAAAGTCTATTGAAAACTGAAAGGATTGACGTAGTAAGAGTAACAGGTATAAAAACAGCATAACAAAACGTTTTTTACAGTTGGTAAGCCGACGTAAAAAACTAAATCGTTACCTGAGATAGAAAAATGTGCTGGAAAGAAATTAAAATCAATTCTTGGGAAGAGCTTGGAAGCTTTTTTGATAATTTAATAGACGTTTGGAGAGATTCGGAAAATTGGTATTTTCGTGGCCAATCAATTTCAGTATGGCCGCTGCATCCATCGCTCCTACGAAAAATAAGAGGTGTTAGTCATCAAAGGGCGTTAGGAATAGAGCGTGGGGCCCTTCGTCGTTTTCAGAATTCTTATCACTTATATGATGGGAACAAAGTAGAATTTGAGGGTCCAGTTCCATGGTGGATGATTATGCAACACCATTCATGTCCTACTCGTCTACTTGATTGGAGTGAGTCGCCATATGTTGCGACATATTTTGCAGTTCAAGATAACATTGAGAGTGATGGAGCAATATGGATTTTCCCTTCTTCAGCTTTAGATACCAATGTATGTGAGAGATACGGAAGGTTTCATCCCGATGATGCTCCATGTCTGGAAAATCGTGAGTCAAAAGCAATTTATCCAATTCTGGCCTCGCGTAATACGAGTAGATCCGCGCCCCAACAAGGTGTTTTTACATTAGCTACCAATGTATTAGCTGATCATGGCGAACTAATCGAAGCTGTCTTTAGAGAGGCGAATGAATCGGAACGGTTGTGCAAATTGGTAATTCCTTCTAAGCTTAAGTATGAGTTCTTAAGCAGATTGCAATTTTTGAATATTACCCCTCGTGCTTTCTTCCCGGATTTGGACGGTTTAGGTAAAAGCTCGAGAGATTATATTGTTCTTAGAAAGTGGCGATCAGATAATGAAAGAAAATAATCAGGTAACAATTCGTTTTTTCGAAGCATATACTGCGCTCGAAAAACTTTTACGTTAGAAGCCCTATGACTTTGCCAGCGGATTTTTTTAGTAGTTTAAGTTTTGTCGACCCCAAAGAAATAATTCAAATTTACGAAAGAAAAAATCTGCCCAAACACAGAACTACTTGGGATATCAAAAATGAAATAAAACCTCTAGATCTCTATTGCTATTTTGGTGCTCGATTTGGGCAACCAAATGGCATACAGAATCTCCTGAGAAGTGAGGGCTCGGATAATCTGATACATTGGGAGTGGTTTCTATCTTTTTCTTCTGGCTTTATAATGATTCAAGGTATGAACTTTCGCACTAAAATTCATATTTTTGGTATCGAATTGCCCAAGGATACCAAGGTTGAATTCGTAAGTAGAATTAAATCAGAATTTTCGAATTTCGGCTCCTCCATGGGGAAGGTGCGAAAGGCTTTAGAACATTGGACTGAATTTGTAAACCCATATCAACGTTTACGAAAGTCTGTACTTTCCCTTCAGTCTGAACTTGAAAATCTTGATTTGAATTTAGAAAATGATGACCCCGGCGAGCTTACTGCATCAAGCATATCAGAAGGATATAATACTAAATGGGACGAACAATTAGAAAAATATAATAGAGCAATAGGTTTGTGTTTTGGGTTGCGTTCGATGCTCCCAGTAATGGTCGAAGCTTTCGTTAACTTATTACTCTATGCTTTAATGAAACAAGAATTAAAATCTGATACGAGATTACGAGAAAACATCATTCGTCAACCGATTGATATTAGGATTAAAAGCTTACCTCTAAATTGCATTGGATTTTCTAAACAAATTGATTTTGAAAATCAGGTGTGTAAGAAATTTCATTCTCTCATGAATGATAGAAACGATCTACTGCACGGAAATGTTGTAATAGATAAACTAAAATTTAATGAATTATATTTTTTGGGAAATGTTCCAGTATTCGAGAAGTATCTTACAATGTGGGAAAGAACTATTGGAGTTATTCATCGATCCGTAGGAATTGAAAAAATTAAAGAAGATACGAATACTGTGGAAGAGATGATTAATTACCTACTATCCTGTATAGAGGATAAACTTAAACCAGAGGTGCAAATGATTGTTGAAAGTTTTGATTTGGGTCAAAGAATGGACAGTGGCCGTTTAGGCATACTTTTTTCAAGTGTGTTGGCAGATTTTGTATGTAGTGCGGACTAAAATAGATGTTATGCAAGTAACAACCCAGTTTTGCGAAGTGCTGATGCGCTCCTAAACCTTAAATATTATCTATTCCTTTAATCCCAAACCTAAATGATTGATAAATTAAAAATTCTAGAATTTCTAACTAAAGAAGAATGGCGATTGGGTGGTGATAAACAATGGTAAAATAAGTACATGCCTGTTTAAAATCAAATTTAAATAAATTAAAAATTTAAATGGGTTGGTGGTGGGGCTTTTTGTATTTGCGCAGATCGGAGGGGGTGGTGGTTGGGCGGGTGATATTTCGGAAATAGCCTTGCTATGCAAGGGGAGTTCCGAAAATCACGGTGGCTTCAGTCGCAGAAAAAATATAACGACAAGCAAATACAAAAAGCCCCACCACCAACTCTCAATGTATTACGCAGCTTCAACATCGAGATAAGTAGAATAAGAAGAAGGTTCAGGAATTTCTTCTCCTTCTAATTTCAGTCCTTCTATGTGAAATTCTATAGCTTCTTGCATTAAACTTTCTACTTAATTTCTAGTTTCACCGGAAGCTATAAGACCAGGTAGGTCGGGAGAATACGAGGAATGACCCGTTGATGTTTTTTCTACTACAATTAGATATTTCATATTTTAATCCTGTTTGAATATCAAATATTATTTTATTGGAAATTAATCAACAACCCCCTCACTCTCAAATCTGCACCCTATAAGAAATAGCCTCTCCAAGATGCGCAGGTTTAATATCTGCGGACTCTTCAAGATCACTTATTGTTCGAGCGAGTTTTATGATTCTGGTATAAGCCCGAGTACTTAAGTTATACTTCGTAACTGCCATTTCGATTAGTGATTTTGATTCTTTGGATAATGAGCAGTATTTTTTTAGTTCACTAGAACTCATATTGCTATTTAACTTTAGAGAAGATTTAAATCTATCTTTTTGTATAGTTCTAACTTTTTTTACTAATTGCTTGGAGTTCAATTGACTTGAGTTAGTTTGTGTTGCGGTAGGAGACGAAGCTTCTTTTTTATCATTATCGTTATCCGCATGGATTTCAGTTACTGGTATTAGTGGAATCCATAGTTGTATGTCTATTCTGTCTAGTATTGGTCCGGATATTCTGCCGGCATATTTTTTTATTTGTAGTTCAGAACATTCGCAGCGGGATGAAAATTTCCTTTTTTCTTTGTTTTCGGAGATGATGCCTTTCTTCCCACATGGGCATGGATTCATAGCAGCTACTAGTATGAATCTACTTGGATAACTTAATCTAAATTTAGCTCTTGATATTGAAATTTTACCATTTTCAAGTGGCTCTCTTAGACATTCTAAGGCATCTCTTCTTATTTCTGGGAACTCATCTAAGAAAAGCACACCTCTGTGCGCTAAGGTAACTTCTCCTGGTGTCGCCATTGGGCCACCGCCGATAAGACCTGCTACTGTTGTTGTATGATGTGGTGATCTAAATGGTCTTTTTATTTTTTGGTCTTGTTCTTCATTATTTAATAATCCATATCCTCTAACTGCTCCGTAAATTTGACTTACCTCTAAGCATTCTTCATTTTCTAATGAAGGCATAATCTTTGGTAATCTAGAGGCTAGCATCGTTTTTCCAGATCCTGGAGGTCCAATCATTAAGATATTATGACCTCCACTTGCTGCAATTAGTAATGCTCTTTTTGCAGCTTGTTGTCCTATGACATCTATAAAAGGATCTTGATAATCTTCAACGTCTGATTCTTCATTTATGATTTCAGGCTGTAAAAATTTCTGAGATTCTGGGTTTCTTAGAATACTAAGAAGTTCAACAAGCGTTCCAACGCTAATAATTTTAGTATCTGCAATATTAGAAAGCCATTTTTCAGATCCTTTTGCTATTATTAGAGTGCTCTGTTGATCTTTTTTAATCATTATTGCGGAGGCAACTTCAAAACCTGCAGGCTTAATAGTTCCATCGAGTGCTAATTCTCCTAAGAAAGTGTAGCCACTAATTAAACTAGGATGTATTGCTCCGTTAGCTGAAAGTATTCCTATTGCAATTGCTAAGTCGAATCCACTTCCTATTTTAGGAATTGTTGCTGGAGCTAAACTTACAATTACTTCTCCATTAGGAAATTCAAAACCACTATTTTCTATCGCGCAGCGCACTCTATCCTTTGCTTCTTTGACTGTGCCATCAGGTAGTCCAATTATTGAAAATCTTTTTAGACCAATTATTATTTCTGTTTCTACAATAATTGGCACTGCTTCAATTCCGATTACAGTAGAAGACAATACTCTTGCTGACATTATATTTACCTTTTAAATTTAAATCGTTTTACTGTGTGCCTTTTTGTATTCGCATTATTTGATAATTTTTTTCAGGAAATTTATTACTGGACTTTAGGGTGGCACGTTTCTTGAGATCTCTCTTATTGATTGTGGTGAGTTACAATCTGGAAGAATGTAATAAGCTGTAAATAAAGAACTTTTTTAAAAGAGTTTTAACCAAATAAGGAAAAAAAATCTGTGGCAACGGCAAAAAGTGCAAGACCTAGCTTAGTTATCGAAGATATTTGGAACTCTGTTGCGCTAGAGGAGCGAGTAGAATTAATAGCTAGATCTCAGGCTTCTGGAATTATGGCTGCTACAGTAAGTTTATTTTTAGTTGGAACAATAAGCTATGGTTTAGACGAAATATATTTATTAATAGTTGCGTTTGCTAGTTCTTTTTTCGTATTTCCACTTTTTAGTAGTCAGACATGGAGAACAGGAAAACCTTCTTTAATTCTTGCATATTTAGCTGTTCGTACTGTTTCCAGAAGGTATGCGCATGCATTTGATATTCCTAATATAGATATTATACTAATATACAAAGGTATGATGGAGGAGATGTTTCAAAGCAAAGAAGAAGAGGAGATATTTAAACAAAAACAAACTGTAGATTTTGAGACTAATCTAGAAGGTGCAAGAAGTGTTTGGGTAGTGCTAATGAGAGGAGGAGTAGTAGTACTTTCTGAGAAAAGAGGAGGTGCAAAGCTTGAATATGTAACACCTATAACAAAGGATGTTAGTATAGTTCCATATGAAGATGATGATTATGGACGAGCTAGTTGCTTAATAGACGGAGTGGGTATTCATAAGGGAAGAAAAATTAGATTATCATCAAAGTATCCAGGAGCTCAGTATGTATTTTTAAAGCAATCTGAGCATTTAATTAAAGATGCAATAAGAGTTCAAGAAAATATTGATAAATTAAAACCTACTATCTGATCGTAATCATTCAGAAATAGTTTGTTTTCTAACTCTAGGTGATGTAAAAATGCTACTAAATAGTTTTATTTATCACAAAGCTAGTCGCAAATATCTTTTGTTTTGATATTTCAGTGTTTTTACATTTAACAGGTAAATTTAAGTCTTCATAGATGAATTCAAGATACCATCTCAGCAAATTATTCTTCATATTAGTGCTGTTCCCAATTTCTGTACTTTCTCAGGAGTCTTTAGAAAGCACACCTGAAAATACGGTAGAGAAGTTAGAAGAGAAGATTGAAAATCCTAAAGTTAAAATTAAAGAAAATTTAAATACTGGATTGATTAAATCTATACAATTAAATGAATTTTCTTTGAATATTACAAAAAATCAGGAAGGTGGTTTTTCTGCAGATTTCATTGGTCTTAGTGCAGAAAAAGAAATTTTATCTGAATTAATACCTAACCCTAGCAGGCTTGTTTTAGATATTATAGGGGTTCCATCTAAGACAGCATATAATGTTTCTATAAATTCTGATGGTATAAATAAAGTTAGAATAGGAATCCATAGAGATAAGACAAGAGTTGTATTTGATTTACAATCCAGTACTGAAAAAGTGCAGTTCACTAAAAATACTGATATTTCAAATAATGGACAGCCTATAATTAGATTTATTTTAAAAGATTCTAGCCCTTCTTTATCTCAAGCAACTACTGAAGTTACTCATATAGAGGAAGAGGTTCTAGAAGAAAAATCTCCAGACGAAAAAACTCCAGTCGAAAAGTCTCCTGAAGAAAAGGTTCCTTCTAGTTCTTCTTCCAAAAGTCCATCTTCTACTAAGTCGGCAGCAGTTTCTTCAAGTCTAAGTCCAAGTGCTAGTCCTTCTGGTAGTCCTAGTTCTAGCGCTAAGGTAGTTAGCACTTCTTCTTTGCCATTGCCTGAAGCGTCTATTCACTCAGATCCAGTCACTCCAGCAAGCTTAAGTAGTAAAGAAAATCTAAGTCAAAAAGAGATAGATTCTATTAGTAACTTTACTGCTGTTTTAAAGAGTTTAGTTTTTCAAACTACTTCTGATCAGATTCAAAGTTCTATAGTGCTTTCAGTTAATCCATTTGATCAGCATGAACTTAAGAAAACATCTGAACGTTTTTATGAATTATATCTTCCACAGGTAAAACTTAGATCAGAGACTTTATCACTCCCTCAGTATCCACCTGATTCGTTTAAGGGTTATGTTTATATGTTAGCAGAACAAAATAGTAATGGTGTTATAGTTAAAATCATGGTTGAGCCAGGGGTTAGTCTTACTAGTTATGTTGCACAAGGTAAGTTATGGGTAAGAACAAATTAAGTTATATAGTTTCTGCTTTTCTAATAGTAATTCCTTTTTTTTCAACTGAGGCAACAAACCTTAAAATCCATAATGATCTTGACAAAGAGAAGGAAGGTAGAGTTTTAGAAGTAGAGAATCTAGTTACTACCGAAAGTCCAAAGAGTAAATTTAGATTAAAGATATATCCAGGAGATATTAAAGAACTAGTAGCAGGAGATGTGCTAAAATTTTCTGTGAACAGAATCTTCACTACTCATAAAATTAAATATGAAGTGGTATGTAACAAGGCTTCAAATGACGCGCAGGGTGAAATACAAAAGATTCTAACTTTTACACAAATTCATGATGATAAAATTGGCAGTGAATGTCGCTTAGTCGGATATGGTCATTGGTCTAGGAGAACAGGAACAACTTGGATAAAAAGAGAAGAGCAAGTAGAATAAGAAGCTTAATTATCGTAAGCGCGTAAAATTCACGTAAAATTAACTTTATATCCTGTAAAGTTAATATAAATAGCATTATTAATTCCTAATACTTTCATATTTGTTCCATCCGAGTTGGTGCATACTATATTTAAATGAACTTTAAATTATAAGTATGAAAAAAATACACAATTTTTTTATTTTAACTCTTATAGCCTTAACTCCTGCTATTTCTTCGGCACAAGAGTTAAAGTATGACTTTGATGATACATCAATAAGAGCCCTCGGTAATGCCGATTTATATGTTGGTAGTTATTTGAATACTAATCAAAGTAATATTCATAGAGGATTAACTCAAGCAAATAAGAACGATCAGCCTGATATTAATTTAGCGTCAATTGGATTAGAGGCTTCAGGTACATGGACTTCAAGGATAATATTTCAAGCGGGTACTTCAGTTAATGAAAATTATTCTGGGGAAAAAAACCAGAGTATTAAATATATTCAAGAAGCAAACATTGGACGCAAGATAAGTGATAAATTAAGTGTTTTAGCTGGAATTTATCCAGGCCATATAGGCCTGGAAAGTTTTGTATCAATGGATAATCAAGCATATACGAGATCATTCCATGCAGAATTTAGTCCTTACTATCAAAGAGGAGCTCGTCTACGTTATCAAAGTTCTGAAGATTTGAAGTTTGAACTTCACGCACTTTCTGGTTATCAAGAAATTTCAGAGACTAGACTTTTACCTGCTTTGGGAACACTTGCACAATATGGTAAGGATGGAGACTTCCAAATCTCCCATACTTTATATCTTGGTCATAGAGATGCAGGCACAAGAGCTTTAAACAACTTAGTATTAAAGATACCTCTTAATTCCATATTTTCTTTAAATTTAATCGGTGATTTCGGGATTCAAGATAGTAAGAATACTAATGGAATATGGGGTGGACTAGGTTCTATATTTGAAACAAAACTTTCTGAGCAGCTTTCATTAATACTAAGAGCTGAAAAGTTTGTAGATAACAAAAGAGTTGTAACTGGGTTTTCTGAAAAACCCCTTGATATGAATGGATTATCACTCGGTCTTAATTATAAGCCTTGGGAGAACATTTTTGTAAGAGGTGAAGCGCGGTCTATTTTATCATCAAATAAAATATTCGCTGAAGAGGATACAACAACTTCTAAATCAACATTTTTTGTTAGTTCGTTAGGATTAACATTTTAAACTAAGGTAGCTGATTATGCTCTATTTATTTTTTATTTTATTAATCGTGTTTGTGAGTATTTCTTTATTTTATCCAGAGAGGTTTTAAATGAACGGATTTTATTTTCAATTGTTAGCCCTTTTTGTAATCTTATTGCCCTTATCAATATTGGTTGCAGTTCTAATTAAGTGCGCATATTCGCCTGCAATTAATAATAGCTGGATTAATAGATTTCCTAAAACTATTATTAGACTTTGTGGTTTGAGCACTAATGAGATGTCCTGGGATGTTTACGCTAAGGCTTTAATGATAACAAACTTAGCTGGAATTGCTTTAGTATATTTAATTCAAATATTTCAAGAATATCTTCCATTAAACCCACAGGGCTTTTCTAATGTCGCTTCATCATTGGCGTTAAATACTAGTGTTAGTTTTGTGTCAAACACAAATTGGCAAGCATACTCAGGTGAGTCTTCGTTGTCATATCTAACACAGATGCTTGCGTTGACTAGTCAAAATTTCTTGTCTGCTGCAACAGGTATTTCAGTTTTATTTGCATTAATGCGAGGACTTACAAGGAAAGAGTCTTCTAGTATTGGTAATTTTTACTCCGATCTTGTCAATTCTATTTGGTATTGTCTTCTACCTCTAAGTTTTATTGTTGCTATTTTCCTTTGTTATACTGGAGTGCCTCAGACCTTTTCAGAGTATCCAGCTGTTCAATCTGTTCAATCAATAGAAAATGTTAGTGAAATTTTACCAGTAGGACCGGTAGCATCTCAGGTTGCTATTAAACAGTTAGGCACAAATGGTGGTGGATATTATGGAATAAACTCTGCTCATCCATTAGAAAACCCAACACCACTTTCAAATTTATTGGAGTTATTAAGTATTTTATTAATACCCGCAGCTTCATATTTGGCTTATGGAGCAATTATAAAAAATAGAAAAGAAGGCTATATGCTTTATGGTACTATGACTTTTCTTTTCATTGTTTTTGCAGGTATTTGTTATCATTCTGAATCGGGGGTAATAAATAATCTAGAAGGAAAAGAAGTTAGACATGGCGTTGTTGGAACAACGATTTGGGCAGTAGCAACAAGTCTAACTTCAAGTGGCTCTATAAATGGAGCACATGATTCACTTAGTCCAATAGCAGGGGCGGTACCAATGGTCGCAATGCAACTTGGAGAGGTAGTTTTTGGTGGAGTGGGTTCAGGATTTTATGGATTAATTTCATTTATTATAGCCACTGTGTTTATTTCAGGACTTCTCGTTGGTCGTACTCCAGAATATTTAGGAAAAAAAATTGGAAGCTTTGAAATGCAGATGTCTGCAGTATGTATGCTTTTACCTTGTATATTGGTTTTAGTAGGAACTGCAATCGGTGGTAAGTTTGGGGATATTGCAGGTACTGTTTTAAATAAAGGTCCTCACGGATTTTCAGAACTTTTGTATGCTTATACCTCAATGGGTAATAATAATGGAAGTGCATTTGGAGGATTCCCAGCAGGTCTTCAACTTCACTTGATTTTAGGCTCATTTATAATGTTTGGATCCAGATTTTTACCAATCATAGCTACACTAGCGATGGCAGGATCTTTTGCTAAAAAGAAAGTTGTACCAAAATCAGCAGGAACATTGCCAACTGATACTATTACTTTTATGGCGTTGCTAGTAACAGTTATTTTTCTTCTAGGAGCTCTCTCTTTTTTTCCAGCAATCGCATTGGGCCCAATTGCAGACTTTTTAACAGTTTTTTAAGGAATATTTATGAATAATGAAGCAATAATAGATAGTTTTGTAAGATTGAATCCTAAGACTCAATTAAAGAATCCTGTGATGTTTGTCGTATATGCAGGAGCAATTGCATGTAGTGTTATTTCAATTTTTGCTTTTTCTAATAATGATGTGAGCGAAGGTAGTTTTTCTTTTTTTATCGCTTTTTGGCTATGGGCAACAGTGTTATTTGCTAATTTTGCAACAGCAATAGCAGAATCAAAAGGTCGAGCACAAGCTAACTCATTAAAACGTACCAGAAACCAATTGAAAGCAAAACGGTATATAGGGAATAGTGACACTTTAGAAGAGGTTAGTGCTAGTGATATAGATTTAGATGATAAATTTTTAGTAATTGCCGGAGAAGTGATTCCTGCTGATGGTGAAGTTATATCAGGAATGGCATTTGTTGATGAGAGTGCAATAACTGGTGAAAGTGCGCCAGTTATAAGAGAAAGCGGAGGTGATAGATCATCGGTAACTGCTGGTACTATGGTTTTGAGTGATTCTATTATTGTTAAAGCTTCATGTAAAAGTGGAGAAGGTTTCATTGATAAAATGATAAAACTTGTAGAAGGAGCTAAGCGTCAAAAAACTCCAAATGAAATAGCACTTACTATTCTATTATCTGCTATAACACTAGTATTTCTTGTGGTCTGTGCAGCATTGGTGCCGTTTTCTGAAATTAGTATTGCGCTAAGTGGTCAAGGTAAAGTTATTACACCGACAATTGTTATTGCACTATTAATTTGTCTCGCGCCTACTACTATTGGGGGCTTAGTTTCTGCGATAGGTGTAGCAGGAATGAACCGATTACTTAAAAAAAATGTTATTGCACTTTCTGGGAGAGCAGTTGAAGCTGCCGGCGATGTCGATGTTTTACTTTTAGATAAAACCGGAACTATTACTTTAGGTAATAGATATGCAGTAGAGTTTTACCCTGAACAGGGATATGCAAGAAATGTATTGGTAGAAGCTTCTTATATATCTTCACTTTCTGATGATACTCCCGAGGGGAAGTCTATAATCGACTTAGCATTAAGCCAACATATTACATTACCACCAAAGGATGAGTTAATTAAAAACGGAGTGAGTGTCGCCTTTTCTGCACAAACTCGTGTTAGCGGGTTTACTATGGATAGTCGCGAGATACGAAAAGGAGCAAAAGATAGAATTTATAAAATGGCTAAAGAAGCTGGATACTCTTGGAGTCAGGAGTTTGAGAAAATTGTTGATGCTATCTCTGCAAGAGGAGGTACTCCATTATTGGTGTCTGAAAATTCAAAAATACTAGGTGTAATAGAATTAAAAGATATTGTTAAGACTGGAATTAGAGATCGTTTTGCCAGTCTTCGTAAGATGGGAATTAAGACAGTGATGGTAACAGGTGATAATCCGTTAACCGCAGCTGCAATTGCAGCAGAGGCAGGAGTGGATGATTTTATAGCGGAAGCTACTCCTGAAAATAAAATGGATTTGATTAAAAAGTACCAAAATGAAGGTCGTTTAGTTGCAATGACTGGTGATGGAACAAACGATGCGCCTGCACTAGCTCAAGCTGACGTTGCCGTTGCCATGAATTCAGGTACCCAAGCTGCTAAAGAAGCTGGAAATATGATTGACTTAGATTCAAATCCAACGAAATTACTTGAGGTTGTTGAAACTGGTAAGCAACTTCTAATAACAAGAGGAGCGCTTACCACATTTAGTTTAGCAAACGATATTGCAAAATATTTTGCTATAGTACCAGCTGCTTTTGCTTCGACTTATCCAGTACTTGTTGCTTTGGATATAATGTATTTATCCTCACCTAAGTCAGCAATTTTGTCAGCGGTTATATTTAATGCTGTGATTATTCCAGCTTTAATACCTTTAGCGCTAAGAGGTGTGAAGTACTCTGCTGATGGTGCAGAGGTATTATTGCGAAGAAATATTTTAACTTACGGTGTAGGTGGCTTAATACTGCCGTTTGTAGGTATTAAAGCAATTGATATGCTTATTTCATTATTTGGAGGACTGTCATGATTAGACAAAATATAACTTTATTTTTAGTTCTAACTTTTATTACAGGGATTGTATTCCCGCTAATAGTAACTATTTTTTGTGAGTTATTACTACCGTATCAGTCTAGAGGTAGTCTGATGGAATATGCAAGTAATCGTAGAGCTTCTGAGCTAGTCGGACAAAGTTTTACAGAGATGCAATATTTTTGGGGTAGGCCATCAGTAACAGCAGAAAGACCATATAATCTTATGGCAGGAACTTCATCTAATCTTAGTAATAAGAGTATGGCTCTTCAGGAGGCAAAATTAGCAAATCGTGATAAGCTAACAGAAATTGGCTACATCTCTCGTTCGAGTCAAATAGATACAAATATATCCAGCGAAATGTTATTAGCCTCTGCGAGCGGTTTAGATCCACATATTAGTATCAAATCAGCACTTGAGCAGATTCCAAGAGTGGCTAATGAAAGGTCTGTTGATTCTGAAAAAATTGAAAAAATAGTATTATCTATGGTCGAATACCCATTGCTTGGAATTTTTGGAGAAAGTAGAATTAATGTTTTTAAACTTAACTTAGCATTAGATAAGAAAAATCTTAAATGACTGTCAGGTCTGGAAAACTAAGAGTATATCTTGGAATGTCAGCAGGAGTAGGTAAGACCTACTCTATGCTTGCGGATGCGAGGAGAGATAAAGATCGAGGTATAGACATTGTTATTGGTTATCTTGAAATGCATGGCAGGCAAGAAACCGAAAGCCTAGCTGATGGAATGGAGACCATTCCGAGGACATCTATTGAATACCAGGGAAGAATTTTTGAGGAACTTAACGTCGATGAAATAATTAGTAGGCAGCCTCAAGTCGTTTTAGTTGATGAGTTGGCGCATACTAATATTCCTGGTGCCAGAAATAAAAAAAGATATCAAGATGTTGAAGAAATACTTCAAGCTGGAATTAATGTTCGAACGACTCTTAATGTTCAACATCTCGAAAGCTTAGTAGGAATAGTTAAGCAAGTAAGTGGTGTTTATATTCAAGAAACAGTTCCAGATTCTTTACTTACAGGTAATGTTGAAATTGAAGTTGTTGATATCACACCAAATCAGCTTTTAGATAGACTTAAGGAAGGTAAGGTTTATAAAGGAGCAAAAGCACCGAGGGCTTTAGAAAATTTCTTTAGAGAGGAAAACCTAACAGCTTTAAGAGAATTATTGCTAAGAGCCTCTGCTGATAGGGTAGAAAGTGATTTGTTGAAATTCAGATCTCATACTCGTGATACTAGTGTTTGGGGATCTAAGGAAAGAATACTTGTTTGTGTTGCTCCTGATGCTATGTCAACTGATGTAGTAAGGGAAGGTTACAGAATGGCTTCTTCTATTAAAGGAGAGTTGATTGCACTTTCGGTTGAATCTGAACGTTATTCTGAGTTAAGTCCTGAGCGACGACAGAATTCAGAAGAGGCCCTTAGAGTTGCTCGAACTTTAGGTGCACGAACTATAACCAGAATTGGTCATGATGTTGCCTTTGAGATTCTAGAAGTTGCTAATTCTGAAAATGTAAGTCAGATATTTATTGGTAAGCCGCCTCTACCTAATTTTTTTCTTAGAAGAGTAACTTTAATTGATAAACTTATTAGTCAAAGTAAGGATATAGATATTCATTTAGTTCAACTTGCAAAGCCTAAGGATTTTGAGCTCGATCGACAACGACAGAATAAATTTAGTATTCTTGAAGATGCGCATAGTTCTTGGGCAGATTTTATATCTTCAATAGGAATTTTAACAGTATTAACTTTTTTATTTTGGCTACTAAGAGACTTTGTCGAAAACCTTAATTTTATGATGGCTTATTTATTAGCTGTTAGTTTTATTGCGACAAGATATAATAAGCGAATTGCAATTTTATCCTCATTTCTCTCTGTGCTTGCTTTTGACTTTTTTTTCGTACCTCCTTTTAATACTTTGGCGGTCTCGGATTTTAAATATGCATTCGTTTTTTTAACTATGTTTGCAGTGGGAATTACCATTTCCCTTTTAACTAATAGAGTAAGAGCTCATACTCAACTATTACATTACAGAGAAGAGCGTACAAATATTTTATATGGTCTATCTCAATCGATTAGTTCTGCTAGAAATCTAAGCGAAATACAGCAAATTGTTAAAGAGCAATTAGAGTTATTTTTAAAACTTAAGGGAGCCTTGAGTTTTAGAGTTAAGTCTTTAAATTCGGTTAGTGAACTTTTTTTTGATGAAACATTAACAATAGAGGATCAAGCAGTTGCTTCTTGGTCGTTTAATAATTCTAAGGTTGCAGGATTTGGTACTGATACTTTATCCGCAGCTTCGGGTTATTATATCCCAATTAAATTTGGTTTTGAAACTATTGGAGTATTAGCTATTTTTAATAATCTAAAACCTTTAAGTAATTCTCAAAGTTGGATTTTAGAATCTTTTGTAGATACTTTAAGTACATGTATTGATAGATTAACTAAGGAAAAGGAATTAAGAGAATTAAATTCTCAACTAGATAGTGAAAAAATGCGCTCAACTTTCCTAAGTTCTATCTCTCATGATTTAAGAACTCCTCTAGCTGCAATTCAGGGAGCAGCTGGGTTAATGGCAGGTATGGGCGTTGAATCCATAAGTCAGATAACAAATTTGGCAGAAACAATAGAAGATGAGTCACTCAGATTGTCCAGTATAATCAGAAATGTTCTTGATTTAACACGTGTTAAGTCTGAAGGATTTAAAATTAATGCTAGCTGGGTAGATATAGAAGATATTATAGGATCAGCAATTAGACGACTAGAAAGACTGCTTAATGGTAAAGCTGTAAAGATAGAAATAAGTGAAGAACTTCCACTTATGTATTTAGATGAACTTTTAGTAGAGCAATTAATAGTTAACTTAATAGAGAATTCTTTAAAGTATGGTCCAAAAAATTCTGAAATATTAATCGAATTAAAGGTTTCTTCGGGTACTACTAATTTCCTTGAGCTAGTGGTAAGTGATAGAATCTTTGGTATGAAAGATCAAAATATCGAATACGATATAAATAAAGCAGATGACAGTAATTTATTAACTCAGTCTAGTTACGGATTAGGATTTGAGATTTGTTCTGCGGTGATGAATGCTCATGATGGAACATTTCAAACAATAAAACTCCAAGATGGTTTAATTAAAACTATTTGTCTATTCCCTTTTTCAAGTAAACCTCCAGAGGGGCCAATTGAATAAACTTAGTAAGATTTTAATAATAGAGGATGAGCCTCAGATAAGAAAGGTTATAAGGTCTAATTTTACAGACCAGGGGGTAAAGGTATTAGAGAGCTACCTTGGAGAAGAGGGAATCAGAATACATGCTAGTGATCCCGTTGAGCTTATAATCTTAGACATAGGTCTACCAGATATTTCTGGTATTGAGGTAGCTAGAAGAATTAGAGAATGGTCAGCTGTTCCTATCATTATTTTATCCGCTAGCGGACAAGAGAGAGACAAAATAGACGCCTTAGATGCAGGAGCTGATGATTATTTAACTAAGCCTTTTAGTATGGCTGAACTTCAGGCAAGAATAAGGGCTGTTACTAGAAGATTAGGCTCTTCAGGTATTGAGCAAACTTTTTATAAATTTGGGAATATCGAAGTAGACGTTCAGAGCTATAAAGTAATAAAGGCAGGAGTCGAGGTACATTTAACACCTAAGGAATTCGCATTTTTGCTGATCCTTCTAAAAAATATAAATAAAATTGTAACTCAGAAATTTATAATTAATAGCTTATGGGGCGCTAATCACGAAAAAGATACGCACTATTTGAGAATTATTATGAAAAATCTTAGATCTAAATTAGAAGAAGATCCAACTAGGCCTAAGTTTTTAATTACTGAACTTGGAGTTGGATACAGGTTCGTAGAGTAGGATTTATTTATGCTCTAATTCATATCCAGTGATGTAATTTGGATATCTAAAGCTAAATCCTAAATCAGAGAGATTCTCGGAAGAGATTTTTTTTCCGAATGAAATGTTTTTCTCTGAATTGTTTATAAAATCATTACTTCTTTTGAGTGTATTAAGATTGTTATTAACCCTAATAGCATCTAATACTTTATATTTATCTTCTGGTAGTAAGTCTGAGACATTGTAAGTGCCGTTTTGGTCTCTTGCTAAAAGATATTTAACTGCCATTGATGCGTCATCTCTATGTATTCTATTTGTATACATAGGTCTGTCAGAGTCTACTTCTTTAATACTAAGTGCGAGATTTTTTAGATAATTTCTATTAGGACCATAGATGCCAGATAGTCTTAGTATTAAATAATTATTTGGTAGCTTACTTTTAAGATAGTTTTCACCTTGGACTATGTAGTTTGAATTCGACTTATCTTCTACAACAGGTGATTCTTCAGTTACTATTCCACCTTGATTTTCTGAATATACACCAGTACTTGAGATTAGTATGAATTTTTTTAAGTTAAGATTAGAACTCTTTACATATTCAACTAAATTTTTAACGCCTGTAAAATAAGATTCTTCATAGGACTTACTAGAACTGTTGTTTGCAGATACACAGTAAATAATAGTATCTAAATCTTTTGGAATTATCTCGAAGGATGTAGCTTCTAGAATATCAAGAGGTAGTATTTTATTTGATTTATCATCCTCTGTTATCGAGCTCGGTCTTCTAGTTGAGTAGACATCAAATAAGGTGTCTTGGCTATTACTAAGCAGCCTTTTTATTTCTGACCCTAAATAACCAGTACCTATAATTAAAACTTTCATTAATAATTTAATGTTTTTCTGTAGAAACTGTATTGGAAGTTGAAATGGAATTTTGTTGATTATCTGTCTGCGTCACCTGTGATCCCTCTTGATCGGAATCTTTAATATTCCTTTCAAAATCTTCCCACATTCTGTAGAAATATCTTTTTCTCTCCATTAGCTCTGCAAAGCTACCAACTTCTAGAACCTGACTATTTGCCATCACTATTATTTTATCAAATAGTGGTATCAAATTTAGTCTATGACATGATGAGATAATCATTCTATCAGAGAAGTGATATAATAATCCAAGATAAATTTCTTTCTCAGTCTTTGGATCAAGACTGGAAGTAGGTTCGTCAAGGAGGATGATCTCTTTTCTTTTTGCTCTAATTAGACCACGTGCTAGTGAAAGTCTTTGTCTCTCTCCTACGCTTAAGTTTAAGCCTTTTTCCGCTAAGCTAGTATCTAATCCTCTAGGTAGTTTTGCTACTAGAGTATCAAGTTTACATAGTGAAATAAAGAAGGCTAATTCTTTAGATGAAAACTCCTCACCCATAGTTAGATTATACAGAAAAGATTCTGAAAAAACTTCTGGTTCTTGCGGAAGTAATAATGCAATTGGGTCTAGGTCTTTAAATCTTAAGCCATCTTGTATATCTGTAGTTAGTCCGTATGACTCTGGAGTAATGAGGCCACCAAGGACTTTTAGTAATGTAGATTTTCCGCTTCCACTATGTCCAACGAGGGCGATTTTTTCTGCTTTATTAAATTCAATCGAAACATCATTTAGTCCAACTTTTTCACCGCTAACATAACTAAAGTTAAGAGATGAAATATTTATTTTAGACCATTCTGGAATAATTGCTGTTCTTGAAGAGTTACTTTTAAATTCTTCTGCATGTTCAAATATTCCTGCCGCATCTTCATATGCAGTAGAAGCTTCTATTATTCCGCTATAATAGCCAGTAAAAGAGCCAATTGAAGCAAATATTCTATCTAAGTAGTTTAGAAGTACATAAACCTCAGCAACATTTAATGTGCCACCAGCTCTACCGTGGTTATAAAAGTATATTAGTAGTGAAAAGCTAATTACTAATGCTTGACCTATACCTGTTGAACCCCACTTGAGCTCCATAAATGCAGCTATTGCTCGTGTTAACAATAGGCCTTCGTTTTTTTGAGAATCTAGTCTTAACTTGACAGGTTCTTCGAGACCTAATGTTTTAACAGTAACAATATTGCTTAAGCAGTCTACCGATATTCTACTTAGTTTATCGTTAAACATATTGTTACGTCTAATTCTAACCATTAACTTTTTATTAAAAAGTATCATAATTAAAATAGTAAGAGTTGCAGTTGCGAGTACGCTAACAGCAACCCAAAAATCTAATGCAAAAATTGCAATACCAGCGAATAAAACTTTAACTAAGCCTTCTATGATTTGCCAAACATATGTTCCAACTAAGCTTTCAATAGCTCCTGAACATCTGTGTAGTCTACTTAGATTTTCTCCTGAGTGATGTCTGACATGCCAAGAGAGAGGGAAGTCAATCAGTGTTCCAAAAACTTTAGACATGATGTTAATTCTAGCAACATAAGCTACGCGTGCTTGAACCCATCTTGCATAGTGGTGAAATATCGCGTGTCCTAATCTAAATAGTAGAAATAGTCCGATACCAACAAGGGCTTGAAGAAAGGCTTCATCGCTTGCGCCCTTTTCTACAAAAGCTCCTAGAGTATATCCAACTGCCCATGGGACTAGTAGATCAAAGGTATACGCTACTATAAATAAAACTACGAATAGATAAAATCGTGGTCTTTCTTCTTTTATTGATTCCCATGCACCTTTGATGAGTGGAAACAACGCTTTTGGTTTTTTAGCTGACATTCCTGAATTTTCTGAAAACTTTAGTTAATCTGGATAGTTATTAGGCGACACTATAATACCTCACTAAAAAAACCGCAAATATTAGTTAAGTGGCTAGTCTAATTAAAAAACATATTAGCCTTTTGGTAGTCGAAAAGCATCAAAAAGAGTAAATATGTTGTTAATATAGCTATTTAACCAAGCTATATCTATATTTAATATCGAAACTTAGGGGAGCCCTTAATTGTCAAAATCTTTCAGTCCAACACTCAGCAGACTTTGGCGACTTATAAAAGGCTTCTTAACTTCTAATGAAAGATGGAAAGCGTTCTCGCTTTTACTCTTAATATTACTTTTTGCTTTTGGCATTGCATTCATCAATGTTCAAATCAGTTACATCAATAGAGATCTTTTTAATGCAATTAGCAGAAAAGATCAGGGCGAATTTATTAGGAAACTTTCACAGTTACTTTTGGGATTCGTAATTGCAACTCCTGTAATTGTTTTATCTTCATACATAGCAGATCGACTTAAATTGTTATGGAGAAAATGGCTTAGTAGGGAAATTCTAAGTAGATATTTCTCTCAACTTTCATTTTACCGAATTACTTGGCAGGAAGGAATTGATAATCCTGACCAAAGAATTGAAGAGGATATTAGAACACTAACTTCTTTAATTATAGATCTTTTTATACAAGTAGTTAATTCTACACTCACCTTAGTTCTGTTTGTAAATATTCTATGGTCCATTTCAAGTACTCTTATTTTTGCAGTTATTACATACGCGGCAGTAGGTTCATTTTTAACTTTCTTAATAGGGAGAAAGCTTTTTTCTCTTAACTTCGTGCAGTTAAAGAAAGAAGCGGATTATAGATATAAGTTAGTAAATGTTAGGGATAACGCGGAGCCTATTTCTTTTCTAGGTGGTGCAGGTAAAGAATATATTCGCACCAGACAAAAATTAAAATCAGCACTAAAGAATTTTTTAAAGATCATTAATTTAAACATGCAACTAGGTCTTTTTGTAAATATTTATAATTATTTAAAACCTGTTCTGCCGATTATTATAGTCACTCCACTTTTTATGAGAGGAGATTTAGAAATTGGACAAATTCCACAAGCAGCAGATGCCTTTGTCAGAGTAGTGGAAGCTTTGTCAGTAATTATTCAACACTTTGGTACTATCAGTTCCGTTGCTGCAGTAGTTACTCGTTTAGGTTCTTTTTCGGAAGCTCTTAATCATGCAGCAGAAGAGACTTCATGTTATTTCCCTAGAATACAATATAAAACTTCACCAAGTTTAAGCTTTAAGTCGGTAACAATTACTACTCCACATGGTGAACAAACTTTAGCTAGAGATTTGAACTTTACACATGAACAAGGTGGACTTTTAATTACTGGCCCTAGTGGAACAGGTAAGACTTCAATATTCAGATCTATTTCTGGATTGTGGGTTTTTGGAGGAGGGGAGATATCAAAGCCGGCCCCTGAGCATAGTATGTTCATACCCCAGAGGCCTTATCTAGTTATTGGCACTCTAAGAAATCAGCTTTTATACGGTAATAATCGATCTGGTTATACTGATAAGGAGCTTTTAGAAGCACTTCGTTTAGTTGGATTAATCGGGATATTAAAAAGATCAAAAGGGCTTGATAAGGTTTGTGATTGGGGCAGTATGCTATCTGCGGGAGAGCAGCAGCAATTATCATTTGCTAGGTTTATTTTAAGAGAGCCTGATTATTTATTCTTAGATGAAGCAACTACTGCTGTTGACTCTGAGACTGAAAAAAGAACATATGAATTAGTTTCAGATAGAACTAAGGCATGGATTAGCATCGGTTATCGAGAAAGTTTGATGAAATATCATACTCGCATGTTAGAGTTGAAGCCGGATGGTAGTTATATTTTAACAGAGATCGCGGCTACGGAATTTAATACTATTAATATTAAAGGAGTAGAATAATGAAATCTTTTAATATTTATAAAAATATTTTTTTATTTTCTTCTTTTTTCTCCTTCTTAACTTTAGAACTCAGTTTCGAGGCTAGGGCAGATAAAAATAAAACATCTTTTGATTCAAAGAGCATAGCAAATTTATCATTTACCAATTGTGAAAAGCTAACTTCTCTACTTAGTTCTTTTTCTGGTAATGCCCAAGTCTCTAATAGAGATGAATTAATGTTGCCATTATCTGCAGTGCAGAAGCAAGAATTGTCAGAAGCTTTCTCTGAGATTTTAAAATTAGAAGCTAGCCAATCATTACCTTTGAATTTATATGGTCCTAACTCGTTTGGTGCTAATTCATTAGGACAGCGATCAGGAGATCTTTCACTTACCTTAGATCCTAATAGTGAAAATGATGCTAAATCTTGTATCGTAGATAACTACAAAAAATTACTTCCAGAGTCTATTTCGATTCTGCCTTCGTTGGTATCTGCTGCTTCCAAGGAGTCTACTACTAGAGCGCTACGTGGAAAAATAATTTTAGCTTTGCGAGAGATTACTACTTTAAATTTTTTAGAATTAAATGAATTTGTACTGACAAATTTAGTTCAAAAACTAAATGATCAGTCTTTGGCAGTGGAAAGTCCTTTGATTATTCCTCCCTTAGCTAAATTATTAAGTCTAAAATTTGATTACATAATTACTAATTTAGGTGGTTTATCAAATAAGGCCATTATTAATTTAGTTCAGGCAGCTTTCGTCTCTAATCCAGATGGTAGAATGATTCTTAGATTGTTAGTAGAATCTACGCATATATTTAAGAATAGAAATTTAAGATCTGCACTTTTGACTTCTCTGAGTTCTTATCCAGAGTTGTTGTCTGAAATATTAACAGGCCTACCTGAGATTATTAAGTCCAGCTCTGGAGAAGAGCTAAAGGATGTTGTTGAGCTAATAGATTTTTTTGGTAGGGAGGGGGTAGAGTATATTAAGGGTAAAACTTTTGCTCTACCTAATGATAGAATCTTAGATGTCGTTTTAAGTCTGATCACTCAAACTAGTTATACTAACTTAGATAATGTAGTAGCATTATTGTCAGAGCTTAAAGTTAATGCGGATTCAAAATTATGTAATTTAGATAATAAGTTATTGTTAGAATTAGAATCTGATAAGAGTAGATATGCTAGGGAAATTATCATAGCTTCAGTGTGTCCACTCACAAAGAAATCAGTGGATTTCTATTCCAAGGAGTTTATTAATGGAGGTTTTCTTGCAAAAGTTGTTTCTACTGTCGCTCTAACTAAAAGTCCTGCTAATCAAGACATATTAGTAAAAGAGATATTGAAATCAGCGAAAGTCGTTTCTCCAAAAGAGTATAAACAGCTTTGCTTCTTATTCTTAGATCGAGCTTATGAGTATAAGAATATAAAGCTTATAATCTTAGCAGAAAAATTAATTTTAGAAGAACAAATATATCCTCTTTATTTAAGAGGAACTGGATCACATAACCCAAGCCTTTCTTACTTTGCGCAATTAGGTAAGCAAAGTTTGCCAGTAGTAAAAAAGCTTTTAACTGATCAAGCAAGTTCTTTTCACCGTGAAAGTGGATTGAGAGTCGTTTCGAGTCCCGAATTTCCTTTTTATAAAGAGCTCGTACCACTCCTGATAGCTTTGTTGTCTGACAAGGACTTGGAAACAAGAAGATCAGCTTATCTTGCTTTACTTAGATCTAAAGAACCTCTCAATGAATTATCTAGTGCTTCTCAGTCAGGAGTTGATACTATCAGGTTTTACTCTTCTAGAGTGTTGTTAAATTCGGGCAATACCTTAAATCAAAAAATATTAGAAAGTTTACTAAATAGTGCTGTTAGTGCTTCTACAAAGCTCTCTTGCCAAGAGCGTACATCTCCAATTCCAAAGATAGAATTATTAGGTACCGCAATTCCTAAGTCCGAATTTTATATGCAGTTTATTACTAGTCAGCTTGAATGTTTGTCTGATAACTCTCAAATTCGTAAGAGATCGATAGATAATCTTTATAAGCTGAGTCCGCTTCCCGAGAGCTTAGCGGATAAATTATCTCAATATATTATGGCTAAAGGAGCAGATTCTATAAAATTTCAAGTACAAGATTATATAAGAATAGGGGATATTTTGTTCTCTTCTTACAGAGATCTGAAACCTAAGTTAGATTTTATCTCTAATTTAAATAAACTAGCGGAGTCTTTTGATAAGGTGGCTAAGCTAAATTATGTAAGGTGGTTAATACAGAGATCGTTACAAGATAAAAATAATTATTTTTTAACAGTAGATGAGCCTAAGGGAAGGATATATGATTTAGGTAGACTCATTCTTTCTTCCTACCTAGATTTTAATTCAAGCTATTCTAAGTCGGATATTTTAGATGGTATCATCAGTGTTCTTCGTGATCTGGAATTAGATGAAATTTCTTTAGTGTCGTTTGTTAGTAGGGAATTAATTACGGAGTTAATATTAAAAGCTAAAGAATTAGGAAATACCAAGTATTCATATTTAAAAATGTATACTTGTAATGCTACCTTGGGCCATGATTGTAAGTTTCTTGAGGAAAGTATTGCTGATGTGCTTTCGGAAGATTCTAAGCTTAGGTTGTCTGAACTTTCGATGATAAGTAAGCTTTTAGAATCTGGAAAAGATGCTTCTAAAAATGAGTTATTATCTGGCCTATCAAATAGGCTAATAGTCTCTGTATACTCTGGGGAGTTGTTTAAAAAAGATATTCTGGATGATAATAAGCTTATCTTTCCATCAATCTCTTTTGTTAGAGAGAATTGGCAGAATCAGATAGAGAAAAATATATTCGAGCGATCAGAAAGAATTGCTAGGTCTCATCATAAGATGTAAATTTAAAGAGAGTTTTTTAATACTAAATAGTAAAAATAAATGCTTCATTACCAAAAAAATAAATCTAAAAACGGCGCATTGAATAATTCTGTAAAAGCTATCTCAGATAGGCCAATAAGAGGCGAAATATTATCTAGGGATTTGTTAGCTAACCTAGGATTAGAGCTAGCTAAGAATCACAGCCTAACAACTAAGAGTATTAGCAGTTTAAATTTAAAAGTTAGATTTAAAGATAACTGGAAAGTTTTAAATTCAGCTTATTTTTCATTGTCTGAGATGTCCAGACAAAAAGGTTATATGGCTGCCGGCGCGGAGTGGCTTTTAGATAATTTTCACGTAATTGATGAACAGGTTAGGGAGATAAGACGAGATTTGCCTTCTAGTTATTATAATTCTTTACCTAGAATAAAATCAGAAGATTGGAACGGACTTCCTAGAGTTTTTTGGTTAGCTTGTGAATATTTAGAACATGCGGATTCTATTGTTCAGGAAGATACGCTTTCGGAGTTCATTTCTTCATTTCAAGAAAATTGTAATCTAGAATTGCGGGAACTTTGGGCTATACCAATAATGCTTCGATTGAGTGTTGTTGAAAATCTTAGAAGGTTATCTGGATCTGTTATAGGTCTGTCTTCTGAGAGACAAAAAGCTGATCAAATATTTTCAGAAATGTTAGGTGATACTCAGCCTACTTCTTCAGACTTGCTAGCAAGTACTTTAGAGGCATTAAAAGGTTTAAATAAAGAATTGCCACACATTGCTCCTAGTCTTGTTCGGAATTTAAGAACATTAGGAAATTCATCTTCTCTAGCTATTCAGTGGATAGAAGAAAAGCTAAAAGACCTTGGAAGTGATTTGCAGGATTTATCAAAGTCGGAACAACAGCTTCAAGCAGCAGATCAAATTTCAATAGGTAATTGTATCACATCTTTGAAAGCTATTGGTAGATTGAACTGGAGAGATTGGATTGAAAATGTCAGTAAGGTAAATTCTATTTTATTAAGAGACCCTTCTGGTGTCTTTTTGCAATCTGATTTTGAGACAAGAGATTTTGTTCGACATAGATTAGAGAAGCTATCAGCAAGAGTTAGAAAAACCGAAATAGAAGTAGCGGAAAAGGCACTTGACTTAGCAGCTAAGGCAAAACAAAAAAATGGTTCTGGTGCGGATACTCTTGTAGGTTATTATCTAGTTGATGAAGGATTGTCTGAGTTAGAGAATTTATTAGATTCTACTCCGCCTTTTTACATTAGATTTTCTCGGCATATCAAGAGTCATATTACAGCCTATTACCTATCTGCTTTATCTTTCTTGAGTTTAGGTATCAGTTTTGTTCTTTACAGTATCGCTCTTTCGCAAGGACTTAGTAATTTAGTTTCTGGTTTTATATTCTTTTTATCATTGCTCCCAGCTAGTCAGCTAGCTACCGAAATAGTTCAGTGGCTTGCTTCAAAATTAATTACTCCTAGGCCAATATCTAAGCTTTCTTATGAAAAGTTTATTCCAGAAGAATCTAGAACTCTAGTAACTGTTCAAACTATAATATCAAGCAGAGAGCATCTTTTAAGAACTGTAAACGATTTAGAAATTAGAGCAATCGGAAATCAGAGTGATAATATTGCATTCGGAATTTTGGCGGATTTACCAGATGCTAGTTCTAAAGTAGTGCCAGGAGATAAAGGTTTAATCTCTTTAGGTTTGGAAAGCATTCAAGCTTTGAATCTTCGATACAAAGAAGAAGGTTTAAAGTTTTTTATTTTATTCAGAGAGAGAGTTTATAATAAAGCCGACGGAGTTTATATTGGCTGGGAAAGGAAGCGCGGTAAATTAACAGAGTTTAATAGATTTTTAAGAAAGGTAGAAAATACTACTTTTACTGCAATAGAAGGTGATGTACCTTGGCTACAATCTGCTAAGTATATTATTACTCTTGATAATGACACTCAACTTCCTCCTGGTTCCGCCCGTAAACTTATCGGTGCGGCAGCTCATCCCATAAATACTCCTGTGCTAACAGTTGATCCACAAAAAGGAACAATTATAAGTAGAGGCTATGGTATAATTCAGCCAAGAGTCGGCATAACTTTAGAGAGTGCTTCAAGCTCAACTTTTGCAGATTGGTTTTCTGGTCAGTCTGGTTTAGATCCATATACCAAAACAGTTTCAGATGTATATCAAGATTTATTTAATGAAGCCTCATATATAGGAAAGGGCATTTTTGATATCGATGTATTTGAAAAAGCATTAGATGGACAAATACCTGAGAACTCAGTTCTAAGTCATGATTTATTAGAAAGTGGATATACTCGTTGTGCGCTAGCATCAGATATCGAATTATTTGATGACTTCCCTCAAAGATACCATGCGAATTCTAAAAGACAGCACCGCTGGATAAGAGGAGATTGGCAGCTTCTACCTTGGCTTGGAAGTATGGTTCCTACAGTTGATGGAGAAAGATTAACTCCTTTTACTGGTCTTGTAAGATGGAAGTTAATTGATAACTTAAGAAGAAGTCTTGTTCCGGTTAGCAGTTTATTATTTTTATTTGTAATTAGCGCTTATTCTGCTAGTCCACTTTTTTGGTTGTCAGTTTATTTTATCTTAACTGGCTTTCGCGCGTATTCAATTTTATATTCCTTAATATTTGGAATACCAATTGGGTACTCATTATCAACTTTTTTTGTAGGTATTTTTTCTGATATAAGAAAATCTATTTCAACCTGGTTTTTTGATTTATCTGTGCTTCCACATCAAGCGTTAATTTCAGTTGATGCTACTATCAGAACTATTTATAGAGTTTATGTAAGCAAGGTGAATTTGCTAGAGTGGGAAACTGCTTTAGCTACTGAAAGTAAATTAAAAGGATCAAAAGCTAGTTTCTGGACAGCAATGTTACCGGCGGTAGCCCTTGCTTCTGTAATTACTTTATTATCCTTATTCGTAGGATCAAATACATTATTTACCTTAAGTCTTGGATTATTTTGGTTTCTATCTCCTGTTTTTGCATGGCAAATTAGCCAACCGCTTAAAAAAGAAGATGAAACTATTAGTCATAAAGATGAGATTTATTTAGAGAGTATTGCTTATGATACTTGGTTGTACTTTAGAAATAATTTAAAAGAAGAATATAATTGGTTAATACCAGATAATTTACAGCAGGTTCCGCAGCCAGTAGTAGCAGAAAGGACTTCTCCTACAAATATTAGTTTATCAATGCTAGCAGTGATCTCTGCATATGATTTAGGCTTTATTCCAGCACCGTTAATAGTAGATAAGTTAACTAAGATTTTAGGTACTGTTGATAAACTAGAAAAGTATAATGGGCATTTACTTAATTGGTATGCAATAAAAGATCTTAGACCTTTATACCCTAGATATATTTCTTCTGTTGATAATGGAAACTACATCGGACATCTTGTTAGTATTAAGGAAGCATTAAAAGCGATTCCTTATTCAGCAATATATTCTTCAAAAAGTAAGAATTTTGTTTTAGGTCAGTTTCCTAATCTTAAGTTGAATTCTTCATTTTTAAGTGCACAATCTCAATTAGTTGATGGGATTTTACCTAGTTTAGAATTCTTGTCCCATGATAGTCCTAATGAGAAAAATAAAGATTTAATTTCTGATTTACTAACGGCATCTAGCTTAGTTTCTTGGGTGCCAAAATTATCTATATTAGAACAACTTGGAAGAAATGGCTTACTTCCTAAGAAAATAGAAAAGATTAAATCAATTATAGATAATAGATCTATCACTCCTCTTTTAGCGTTGAGGGTAATCGGTAGAATCCTTTCATCTAAAGATAGGCTTTTAAGTCTTGATATATATCAGCAGGATAAGGAGAAGCTTGTTGATTTAATTAAATCACTTGAAGAAGCAAGTTTATCTTGTCAGAGACTTATTAAGGAAAGTGAAAGTCTTCTTATCCGTATTGAAGAGATTATTAAAACAACTAGTTTTAAGTTCTTGTTTGATGAAGGTAAGAAATTACTTTCTATTGGTTACAACGTAGAAACAGCTAGATTAGACACTGGTTCATATGATTTACTTGCGTCTGAAGCAAGACTTGCTAGCTTTATAAGTATTGCAAAGGGTGATATTCCGCAGTCGCATTGGTTTTTCCTCGGCAGAACTTTAACGAATACTCCAGGGGGGAAAGCTTTAATTTCCTGGAGTGGCACTATGTTTGAATATCTGATGCCTGTAGTCGTAATGAAAGATTTCTCAACAACTCTTTTGGGGAAAACTTTAAGATCAATAATTGAAGCGCAAAAATCTTATGCTTTAAGAAGAGGTGTTCCTTGGGGAATATCTGAGTCTGCTTATGGTACAGTAGATTATGAAAATACTTACCAATATAGAGCTTTCGGAGTTCCTGGTTTAGGACTAAAGCGTGGTTTAGTTGAGGATTTAGTTATTTCACCTTATTCTACATTATTAGCTTTAATGATTCGTCCTAAAGAATCTATTATTAATCTTAAGAGATTGGAGAAGACTGGAGCAAGAGGTGATTACGGGTTTTATGAAGCTATCGACTATACAAAAGAACGACTTTCGGAAGGAGAAAGTTTTCATATAGTAAAAAGTTTTTTTGCGCACCATCAGGGAATGTCATTATGTTCTATTAATAACATACTTAATGATGGCATCTTGCAGAAAAGATTTCACTCCGATCAGAGAGTTAAATCTTGTACGTTACTTCTACAAGAAAGGTTCCCAATAAGAATACCTTTAATTCTTCCACACCAAGCAGAGCTACTTCTTATGGAAGCTCATAGTGGAGAAGTTAGAGTAGATGGAAGGGAGCATTTCCAAACTCCTCATTCAGAGATTCCTAGAACAAGAATTATTTCTAACAGTGAATATTCTGTCTTTATAGATCAGTCAGGCTCTGGATTTAGTTCGTTTAAAAGTGATTTTTCAATAAATCGTTTTAGAGCGGATAATTTAAGAAATAATTTCGGTCAGTATTGTTATATAAGAGATGAGGAATCTAAAAAATTCTGGTCAACTACTTATCAGCCAACCTTAGTTAAGCCTGATAAATATGAAGCTATCTTTTCCTCTGATAAAGCTGAATTCCAAAGAAGGAATTATGACATAAACTCTGTTATGGAAGTTATAGTATCTCCTGAGGATAATGTAGAGATAAGAAAGGTCTCTTTAACTAATCATTCAAAGAGTACTAGAAAATTATCTTTAACTAGCTTTTTTGAAGTTTCGCAGGCTTCGTTTGGTGCTGATTTAGCCCACCCTGCTTTTTCGAAATTATTCATTGAAGCTGATTGGTTATCAGAGCAGGAAGCTTTAACATTCAAAAGAAGAAAGCGAAGTGCAAACGAACAAACACCTTTAGTATTTCATTTCCTTGCAACTGACGTTGTTTGGGCACCTACTGAGTTTACCGCAAATAGAGCTGAGTTCCTCGGACGTGGTAGAGATGCAAGTAGACCAGATGTTATTGCCTCTGGTTTAAAGCTCTCAGGAGAAAAGGGTTTTGTTTTAGATCCTGCTGCCAGTATTAGACATTATGTAGAGCTTGATACTAATCAGTCTACTGCAATATATTATATAACAGGAGTTGCGGAAAATGAAACTGAATTACTTTATCTAATTTCTAAATATAGAGAATTCCATACTATTAAAAGAGCTTATGAGCTTTCATGGAGTACCGCTAATGTTGAATTAAAAAATCAACAGTTTGCAAAAGTGAATCCTTTAGATTTTCAGCATTTAGCGAACGCACTAGTTTATAATGTAAAACATTTAAGATACAACGATGCAACTCAGCTGAATACGCTGTCTCAATCAGCATTATGGAGATTTGGGATATCAGGTGATGAACCAATAGCATTGTTGATTTTGGATGAAACAGATCAGGTAGGATTATTTCAAGAAATGGTTCTGGCGCATGAATATTTAAGAATGCGTGGAATTAAATTTGATTTAGTTGTTCTTAATTCTAAGACAGAAGGCTATATTCAGGCTTTGAATGATGAGTTAGAAGCCTCGGTCCGCGCTAGTTTGTCTGCTTCTTTATTAAATCAGAGAGCAGGTATATTCATCAGATCAAAGAATAATATTTCTGATCAAGAACTAATACTTTTGAAGTCTTCTTCAAGAGTTGTTTTATATGGTGCTAAAGGCTCTTTAGGTAAGCAACTTCAGTTCGTTCCTTCTGAAAAAGTAGGAAAGGATACTAAAGATGATTTTGAGGATATGAATAAAGGTATGTTTGAACATCAGGTTCAAATATCAACTGGCAAGTTCTCTGATTCTGGTGAATTTAGCATGTCAGTTAAATCAAATTCTTTACCTCCAGCACCTTGGTCCAATGTTATCTCAAGCGAGGATTTAGGTTTCTTAGTTACTGATTCTGGAGCTGGTTATACTTGGTATAAGAATAGTCGTGAGTATAGAGTATCTCAGTGGTCAAATGACCCAGTTAGTGACCAAATCTCTGAAGCTATATATATAAGAGATATAGATTCTTCTGAGTACTGGTGTCCTACTCCGCTACCGAAGCCTAGTGACTCACCAGTAGAGGTCGTTCATGGATTTGGTTATTCAAGTTTCTCAAAGACTGAAAGAGAGATAAAAAGTAATTTAAAATTATTTTTAGATAATGATTCTCCAACTAAAGTTTATAAACTCAATCTAGTTAATACCGGTACTAAGACTAGAACTTTAGAGTTAATTTTCTATTTAGAATGGGTTTTGGGAGTATATCGTACAGATGCATTCCGTCATATCTCAACACAAGTAGATAAGAAATTAGGATTTATTCATGCTCGGAATACTTGGGGGGCGGAGTTTGCTAATTGTATAGTCTCAATCGGATCTAGTTTAGATTTGCAAGATTTCACAACTGATCGTTCAGATTTCTTAGGTGAGAATAGTACACTTGCTGATCCTAAGGCACTGCTTTCTGCTAAAATAAACGCAGCTAAGAATAGTAAGAAAAGTTCTAGTATTCCTATGGGGATATCCTTATCTAGAAAATTAGGTCTGGGTTTTGATTCTGCTGGGGTACTGAAATATGAGGTAAGTCTTCAACCTGGGGAAGAGAAGACGATACCATTCTTTGTCTGTGTTCATGACTCTATAGAAGAAGCTAACAGTACTTTAGCTAAATTATCTTCTGATTTTAATGCTAAGAATTCGGAATTAAATTCTCAAATTAGTTGGACTTCTAAAGTTGATAGTATCAGAGTTACTAGTCCAAATAAGGAATTTGATACATTAGTAAATGGTTGGCTATTATATCAAACTTTATCTTGTCGAATGAATGCAAGGACTGGCTTCTATCAGAGCAGTGGAGCTTTCGGTTTTAGAGATCAACTTCAAGATTCCTTAGCATTTTTATTATCTGATCCTAAGATTACAAGAAATCAGATATTAAAACATGCAGCTAGACAATTTGAGGAGGGTGATGTGCAGCATTGGTGGCATCCACCATCTGGGAGAGGTATTAGAAGTCGTATTTCTGATAATTATCTATGGCTACCTTTTGCTGTATATAAATATATTCAAGCTACGGGGGATTTTGCAATATTAGATGAGGAAGTAGGATTCTTAAAAGGTCCTTTGCTTTCTCCTGAGCAGCATGATCTTTACTTTACTCCAGAGATTTCTGAATTAAAATCTTCTCTATATGATCACTGTCTAAAAGCATTAAATAGAGCATATTCGACTGGTCCTCATGGTCTTCCATTAATGGGAGCAGGGGACTGGAATGATGGAATGAATCTAGTAGGGGATAAGGGAACTGGAGAGTCGGTATGGCTAGCATGGTTTATCTCTTTAATTATGCATGATTTCTCAACTATTGCTGATCGTAGAGGAGATTCTGAATTAGCAAATAATTATAGGAATTATTCTTCAGAGCTTATTAATTCTGCCGATCAGAATGCTTGGGATGGTGAGTGGTATATGAGAGCGTACTTTGATAATGGTACTCCTCTTGGATCTAAAGATAGAGATGAATGTAAAATAGATTCTCTAGCGCAATCTTGGAGCGTAATTAATGGTAGAGGAAATAAAGAAAGGCAGTCTATAGCATTAACTTCAGCTGTTAAGAAATTAGTTGATGATGAGCATTCACTAGTTAGACTTTTATGGCCTCCATTTTCTAAGAGTGATCCTAGTCCGGGATATATTCAGAGCTATCCATTAGGAATACGTGAGAACGGTGGGCAGTATACTCATGGATCAAGTTGGTTAGTTCAAGCCTTATCACTTGCTGGTTTGAATGATGAAGCTTTTAGAGTTTTTCAGACTATGAATCCAGTAATGAGCTCAAAATCTTTCGAGAGAACTTTGAGATATAAGACTGAACCTTATGTTACATGTGGAGATGTGTATAGTTACGGAGATCATGCAGGAAGAGGAGGTTGGAGCTGGTATACGGGGTCTAGTGGATGGTTCTATCAAATAGCTATGGGGAATATCTTAGGAATTCATAGAACAGCAGTGGGTCTTAAAATTTCTCCGGCAGTGCCTAGTGATTGGAATCAATATCAAGTAGCAGGTACTATTGATGGTATAAAATTTAGTTTAAAAATGACTAGAACTGGTAAGTCAGGAATTAAGGCTTCTGGTAAAACAGTATCGGGTGATGTTATTTCCTGGGAAGTGCTGAGAGAGTCTGCTGATATCGAAGTAACTTTTTAAGTAATTTAGATGGCCTAATAAGTTTTGGCCATCTTATTGTGCTAGGTTATAGAGGTAAGAATTTCAATAGTGCCATTGATAGAAGAAGTATTACAGTCTGTATGACTAGGTACTTTCTGTTGTTTTTAACTAAATCCTCATCTATTTGTTTCTGCTCTATGTGATTTTCTTTAAGAATAGTATTTGTCTGCGAACAGATATCTATTAGCTCTTCGATTATTCCGTAATTTTTGCCTAGCATATCTACTGAATTGCTACTAACTTGCAGTAAGCTAGATAGGGTATTTTGAGTGTCTGAGAAGGTGTTTTCTAGATCTAATAATTTTTCAGAAATAGTATCTGTATTAATGGAACCGACTTTGTTGTCTATTTTAGCAAGTGCATCAAGCTGGGTAAGTCCTAGTTTTTTTACCTGAGCATCTATTTCTTTAATTTGAAGTAATAATGTTTCTTGTTTAACTTCTTTTTGCTTCTCTTCTTTTAAACTTGAGTCCGCATGGAGTAAAAGTTTGCTAATAAGGCCAGTATTTAGCTCTAGTGAATTTTTATTTGTATCTATTGAGGATTTAATAGAATTTACTTCTTTTATGGAGTCATTAATTTTAAGAGTTAATGATTTTAAAGCGCCTTGAAATAACAGGTATGCTTCTTGTTCTTTCTTTAGGTCTTTAATGTTTGAATTTATGTTTTCAAGCGTTGATAATATAACTTCGTTATTTTTTTTAGCTTCTTCTGCTTTTGTAGTTTCTACATCTACTACATCTGTATCAATCATTGTATCAAGTTGTTTGGGATCCATCCAAACAGACGCACTTGCTGATATTGATTTTCTGAGACTCGCCCAAGCTGAGTTTCTAGATTCTGTATCTACATTATTAGTAGCTTCTTTACCGAATAGTTCAGTTTTATCTAAATTTAAAGTTAGAGTTTCTACTGACTCGTCGGAATTAATTAGTTCTATTTCCATATTGATCCTTTTAGCTACTAATATGATGCCAATAAAAGCTAGATTGTTTCTAAAGTTGAAGAAAAAATATGACTCTAAGCATCTGAAAAGTGGTAACTATTTTGTTAATATTAAGGAAAATCCTTAAATTAAGTCTAAAAACAGAAAAGGGTAAGGGTTTCTATGTCCTCTTTGTCTAAGTCCTCATTATCTAATAAGGCAAGCATCGTTCTTTCATCATTCTTAGGTAAGCTTGAGTATGATCAGCTTAGAGATTTCCCTGAGTTTGAAGAGTCAGAAAAAGAAACACTAAGTCTTGTACTTGAAAGTGTTAATAAATTTCTAACTTCTGAAGATAAGAACTTCCCAGAATTTGATGAAAAAGGGGCACAGCCTGAAGAGTATATTTCTGCTCTAAAAGAACTAGGACTATTTGGTTTAATCATACCGGAAGAATTTGGCGGTATTGGCCTTTCTAATTCTGCTTATTCGAGAGTATTGAGCGAGTCCTCATCTTTTGATGCCTCTACTTCTCTAACAATCGGAGCTCATAGCTCTATCGGTATGAAAGGGATTTTATTATTTGGATCTGATGAGCAAAAAAAGAGATATCTACCAGATCTAGCCAGTGGACAAAAAATTGCGGCCTTTTGTTTAACTGAACCTGGAGCGGGAAGTGACGCTGCATCAATTAAAACTCATGCAAAGAAACAAGAAGATGGTTCCTGGTTGCTAAATGGTAGTAAGATTTGGATTACCAATGGTGCTTTTGCCAGTGTTTTTACTGTATTTGCAAGAACTGAGTCTGAGGGTGGAAAAATTTCAGCTTTCATAGTAGATAGAAATGCAGTTGGCGTTTCTACTGGGCCGAAAGAAAATAAACTAGGTATAAGATCATCTGCTACGACTACGGTAGACTTTGATAATGTTGTGATACCAAAAGATAATCTTCTTGGTGAAGAAGGGAAGGGATTTAGAATCGCAATGGAGATTCTAAACAATGGAAGAACTGGACTAGGTGGTGGTTGTGTTGGTGGTATGAAGCGCATGATTTCTCTAGCAGTTTCGCAGTCGCAAAATAGAAAACAGTTTAATCAATCAATAAGTAATTTTGAGCTTATTAAAGAAAAAATAGCTGTAATGACAGCAAAGTGTTTTGCTACTGAGAGTGTTGTTAGGCATGTTGGTAATATGATTGATTCTGGTCATAAGGATTATTCAGTAGAGGCTGCGATATCGAAAATTTATGCAAGTGAATCTCTTTGGTCTACGGTAAATGAAGCTTTGCAAATAGCAGGCGGCAATGGATTTATGAAGGACTATCCTTACGAGAGATATCTTAGAGATTCCCGAATAAATTTGATTTTTGAAGGAACTAACGAGGTATTAAGACTTTATGTTGGTCTTGGCGGACTTAAGGCAGTAGGGGAGTATTTAACTGGGGTGACAAAAGCAGGAACAGGAATCTTTAATGATCCTATAAAAGGTTTTGGTATATTAAGTAACTATTTAGGGTCACAGATAGCACAAAGAACTATGATAGGAACTCCTGAAATAGAAGGACTTACTCACGAATTAAGAGAGTATGCGGCTATTTATGAAAAATCAGTAGTTACACTTCAGAGCTGTTCTGAGTTTTTAATTAAGAAACATAAAAAAGAAATAGTAAATCAGCAGTTACAGGTTAAGAGAGTTGCTGAAATTGCTATTGAGATATTTGTTGGGTTGTGTGTTTTATCTAGAGCAGACTTTATTTTAAAGAACAAACCAGACGAAGAGAGAAATGCAGTTCTTGATATTGTTAAGTTAATATCTAACAATTCTAAGAGAGTGATAAATAATCTAGCTAGGAGAATTAAACTTAGTAACGAAGATACTTCTATTAATAGTTTGTCTTCGTATATAGATAGTAAGGGTAATTATCCATGGGATGTATTATAGGGAGAAAGTAAAAGACTGCTTTGCACTTCATCAAAATCAGAAAAAGGATATTTTGTAGTGCCAATAATTTGATAATCTTCGTGTCCCTTGCCTGCTACAACTAAAACATCTCCTTTCTTCATGGATAAAATTGTTTTCTTTATAGCAATTCTTCTATCGATTTCTACTATTTCTGGCTTATGCCCTTCTTTAAGTGCGTCATTTATTATAGATTCAGGATCTTCGGTTCTAGGATTGTCGGAAGTTAATACAGCTTTATCTGCTAATTGAACCGCTATTTCTGCCATCCTTGGACGTTTACTACTGTCGCGATCACCACCACAACCAAAAATTACCCAGAGTTCATTTTCTACGATTGGCCTTACTGCATTTAGCACGTTTTTAAGTGCGTCTGGAGTGTGCGCGTAGTCAACGTAGATCCCGAGATTTTTATTTCCGCAAGATTCAAGGCGACCGGGTACTTGCGGTACTTTAGGAAGCTCATTTATTATATCGTCAAGCTTATATCCAAGTGCAAGACAAGCTGCGATAGCGGCACAACAATTTTCAGCATTGTGATGTCCTATTAATGTTGTTTTGATAGTAATATTTTTGTTATCTATTTTTAAATTATAAGTACTACCAGAAATTGATTGTTCGATAGATTCTATTACAATACTTGCATTTTGTTTGTCGCCAAATGTTGTAATGTTTACGGGTAGCTTTTTAATTTCTTCTAAGAGCCTCGATCCGTATATGCAATTTAAATTTATTACGGCAGTTTTTTTAGCTTTTTTACTAAGGGCGAGACCTTCAAAGAGCATTTTTTTAGAATTGTAATAGTCTTCAAAAGTAGGATGGTAGTCTAAGTGATCTTGAGTTAAATTGGTAAATATTGCAACGTCAAAATCAATGGCAACTGTCCTTTTTTGCTTAAGTGCATGTGAGGAAACTTCCATTACGCAGCTTTCGATTCCAAGATTTATAGCTTCTCTCATGCTTTGATTTGTAAACAAAGGATCTGCGGTTGTTAAAGTATCTAAATCAACTAATGCAACGCTGCCATCTTTTATTTTTGCTTCTCGACCTAATGTACCAAGTCTTATGCTAGGTGAACCTAGTAGATTTAAAAGGTGATAAACGATCCAGTTTGTAGTCGTTTTTCCGTTTGTCCCAGTTACCCCAACGGTCTTGATTTGAGAGGAAGGTTCTTCATAAAATGAGTTAGCAAGTTCAGCAAGCGCTATTCGAGAGTCGTTTACTACTATACCGGGATGATTATTTAAATATTTTTCATCTTCAACAACAGCAAATATGGCTCCTTGTGCAAAAGCATCCTCAACAAATTTGTGCCCATCTATGGTGCCACCTTTTATCGCTACAAAGATTTGTTGAGGATTAATTTTAGTACTAGTAAACGAAATGCCTGAGATTTCAGTATCGTAATCAGTTTCTTTAGTATTTTTAATTTCTCCATTTGAAGAGTTAAGGAGTTCTTTGAGTTTTTGTACTTTCATTTTGTATAATATTTGATTTCGTAAACTGTATTTTCAGCTCTCATATAGCCATATAATAACCATCTAGTAAGTCATGCAGTTTATAAATATTTATAAATATTTGTAAACAACTTTTTAGATAACACACTGATTTAAATGACTTTATTTAGGTTTGATAATTGTTGGAAGAGTTGGAGTGTGTGAGAAATCTTATGTTTGGAAATCTTGTCTGTTTTGTTCTTTAAAGCTTTGAATGAAGATTTCTTGAAGTATTAGTCAGCAATTTACTTTTTTGCATACTACCTTGGTCTTATGCGGAACTATGTAGTTAATAAAACTAGCTTTTAAGGGAATCTTGATGATTTACTGCCAGCATAGGAAATGATAAGTTTAGTATAAACTAAAGCTAGACAATTTTTATGTACAAAATTTACTAGATCAAATTATCTTGATACTTATTTATTGCTGTTTACAATATGTAATATAATTAAAATGAAAACACTTCCATTTGATAAAAATTTAATTGAAAATCTTATTAGAGAATATCCGACACCGTTTCAGCTTTATGATGAAAAGGGTATTAATGAAAATCTGAAACAGTTAAGAAGTGCCTTTAAATGGAATAGTGGATTCAAGGAGTATTTTGCTGTTAAGGCAACTCCAAATCCAACAATTATGAAGTTGTTAAGTCAGCATGGCTTAGGAATGGACTGTAGTAGTTTGGCAGAATTGGTACTATGTCAGAAGTTAGGAATTGAAGGCTCTGACATCATGTTTACTTCTAACGATACTCCTGCTGCCGATTATCACAAAGCACTTGAACTAAATGCTATAGTTAATTTCGATGATTTGTCTGAGATAGCTTATTTTGAAAGTCATTTTGGTATGATGCCAGAAGTAGTTAGTTTCAGATATAACCCTGGTGAAAGTCGTACTGGAAATAGTATCATTGGAGTCCCACAAGATGCAAAATACGGATTAACCAAGCCCCAATTATTTGAAGCTTATAAAATTTGTAAATCTAAGGGTGTGAAACGATTTGGTCTACATACTATGGTAGCATCTAATGAATTAAATCCTGATTTTTTTGTCGATACTAATATAATGCTGTGTCAGCTTGTTCAGGAGATGTCAGCAGAGTTAGATATAAAATTTGAATTTATTAATATGGGTGGTGGTATCGGAATCCCTTATCTCCCTGAGGATGAGCCAATTGATTTTAATCTATTAGGTAAAAAGATAGAAAAAGTCTTTGAGGAGAAAATATATTCTCAAGGTTATGGATCATTAAATCTATATATGGAATGTGGTCGATGTATAACTGGGCCATTCGGTTATTTGATTTCTAGAGTCGGACATAAAAAAGAAATATATAAAAATTATGTAGGCTTAGACGCATGCATGGCTAATCTTATGCGCCCTGGTATGTATGGGGCTTATCATCATATTTCTGTTTTAGGTAAGGAACATTTACCAACTACTCATAAGTATGACGTAGTAGGTTCGCTGTGTGAAAATAACGACAAATTTGCAATCGACAGGATGTTGCCAGAAGTTGATATCGGAGATCTTGTAGTTATTCATGATAGCGGTGCGCATGGCCACTCTATGGGATTCAACTATAACGGGAAATTAAGAAGTGCGGAAATTCTACTTAGAGAGGATGGCAGTAATCTTCTGATAAGGCGTGCCGAAAACTTAGAGGACTTATTTGCTACTATCGATTTTTCAGCAGTAAATAAAATATAGGTCTCATTAAATGATCTCACTCGAGGAAGGCTTGAAATTCACGAAAATGCAGGGGCTTGGTAATGATTACATTTATGTAAATTGCCTTGAGAAAGAATTAGAAAATCCTGAAATTATTTCAAGAATTGTTTCGGATCGTCATTTTGGCATCGGGTCTGATGGTTTAATCTTAATTTGTAGGTCAACAAATCCTGCTGCGGATTTTAAAATGAGAATCTTTAATAAAGATGGTTCTGAAGCCGAGACTTGTGGAAATGGATTAAGATGTTGTGGAAAATATGTTTTTGATAAGTCTATAAAAAAGAAGCAGGAGTTAATAGTTGATACGCTAGCGGGTTTAGTTAAGCTTCAATTGCAAGTAACTAAAGATCAAGTCTCTAGTGTAAAAGTTAATATGGGAGAGCCGAAGCTAACTAGTGTAGATTTCCCTGTAAGTAATAATAAAATTAATTATATAAATCAGCCTTTTGCTATTCCTGGTTTTAAAAGTCGAGTTACTTGTGTTTCTATGGGTAACCCGCATGCGATATTTTTTGTAGATAAATTAACTAAAGACTTAGTCCATAAATTTGGACCTGTTATAGAGACGCATATGTTGTTTCCAAATAAAGTTAATGTTGAATTTGTTAGAGTTTTGAATAATCGAAATATAGAAATGAGGGTTTGGGAGAGAGGAGCAGGTGAAACTTTAGCATGTGGCACTGGCGCAAGTGCAGTTGCTGTTGCCGCAGCACTTAATGGTTTAACTGATAGGAACGTGAATATAGAACTACTTGGAGGCAACTTGAATATTGAGTGGTCTGAAAAAGATAATTGTGTATATCAGGCTGGTGGGGCAGAGTTTATTTGTGAAGGTATTTTTAATCCACGGTTGATTTCAGGTGTTGGTAAAAGTATTAAGCCGGTAAATGAAGAAACTACTTTGGTCGCAGAACCTATTTTAATTGAAGACATTAAAGAATCTCAAATTCTAATTTAGCCTTAATAATGCTCACCAGTTGTTATGAGTATTATGCCTCTCCTTGTTGTTGCCTCCACATTGCATAATACAAGCCTTTTTGGTTGACTAAGTCATCATGTTTTCCTGATTCTATTATCTTACTTTTTTCAAGTACATAGATGGTATCTGAATGCATTATTGTTGAAAGTCTATGGGCAATTAGTATTGTAATATGCTGTTTGTGAGTGGATATTTCCTGAAGTGTATTACTAATTTCTGATTCCGTTATTGAGTCAAGAGATGAGGTTGCCTCATCAAATACTAGTAAATTAGGTTGTCTGAGTAGTGCTCTAGCTATTGAAAGTCTTTGTTTTTCACCACCAGAAATTTTTACTCCACCTTCACCTATGAATGTATCTAGTCCTTTCTCAGCTCTTTGAAGTAAATTTTGACATGAAACTTTATTTAATACCTCAAGGCATTCTTCGTCTGTTACATTTGGATTAGCAAAAAGAAGGTTATCTTTTATTGTGCCAGCAAAAAGTTGTGTATCCTGTGTAACAAAGCCAATTTGTTTTCTAAAATCTTCAATATCTATCAGGTCAGAAGAGATTCCGTTTAATAATATCTTACCATTTTGAGGTTTGTAGAGACCTACTAATAGTTTCACTAAAGTAGTCTTTCCTGCTCCTGAAGGCCCTACGAAAGCTATAGTCTCACCCATATTTGCACTAAATGAAATTTTAGAAGTAGAAGGCTTTTCAGCTTGTTTGTATGAAAAAGACACTTCATCAAAACTTAGATTATTTAGCTTCCCAATGTTGATTGGATTTTCGGGTCTAGGTTCTATAGGAGTACTAAGGATAGTCTCGAAGTTTTGCAAGGAAACTTCAGTTTCTCTGTATAATCCAATGATATTTCCAAGTTCTTGAAGAGGACCAAAAATATAAAAGGAGTAAATATAGAGTGAGAAGAATTGTCCGAAACTTATTTCCTGAGTAAATATTAAATAAAGCATTAAGAACAATATGCTTGTTCTAATAAAATTTATTATAGTTCCTTGAACAAAACTTAGGCTTCTAACATATTTAACTTTCTTGAGTTCCAATATTAGAATTTTTTCTGTTACTGAATTTAGTCTTTTTATTTCTTGATCCGCTAGCCCTAGGCTCTTAACTAGTTCTATATTTCTTAAAGATTCAGTAGTCACCCCTGCTAGCGAGGTAGTTTCTTTTACTATATTTTGTTGAACTATCTTGATTTTTTTACTCAGTGCAAGACTAACATAGCCTATTAGAGGGACTGAAAGTAAATAGACAGGTGCTATCAACCAATGAACGTTACAAGCGTAGATTGCGATGAAGACAAATGCAACTAAGGTAGTAAAGAGTACATTTATAAATGCTGATATTAGTTTTTCTACATCTGTTCTGACTTTAGAAAGTCTGCTTAATGTTTGTCCACTTTGTTGATCTTCAAAAACCGAGTAAGGCAGCTCTAGTGAATGCGCTAACCCGTCACTATAAATCTCTGCTCCAATTTTTTGAGTAATGACATTTATGTAATAGTCTTGAAGATTTTTCGCGACCCTTGAAACAAATGCTACTCCGACTACTGCTGCAAGAAGCCACAGAACTCCAGTTAAAAATTCTTTGTATGTATACTCTTGGTACTTAGTGGCGTAGTCGTCTATGACGTGGCGAAATATTAATGGATCTAGTAGAGAAAAAACTTGGTTAATCGCAGCTAGCAGTAGTGCTAGGAAAATTAATTTAAAGTGTTTCTTGAGATATTTGTATAGTATCTTCATATAAGTATGGTTTGAAATTCAATGTTATTAGACTTATAGCGCAATATCGATATTCAAGATATGTTTGAGTGACTAACTTATAATCATTAAAAAACAGAAATCAGAGGAATTAAAGCTTAAACTTATGAAAAATTATAAATTTTTATTTTTAATTTTTGTAAGTATTTTAACTTCGCTAGTATTTTTTAGATTTATTTCAGTCGAAAAAGATTTAATTTATACCTCATTTGATTCTTTAAAATGGCAAAACTCTGAAGTGGCTGATGCGGTATGTAAATCAGAGTTAAATAGTCCCATCGATAGTTTGTCTAAATCTTTAGAAGTAGAAGCAAGAGCTAATTGTAGGACTGATAATTTTATAATTCGTAATAAGTTTCTTAGTTTACACTATGCTAGCAGTAATACTAAAGACAAGAATCTAGCTAAATTAAGAGTATTTACTGGAGAGCGATTTGAAAAACAAATAGGAGAATTTACACTTGGTAGTAATGAGTATAGCTGGACCAGATTATCTTTAGACTTGAGTAAGTTTGTTGGTGATGAAGTAGTGCTCGAGTTTGAATCAGGTGATACAAGATCATTTATTAGAAGTAGGGTCGATTATTATAGCGGCGATATAAATAACTATAACTTTTATGCAAAAAATTGGAGTTCTATTGCTGCTGAATTAATTTTAAAGCTTATTGCGATCTTTGGTGGAATTTATGTCTTGTTTCGTCTTAAGCTCAAAAGTCTAGAAACATTCTTGATGTTTCTATTTCTATCGATAGTACAATTTTTTTCTTTTGATTTATTTTATTATTTTGATGATTGGCTAGTATTTTATAGATATCAAACAGAAACGCCTTTACGTTTATTTTCGCTTCACAATGGCCACTCAATTCCTTTGTTACTAATTTGGCATTCTTTTATTACTAAAATTATTGAGGAGCATTACTGGATAATAATCTTAATATCTAACTTCCTTCACTCCATTAATGCTTTTTTAATATATCGTTTGTTATTAAGAATAGGATTTGACGTTAAAAAATCTTTGATTGCAGCGATATTCTTCCTATTATCCGCACTTCACCTAGAAGTAGTTAAATGGGGCTTTGAGCAATGTATCATTTTATGTTTTTTATTTGGATTAACGGGGATTCATTTTCATTTAAATTATCTAAAATCTAAAAATATAAAGAATTTTTTTCTTTCGTTTTTGTTATTATTTAGTGCAGCTTTTTTCTTTGCTAATGGATTAATGTTCCCAATTTGTGCACTTTTAGTTGCTTCACTAAACTCTCGTATTTCTTACTGGAAGCAAGTAAAAAATAGTAAGCATGTTTTTCTAGCTTTAATTATGTCGGTTTTTATTTATTTAAAATTACAAGTAAGAGAAAATAGTTTTACCGTTGACTCTTATTTAAATGAATATGTGTTGTCGTTTATTTATAATGGTTTTGGAATTGGAACATTACTTAGAGCTCTTAGTTTAGAACCGAATTTAAAAATTAGAACACTGGATGAGTTACTTGAAGCTAAGTATTCAATTTGTAATTATTTAGTTCAGTATTTTAAACCAGATTGGATAGATTCTGATATGTTTGTTTCTAGCTCGGTAGTATTTTTATTTTTAGCTTTTTATGTTTATAAATTTTGGAATAGAAAGAACTCGTTCGAAAATAAAGTAGCATGTATTGCTTTCTTGATGGTCGTTATTAGTTTAGTTTTACCAGCTCTTGGTAGATCTTATAGTGAGTTTTCATATTTATCTCTCAGATATCAATACTTCTCACTGTTTGGTCTAGCTATATTAGTAGCTAGTGTAATGCCTGACAAAATTCAATTAAATAAAAATAAATTTTTAATAGTTTTATTATGTTTATGGTCGAGTAAGCAGATTTTTATTACTTCAAACTATAAATATTTCGAATTTTCTGGTCTTCGGCATTTCGCATATTTTAATCAACTAAAAGATTGGAATACTAAAATAAGCAAAATAAATCCAACAACTACCTTTTTTGCAGAAGGTACTAATATCGAAGGATTGTATCCTCTTAAAGAAGATTCAATAGCACCTGTAGTTGATGCCAAAGAATTATATGAAGCAAGTAAATATTTAAATACTAACGAAAAGCCTTACATATCCCACTAAACTCTCTTGCCGTAAGTGCTTTTTTATTCTGCCTCTTTGATCCATTATTAAGAATCACATCAGCTTGACCTACAATATTATTATTTAGGATAAATTTGAATCTTAGCGGTAAGTTTCTTTTAGCTGATGGAACCGTATTTGACTTTACTGCAGTACCGCTTGCATTAATGTTAATACCAGACATGATATTGCCACAAGCTTTGCCTTCGACTTCAACAGAAGCTGTTAGAGATTTATTGTTCCCCGCAGGGTTAGTGCTTTGTAGTCTGATATTACCTCGAGTTCTTGATATTAGAACATTTGGGGTTACTACTGGTTTTCTTCTAACAGTTCTTACGCTTTCGAAACTTGCCGTGTAGTTTGGTTGGGGTATCGGGCTTGCGCTAGGGGAGGCGGAGGGGCTGGCGGAAGAAGAGGCTGCTGGAGATGCTGATAATACTGGGCTGCTCGATAAATTAGGTGAAGAGCTCGCGGAAGAACTAGCTGAAGAGCTTGGTTTCGAAGAGCTAGATGGGCCAGGAGATGGTATGGTTTGTCCAGATGACAGATAGTCTTGAGTATCACCGTAGTATACTACTTCATCGCCCTTTGAATCTGTTTCAAAAATGTATACGGGATCTTCATAATTACTAATATAATTATATGGTCTCATATCTTCACTATGCAAAAATAGTGGAGTCTCGTAGTTTTTAGTAGATGTGTTATAGATTTTTTTATAACTAAAAATATTACCAGTGCCTATCAATGTATTGCGATTTATTATATCGTTTACATTTGTAGATTCAAATAATCCATGAACAGAAATTTCATCATTAACAAGTTGTCTAGGTCCTTTGTAAATATTAGGTATAGATATTTTATTTTCAACGAAGTCCTTAGTTTTTGTTTTGAGATCAAAATCAATATAAATATTTTTACTATATGAGTGTTGATCTTGTAGATGAGGATCTCTATCTCTAAAATGAAGTCTCAGTTTATCATCTTCTAAGATATTATTATTAGCTAAATATGGAGAATTAATTTTTAATCTTGCGAAATTTTCAATATCTTTAAAGTCTAATGAATATGTAATACCATTTAGACGATTTTGTACTGTAAGGGTTGTTTTAGGTTCGTTATCGTCATAGTTTTTTAATTGTTTATATAGCTCTAAATGATATTTTTTTGAAGTTGTTTTAATTAAGACACGAATTAAAAACTCGTTTTCAGGGCCCGTTAATAGTGGAGACAAATTTGGTGCCCTAGAAACTTCACCTGTTTCTAGATTGTAATAATAATAAAGTCTTTCATATGTCAAATAATTAAAACTTTTAAAATTCAATAATTTTTCGGTATTAGGATTGGTTACGAATGGATTATAAGTTTGGTGCAGAGTGTTTTTTACTTGAGAATTATTTGAATTAGGAATTGTTATGACATTATGATTTTCTAAATTTATTTCTTTTATATCCCAATTATATATATATCCTTTCCCGTTGAAAATATAGAAAGTATCAAATTCTGGATCATATATTTTAGTATTAAGTTTGGAAATTTTATTAAATTTCCAAATTCCTTGATTTGGCTTAGAATATTTTTCATCATTTAAATTTGTAAATGTATAATAGATATTGTCATTATGTGCAGATAAAAAACGATACTTATTATCACTAGCAGACAAAATTATTTTTTCAGAATTTGTATTGTAATTATATTCTTTAATTACTCCTCTTTTGAAACAATCTTTTTGATAGAGAATACTGCTGAAAATATCATTACTTGGTGGTACGTTAGTAGTAGGTAGACATTGTTTTTTTACTTGGGTATTAAGACTATTACAAAATTGAGAAATCAATCTTGGTGTAGTCAGATCTAAATTATAGTTTCTGCACCATATTAATTCTACGTCATTTAATTTTTTATTAACCATATCTTCGAGGCTATTATTTTCAATAATTGGCCGTTCGAAATTTATTTTATCACTCGGAAATAGATAATTAGCTTCCTCTATTACAGGGGTTATAGAGTTGTAGTTATTCGATCTACTTAGTTTAATATTGGCGGGCTCAAAAGTAACTAACGAATAATTACCCGAACTAATTATTTCATTTCTTATATCTAGTGCATCTATGAAGATGTTTATTAAAGCAGCATCATTCTTAATATTGTAATTTATAGAACTTTCTCCATTCTGAAGATTAACTTTCGTAGTCATTGGATTTTTTAAGCTATTATTATACTCGTTTATAGTAATGTTATGTGAGCTAGCTAAATTATTTTTTTCAAAATTAATATTTACTAATCCTGGATTTATTTTTTGCCAATTTTTTAATGAAGTTAACTTAATTGTATTGACCTGAAATTTTTTATATTCACTACAAAACGAAACAAATGTAACTGGACTATTTGGGGTGCCTGTATTATTGCATACTTTACATGAGATAGAAGAGATAGAATTATCAATAACATAAGGTGAACCGTAATAGTATTTGTATGACAAATCTAATAGATAATTTCCATCTGGAGCAATAACTCCTTTAGTATCGGACTTTATAACTTCATATATATTTTTAATAAACTTGCCTGTACGTTCTTCAGTATGACAATTTACTTCTATGTTTTCATATCCTCTAGGTGTAAAGTTATTAGTAAATTTTAAAGTTAGCTTTTCTCCACCAAGTAAAAATTGTCTTCCTTCCAAACCAACACCTAAAATAGTAGGCGGCTTTTGTTCACCACCTCTAGCCTGCTTACTCCTCCCCATTTTTTTAGAGTCTGTACTTTTATCTTGCTGACTAGATGTATCGTTTTTCTCTGGATCACTTACTAGTTGGGAATTGTCACTACTACCAATTTGCACACTACCGTTAGTTTGATTCAAATAACCACTATCAACTCCTAAGCTTCCGCCCTCATTCTTATTTCTTGCCATTGTATTAGTCGTATCTAAAGCGCTGCTGATAAAATTATATTTAGTATTACCAACCAAATCATTCTGAACTGCTACATCTCTAATGAGACTCAAACTAGCAATATAACTTTCTTCTAAACCTGAACTCTTAGGCTCTATCTTAATGTTTTGATCTACCGCCACAGCATCCTCTACATTCACGTTTTGACTTGTCTTAGCATCTACGCTTAAATCTACTAGCTTTTTAACAATGTTTCCATCTACATCAACAACATTTATTGAGTATTCCTTATTTTGATCAGTTAAGTTTAGAACTTCTATCTCGGCTTTAAGTTGTTGATTTGTATTAAGTGTTTCTAAAGTTGACAGATCTAAATATGAACTACCACTTAGTGAACTTGATAAACTTATAGATTTAGATTCACTTTCGTCTGCTATTTCTGCTTTTACAGCATTACTATTTCTCTTAAGTTTTAAGTGAAAGTTGTCTTCCTTGTTTACACTTTTAAGATCACTTAACTTCACTTGCTCTTTACTAAGAGCTGGTACTACAACAGTTAGTTCTTCTGTTTGGATACCAGGCTTTTGGAATACTTCTAGTGTAACGGTCTCTGCTAGATCACTGTTGTTGTGAAGTGATATAGAACCGTTATCTATATTCTCACTGTCTATTACCCCATACAGACTAAGTTTATCCTTATCTAACTTATCTTCCGGCATCCCGATAAGTAGCAACACGCAGACACTAGATAGTCCAAAGATACAGGAGATTATTTTAGATCTTTTACTCATTTGCTTATTAAACGCTTAATCTTAAGTATAAATTAAGTTAAGATGCGTGATGTTATATAGGGGATGCTTATACACTTAAGGCTTCAGAACTTTTAGATATTTATAGTGTTATAAACCCCTTGACTAATTACCCTCTAAGGTTTATATTAACTTAATAGATGAAATGGATAAAAAGCGCCCTACTTACAATCTTGAAGATATAAAAGAAGCTCTCTCGAGTGAGGGTCTCTTACGTATTACTAGAACTGCGAGGAAGTCTGTAATTGAAATGGGCCTTAGACATAGTGATGTTATTACCATTATTCAAGGACTTGAAAGTCGTGATTTTTATAAGTCTATGACTAGTTATCAAGATCATCGAGTATGGCAGGATGTTTACCATACAAAATATCGCGAATTGATTTTGTATTTAAAATTTACAATCGATTCAGAAGGTTTTTTTGTACTCTCATTTAAGGAGAAATAAAGTGGAAAAGAAGAAATGTCCTTTTTGTAAAGACGGTTATTTAGAGCGTAAAACAATTAAGGAAACTTACCAGTACAAAGGACATAAAATTAAATTTGATCAGCCTGGTGATTATTGTGATTCCTGCAAGGAGGGAATTTTAAATGGTAATGATCTAAAAATTAATAAAAAAATGTTACATGATTGGCAAACCGTTACGGATGGTTTTCTACCATCTGATGAGGTTCGTCGTATTAGAAAAAAACTAGGTCTAACTCAGCATCAAGCCGCTGAAATTTTTGGTGGTGGTCCAAATGCCTTTAGTCGCTATGAATGTGGTGAATCTTTGCAAATGAAGTCTACTGATAATTTGTTACGTCTTCTTGATAAGCACCCTCATTTGCTTAATGAGATAATACATGATGAAGCAGCATAGAATACTTAAGTATTCATAATTCGTACTATTCCTAATCCCTTTTGACCTTCTATGCTTCCTGTTTTTATCTTTAAGAAATTGGACAGGAAAGATAGGAGTAGGGAAGGGGTTTGTAAATTAAATACAGTAAGGTGAGAAGAATCATCGATAAAAAGTTCTTTGCAGACTAATGCGCGGGGTGCTTGCTAGGGCAAAAACGAGGATTATTGGCTCATGCTCACAGATTTATATTATATTAAGGGTTTAAAACTCATATGATTTTTAGAGAAAAATTAACTTTATTTTTCTAAACTGCAAAAAACTTTTCATTTTAGCGATAACGGTAGGGCTTTATTAACTGAGCTTTATTAATTACGCAGAAGTTTTATTCACAAAGCAGGAAAAAATGAGAATTTCAAATCAAAAAATATACAATGAAGAAATCAGCCAAAAAGAACTTAAGATTAACAAACCAATAATTACTCCTAGAAGTGTACCTTCTAGTTCAAGTCAAGGTACTAAGCCAGAACTTGTTTCAGATGTAAATGCTACTCCTGCTAAGCAAGAAGCCAAATTTTCATTGTCTACATTAAATGGCAAAGAAATGAAGGAAGATATGAAACAATCTTTAATTGCGGACAAAAGCGGTTTGGTTAACGAAGAGCAAATGCAGGTTGCGGTAGTTTCTACCTTACTTTCTCAGATTAGCGAAAAGGCTTCTATTGCATTTGTTAAAGAGTTCTCTTCATTAGTAGCGAAAGGGGACGCAGTAGAAGATTCTGTTAAAACTGCTTTGAAATCATTAGTAACAAAGGGTGAATTATCTGAAGTCGATGCAAAAGTTATAAATGGTATCTCATTTAGAGCCTCTCAGCTTGATAAAAACTTAGAGATGCTTTTTGATGGCAAAGGTGGGGCAAATGATATGACAATAGCTGTGGATCCTGTTGAGATAGCTATTGAAAAAGCTTCAAAGGTTATTTCTGATATGAAGTCTGGAAGTTTGAAATTTGATGAGAGATCTTTAGAGGCTCCTTCAAATGTAAAGGAGACTATTAGTAATGGAACAGCTACTGGAGCTTCTGCTTCTGGAGATTCTTCATTAGTTTCTGCAACTGGATCTAGTGTTAATGCTGGAGGTGGATTTTTATGGAAGCCTTCATCTGATAATAATTCTAAATTAGTTGTATTGTTCCCACCTTCAATATCTGGTTCAATACAATCGGCGGGGCTATATACTTCAGTGCCTCCCACTTCTGAAAATATGATAGAATCTGGGCGTTTTTCTGGGGTAGGGAATGGTGCTAGAACTCATTTTCGTTTTTCAAAATCAGGTGGGCAATATTCTGATGGAATATATGCAGTTGGTATTTTGAAAGATGGCTCATATGTTAGCTATAAAATTAGTGATACATCTTCTAGGCAGGAGTCTAAAATTGGTAAGTAAATCGCATGCTACATTAGTAATTACAGGGACTTACTATTTGATAATGGCTGGGGTTATTTACATATATAGCCATATGTTCTAGTAAGTCCCCTAGTAAAAAAAGATTATTGGTTAATATTTATTTAATATGGCAACACACGCATCCGCTTTAAAGAGACACAGACAAAGTTTAAAGAGAAGAGACAGAAATCGTAACGCTAAGTCTACAATCAGAACTACTATTAAGAAGTGCTTACAACTTCTTGAAAAAGGTGACGTTACTGCTGCTAGCACTCAAGCTAGATTAGCTAATAAGCTTTTAGATAAGGCTGCTATTCATGGCGTCTTACATAAGAAGACTGCTTCAAGAACTGTATCTAGATTGTTTTCAAAAATTTCTACAAAAGAAGCACCTAAAGCAGCTGTCTAATTTAGACAGCTTTTTCACTACAAGCTAAAGCTATTACCCTGTGATAGCTGCTTGTTTTATTCTCATTCGAGTTACTTATCTTCCAAATCCATTGTTTAGTGTCTCTTGGTTTTTGGTTCAGAGTCTGTAGTAGTTTTTTAATATCTACACCAAATAAAGCATCCTGCAAGAATACTTTTTCATTTTTTGACTTAGCGTTAATTGAGATTGATGAATCATCAAATATGTTTTTATCTGAGGTTGAAATATTTAAGTTCTTACCTTCTATGTAACTTAAATCACCTATAACTATTTTTATGCCTTTCAAATTAGAATTTTTATTAAGTAGTAATTTTAAGTGATTTTCTATTAAGTACTGACAGCTAGGGTAGAGAGAAAGTATAATACTTTCAGTTTGGTCATTTACTTGGCTATGAGTAGTGCCAAATTTACCTTCTATTATTCTAAATACTTGGTCCTGCCAATATACTGGGATTTGAGAGATTAGATTTAGGGATACCGTTAGCTTCGATTTAAAACAAAAGTTTTTACTGAGTAGTTTGTGCTCTATTTGGATATTTTTTAGGTGTATTAAAAAATCGTCTATAGAGCTGTGGTTGGTTTGAACTAGGGAGACTATCCAGATATCTAGCAGTGAGCTTACATCATATAGAATTAGGGAACTATTTTTAGTCTTTTTATTTGGGTAAGAGAATATAGAAAGCGGGTCTCTATCTACGCAAATAAAATTTTTACATTCAAGGCCTGTAGGAAAATCATATAATCTGCCACTTCCGAGAATAGTAATAGCGTCATATTTTCTAGAAGCTCCAATAAGATTATTATAAACAAAATCAGAGCTGTTTTTAAGATGAGTATCCCAACCCGATTTATATTTTTTCTTTCTGAAAAATATACCAATACTTTGTTTAATAAAGTCTACGTCACTTCTTTTCCCCCAAACTATTATATAGAGAAGTAACTGGGCTATTTTTCTAAGCAAATTTACTAAAGTAAAAATTATTAATAACCGATATATATTACTAAGAGCTAATGTAATCAAAGTCTTTATAGTCTTTGATATGCTCTGATCTATGATATTTTTTCCAAAACATGTTCCATGTTCGTATGGGGGAATTTAACGCTGTCAAAATTTAAGCCACTAATTGTCCTTATTGTTTATAATTAAAACGATATATTTTTGACTGTTTTTTCTAATTTCCCCGAGAATTTTAGTAGCTTAAGAGCAAAAATTGATTTTATACCTCCAAAACTGACGTTTTCCTGACACCTGATACAAGTCTGGTACAAACATTGCCATAAAAATGACACCTAAGGAGTAAATTCGGAGCTCCAGGTGTCACTAGTTTGGCATCTGAAACTTATTATTGATTCGCTAATAGCGTCAAAATTAGGGCAAATAAATGTACGAACAGTTAGTCCAAGCAGATAGAATTCAAGAAACGACAGATATTTTTCCTTATAAAAGTGAAAAAATATTCTGTGGAATACTCACAGAGGACGTTTTGATGAAAAAAGTCTTCTCTATTATTGAAAGGGTAGCAGAAACAAATAGTACAGTATTAATACTCGGAGAGAGTGGAACTGGTAAGGAGTTAATTGCTAGAGCAATTCATAATAAGAGTGGTGTAAAAGGTCATTTCGTCCCAGTTAATTGTGGGGCAATTCCTGATAATTTATTAGAAAGCGAACTCTTTGGTTATGAAAAAGGAGCATTTACCGGTGCTAATACCTCTAAAATGGGAAGGTTTTCGCTAGCGGAAAATGGAACTATCTTTTTAGATGAAATAGGAGACATGAGTCCGCATCTTCAAGTTAAGCTTTTAAGAGTTTTACAAGATAAAGTTGTTGAGCCTGTAGGAGGTTTAAAGCCAAGAGCAATAAATGTGAGAGTTATTGCGGCGACGAATGTTGATCTAAGAAATAAAGTAAAGGAAGGTAAATTTAGAGAAGATTTATTTTATAGACTTCAAGTAGTACCTGTTACTTTACCATCATTAAGAGCTAGAGGTGTGGATATTGAAGTCCTAACAGATTTTTTTGCTGATAAATTTGGACGTCAAATTGGTAGAAGACCTTTAGTTTTTTCTGATGAAGTAACAAGTGTTTTTAGAAATTATAATTGGCCAGGAAATGTTAGAGAGCTAGAAAATCTTATTCAAAGACTAACTATTTTAGTCGATGGAGATATGGTTACTCTAGAGGATTTGCCCGAGCAGTTATCAGAATCAAAGTCTGATAATTTGTTAGGTGAGTCGTTACCTAAGTTGCCAGCTTCTGGTGCTGATTTTAATGCTCTTGTAGAAGAATTTGAAAATGATTTAATTCAACAAGCTCTAGAGCGTACTCAAGGAAATAAGAAAGCCGCTGCTGAGTTACTTAGATTAAATAGAACTACATTAGTTGAAAAAATTAAGAAAAAAGGCTTAGCTAAATCTATAGAAGTTGAGGTGATAGATGATTAGAAAATTATCTTTATTTTTACTTACTATATTTTTATACGGACGAGAGCTATCGGCCGAGGATCTAAGAAATGGAAACGATTCCTTATTGGGAGTTCGTGAACTTTCTGAGCAGGGTCGACATATAGAAGCTTTAAAAATTGTTACCGATAATAGTAGACAAGTACCACTATCCGATCTTTTATACGGAGCAAAAAGTGCATGGGCGCTTGGCTTAGTGGATCAAGCTCGTTCTCTTTGGGATAAAGCATTGAGACATAAAGATTGCACAGGTAATGAAAGAGGTAGAACTTTATTAGCAAGAGCCTTATTAGAATTTCAGGAATCAAAGTTTGAACAGTCAAGATCATTTGCAGAAGAAGGTACTTCGCTACTACCAGAATCCGAACTTAGAGGAGAGCTTTGGTATGTTATTGGAGAATCTTTATCGTCTCAAGGAATGTCCAGTTTAGCTGAGCAATATTTAGAGAAATCCATAAAAGAAGGGACTAAAGAACGTAAGCAAGAAGCGTTGTACCGTCTAGCATTAGTTCAAAATCAACTAGGTAAAACAACAGAAGCGAGAGATTCCCTAACTAAGGTTGAACTAACTTCTTCAGTAACGCCTCAAGCAATAAAAGAGTTGATAAGAATAGATATGAAGAGATCAAATTATGGTGGTATGAGAACTTGGATAGCAGAAGGTAGAAACTCCCATCCTAGTTCTTTTAATGATCCTGAAACTTCATATCTTCATATTACAGCTTTAGTAGGAGAAGGTTTAGAGTATGATGCCGCTAAAGAACTAGAGAAAACTATATCTTCATTTTCTGACACAAATCCATGGGTCGCTCTCAGTCAAGCAGTCATTGAAGAGTCTTTTGCTAGTAAAAGAATTAAGGAGTCTCAATAAATGAGTATTGGACAGCTTCAATTGAAAAGGGAAGAAAAACTTATTGCAATGGGTCAAATGGCTGCGTCCTTAGCCCATGAGATTAGAAATCCGCTTGGTAGTATGGAATTGAACATAGGGTTATTGAAGAGAACTTTGAAAGATAATGATCAAGTATCGAATTATTTATCAGAATTGCATAGATCAGTTAGAACTTTAAATCATATTGTAACTAACTCACTTCAATTTACAAAAGATATCGTTCCTAAAAAACAAGTTTTTACTTCTGCAAAAAAATTCTTATCTGAGATTTGTTTGTATTTTGGAAAACAATCAGAGGAAACTGAGAATTTATATAAAGGTGATTTAGTTGATATTTATGTTACAGAAATCGGTAATAGTAGTTTTTCACTTGATCCATATTTGATAGGGCAGGTACTATTAAATCTAATTTCCAATGCTATTCAAGCGAGTGAAGGTAGCTTAGGTGAAGCAAGCGATAAAAATAAATTACGAGGTTTGGTAAATATAGATTTTGATCATAGTAAAGAGTCTAGCTTTTCAATAACCATACGTGATGATGGTCCTGGTATTTGCGCGGAGCATATTGATCAGATTTTTGATCCTTTCTTTACAACAAAGGAAAAGGGTACTGGCTTAGGATTGGCGATAGTGCATTCAATAATTACTGCTCATAAGGGTGAGATTTTAGTTCGTAATCTGGATTCAGAAGGTGTTGAATTCAAAATAATATTTTCAAGTTAAATTTATAGTAAAGGATTTTTATATGAATACAAGTTTAGATATTTTAATAGTTGATGATGATCCTCAAATGAGAAGTGCATTGGAGGCAACAGTTAGGCAACTTGGCTGTCAAGTTACTATGGCTACTAATGGTGAAGAAGCATTACAAAAATTGCATAAGCAGAATTTTGATCTTGTTATTTCTGATATGAGAATGCCGGTTATGAATGGCGAAGAGTTATTACGTGCTATTCATGAAACATATAAAAACTTACCTGTTGTAATGGTTACTGCATATGGAACTATAAATCAAGCAGTTGAAGCGATGAGATTAGGAGCTTATGATTTTATAACTAAGCCATTTTCTTTCGAAGATATAGAGGGCTTACTAAGTAGAATTAATAAAAAAACCGTTTCAAATAGTACTACATCGGTATCTAGTAATAACGAAGTAAAAAAACTATCTAAAGATAGTGTAGCTATTGTTACTAATGATAATTCTATGAAAGAATTATTAGAAATAATTACTCACGTCGCTTCAAGTTCTGCTAGTGTTTTAATCCAAGGAGAGTCTGGAACTGGTAAGGAACTAATCGCAAAGCTTTTACATTCAGCAAATAGAACCGTAACGGGTCCTTTTGTTGCTGTAAATTGCGCGGCTCTTCCTGAGAATTTACTAGAGAGCGAACTTTTTGGTCATGAAAAAGGGTCTTTCACCGGAGCTTCTCAAACCCGAATTGGTAAATTTGAGCAAGCAGATGGCGGAACTTTATTGTTAGATGAAATAACAGAGATGCCGCTATCACTTCAAGCTAAGCTTTTAAGAGTACTACAAGAGAGAGAAATTGATAGAGTCGGAGGCAGTAAGCCAATTCCAGTTCAAGTTCGAATAGTTGCTACTACTAATAGACCAATGGAAGAGTTTGTTAAGAAGGGAGAATTTAGAGAGGATCTTTATTATCGTTTAAACGTTATTCCTATTTATATTCCTGCTTTAAGAGATAGAAAAAATGATATTAAACTTTTAGCTGAGTATTTTGTAAAGAGATTTTCTGAAGGTGAAATTACGCGTCTTGATACTACTTTAGTTAATGAGATCGAAGCGTATAATTGGCCAGGTAATATTAGAGAATTACAAAATGCTTGTGAAAGAGCAGTTTTATTAAGCAGCGCTGGTGGAGGTTTTTCAAAGACTCTAGAGGCCAAGCACTTTTTCATGAAGCAGGCCAGTAAGCAATCAACATTAGCTAGTAATATTGAAATTAAGGCAGGACTTAGTGTCGCTGATGGTGAAAAATTACTAATATTTGAAACCTTAAAAGCCACTTCAAATAATAGAACTAAGGCAGCAGAACTACTTGGAATTAGTATTAGAACTTTAAGAAACAAGTTACATGAATATGGTCAGGTCGTTGATTCTACTGAAGGAACTGAGTCTGATAATTTATCTTAATTAGTAAGGAAGTTTGACGCTAGTTGATGTTTCTATGACACGTTTAAAAAATAAATAAAAGTAAGTCTAGTAATATTAAAGAGTTATGATGTTAATTTTTTGGCACGAATCTGGGATATACATGGACTGGGATATAGAGTTTGTTAAGCAGAAGTTAGGTTAGCTACTAGGAGCATATTATGAAATTGTTTGACGCTACATTTGGAGCAATTGAAAAGAAGCTAGACATGTCTCTTAAAAGACATGCTGTTTTGAGTGGAAATATTGCAAACCACGAAACGCCAAATTACAAAGCAAGAGAATATGACTTCGCTGGTGAAGTAGAAAAGGCAATGGGAGTAGCCTCTGAAGATCTTAAAATAACTAGCCCTAAACATATGACAACTACCACTTCTGGGGGTTCTCACATTATCCATGATAATTCAATGCCGGTTGGTGCAGATGGAAATAACGTTGATCTGGATATTGCCATGGGTAAGCTTTCGGCTAACTCTAGAGCTTATTCAGGTGCTCTAAATATGTTAACAATAAAACTTAAGATGTTAAAATCAGCCGCGCAGGGCGGAAGAGGGGGCTTTTAGTTATGTTTGATAAAGTTTTAGATATTGCAGCTAGTGCGATGAGCGCTAACCGACTTAGAATAAATACAGTAGCTAGTAATATTGCAAATGCTAGAACTACTAGAACGGAAGAAGGTGGCCCGTACAAGAGGAGAGATGTAACTTTCCAAGCAGAGAATGTGCAAACTGAATCTTTTAGTAATGCGCTAGATCAGGCAGCTCTAAAAACTGTAAGAGTAGGCAAGGTAGTAGAAGATAGTAAAGAACCTCAGATGGTTTATGATCCTGGTCATCCTGATGCGGATCAGAAAACAGGAATGGTTGCCATGCCTAATATTAATGTAGTTACAGAAATGACAAACATGATTACTGCAAGTGCTGCTTATAAAGCTGCTGCTGAAGTGGTCAATATCACTAAGGAAATGTCTAGTGCTGTAAGAGGGATATTTAATAGATTATAAAAAGGATTTTTATGAAAATAGACGGTGTATCATTTGTTGATCAGCTAAAAATGCTTAAGGGTGTTAATGGTATTGAAAAGCCAAGCATAGCTCCTGATGGTCTTGAAATACAAAAGCAACAACCAGGTGTTCAGTCGTTTTCTGAAATGTTCATGCAGAAATATGAGGAAACTAATGATTTAGGAATCAAAGCCGAACAAGCTATTCAGAGATCAGTTATGGGTAAAGAAGAGAATCCACATGAGGGTGTTATTGCGATTCAAAAAGCTTCCGTTTCTTTGTCTCTAATGATGGGAGTAAAGGAAAGATTGGAAAGAGCATATCAAGAAATAATGAGAATGCCGGTATAAAATACAAGTATAAAGCGAAGGGCTAGTATATGAAATTAGATTTTGGAGCAGTTTTTGAACAAGTACTTGGATTTTATCTAAGACTACCTCTTGCGCAAAAAGTAGCATTACCGCTTTTGGCGGTTGGTTGTATGGGTTTGATTATGTTTGTTTCAAATTGGGCAACTCGTCCTGAGTATGGCGTATTGTACTCAAATTTAGCTGATGCGGATGCAGCAGCTGTTGTTGAAAAATTGCAAGATCAAAAAATCGGTTATAGATTGACTAATGATGGAAAGACTATCGAAATTACTCCTCCAAGAATAGTTCATGAAACAAGATTAAATTTAGCTTCTTCTGGTTTGCCTAAAGGTGATCAGGTAGGTTTGGAATTATGGAATGAGGCAAAATTAGGAATTTCTGCTTTTGGTGAAAGCATTAACTTTACTAGAGCCATACAAGGTGAACTAGAAAGAACTATTCTAAAGATCGAAGGAGTTAGTGCGGTAAGAGTTCATATTACAAGTCCTAAAAGATCTGTATTTGCAAGTCGTGATGTTCCTCCTACTGCCTCAGTTCTTTTGAAGTTAAAAGCAGGTTCAGAACTTCAAGAAGCACAGATAAAAGGTATTGCTCACTTAGTAGCAGGTAGTATCGAAAGACTAACTCCGGAAAATGTAACAATTTTAGATCAAAGAGGTAAGTTACTTAATGATAGACCAAGCGAAGAGCAAAAAAATGGAGCTGATTTAACAAGGCTTCAATATCAAAGAGAAATCGAAGCCTCATACGCTAAAAGAATAGAATCAATGTTAGCGGAAATATTAGGTGCGGGTAAGGCAGTGGCTAGAGTTACGGCGAGTGTCGACTTTAGTATGTTTGAAAAAGAAGAAGAGGCATATGATCCTTCAGGGACAGTAACTAGAAGTGAAAGAGAAGTACAAGAAAATCAAGGAGGAAAATCTTCAGAAGGGGGAGTTCCTGGAGTTCTTTCTAATCTAAGTAATCAAACTGGTATAATTAACGGTGGGGAGTCAGGGGCTGGTAATCTACGCAAGGAAAGTATTAAAAATTATGAAGTATCCAGAGCCGTTAGTAAGGTTACTAAAAGTCCAGGAAAGTTAGAAAAGTTATCAGTGGCTGTTCTTGTAGATGGTCAGTATGTAGAAGTGCTTACAGGAGCGAACGATAAAGATGGATTGCCAGTTAAGGAACGACAATACGTAGCTTTAGCTCCTGAAATGATAGCAAAAGTTGAGAATCTTGTTAAACAAGCAGTAGGCTTTGATACTGATAGGGGTGATATTGTTACTATCGAGAATATTAAATTTGCTGAACAAAATAATGATATTGAAGAAGCATTAAACGAAAGTGCAACTATACAAATGGCAATGAGTTTAGTTAATTGGGTACCCGGTATTATACTGTTCTTCTTTGTGATAATGATTGTTATTAAGCCTTTGGTGAGATTCTTAGTAACTCCAACTGATGCCGAAGTAGATTTAAGTAGACTATTACCTGCTGGTATTCAAGAACTTGAAGCAGAGCTTGAAGCTGAAAGATCTAAATTATCATCATTACCAGATAAGGGAGTTCCTTCAATAGATATTGAACAACTTGAAAATCTATTGTCTGATAACTCTAGGTTAGTTAAGGATAATCCTCAACAAGCAGCTCTATTGATTCGTTACTGGCTGAATGACGGAAGGATGTAATAAGTAAAGTAATGGAAAGTGCAAATAATTTAGTAAAAGCAGCAGTAGTTCTGATGTCCTTAGGTAAGGACTTGGCTGCGGAAGTAATGAAGTTTTTAACAGAATCTGAAGTTAAAAAACTTAGTAGAGCATTTATGGCTGTTCATGAAGTGAATAGAGAAATGCAGAAAGATATAGCAGGTGAATTTGCTGTTATGTTAAGAGCATCCGAAACTATGGTTGTGGATGGAAGAGAGTTTGCTAAGGATGTTATCGGATCTGCTTTTGGTGATGACACTGGAGACTCTCTATTAGAATATATAACAGGGAGTAGAAAGGAACCTTTGTCTACTTTAATTGGTGATATCCCTCCTAATATCGTCGATAACTTTATTCAGTCTGAGCACCCGCAAACTATTGCATTTTTAATGACTAAAATGACCCCAGACATGGCGGCAGAACTCCTTGGAAAAATGGGAGAAGATTTGCAAACAGATGTTCTTATTAGAATAGCACAGCTAGAACATGTTAAGAGTGATGTAGTTGATGAGGTTAGAGAAGTTCTAAGAACTCAGTTACGTGGTGTTAATATGGGTGAAGATGAAGAGTTAGGTGGAGCGAAAGCTACAGCTGATATATTAAACTTCATCGAGAGAAATAACGAAGAGAGAATTTTAGCAGAAATAGAAGAAGCATTACCAGAACTTGCAGAGCAAATTCGTGGTCTTATGTTTACTTTCGAAGATGTTGCTAAGATTGATGATAAGAGCATTCAAACAATTCTTAAAGAAGTACCAAGAGATCAGCTTGTACTAGCATTAAAGACAGCAAGTCCTGAATTAAGAGATCTACTATTTAGAAATATATCTCAAAGAGCTGCTGAAATGTTAAAAGATGATTTAGATACATTAGGTCCAACACCTTTAAAGGATGTAGAGAAGGCGCAACAAGCTATCATTGATGTTATTAGAAGATTAGAAGCTGAAGGTAAGATTACTTTAGCTACAGGTGGTGATGATGTACTTGTGTAGTAGTCTTTTTGAAGCCAGAGTTTTGCGCTGGAGGGAGTATTGTAATGGATGATAAGTCAGATGATACTACTCCAGAATTAAATCATATAGTCTCTCAAAAAGATTATGTCCCAACTCCTTATAGGCAGAGTAATTGGGAAGGGCTTGATCAAATTGAAAGAAATCCTACTTTTAAAGCAATTAATGTAAACGTTGTCCCTAATCAAAATCTAAAGATAGATCCAATGTTTGAGAGATTTGATATTGGATTTAAACCTAGTACCAATGCTTCTTCTGATTCCGAGCAGTTAATTAAAGATGAGCCTGAAGTAATTTCAGAAGAATTGTTAGAAGAAATTAGAAATGAAGCTTTTGAGCAGGGACGTTTAGCTGGTATTGAAGAAGGTAGAATGGAAGCCCAGGAAGTTGCAGTTGCTAGATATGAAGAGTTGGCTGTTACTATTCAGGAAATAACAAGTGCTATTAATTTAGAAGTTTTTAATAGATTAAAAGAAATGGAAGAAAAAGCACTTGGGCTATCTCTTGATGTAGCAAAAAGATTAGTAGAAACGACAGTAGACGCAAAACCAGAATATATACTCTCTGTAATTAGAACTGCATTAAAAAATATTGGTGCAGCAAAGCCTTTAATAGTAAAAGTTAGTAATCAAGACTATGAATTTTTACAAGTAGTTGGCTTACCTGAAGATCTAACTAATGATGGTGTTAAGATACAATATCTTCCGGATGAAAAAGTATTATCTGGGTGTATAGTAGAAACTGATCATGGTCAGATTAATCTAGAATTAGATTCAATGTGGAATGAAATTAAAAATAAGTTATTTGTTTCTTGTAAGGGGTAGATGGATATTTGGTCTAGAGCAACTAGTGTACTTAGTACCTCTCCTCCTGTTACTGCGCAAGGTATAGTAACAGATGTAATAGGCTTAATTATAGAAGGGGAAGGACCATCAGTTGGGATAGGAACAACCTGTGAGATAAGATTCTCAGATAAAATTGTACCGGCGCAAGTAGTGGGTTTTAGAAAGGATAAGGTACTACTTATGCCTTTAGCTGATACTACAGGATTGTCCCCAGGTGCAATAATTGTAGCAAGGGGATTTGGTGATACAATTGCGGTTTCTAATCAGCTCTTGGGCCGCGTAATAGACCCATTAATGAGACCACTTGATGGTAAGCCTTTGCCACATCTTACAGATCATGTGCCTCTTTATCAAACTAGCCCGCAACCATTATTAAGAAAACGAGTCGATACAGTATTAGATCTAGGAATCAAGGCAATGAATGGTCTGATGACTGTAGGAAGAGGACAGAGAATCTCAGTAATGGCGGGATCTGGAGTAGGGAAGTCTACATTCTTGGGTATGGTGGCAAAACATGCTCTTTCTGAAGTTAATATTATTGCCTTGGTCGGAGAGCGGGGTCGTGAGGTTAGGGAATTTATCGAGAGAGATCTAGGAGAGGAAGGTCTTGCGCGTAGTATAGTAGTAGTAGCGACAAGTGATTCAAGCGCATTGATGAGAATTAGAGCTGCGTTAGTTGCTACTTCTTTATCTGAGTATTTTAGAAGCCAAGGATCTCATGTCACCTTGATGGTTGATTCTATAACTAGATTTTGTATGGCGCAAAGAGAAGTAGGTCTTGCAATTGGTGAACCACCAACAGCTTCCGGTTACACGCCATCTGTATTTGCTACTTTGCCAAAACTATTAGAGAGAGCAGGTAATGATGAAGGTGATGGTTCGATAACAGGATTTTATACAGTCTTAGTTGAGGGTGATGATATGAACGAACCAATTGCCGATGCTGTTAGAGGTATTGTTGATGGCCACGTTGTTCTTTCAAGAGCATTAGCAGGAAAAGGACAATTCCCTGCAATCGATGTGCTTCAGTCTCTGTCACGGGTAATGTCTGATATCGTAGATGAAACACAATCAGAAAATGCTAGAAAGTTAAAGTCAATAATAGCAAGTTATAAGGAAGTTGAAGATCTAATTACAATTGGAGCTTATAAGCCAGGTCAAAATAAGAACGTAGATTATGCTGTTGCAAGAATAGAAGCTGCTACACAGTTTTTAAAACAAACCCCATACGAGAAGTTCTCTTATGAAGACTGTCAAAATCTCCTCGCAGCGGTCGTTAATTAATTAATGCATTAATATAGTACTTTAATGTCGTGAAACCACCGAAATTTAAATTCAGACTAGAAAAAGTAAAGAAATTTCGAGAACTTATAAAGAAGCAAGCCGAACAAGAAGTGATGTTAAGGACTCAGGATTTTCAATCTGCTGAGGAAACTATGCAACTAATTGTCGAGGAGCGGAATCGTAATAAGGTAGAAAATGACGAAATATTGACAGCTGCGGATTATCAATTAGTCGGAATTTATAACGATTTTTTAGAAAACTTGATCGAGCATCAGGTAGAAGTCGTTAAGAAGACTGAAGAAGATCTTGCAGTGGCGAAGGAAATTTTTATTGAAAAAGCAAAAGAAGAAAAGGCATTAGTCTTGCTAAAAGATAAGAAGAAAGAGGAGTTCGACGAGGAGGAGAAGGTAAGAGTAAAGAAAGAGATTTCTGAGATTGCTATTTTGATGGATAAAAGGAATTTAAAGTAAAAATGGCCACTAGTAAACAAAATAATTTGTCTATCAGAGATGACGGTACTGATAAGGCTCTCTCTGATTTAAAAGCTAAAATGAATGATCAGCAGCGCCAAGATATGGCAGAGATTATTCAAAATGAAATTATCAGAAGAGAAAATTTAAAAGATAACAATAAATCTAGACAAAATACAAAAGGCGATTCTATGAATTTGCAAACTTATAATCGGAGCAAGGTTTCTTCATCAAAGATGTCAAACTCTCTAACTCAGGCAGAACTAACAGAGATGTATCAAGATACAGACAAGAATATACAGGAACTCAGAGTTAAAACTTTAGAATCTAAATTAAATAAGGCAAAAAATGAAGCTAAAAAATTTGGAGTGCCAACTTTAAGAGCACGCGACTCTTATAAAATGCCTAATTTAAGCTTCACTAATAAATTAGGTAATAATGTAAAAGGCATTTTGTTTGCAGTTTTCTTTTTGTCAATATTAGGAGTTAGAACTTTTTATAGTATCTCTTCTAATTCGACTTTAAGTGTAAATAATCAAACAACTTCAAAAGCAAACGTAGAAAGCTCAAAAGAGGATAAGGTATTACTAAGTTCTCAAAGTGAAGGGGACTTGAAACCTGCTTTAAATTCTAATTCAAGAGCTTCATTGGTCGACACTAAAGGTGCTTTAGTTGGTGGAGATATTCCTATTGATTCTGATAGTGTATTTGAAAATACTAAAACTAAAAATAGCAATACATCTGATTTTAATTTACAGTTAGATCAGAGAAGGGTTGAGTTAGAGCAGAGAAGATTAGTGCTAGATGAAAAAGAAAAAGAGTTAAAAATTCAAATGAATTTAATTTCAGAAAAAACTACTGAACTAAAAAGTATTACAGCAAAATTAAATAATTTAAGAAAAGAGAAAGATCATCAATACGAAGCTCGTCTGGAACAGTTAGCATCGGTTTATGGCTCAATGTCACCTAATGAAGCTGCTAATTTAATAACAAAGCTAGATGATGACATAGCTCTTGGACTTTTGGAAAGAATGCCAGGAAAGAGAATGGCACAAATACTTGGAGTAATGGACCAAAATAGAGCTATTGAACTTACCAAGGTTTTAACTAAATCTAAGAAGTTATAAACTTCGAGATTTATCAAACATTAGTAATCTTTCTTTTAATGCGGAGCTTGCTTCTTTTAAAGTCATAAAAGTCATATCAGTTTTCCATTCATTAATAGCTTGAAGGAAATAATTAGCGAATTCTTGAGTATCGGGATTAGATGAACCAAATATTAGAGATTTAATAATAGCTTCAATACGAGACTTTGGAGTCGTATTTATAGAATCACAAAACTTTTCGATAGATTCTTTATCGCCAGAAAGTTTGAAGTTTTCTGGCAGCGCTTTAGGTGTTTCTCTTGAGTAGTCATCTGATTTAATAACTTTCCACTCGGCACCGTCTAACATCATTATTTGGCCATCTTCATTTAACTTAATACCAGGCCAAGCAAGATTTTTGTTTGCTGTTAGTATTGCTTTTGCAAAATCAGTTAATGTTTTCTTTTTTACTGAGGGCGTTTTGGCAATCCCATGGGCTCCAACATACGGCGCATCGTCTACTTCAAATTTCACCACATAAACAAAAGCTATATCTTTTGATAGTGCGAGCTTTTTATTTTTATTTATGAACTCTTTCCCGGTTTCGGGATTAGTCGATGGACCAAGTACACAAGCATCGAAGCTAATAGTAGAGATCTTTTTTTCCGCATCGTCGAGTGATGCTGCTTCAAGAATATTTTCAAATATTTGAGCAGTTTTGATTTCTTTGATAACTTCATTTCGAAGTCGATGACTAGACTCAATAATAAGACACCTTGCTAAAGCAGGAAATCTTGGAACGTCTTCATCGAAATTTAAGTCACTCATAAATATATCCTTAAGTAATATAATCGGTTTAAACTCGATTATACTTTAACAGAAAAAATATCTAAGCGGACTTAAGTGGTTCTATTTTCTAAGTAATTTAGGCTGATTATTATTTAGACCGTCTCTAGGGTCTTCATAGTCTAGGATATTTCTAGTGAGATATGGCTTGTTTAGATAGAAAAACGAGTCAATGTGAGCAATTAGGTCATTGTATAACTGCTTTTCTTCCGTACTGGTTTTGATTACCTGATGTCCTAGTTCAAAGAATTTTTCAATATTGTTAAGCTGAGAATTATTATTAACGTTTTCTATTCTGTCTAATTTAGCAGGATTAAAAAAATCATTAAAAATTTTATATATCTGATTTAGAGTATTAGAAACAGTATCGTATACTGATTTAGCTATACCATTAACAAAATCATAAGTATTGTTAGTAAATTGTTGAAAGTAGGACTGTGTCGGAAGACTTTCCTCGTTATTTATATGTTTTGCAGTCTTTGATAATGTACTATCAGTTTGTGAGTCATTAGTAACATCTAAGCTTTTTAATTGATCTATAGTAATAAATCTTAAGTTGTTTAGGCTTAGCTGAAGCGCTGGTGAGTTTGTTTTAAATGAAAGTATTTTATCTATTGATTCAGTTATATGATTATTTAAACCTAACAATTGTGCATTTAGGTTCCAACTATTAAGACTTGATTTAATATCTATATTATTTTCTTCTAACTCCTCTGTCTCTAGAATAGGCATAGATAGAGTGTCTTTAGTCGAAACTTTTTTATTTTTTTTAATTAATAGATCCATTTTAAACCATAAGATATTTTCTTACTATTATGGTTACTGGGACTTTATTAGGTGACTTAAAAAGCTGGCAATTATGACTATAATTGCCAGCTGGGGTATAAGAATATCTTAAGAAAGATATTCTACGTGGTATTCCACCGTTTGGGTTTGTAGTTGTGGCGTTAGTAGTTCTCTAGCGTCATCTCTAATCATTAAAGAAAATGCATTAATTAGCCTAACGTGACGATTAACTTCATCCCAATTTCCTTGTACCGCATGTGCGCAAAGGGAAGTAGTTAGGTTTTTTTGTTTTTCTAGTATTTGCTCGTAATGATTTATGCGACTTAGCATCTTTTCTCCTACGGCGCCTTTTTCCTTAAAAGAAATCTTGGCTTTTGCTATCGCTCCTTCAAGTTCTGCGATTGATTGTAGTAGTCTTTGTATTATAATTGGCTTCACGATGTTTTCCCCTTGAGAATATTCATAATTGTTACGTAATTCCCCACCCCACTTCTAGAATATACTTCTAAAATACCTCTTATGTATTGTAAGGCCTGAATTATCTCACTAACTTCAGATACGTTATGGCAGTAAGCGTATCTTATGAGCTGTAATACATGCCTCTAATACTCCCTGAAGAAACTTACTAGCTGATCCCTAGCTAGTATTAGTAACTTTACTGTATCTTAAAGTTACCTTAGCTAAGATTAAGCAAGATTATTGCCAAAGTTCTGACATCCTTAGTCAAAAGAAAATATTAAATAGATTATAGTAGGTTAACTTTGCCTAGTAGTACTAATAAAATAGGAAATATTTTCTCTATGCTATTTAAACTTTGATCACCTGTGTATTTTTCTTACAAAAACCACTTAAGTATTTTTCGGAACTTTCCGAGAGGTGCATTTTTTTAGGAGCATATTTAGTCTGAGATCTGACTTAAATAAGTATGGTTATTACTCCAAAAAATTAAAGGTATTTTATGAACTATAGGTTTTTTAAAGTTTTCGGAACTACTCTTATTATGGCACTTAGTTCTACTAACGTGTTGTCTGAAGAAACAAATAATTCACTTATAATAGAATTAGAAGATACTAGTAGGACTGGGATCTTAAAAATTACAAAAAGACTTAAAAGTTATGGCGTAAAAAGTTTATCTTATTCGCTTGGTTCTCCTAAAATTACGGAAGATGAAAGAAGTAAGAGTATTGATAAGGATTTAAAGTTATTTAGAGGACGTAGTATAGATAAGAAAAGAAAAAAAGAGATAGTGCAAAGAATTACTGCTAATTTAGCTGCGCAAGCTGAGGTTCTTGAAAGTTTGAAGAGATCTGATACTGTAATGACACGTTCACATGCAAGGTTTATTACGGTTTCATTAAAAAAAGGCGTGGATAGTGAAGATGCAAAAAATAAAATATCTAGCAGCCTTGGGTTAAATGTATCAATCAATCAATTAGTAGAAACTGAAGCACTTCCTAATGAAGCTTTTGTCGATCGTAATCAAGATAATATTTTGGATAATAATCCTAATACCGGAATGCCATATTCTTGGGGATTACAAAGAATAAAAGCTTTCGAAGCAATATCAAAACATAATGTTAGAGGAAATGGTATTGTAATAGCAGTTATCGATGATGGTATCGACTTTCGTCATGCAGATTTAGCACCTAATATTTGGAGAAATCCTAGAGAAATTCCAGCAAACGGAAGGGATGATGATGGTAATGGTTATGTAGATGATGTTGTTGGATATGATTTATTAGCTCACAAGGCAGGTAATTGCCCTAGGACTGGCGCCAACAGATGTGGTGCAGGTTATACGGGTATGTCAGATTATCATGGAACTACTGTTGCAAGCGTGGTTGCCGCTGCACAAAATAATAGTGGTAATTACGGTGTCGCAAATAGATCTAGAATAATGCCAGTTAGGGTACTTGGAGATGAACTTTTTAATGGTAGGCCAGTTTACGGTGATGCTGCATTGATTGCTGAGGGAATAAGATATGCTGCTGATAACGGGGCTTCTGTAATAAATGTATCCTTAGGTACGACATTCACTGATGCTAATAGTGCTTCCTCGCGCGCTATAATTTCTTTATTAACGGAGGCAGTTAATTATGCAACTTCACGAGGTCGAATAGTAGTTGCTTCTTCTGGCAATGGACAGTTAAACTCATCGGGTGTTAGGGTTGGTGTTAATAATCACACAATTTATCCAGGAGCAGTCCCAAATGCAATTACAGTAGCAGCAACAGGATATGACAATGCTTTAACTTCTTTTAGTAATTTTGGTGCATTAACTGATATTGCTGCTCCTGGTAGAGATATTGTAACATCACTTCCAAATTGTTTCTTTGGATGTGGTGCTGGAAATGGCTATGATTATACGTTTTACTCAGATGGATCAGGTAGAAGAGGTATGAATGGAACTTCTTATTCTGCTCCATTAGTAGCGGGTGCTATTGGTTTAATGCTTGAGAAGAAGCCTAGTGCCAGAATATCGGAAATTGAACAGGCTTTATATACTTCCGCGGCTCCATTAGCTTATTCTGCTGGAAATACTATTCGAAGCGGATCAGGAATTTTAAATGTTGAAGCAGCGTTGGATCGAATAGCACCAGTAACACCACCTCCTGCTTCAAACATATGTACTAACCCTGTTTGTAGATTTGATGTTAGTGGAAATGGGATGATAAGTCCATTTGATGCCTTGGTAGTAATTAATGCAATTAACGGAACTACTGTAACTCCTCCTAATTGTGTGGATGTAGACAGAGACGGTGTCTTGTCACCTAATGATGCATTAGCAATTATAAATAAGCTTAACTCTGGTAATTGGTCTTGCTAGTACTTAAGTATAAAAAAGAAGAAGAAGCTTTTTAGCTCTTCTTCTTTTTAGATTCTAAATCTTCTTTATAAAGAATTAGAATATTTCCAATAGAACTTACTATTTCTGAAGCTGTTTTCTCTGCGATTGTAGAGAAAATAGCTTTTTTTTCTTCCTTACTTTTAATGAACTTTATCTTTATAAGCTCGTGAGATTTTAAGCTCAGGGAAACTTGATCTATAAAAGCATCAGTAAGTCCATTTTTCCCGTAGATTGCTGTTGGCTCTATATGGTGAGCTTTGCTTTTAAGTTCTTTTTTTTCTTCTTTACTAAGTGCCATTTTCTTAATTTATAATTTTCTAAATTTCTCCTAATAAGATACTCATTATCATGGAAAAAGTCGAAGAATACGGTCTCAAAATACCTTTAACTAGTCTAAGTGACGAGACTTTGGTCGGAATTATTGAAGATTTTGTGCTAAGAGAGGGTACTGATTACGGAGATCAGGAGTTTACCTTAGCTGATAAGGTAAAGCAGGTTAAGGACCTTTTAGGTAGTGGTAAGGCTCATGTAGTTTTTGATCCTACTACTGAAACTTGCTCCATTGTAACTTCCTAATCGGCTAAAAAGTCTGAGATCTTATTAATAGAATTATCTTTTCTTAGTAGCTTTTCGACTCGAGTAATAAGCACTTTCTTTTTAACATTTTTCGCGCAGTAATCATCTGCACCTTGTTCAAGAAGTTTTACTTCATGATCCGGATTTGAGCTAGCGGTTAGCATTAGTACCGGAGTTTTAGATAAATTAGGATCATTTTTAATTTTTTGTACTAATTCTAGACCATTCATAACTGGCATCATGATATCTGATACTATTATTGATATCTGATTTTGAGTTAAAATATTAAAAGCCTCACTGCCATTAGTTGCAACTAATACTTCGTAGCCTTCTTTGTTAAAAACCATTCTTAGAATTTCTCTTTGATCGTCGTCATCTTCTACTATAAGTATAGTACCTTTGCCTTTTTCTTTTGAAATGCTTTCAGTTATAGAGGGACCACTAAGTAGCTTTTCAAACGCACTATTAAGTGGTGGAGTTACTCTTATTACTTCTTCGATACTTGTAATTCCAAGTTTAATCTTATCAAGTCCACTTTCGAAGAGAACTTTGCAGCCTACTTTTCTAAAAGTATTGAATATTTCTTCAGGATTGACTGCGAGTAGGGAGTTTTTAGGTATATCGTTATTGATTCTCACAAAACTCTCTAGGAACGTATGGTTGCTGTACGAACTGTAGCCACATTTTTCACAGCCTCTACTAAAAAGATAAGATGATGGAATGCTGGAGGCTAGCATTGTAGGGAATCTTTCTTTTGAGGTACTTGGAATCGAAGTAGGTTTGCTACAGGACCCGCATTGTTTCTTTAACGGGATTAATATTAAGATACCATTGATTTTAGATATGACTTTTAATTTATCTGCTTCATTTGAGTATTGTTCTAGTAAGCTAAGAAAAATAGTTGTGCAGTCTAAATCATTAGAAACAATTACTTGCGTATTATTAAGAGCAGATTCAAGACCTAAGTTTTTACTATCTTCAATAAACCTCTCAATTCTACTCATTTTTATTAAAGGATAAGCCTCAATTAAAAATGAGGTAATAAGTTCTGAATTTTCAGGGCAGCCCAGCAACAGAATACCGTCTTGGTTTTTATATATTTCTTCTAAGAAGAAAAGTAGCTCATCACTAAGGCCTAGATTTGATTGGAGAGATTTTAGAGTCATAAAGTAGCAATATTGTAGGTATTGAACTATATTTCGTCATATTTGCGACTTTTCTAAAAGAAATAAATAAGACGTAAGAATTTAGAAAAAAATCATTATTTATAGTGAGTTAAGATTGTTTAAAAGGGCAATAGTACTTTTACTAAGCATCGGTGTTATGCTGTTTGCTTATTTTCTAGCACCTGAGTTGCTAGGGTATACCGTACAGGAGGTTTTTAAGAATGGGACTAATTGTAAGGTAAGTATCACAGATCCACAAATTAGCTTTTTAGAACTTAAGGGATCTCTAAAAAATGGATACATTGAATGTAAAGATGATTTTAACGCTCAGGATAATTCGTTAAATGGATATTTTAAGTTCGATAAAATAGAGGTTTCTTTAAATCTTTCAGAAATATTAAGTAGAAGTATTGTTATAAGTGATGTGAACATTACAGGAGCAAGTGTAATTAGCCTTGGTAGTGAATCCGCTTTTATTAAAACTCTAAAGTTTATACTTTCTGATAATGGTAAAAAATCTTTTTGGCATGTGTGGGCGCCAAAAGTAAGAATATATGGTGCGAAGTTTGATAGTATTGATTCTGATCTCATGCCAGCTGTCACTCCAGCCGTCACTTCAACTGTCACAGCTAATAAAAGTAATTTTATTTTTGGAACAAAGGCAGCATACATAGCAGGTAATGTAGATTATTTTTATGCAACTGATCCTGTAGACAGCCCCACTTCTACTATTCTCTTAGAATCTAAAGCTAGTGATGTTCAATTTAGTTTTTTAAAAAATAAGGAACAGCTTGGAAATCTAGATTTTATTGCTGGAGTGAAGGAAGGAGTAGTAAAATTTGATAAATGTATAAGCTCTAGAGATCAAGAATTTATTGAAGTAAAAGGTGACATAGTTTCCAAAACTGAAGTAATGAATTTTACTTACCAAGGGCAAAGAAAATTCAACATCTTAGAGACTATTAAATCAAGTAAGGATAGTACAGATTTAAGTAATAAGTTCTTATATTTGAATGGTGCTATTAGCGGTACTATTGATTCTCCTGTTACTTCGGTAAGTATCTCAGATAGCCAACAAGATAGTGAATTATATGTAAAGAGCAACGTTAGTTACAACTCGGAAATTCGTAAGCTAAATATTAATGAGCTAGAATTTTATACAAAATATTTTTCAATACTATCAAATTATTTTGTAAGTAGTAATTTAATATCAGCTGAATTTGCTGAAAAGTTATCAACTGATATCTCCCAATTCAAAACAATAGGGAAGGGACTAGTAAATTTTAATGATTTATTTTTATCTGATGTAACTTTAGATTCTAATTTGAAAATTAGAAATGAAGATTTCATATTAAAGCTTATCAGCAAGGCTGAGAGACAAAGTCTACTTCTTACTAATCTAGAATCTGTTCATCCTATTATAGATTTGTCTTCTAATTTAAAAGATAAAAATATGCCTTTAACTGGTAATGTTTCTATTATTAATTTCCCAATAGGAGATTATTTTCTAAGTAAGTTCATTAAGGAAAGCAAGGATATCTTACTCACCTTAAACGGCATCATAACTGGGGCGCTTTCATCTGATACTGGACCATTACTAAATGGTAAGTTAGAGATTTTTAATAAAAGTAAAAAAGTTAATATTCTTCAATCAGATTATATAGTTAATAAAACTAGAGCAGAAATTAAAGGTACTTTATCTGATAATCATGGAGATTTTAAAATAGAATTTCCTAGTTTTAAAGACTTTGATTTTAAACTTAACTTTAAATCTTTGCCCTTAGATATTTTTAATTTAGGTGAGTCTTTTGCTTTTAAGACGACAGAACTGTCTGGTAGTTTTAATTTAAAAACTAAGTTGTCGGATTTAAATCAAAACTCTGCATTATTAAACATATCTTCTATAAAGCTCCCTGTTGATGAAAAAAACTTAAAGATAGAATTGCCATTAAACGTGGAGATGAATAATTCTAAAGTAAATCTAGGAGCTATTAGAGCTTATTTTTCGGGTCAATTATTTACCATAACTGGTGGTTATGATTTGATAGATGGGATTAAGGTTAAGGCAAGCGGAAGTTTCTTTCCTGGGGAAATACTTACATTTGGTAGACATCTAGAAGGAATAAAAGGGGCACTATTAATAGATGCTTCTATATCTGGGCAATTATCGTCTCCTGCTATATTTGGAAATATTATTCTAGATGATTTATCATTTTCTTCACAGCTTGGGCGAACAGTATTGGGGGTTGATAATATAAATGGTCGAGTTGTTTTTGATGGTAAGAATGTACTTGTGCAAGAAATCAGAGGAGAGCTTTCAGATGGGAAATTTTATTTAAGGGGTGCTCTAAGTGATATTTTAGATTCTCAATTAAGAAGAGGCGAGCTACTTTTTGATGCTAAAGATGTTAAGCTTGAACCTGATGTTGGTTTATTTATTGATACTTCGTCTAATTTGAAACTTGATATTGTAAAGAATCTACCGCCTATTCTCTCTGGGGAAATAAAAATCGAAGAAGGAAATTATTCTAGTGAGATTAATTTGGAGTCTTTATTAAAGGCTTTAACTAAATTTGCATTAGGCGGTTTCGGACTAAAAAAGGAAAATTCAATTGCTAATAAAAGTAGTGGAGTAGCCGCTAATATACATATCAGTACCCCAAGCTCATTGGTTATAGATACAAATGTGCTTCAGGCTGAAGTTAATACTGATTTATTTATAAGATCGGATTTATTTAATCCCCATATAGAGGGAAATATAGAAGTTGTTGATGGTTCTTTTAAAATAAATCAAACCAATTTTCAGATATTAGGCGGTAAGATAATTTTTAATGATAATATAAATGAATTAAATCCTGATATCTCAGTCACTAGCGAAGGTAGCTTAACGAGTTTAAATAGTAATTTTACTCAAGTATATTTGAGTGTAGTAGGTAAGCTTAGAGATTATAAAGTTAGCCTTACATCTGATTCAGTCTCTACACCACAAGACCTAGCTAGACAATTAGGGATAGGCACCGGAGGAAATCAATTCCAATTAGTACAGGGAGATAAGAAAAATATTGGATTTAGAGAGTTGATTAGTCCAAGCTCAAATCTATCACTTTCTGAGAGATTTGCGGGTATCACAGGATTTGATGACATTAGAGTTGAGAATACTGTTTCAGCACGTACTGGTGAATTCGTACCTCAGGTAATTGCGGGCAGGCAGCTCGTTCCTGATTATAGATTAAATTTATCTTCTGAGTTAGCTGGAGATAGGGCAAGTGGATCTAGAGTAGAGTATCGATTGGATGATACCTTTTCATTGTTTTCTAGTTGGAGATCACAGGCTGTTACTGATGCAAATAGGACGGGTGGGGGGAATTTTGGTTTAGGAATTATATTTAGCAAAACTTTTAAAGGTTTTTCATTGGGGACTATCTTCTCGAATAGTCGTGCTGAAGTCATAGATCGTGACGAAGTAGAGGTGTTAAAATGAGAAGCAAAATAATATTATTGAAGTTAGCATTTAGTGGTCTTTATTGCTTATTGTCAGCTAACTCTAGTTTTTTGCTAGCAGATAGTAATATCCAAGATTGTGATGGAAAAGTATTAATCGATAAAATTTTATTTGAATCAAAGTTAAATTTGTCAGATGAATCTTTATTAAGGAATCTTACTGTAAAAGAGGGACAGCCTTGCGAAATATTAAATGTTCAGAAATCAGCTGAAGTACTTAAGGAAAGGGGTATTTTTAAGATTGTAAGTTTTTCTTTTGTACGTAAGGGAAAAGGCTTAAATATTGTATTTTCATTAGAAGCTCTTAATGTCTTGTCTGAAGTTATTATAACAGGAAATAATTTTATAGATTCAAAAGATATTAGAAGGGAAATAGGCAAGAGAACGGGAGATAATATTGTTGCTGAAGATATACCTGAAATCAAAAAGAGAATTTTAACATATTATCAAGCTAGTGGTTACCCAGAGGCTGAAGTGGAAGTTTCTCAGATAGTAGAAAGAACTTATCCTTTATTATCTATTAAAATTAAAATTCATGAAAAAACACCACTTAGATTTAAAGAAGTATTATTTGAGGGAGAGAACTTAGATAAGCATAGAGCAATATTAAGTGATATTAAATCATTTGCACTGTCCGTAATAAGAGATAAGAGTGCACTAAGAAAGATTAAACATTACGCCTTTTTAAAGTTTAAAGAAGAAAATTATTTTAAAGCTAGAATAAAAGAATCTATCTCGGGTGGTAAATTAATTATCAATATAACTCCACGCGATAGGATTTATTTTAAAGTCGAAGGGAATAAAGCAATTCCTACAAATCTAATTTTTGATTCTTTGCAATTAGCTAGTAGGAATATTCCTTTATCCGATAGCTCTGATCGAATTGTTTGCGGAGATTTAATAAGCGAGTATAGCAACTTTGGATATACTCAAGCTAAACTGGAATGTTCTTGGCAAGATAAATTTGATGATAAAAATAATTATATCGGTGAAAATTTAGTTATAGTTATAAATGAAGGAGAAAAGTCTTTAATTCCTAAAGATGAAGATCTTAATATGGAAGCAGAGCTTGATTTAAGTATAACTAAGGATCAAAAGGAAATAGTTGATGAAGCTTTACCTAAGGTATCTAGAATTCTAATAGTTGGAAATTACTTTACTCAAGATAAAGTGATTATTCGTGAGTTAGGTTTTAAAGTAGGGGAACATGTAACGGAGGAAATGTTAGCTAAGTCAAGAAGAGCTATTTTAAGCTTGGGTATCTTTTCTAATGTTGAAATTAAAATAGCTAAAGCTAATGATCTGTCCAAAGGTTATGATGTATTAGTAGAAGTAAAAGAAAAGGAAGCAGGTATAGTTCAAGGGTTAGTCGAAGTCAGTACTCAAGATGGTATACATCTACAATCTCAAGTAGCGCAGCGTAATTTATCAGGTACAGGTAGAGCAATAATATTAGGTGTCGATGGATATGTAAGGGAAAAGCTAACTAATTTTGATGCTGCTAGAGCAAGATTGGCATTTGTTAGTCCTAAACTTTTTGGATCTTCACTTGATTACAATTTAGAAGGTTTTTATCAGACTGCTTTAAATCTAAATCAAACTTTTAAATTAGATAGAGTAGGGGTGACGCAAGGTCTAAGATACCCTTTGATTGATGGTCTTAAGATAAATCTATCTAATTCTATTTATTCAGAGAGACTATTTGGAGTTCAACCAGATATTATTCTAGGTAGCAGGGACGTTGGCAATACTAATTATTCTGTTATCAGATCCTCGTTTATTTATGATAGGAGGGATGATCCATTCGTAGCAACTAAAGGTTACCGAGTAGAATTTGGAGGTTCATACTTTCCTACTCAACTTGGATCTGAAGTTGATATGATTGAGTCTCATTTTCAGGAGACTACGATTATCCCAGTTCTGGATAATTTAACTTATGCATTCAATGTTAGAGGTGGATTTTTTAAAACACTCAATTCTGAAAATGTACCTTTGGGAAGTCGTTACTTTTTAGGTGGTAGGGATTCTTTAAGAGGTTATACGAGATTTCAAGTTGGACCAAGATCTACCTCAGGCTCGGTTGTGGGCGGGGATACTTTTTTAGTTTTTTCACAAGAGTTTCGCAGAGATTTGGGTCAAGGAATTTTGGGAATTCTGTTTTTTGACTATGGACAGTCTTTTTTAAGGAAGGATTCAGATTTTTCAGTAGACTTGAAAAATCACCTTAAAGATTTTAAATTTTCTCCAGGTATAGGTCTACAATATGCTACACCGATAGGTCCAGTTAGTGCTGAAGTTGGATTTGCAACTAATAGGGAGTTTGGTGAAAGATGGGGTAGGTTTATACTTTCTATCGGAAATGCTTTCTAGAGTTTTGTCTAAAAATAGCTAAACAGGAAGGAAGGCTTAAGACCTGAAGAGGAACAGGAAGGAGCAGAGGGGTATGGTAATTAGCTGGATTTGTGCTTGCCTCAAAGTGTGCTCGAGATTCGGAAATATCTGTATAATATTCCTCACACCCCCAAGAAAGAATACTTCCTAGTCGACCCTGAGCTTGTCGAAGGGTTCCTCTTCCCTTCTTCCACTCTCCCTGTTTTTCTCTTTCAAAATCATCATCATAAATCTCCCAACAATGAGAGAACCAACCGCGGCTGTAAATTAGCTTGAGCTAAGATACTTGCTGCGGATTGTTGTAAAATTTGAGTAGCTGCAAGTCTTGAACTTTCTTCTGCTACATCGATATCTGTTATTTGCGATGCCGCAGCTTCATAATTCTCAGACTGCACCTGAAGAGAATTTATAAATGTACTAGCCCTACTTAAAGACACCCCAATCCCTGCTCTGTATTGAGATATTTCATCTTGATATTTTTTGGAGAGATCAAGAGTGATCTTTGCACTAGCTTGGTTTGATACGACCATGCCAGAGATTTCTTGGACGCCGGTTTGGGAGAGGTCTCGGAGATAGGAGATGCCAACTACTTGATCATAATAAACAGCATAACGGCCATTTGCGGAAATGGCGTTGACTAAGGAATTATTATTTCCCTGATTACCAGAACTGTCAGTACTAATTCTGGTAGTAATTCCAGTTTGCGTATCTTTTATGAAGGAGTCTTCAACAACCCCATTCGTATCCCCAGAAACTAGATTTGTGGCTTGTGAATAAAAAGCCACATAACGGCCATCTGCGGAAATAGCACTGACGGTTGAATTACCATTCCCCTGATTACCAGAACTATCAGTACTAATCCTAGTAGTAATTCCAGTTTGCGTATCTTTTATGAAGGAGTCTTGAACTCCATTCGTATCCCCAGAAACTAGAGTAGTGGCAAATGACCAAAAAGCCACATAACGGCCATCTGCGGAAATGGCGGTGACTTGAGATTGATTATTTCCCTGATTACCCGCACTATTAGTGCTGATTCTAGTAGTAATACCAGTTTGAGTATCTTTTATGAATGAGTCTCTAGTAAGATTTGTATCCCCAGAAACTAGATTTGTGGCAATTGAATGAAACGCCACATAACGACCATCTGCGGAAATGGCACTGACGGTGGAACTATTATTTCCCTCGCTGCCAGAACTATCAGTACTGATTCTAGTAGTAATTCCAGTTTGAGTATCTTTTATGAAGGAGTCTTGAACTAGATTAGTATCGCCAGAAACTAGGTTTGAGGCATTAGAATTAAATGCTATAAAACGGCCATCTGCGGAAATAGCACTGACGGTTGAATTACCATTTCCCTGATTACCAGCACTATCAGTACTAATTCTAGTAGTAATTCCAGTTTGCATATCTTTTATGAAAGAGTCGGTAGACAGATTAGTATCTCCTGAAACAAGATTTGTAGCATTTGACCAAAAAGCTACATAACGGCCATCTGCGGAAATGGCGGTGACGGTGGATGTACCATTTGCCTGATTACCTGCACTATTAGTACTAATTCTAGTAGTAATTCCAGTTTGCGTATCTTTTATGAATGAGTCTTGAACTAGATTAGTATCGCCAGAAACTAGATTTGTGGCATTTGACTGAAACGCCACATAACGGCCATCGGCGGAAATTGCGGTGACTTCAGAAATATTATTCCCCACATTCCCCGCACTATCAGTATCAATCCGAGTCGTAAGTCCAGCCCTAGTAAGATCATTTGCAATCCCTAAAGACTCAGTACCAACCTGCACTTCTAATTGAGCGTCGGCACCATAGCCTCCTTGCAGTAGGGTGTTTGTAGTCGTTCCGGTTAGTAACTGATTACCATTAAATGAAGTAGATCTAATTATTCTATTATACTCACTTTGAAGACTGGTTACTTCTTGTTGCAGAGATTCTCTTTGTTTATTTCCTAAAGTTCCATTTGCGCCTTGTTCTGCTAGTTCACTTATTCTTGTTACGATATTAGATAATTCATTCAGGGCTCCTTCTGCAACATTTAAATAACTCACTCCATCATTTAAATTTCTTATAGCTTGATTAGTTACTCTTTTATCAGCGGTTAAGAGAGTAGCAACAGAGAGTCCAGCCGCGTCATCACTCGCTTTATTTATACGTAGGCCACTGGAGAGTTTAGTGAAGCTGTCGGATATTTTCTTAGTAGCATTCAGTAAACTGCGCTGGGTGTTTAGGGATGAGATGTTGGAATTGATGGTTAGTCTACTCACACCACACCTCCATGACTAGACAACACTCTAGCTTCAACAACAAAATAAGATTTATCCACACCCGTTCTTCGAAGCAGGGCGAGGAGTGGAGGATGATGGGGCGTAGGAGAAAGACGAGACATTATTTTTTCGTGCCTCCCCACCAGAGGTCTTGAATCAAACCACTTCTTCCGAAAGATTGAAACTAATCCAAGACAACACTCAACCAACTGACAAAAAATTTGCCAAAAATTAAAACCTAAGATGAATTTACTAACAACTAGCAATTCAAACTGTAACTAACTCTGGTAAGTAACATCCTCACCGCACTACTAAAATTTTACTTCTAGTACTTTTTTACCACCACCACAACAAAACTAACCTAAGCTAATCTCCTTGTATAAAACAACATCCATATTGCAAAGATTTCGATATTCCGTGAAATCTTTTAGAAACTTCCCTGCCTAAAAAAAACTTCTCTCCACGTCTACATATAATCGTTGAAATGTTACAATTACTTAAGTGGTTTTAGGTTATTTTAAATGGTAAATTTACCTAATGATAACAAGTGCTTAAGCTTTTAAAAGTTGGTGATCAATCAGGGATTTATAGGCGCCATGTTTGCTTATTAACTCAGTGTGAGTTCCTTGTTCTAGTATTTGACCATCTTTAATGACTATAACTTGTGAAGCATTCTGCACAGTACTTAGTCTGTGAGCAATTATTAGAGTGGTTCTATTTTTGCAGAGAACTTCTAGGGCGTTTTGTATTATTTTTTCATTTTCGCTATCAAGTGAACTAGTTGCTTCGTCCAATATTAGTAGCTTTGGATTTCTTAAGAAAGCTCTAGCAATGGCAACTCTTTGTCTCTCTCCTCCGCTAAGTTGTATGCCCTTATCGCCTATAATAGTTTGTAGTCCGTAAGGTGATTTTTTAACTAGTTCTTCTAAAGCAGATAATTTTACTATTTCTAATAGTCTATCTTCGCTGATGTCTTTATTCCCGTATGAGATATTTTCAAGTATTGAACCGCTAAATAACTGTGGCTGTTGTGGGACGTATGCGATCATTCCTCTTAGATCTCTTAAGTCTAATTCTTTGGTGTTTATTCCATCAAAATAAATCTCACCTGTGGTAGGATCGTATAATCTTGGAATTAGTGAGGCTATAGTAGATTTCCCTCCCCCTGATGGTCCAACTAAAGCAATAGTTTTTTCAGCAGGGATAGAAAATGTTAGATTATCTATAATTTTAACATCAGGTCTTGTTTCGTAGTGGAATGAAACAGATTTAAATTCAATATTAAAAGAAGATCCTTGAATTTTCTTTTTATTTTGAGTTAGGTTTGTTATTGATGATACCTCAGACTTTCTATCTATGATTTCATAGATTCTTTCAGCTGATCCTGCAGATTGAACTAATTCTGCCCAAGCATTTGATAAAAATCCAAAAGAAACAGCAACTATTACACAATACAGTATGAAAGCAGTAAGATCGCCAGAACTCATATTGCCTGAAGAAACTTCTAAAAGCCCAAGATAAATAATTAAAGCCACAGCGCAGTTTAGAATAGATGACATCATAGAGCTAAATATGGCAGCAATTTTTGTTCTATTTTTGGCAGTATCTAAAACTTTTAAATTAGTTTCTATAAATTTTGATATTTCAAAAAGCTCTGTACCAAATATTTTAACTACTTTAATAGATGTTAATGCTTCTTCGGCAATAACAGAAGATTCACCAAGTTCTTCTTGGAGTTTTTTAGAAAGTTTTTTAAGTTTTTTTGACCAGAAAATACTTAATGTTGCGATCAGTGGTATTGTTAAAACTACATAAAATGTAAGTAGGGGTGATATTAACACCATTAAGATTATGCCGCCTAGTATTTGAATTGAATAGCGAAGTACAACGGAGGTGTTGATACTAATTCCTCTTTGAACAGCCTCTGTGTCTGAAGTAATGCGACTTAAGAGATCTCCTACCTTTGAAGCATCGAAGAATGCTACTTCTTGATAAATAGTACTTTTAAATAGTTCCGTTTTCAGTTTGTTTACTATTTTTAATCCTAATGTCTGTATTAAGTAATGTCTAAAATAGAAAATGATCCCTTGAACAATAAAAAGTAAAATTAATGAAAAAATAAAAGTTTTGCCGCTATCTTCTAATATCGCACCAGTTGTTTGAGTTAAGGTATTTACATGGATTTTGATAATGTAAGGCAAGGTTAGATTAATGGCTGAGCCGAATAATAAACTAGCAGTTCCAAGTATTATTAGCCCTCCTTCGCCTTTTAATAGTGTTAAAATTCTAGGTGCTACTAATTTAAGTTTTTTTGGATCTGCTTTTGTAGTTTCGGTCGGGATTGGACTTGGATGTTTTTGCATTATGGAAAAAATAAGACTTGAAAAGATTTAATTCTAAGTGTTCAATATTTTATATTAAATATTCCTCATATATAAAACATTATGAATATAACACAAAAGCTCTCTAAAACAGTAAGGATATTCGCTCCTATATTGTTTGTAATAGTATTAAACGCATGCGGCAGCGATTCTAAAGATGATAATTCTGTAGATCCAAATCCAGATACAAACGCCTGCTCTGTATTCAACTTATCTAAGAATAAGATTTCTAATGGTGAGACATGTACTTTTTCTTCAAAGAGAAGCCCGTTAGTTAGGCTAGATATTAAGACTTTGTTATCAGGTGGAACTTGTACGGGATCTATTATTTCTTCTAATGTTGTTTTAACAGCAGCACATTGTTTTGATGACGTAGTTGTCGGGGTAGATGTGGTCACTTCTTTTGGAACTTTTCAAGCAGTGGATTTTGGTAAGCTGGATTCCTACGATCGTGGAAGTCAATCTAGTGCTCCAACAAGAGATGCTGCATTTGTTAGAATCAATGGTGATTTTGGGGTTACTCCTTTAGCTTTGCTTCAATCAGCTGATCCAGTTGTTGGTGAGCCAGCATTTATTGGAGGTTTTGGACTTACCACTTCTACTTCTAATGATTCGGGTATTCCTAGAGCAGGGGAAGCACTGATTGCTGCAGTGACCACAAACCATGTGATTTTAAGATTTCAAGGTAATCAGGCACATCCTTGTTTCGGTGATTCTGGTGGGCCAGTTGTTGTTGAAAGAAATGGACAACCAGTTATTTCGGGAGTTGTTTCCGGTAGTAGTCCAGGAATAGACGCAGATACTGTTTGTGCAAAAGGCGATGAGACCTTGTACACGAGCGTGAGAGATCCATCAGTTCGGAATTTTATACAACAAGTTGGAGGGAATTTTTCTTCTAAGTAGGCAGAAAAATAATTGGGGTTACTTTGTAACCCCAATATAAATTCCAAATTTAATCTTTATTTTTTCAAAGACAAAACATACTTAGCTAAGGCTTTTCTATCAGCTTCTGGAATATCAGCTCTAGCTACCATCATCATACTTCCGCCGTATTTTTGAGCACCGTATCCAACAATATTTGCAATATCATTTATAGTTCCGGTCTTACCATCGCCATCTGTGTCATATTTAAACACACCAGTTTGAAAGCTAGCAGGTTTTGGTGTTAAGGCCGCGGCAGCAGCTCCATCACCTGCACCTAAAGCTCCGTGACATGCTGTACAGCCTCCAACTCCGTTGTATATTACTTTTCCTTTTTCTATATCTGGATCAGCTACAACCGATGTGCTTAATAGCAAAATTAAAGCAAAAGCGCTGTTTTTATTGATTTTATTCATAATTCTCCATTCTTTTTTAATGTTAGACATATTTCTTTATACTTTACTTACCAAATCTTTCTTTCATTATATCTGGACCTACATCAAAACTATCATTTCCAGTAAGTGGTTGATCAGACTTAATACCTTTAGTTTTTGTTTCTAAATTTTCATTAGAATTATTTCCAGTGCTATTTGGGGTTACTACAGTCTTGGTTACTGTAGGTTTTATTTTTGGATATTCTTTTTTAATATTAATATTTTGATTTGATGGGACCGTTAAAGGAGGTGCGATTTCTTTTATAGTATTGTGGTTTGTGTTTTGTCCTACAATATTTTTGTTTTGTGTATTTTGAGCGGTTTTATTTTGTGCCATTTCAGCAGCAGGTATTAGTCTTTGTAGGTTAGTTAATCTATCTGCTGCAGGTGGATGTGTTGAGAAGAATGGTATGCCAGAACTAAAGGCTGGATCACTAAGAGCTCTTTGCCAAAAATTTATAACGGACTTAGGATCGTACCCAGCCTTAGCGCTAATGAAAAGTCCAATCTCATCTGCTTCAAGTTCTTTAGCTCTGTCATAAGGGTAAACTAGAATACCAGCACCAAGTTTACCAGTTGCATTTGAAGCGATATCTCCTGCGATGCTACCACCTGTTCCGCCTATGGCAATATTTGCTGCGGCCCCTGCTGCCATTGCGCCAATGTTTACTAATATTTTTCTAAGATTTTCTTCTTCAGAAGCATCTGTATGTCTAGATATGACGTGTGCTACTTCATGTGAAATGATACCTGCTAGTTCGCTTTCATCTTTTGTGGCATCGATCATGCCGGTCCATACGAAGATATGATTTCCCTTTGTTGCAGCAGCATTTTTAACTTGTGGTGCTTTGAAAACATGGACATGCCAAGGTAGTTTAGCTGCTCCTAAAGCATTCGTAATTCTATTCATTATATGATCAACCTCCGCTCTTCTAGGATGATCATAGTCTAGTTCGTACTCTTTTGAGAACTCGTTAAGTAATTGGTGCCCGTATTGTTCTTCGGCCGGTGTTACAGGTTTCGCCACCGGTATTTCACCTGGACTAAAGGATCTTCTTGCAGGAGTACAGGAAGTTATTAAAAGCAGTATTAGAAGTGTGGCGCTAAGATAAAATTTGCTTTGAATAGACCACGTCAATCCCACATTCGGAAATAGTATTTCCAACTTGGAGGATTTCTTTAAATTTTCTGATTCTAGATATTTCATTTCCTTCTAGGCTTGAACTTGTTAAAGATTCATTTTTGAATTCTAGTTCTATCGTAATACGATTTTTGAGAGGTATTATCAGCGGTATTAAAAGCAAAAGCAACGGGGAAGATGTTCTTATTCTTACCGAAGTTTTTTTATCAGCTCTAATCTTTTTTAAGTAATCTCCTATATCTCCTAGTTGATTAGAGTTCTTATTTATTAAAGTATCAGTTGAGAACTCAATAACTGATTCAATCATATCTAAGCTGTTATCTGTATTTTGTGCTGATATCATCATAAATTTTATTTTATTTGAGCTATTCTTATTTGTTATGATTTAACTTTTATTGAATTAGGTTCAACTAACTTGAAGTAAATTAGCTGTGCAATATATCGAATTTATTGAACTTATTTTTATGCTTTGATAACTAGCTGAAATCATTGGAGAATAAAAAATCAGAATGAATATTCGTTACTTAGCTTATTTGCTTTAATTTACTTGAACTAAGGTTTTATTCATTATATAACTGCAATTAGATTAGAAAAGTAATTAAAAAACTTTCTGATTTGTTGTCGAAGTAAATACTAACTCAATGTTGAAGTTTCTTGCCTTGCTGGAGTTGTGCAAGGGTTATTTAGATCGCAAAACATGGAGGTCATATGAAATATAGTTCTGACTTGAAAATCGAAGAAGTAAATACATTTACCAAAGGATTAGCTGCAGGTGCGACTAGGGTTGTATCTTTAAATGCGTATCCAAATGGAGTGTCGCTAACTGTCCATAAAGCTAGTGCTACGACTATGGGGATTGATCCATTCTCTCTAAGGTTAAAAGAAACTAGAGATTTAATGGTGCCTCAAGGTAGGTTCTTTGTATTTAGAGAAGATTTTAAGTCAGAGCTAGAGAAAAGTTTTGCAAGTTTATCTAAAAAGCGAACTTGGGATAGAACAGTAATTTATTTAGGTGTCTTTTCCGACCCTTTTCATTCTTTTTCAAAAAAGTTTGCTCAAACTATGGCATGTCTGGATGTTATAGAAAAATTTAGTCCAGCACGAGTTGTTATCCAGTCTAGATCAAAGATGTTACTCGCAGCTTTACCCTTAATGAAAAAATTAGGTAATAGAGCTTTTGCAGTAATACCGTTTGAAACTAGGCTTGAAAAATCAATAGTTCGTTATACCCCTGGTCAAACAAGATTAGAGGAGAGACTGAATACGGCTTCGGGTCTAAGACAACAGGGTATTGATGTTTCTTTCTCTGTCTCTCCTATACTACCTTTTGGAGACACTAAAGGAGATCTTTGGAAATTTGCTGAAGTTTTAACAGCTTATTCTGACAGGATATTAATGGAGCCATTATATCATGGCACTAAGTCGGAAGAAGCTAGTTTAAAGCTAACTAGCATTGCTACAAAACTTGAGTCAGATAATGAGACTACTTTTTTGAGATCTAACTGTCATGAGGAGCTTTATTCTCTTATAGAGCGAGTTTCAAGTGGGCATCTAAGTCTTCCAGAGATGAAAGAAGCCGAGGGCCTTCAATTAAAATTATTTGCTGCTTGAGTTTCTTGAAGTAAAGTTTAATATCTTCTGAAATAATTTATTTCAGAAGATTTAGCTTGAACTCCATATTGATTATTCAAACAGGTTTCCTAGGGGATGTAGTTCTTTCAACTCCAGTAATCGCTGCAATGAAAGAACTCTACCCTAGTAGTAAAATTACATTTCTTACCACTCCTCAAGCAAAAGATCTTTTATTAGATAATCCAGATCTTCATGAAGTATTAGTCTATGATAAAAGAGGGGCTGATGCTGGTATTACGGGTTTATTTAGACTAGCTAAATTATTAAAGAGTAAAGGTTTTACTAAAGCTTTTAGTCTTCATAAATCATATAGAACTTCTTTGATGTTATTTTTGTCAAGAATTCCCGAACGCATTGGATTTTTCGAATCAAACTTAAATTTTCTCTACACAAAAAAATCAAAAAGATCTGATTTAAAACATGAAGTGCTTAGGAATTTAGCTATTTTTAGAAGTCTAAATATTCCAGTAGAGGATAAAAAAATACCTCTAAAAATTTGTTTAGGATCAGAGTTTTTAGAAGCTAATAAGAATTTATTAGCTGAATTTACAGAAAATTTTATAGCAGTCTCACCTAGTAGTGTTTGGGCTACTAAGGAATGGACGGCTGTGGGCTTTAGCTCTGTAGTTAAATATTATTTATCAAATGGAATAGGTGTCGCATTACTGGGATCACCAACTGAAGTTGAAAAATCTAAAAAAATTACATTAGAATTAGGGGATCTTTTACTAGCCAAAGATCCTTCAGGTAGTAAATTATTTCAAGATTTTACAGGTAAGTTAAGCTTAAGGCAGTCTGCATTTGTTATAAGTAAAGCTAAAGTACTACTTTGTAATGATTCTTCACCTCTACATATCGCCTCTGCTATGGGTACACCAGTAGTCTCAATTTTTTGTGCAACTGTACCAGAGCAAGGATTTACTCCTTGGATGGTCAAACATGAAATAGTAGAGTTAAAAGGCTTAGAATGTCGTCCTTGCGGGAGACATGGGGGTCAAACTTGTCCTTTAGGAACGAACGCTTGCCAACTTGGTATTAGTCAATCTATGGTAATCTCTGCGATTAAGAAATTATTAGATTAGAACTTAATTAGGTAAATAGTGTTCATAGAAATTAAAAAACAATCTTACTACTTCATGCTATTAAAAGAGTATGAAAGTGAAATAGATACTATTTTAAACTTAATAGAAAAACCTTTATATTCTGAAGAAGCTAATGATAATAATTTCACAGGAAGAGCTAAGTTAATAAAATCTTTTTTAACTACTAATGAGTCTATTAAGAAAGAGATAATTATTAAAACTCTTACTCACGGTGGTTTATTAGCAAAGTCTGTTTTCTTGAAGTTTTATAAAAATAAATTTTTTTCTATCAGTATTCCTAAACATACAAGAGTGTTTAATGAATTTAAGGTGCTAATCTTTCTGAGAAGTAAGGGAATAAATGTACCAAAACCTGTTTCTGCAATAGTTAAAGCTTGTAATATGCCATTTTATTATTCTGGCTACCTTTGTCTTGAAAATTTAAATAATGCGAGTACTTTATTAGATTTGGTTAATCAATTAGAAGTAAATAATACAGCAAAAAGTGTTATATTAGATTTATGTTTTAGAAGCGGAGAACTAGCTTCTAGCTGTCTTTCTTTGGGTATAAGACATCATGATTTACATTTAGGTAATGTTTTAACTTCTCATGGTAGTTGTTATTTAATAGATTTTGATAAAGCTAAGGTTTCTAGCACTAGTGAAGAAGATTTAGATTTTTTAATTGATAGATGGAATAAGAGTCTCATTAAGAGAGTTCATAATGAAGATTTAAAGAAGGAGATGCAAATTTCTTTTGAAGCAGGACTACGTAAAAACTTTATAGCATGCGAAGAACGCCCATTAATATGATGCATAATAATCCTTCAATACTTATAGTGCTTCTAGGTGCGATAGGCGATGTCATCAGAGCTTTCCCCCTAGTTACTCATCTTCATAATTCTATTCCAGGATGTAAAATTACATGGGCCGTAGAAACTCCTTCGGT
>JAIYCX010000024.1 GCA_027487795.1 Pseudomonadota bacterium | reverse complement strand
TATTATGTGAAAAAGAGAGTTTCGGTAGCAGAGAAGATTCTGCGCCTTTACAAAAAGTTTGCGTGTTACAAACCCCAAACTCCCCCCTTCTATCCTCCTGACCTTCCTGTTTTTTCTCTTAGAGATCATCATAAATCCCCCAACAATGCGAGGACTAATCTAGGCTGCTGGTTAGCTTGAGCTAAAATGCTAGCGGCGGATTGTTGAAAAATTTGCGTTGCAGCAAGTCTTGACGATTCTTCTGCCACATCTATATCTGTAATTCTGCTATTAGCCGAAGTAAAATTTTCACTGTTTACACTTAGTAAATTTTGCGAGAAATTCAATCGAGACTCTATAGCTCCAAACAGACTCTGAGTTGATGAAATTTCATTTATTCTATTTTTCAGTACTACAGTAGCTCGTTTTGCAGAAAATTGATTTAATACATTTGTAAAGCCAATAGCCGATGGCGCATAGGAGGAACTTGGAACATCATAACTTTCAAAAGTTATAGAAGAAAAATCAAAATTCAATGAGGCAGTAGTGCCTGTCGTAGCAAAGGTCAATGCAAGATTAACAGATTGAGGAACTGCATCTGTTGATGTTGCAGCTAGAGTTTGAGTACCTAGTACGGTCTCACCATTATCCAAAACGGCTCTAGTATACAAAGTTTGCGAGTTTGGAGTATTAGTTAAAGCAGACGTTGGCTGTCCTATATCTCCATCAATTCTACTTATTAAAAAAGTTAAATTTCCCTGATTTCCATTAGAATCAGTAAAGCTTATAGATGCCGCATCTTGCTGATTTGAGTTTGGGGTAAAAATACTTGATGCAACTGAAGCACTACGAGGATTTACAAATAGAGATATTAAAGAACCTCTATCACCTAATGTAATTGAACCATTTTCATTAATATCAGACTTTTGCGTTACCATACCAGAAAATCTATGGCTATTTAGTGCGGATATTTGTAGCAAAGAAGTATCTGATCCAGTGATACCAGCCATAATATTCAAAGTCTGAGGAGTCTGATTTCTTAGTAAAGAAATCCCATTAAACTTAGCAGCACTTGCTACTCTATCAAACTCATCAAGTAGGCTACCATATTCTTTTTGCATAGCTTCACGCTGCTGAAGCGAGTAAACCCCGTTTGCACTTTGCTGAGAGATCTCTGCCATTCTCATTACTATCTGCTTCTGAGAATCTAGCGTATCAGAAATAATTGAGATTACGGATATACCATCGTTGACATTACGAATGGCTTGATTTGATAAGCGCGTGTCAGTCTTTAAAGATTCAGAAATAGATAACCCCGCTGCATCATCCGATGCTTTATTAATGCGTAAACCTGAAGATAGACGAGTGTAACTATCGCCAAGTTTCTTGGTCGCGTTAGTTAAACTACGCTGGGCGTTTAGGGATGGGATGTTGGAGTTAATGGTGAGTCTGCTCATCCCCGCCTCCTTTTTAGGAAGCTAAACAGGAAGAAAATGCTCGAGACCCGAAGAGGAACAGGAAGAGGAGTTAGAGAAAAGTTAAAGGAGCTTGTGCTTAACTCAAAACTTTGCGACAACCCGAAAACAGATACACCCAACACCCCCTTAGAACCCCTTCCTAGTCTACCCTGAGCCTGTCGAAGGGTTCCTCTTCGGGTCTTAAGCCTTTCTTCCTGTTTTTTTCTCCCCAAACAAAGACAATACCTAACCAACTGACAAAAAATTTGCCAAAGAAAAAAACCTAAGATGAATTTACTAGATACTAGCAATTCAAAACTTAAACTAACTTGGGCTGTAACATCCTCCCACAACTTGTATTTCTACAACTACCACAACAACAAAACTACCTAAGTCAATCTCCTTGTATAAAACAACATCCATATTGCAAAGATTTCGATACTCCGTGAAATCTTCTAGAAACTTCCTTGCTGGACAACCTATATACACACTAGCTTTTTAAGGCCTTATTTATAGAGCTCTCCATACTCTAGAGATCGGGCTTCGCAAGAATTTACTTTAGGGCTTGATTGGGAGCGACTTATTATAGTTAAGTAGTCTATTTTATTGCCTATTTTTAAACTAAAAATGAGTATTTAGTGATAAGATAAACCAGTTAGCTACCTTGAATTCAAAATCTGTTCCACTTTGTAAACTACAATTTTAGGTTCAATTCCATTTAAGCATGCTTTATTTATCCCAGGACAATTGCTTTGATAACATGGAGAACAGCCGATTGGTGACTTTAATGCATTATCTAAATTTTTATACGGCTTCGATCTAGTTGGACTTGTTGGTCCCCAAAAAGAAATGCATGGAAGTTCTGCACCACTTGCTATATGAAGTGGTCCTGAATCACTTCCGATTCCAAGCCTCGCTCTAAAACAAAGATTTTTAAAATCTTTAAGACTTGTTTTATTAATTAAATCTACAATCGGTGCATTTGATAATTCTAAAATTTTATCTGCATTAACTCTATCTCTTCCAGCACCAATTAAAATACTAACTAAACCAAATTTCTTATACAACTCTTCTGCTACTGTTGCATAAAATTCAGGCTTATATTCTCTACTAGTCCAAGTTGATCCTATGAAAAAAAGCACTCGCTTCTCTGGAGGAAGGTTACCCCCTAACTCTCTATATAAATCAGTATTGAGTTTTAACGCACTATTTAATTTTTCCTCAATAAGAGAAACTTCTTCTGTTGAAGGCGTTAAAGAGTAGTCTAATTCTTTACAATCTGGCAAACCAAGATATTTTGAAAATTCAAAATACTGTAAAATCTTATCTGAAAAATATTCTACTTTTGGAATATGATCTGTCTGAAATAAAAAATTAAATTCTCTGGAATTAGAAAAATTAAAACCAATTCGCTTCTTACCTCGGGACATAAGGCTAGTAAAACCGCTCTTAAAGTGTCTTTGCAAATCGAGAACTATATCATACTGCTCTGTACGTAAATCTTTAATAAAAGAATAGTATCCAGATAATTTATTCTTACGCTTAAACTCAACTACCCTGCTAACCCCTGGATGACATTTTACAATTTCTACCGAAGGAGTTTCTACGGCCCATGTAATTTTACATCCTGGAATAGAATTATGAAGATGAGTAACTAGGGGGAAAGCTCTGATGACATCGCCTATCGCACCTAGAAGCACTATAAGTAT
>JAIYCX010000004.1 GCA_027487795.1 Pseudomonadota bacterium | reverse complement strand
TACTAATCTTATTTGTCGCCGTTCACTCGATATGTAAGCGTTCAGAATTGTTCCGCAATTAAGGCTTTCTAAGTGGCTAAAAAGCGGAGTGTACATATGGTACATGAGCATTTTTAGACGCTTAGAAAACGCAGAGTGCGGAAAATAGTGAACGCTTACCTTTTTTTAAGTAGACAGGTAAACCCTCCTGCACCTAAACCATCGCTTGGAAACAGTTTGTAGCAGGGGAAATTTATTTCTGCATTTGATCTATGTGCAGAGAGGAAGGGCAACTCTTGTGGCTTTAAGTATGAGAACTTTTTTAAAAGCCATTTTATAATATTTTCATTTTCTTCGACTGAATAGGTGCAAGTTGAGTAAAGTAAATATGAATTATCTTTTAGAAAATTTAAGCTAGCAATTAATATTTTCTTTTGAATTTCTGCAGAAATTCTAATCTTCATTGAGCTATAAGAACTAAAGTTATCAAAGCCCTTTCCTAGTAATGCTTGGCCAGAGCAGGGGCCATCAACTATTACTAGATCAAATTTTTCATCTATGTTTCTTGTTAAATCTCTAATGTCATAATTAGTTATTCTTGAATTTTGTAGCTGAACACGATTAAAATTTTCTCTTAGTGCTTGTAATCTTTTATGTGATTTTTCATTTGAAACTATTTTAGCGTAATCAAGTATGGAGCAAGCGAGTATTGATTTACCTCCTGGAGAGGCGCAGGTATCTAGGATACTTATGTTGGTTTTGTTACTTATCTGAAATAACGGCGAGGCCATAAATAAACTACTTTGATCAATACTATAAAAAGTAGAATCATTTTGGTTTTCGTCAGCTATGAAGTCTAGTTTATTATAAATTTGATCCCAGGTATTATTATGAAGTAGTTCGTCAGTGATTTTATTTTGCTGTACGAAATGATTTGATGTCTTTAACTTTATGGGCTTAGACCCAAGGCCATCGAGTAGTAACTGAGTATTTGTTTCAATTAATTCATCTGAGAGATTGGCTTTAGACAATACTAGTTTGATTCTTGAAACTAATTCTTCTTTATTCATCCAAATTTTTACTGTCTAAATTTAACTGTCTAGATCGTCTAAAACTGATTTTAGTAGAGAGATTGCTTCATCAGCTTCTTCTTTAGAAAATCCGAGTTGCGGCAATATTCTAATAGTATTAGGAGCAGCAGGGATTACTAATAGTCCAATGTCTAGACACTTTTTTGTTACATAACTAGCGTAGGGCAGGTCTTTGTATTTTTCATCTCTAACAACTTTTGGAATAAATTCAATTCCAAGCATTAATCCTAGCCCTCTGATTTCTTTGATTTTAGAGCTATTGTCTCGTTTTAATTCTTCTAGTTTTTTAGTTAGATAACTACCAACTGTTCTGACATTATTTTTAATTGAGTATTTTTCAATTAAGTTAAATGCAGTTAGGGAAGCTGCTGAAGATAAAGCATTTCCTCCAAAAGTAGTTCCATGACTTCCAGGTTTTAGCACTCCAGAAAGTCGCCCATTTATCCAACTTGCTCCAATTGGAAATCCTGCCCCAATTCCTTTTGCCATAGACACAGCATCGGGAATAAAAGCACATTCTTCATCTATTTTTGACTCTAGAATTCTTTCATAACTTTGGAATCTACCTGTTCTGTAGAATCCGCACTGAATAGCATCAATCATTATTAGTATGTCTTTAGATTTAGCTAATTCTTGAAGGCCGAGTAGATACTCCTTAGTTGCTGGAATAATACCACCTTCTCCTTGGATACCTTCAATCATAATTGCTACAGTTTTATCTGTAATAGCATTTTTCATTGCCTCAAGGTCATTAAAAGGAACATGCTTAAAACCAGGAAGTAGAGGTTCAAAACCTACTTTTAATTTGTCTTGTCCACTTGCTGATATCGCAGCGAAAGTTCTTCCATGAAAAGAATTTATAGTAGTAATTATTTCAAATCTACCGCTCTTTTGTCCGTAAGCTCTGGCTAGTTTCATTATGCATTCATTAGCTTCGGCTCCGCTATTTGAAAGAAACACTCTTCCATCTTCTTCTGAATTGTTTTGTTTCATTTCTGAAACAATTTTCTCACATAGTTTAATTTGCGGCTCTGTGTAAAATAAGTTTGAAACGGTAGTTAGTTTTTTTGCTTGTTCATATATTGCTGAAGCTAGTTCTTCGTTACCGTGACCAAATGCTAGTACTGCAATCCCAGTACCACAGTCGAGATATTTTTTCCCTGTAGTGTCATAAACATATGAACCTTTACCGTGGGAGAATACTATATCGTATCTTTTGTAAGTTCCTAGTATGGCATGTTCGCCTCTAGCGATAAGTTCTTTTTGATTTGAGTTATTCATTATAGTTTATTTTTTATAGAATTATAAATACCCTCTACACTAAGACCTATCTCATTATATAACTCTTGTTGCGTTCCGTGTTCAATAAATTTATCTGGAATGCCTATTCTAAGTAGTCCTTTTTGCGGTAAGCTATTAGTATCAGCTAGTTGCTCTGCTACGGCGCTACCAAAGCCCCCCATTAAAACATGATCTTCGGTAGTAACTAAAAGCTGAAAGTTCTTTGCAGCATGTTCTAATAATTTAGAATCAAGAGGTTTTACAAATCTTGGGTCATAGATGCTAGTTTTAATACCTTCTTTTTCTAATTTATCTCTAACTTTAATTGCTAATGTCTTAGTGTGACCAAGTGAAAGTATGCAAACTGTTCCACTTGTTTCACCTTCAACTAACTGACTGCTACCAATTTTTATTTTTTCAAATGGCTTACTAAAGTTTATTACGCCACTAGCAATGTTACCTCTTGGATATCTAATAGCAATTGGGCCAGATGTATGATCTATTGCCGTATAAAGCATATTTCTAAGTTCGCTCTCGTCAGAAGGGCACATTACTGTCATATTTGGTAATGATCTTAGGTAGGATAAGTCAAAAACACCGTGATGCGTTGGACCATCAGAGCCAACTAATCCCGCTCTATCTAGCACAAAAATTACAGGAAGATTTTGGATACAAACATCATGTAATACTTGATCATAAGCGCGTTGAAGAAATGTTGAATATATCGCACATACCGGTCTTATTCCTTCACATGCAAGACCTGCAGCAAAAGTTACTGCATGTTGCTCTGCTATACCTACATCATAGAATTGACCAGGTAGTTGTTCTGCCAGTTGTGATAGTCCAGTACCATCTGGCATAGCAGCTGTGATCCCAACTACTTTTGGATTAGATTTACAAATTTCAACAAGGCTTGTGCCAAATACTTTTGTATAGGAAATACCAGCGGGGACTTTTTTTATTGTTCCAGATTCATCTATTGCAGATTCTTCATCTGATAATTGATTTGCAGTAATAGCATGATACTTGACTGGATCTATTTCAGCAGGAGCGTATCCTTTGCCTTTAGTTGTTAGAACATGAATAAGAACTGGACCATCTTGTTCCTTCGCTCTTTCAAAGGTGTCTATAAGTTGGCTGATATTATGTCCATCTACTGGCCCTAGGTAGCGAAAACCAAATGAACCAAAAAGCATTGCAGGTGTGGATAAAAAACCCTGTGTGGCTTCTTCTGCTTTATCAATGAATCTGTAAAAAGGCTTTGGAATAAGGCCTTTTTCCGCAAGTGATTTGAAGTGTTTTCTTGCAACAGTGGAAAATTTACCTGTTATTGCCTGTGAAAATGCAAGACTTAATGCCCCAACATTTGGAGCGATAGACATTTCGTTGTCATTTAAAATTACTATTAGATTTTTATGAAGATGCCCCGCGTGGTTAAGCGCTTCAAAAGCCATACCTGCGGTCATCGCTCCATCACCGATCACTGCTACTGAGTGATGATTTGCTCCGGTATGTTTATTAGCTTCTAGCATTCCAAGTGCTGCTGAGATACTAGTACCGGCGTGCGCTACTCCAAAACTATCATAAACACTTTCGTCTCTTTTTGGAAAACCTGAAATTCCACCAAACGTTCTGACCTTAGTCATCTGTTCTCTTCTTCCAGTAAGTATTTTATGAACGTATGCTTGATGTCCAACATCCCAGACAATTTTATCTTCTGGAGTTTTAAAAGAATAATGAAGGGCTACAGTTAATTCAGTCACTCCCAAACTAGAAGCAAAATGTCCACCTACTTTATTTACTCTAGTGATCAGATCATGGCGAAGTTCTGAGCAAAGTTTTTCAAGTTCAGTAGTAGAAAATTTTATTAAGTCTTTTGGACTATTGATTGAATCAAGAATAGGAGTCTCGCTTTTAGGACTCTCTTTGTTCTCGTGGTTTACTTCGCTAACTATTTCCATCTAATGTATTATGCCTTTCATTGAACAGATACTTATTAGAGGACTATCTCACGAGCTATAAAGCTTCACAATAATTACTGCTAAAATTAGCTTTAAGAAATCGAATTAATTGAATATTTATTGTTTCTGTTAGATATAGTAGGATATCATAATTATTTTATTAGACAGCATTTTAAGCAATCTTGACAACCAACACCCCTAAAACTGATTATATTAAAGATAGAACTGAACTAAGAGAGAGAATTGTGTCAACTCTGGTTTTTGTACCTTTGGCGATATTAGGTCTTTTAGTTTTTTTATTTTGTGAAAAAGTTAAGTTTTACCAAGTATTATCTCCTAGGAATATTTTTCTACTAGATAGCTTGGTTATTTTTGTAGATGCCCTTTTGATTAGTACAATTGTTGCTGAGTTTATGTCTCAAAAGAGACTAAGTTTTAAAAAAGAATTAGAAGTGGTTTTAGATGATAAGAGCGAAATAGATAACAAAAATAATATATCTTTAAGAGTTCTAAATACCTTTAAATTACTCATTCCAACTTTAGCAACTTTACCTAAAGTATTAATTAGTTATTTTTTACTTGTTTTCTTTACTCAAGCTTCTCTTTCATTGTTTGAAGCTTCTCCGGTACCATTACTTTTTTTATTAGTTTTCTTTGTCTGGGCACCATACTTTGTTGCTTATGAACGTTTCGCTAAGGAGTTAACTAAGCAAGATAAGGAAGATGAAGTAATAGATTTCTTCGATGAAGGCTCTGAAGTTATTCCGCCAAAAAGAATGTTTTCAGGGATGTCTTGGTGGAAGCTTGGTTTTTCTAGAAGTATTGAATTTACAAGTCGTAACTTATCATTATCAGTTAGCTTAGTATTGTCTATTTGGTTAGCTAAAGTTCTACCTGAACTTTTATCTACTTTAATAGGAGACCCACTTTCAGATTTTAAAGCAGTGATATTTTCTAATGTCTTAGGTTGGTTTTTAGGTCTTTACCTTCATATTTTTACTGTTAGGACTATTTTCAATAAGCTAGAACCTGAAGAAAAGGATGAACTTTCCTTGTTATTAAAGACTAAAAGTCCAAAGGTAGATTTAAGTTATACACCGCCTTTTGGAGTGAGGACTTCTGTTTTAATATCCTTAGCTCTTTGTTGTTCATTTTTATGGTGGGAGAGACAGATACAAATTGGTGGTTTATCTAAAGCTGCACAGTTTAAAGTTTTAGAAGTACAATCGAATGAAAAAGAATTAGTACTAACTCTTGAAATAACAGATGAGTTAAGAAAACTCAGGTGGTTTAGTCCAAGTAGGCTTAGGTTATTTGAAAGTAAACCTGTAGTATCTGAAAAGGAAAATATACCGGAGAAGGTAGAAGAGGCTAGTAAGCCAACTAATCCACTTGGTACTCCTCAAATTAACAGCACTGCAGATATTATGAGGCTGCTTAGTGAAGAATTGGAGCCACCTGCTAGATATTCAGTAACAGACTTAAATAATAAAACATTATCTGCTTATCAAATAAGTCCAAGAGCGGAGCCAATTAAAATAATAGTGGCGTTTCCCATAAAGAAAAGAGCTAAAGAAGCGAGTGCACCACTTTATGAGCTATCATATCTAAGTATTGTTGGCTTCAAGGAAGTTCTTTACACTTTTTCTCCAAATACAAATTAGTTTAAAAATAATAATATAGTTTTTTAAGTGCATAAGTCTTATACAATATTTTCAGATGGTGGCTCTGATGGAAGAGGGGGGTCGGGTTCTGCGACAATTCTTGATTTTGGTACCCATAATCGACTTCAAGTAGTTTGTGATTTAGGTCAGGCGACTAATAATGAGGCTGAAATTTTTTCAGGTGTTTTAGGATTCTATCTATTATCCTCTATGCCTGACACAAAAGATTTTTATACTAATGCGAGTCTTCATTGGGTGTCAGACAGTCAGTATGCCCTAAAGAGCGCTTCGCAGTATATTTCTAACTGGGTTAGAAATGGTTGGAAGACAGCATCAAAAGAGCCTGTAAAAAATCAAGGTCTTTGGAAGCTATTTTTAGGAGTCACTAATAGTATTCAATTTTCAACTGAACATGTCAGGGGCCATACTGGGCATTATGAAAATGAACTATGTGATATGGCAGTGGGTTGGGTAAGAGAGCAGGGAGCTTCCGTAGTAAAGGATGGATGGGTGGTTATTGATTGTATCGACTTAATTAATGAATTAAGACTACTTGATTCTATACCTGATCGGAAGCAGATAGATCAGATGATGTCAGGGGTATTAGAGAAAGTTTTAAGATCTGGGACTAAAGGTTCTTTAAAGAAAGTTTCTGCTGCAAGTGATTCCCCTAAAGAAGAACACGGCATTGATAATTTAGTAATAGAAGCTACTAATAAATACTTTTTAGATCTTAAAAAAATACAAGGTATTAAAGAGTATCTTAATGAAAATCCAGATCTTAAAAAAAGCCTTACAGGGCTTAAGAGTTGGTTAAAAAGACTAAGCTAAGAAACTATTTATAATTTTTACAGCTGTTGTCGCTTCACTGATTTTTTTAACTCCAGCATCTACGTATTCAATGCCCTGCTCAGCTAGTTTACTTAAATTAGTACTGGAAATTAAGTCTTTTAAAGCTTCATAAGCTTCTTCTGGTCTAGCGTAGGATGTAAGACCGAGTTTTATTAAAGCTTGCTTTACGTCTTCTTCGCTATAATTAGATTTTGTAGTTTGTAATAATTCTTCAAGAGAATCTTTTGGCACTTCGCCGATTATATTTTCAGCGCCTTCAAAACTTAGTAGGTCTTTTAAGTGGGGATGAAGAATTGGATCTATTTGTTTACCTGAAATTTCAAGTCTTCCATTTCTTGTTGATAGAGCTTTTTGTAAAATTTCTTTTGCATTTTTTATAGGAAGTCTTAATCTTTTAGAAAGCGCGCTAAGAAAATTAGCTTCGTTAAATGAAATAAATCTATCGCTCGAGATTATATTGCAGATCAAACTGAAGATACTTTCAATTTCACTTGCTGCTAAATTATTTTCAGTAATAATTTTACCTTCTTGAAATAAATCTAAGTCGCCATCATCCTCTTCTAGTGCGATACCAATATCTGAAAGTAGGTAGTCGGCTTTTAAAGAATTAATAGTAGTTGCTAAACTTTCTCTTTCTTTTTTACTGAGCTCACTATCAATACTCATCCCACATACAATTAATCTAGCGACTGCTTTATTTACTTCAGCTATATACATATCCCACCTAACCCTGAGTCTTTACTTATCTGATACCAAATACCCAGACTTGTTATGGTCAAATTACATAAATGTGATAACGAAATTGGTTCTTGTTGTTATAAGTATTTAAAATCAATGGAGTTTATGTTCTTCAGTAATTACTACTGATCGTTTTCACCACACTATATATAATATCATGGCAAGGCGTTTCTATTTTATTCTTTCTGGCTAGCGATACTATTGTGCCACTTAGGGATTCTATTTCTGTTTGTCTTTTGTTCTCAATGTCGACAAGCATAGATGCTTTAGAGTCTGGGCCGTTTGCTTTTCTTTCATCAACTCTAATTTTCAGTGCCTTTAATTCTTCTTTAGAGAATTCTACGCCTTCTGATTCTGCGACATTAATAGATTCTTGTAGACATTTTAGAAACACTTCTTTGCTATCTTTGTCTGAGACTATCGGCCCTATTGGAAGGCGATATAATGAAGTCATACCGGCAAACGCTGTCAGCCAAACATATTTTAGCCAAATTTCTTTTTCTATATTTTCAGATGCAGTTGCTTTGATTCCAACTTTTCTAAAATATCTTTCTATGTCTTTTAGTTTATTGTTTGGTTCTTTAGTTTGATTAGGCCCATCTGCACGTTCACCGAAAAAGATTAATCTGGAGCCTTTCTCTAGTGTAATAGTACCAGGGGCAGTTTTGCTTGCTAGTAAATATACTAGTCCAGGATAAACTGTACCGACTTTACAATATTTTTTTACTAAAGTGTCGTTACCTAGGCCGTTTTGAAGAGTTATTATAATGGTATTCTCAGTGACTACTTTCGCTAATTCTTTAGCTGCTTTTTCTAAGTGGTAGGTCTTAGTGCAGAGTAAAACTATTTCAGGATTTTCTAGTTTTGAAATACTATCAACAACAGATACCGGATGAACTAAGAAATTTTCTTCAGGTGTATTTATTTGAAGTCCATTATTTTTAAGAGCTTCGTAATGCTCTCCTCTTGCAACGAAAGTTATATTTGAAGTTTCGTTTGCTAAGCTGTCTTTGGCCAGCAAAGCGCCAAAATATCCCCCAACTCCACCTGTGCCGATAATTGCTATTTTCATATTCTTAAGTAATAGATTTTTATGATGATTAACTATAAATTTATTTATTATCCTCGTCACTTGCTTAATTTATTATTTTATAGGAAAAATATGCTTTTATGCTCTCTCACATTCTATCTCGGGTAAAGAAAATCATTTCTATTACGATCGTAGCAAATATTTATTAAAATGTTTTGTTAGGTTCGTAATGGGGGTGGTTCCAAATTTTTTAGGAGGTTTTTTGCGATGCGTGAAGTCGATTTTCAATCGGAGTATCATAATTATGTTCTAGGGATCGTAGAGGATGATGTCCTAGCAGCAAAGGACGAAATTTGGTTGAGTGGGCGTAGTATTCAAAGCACAAGAGAAATATTATTTGCATATTTTCGCTTAGGGGCACCAAAGGGCATTGATCCAGTTGTTTCTATTTTGAAGCCGTTATTCTTAGCTGGTGATGATCCAGAAGTTAGGACTCTTGAATGCAAGAAGGTGATTCAGGATCTAGTAGAATCTTACTGCCTAAAAATGGCTACTGCTTTTCGAATACTTCTTAAGGATGAAGAAGTTGGTAAGGTAGAAGTGCTCACTTTTCTCTTCGATATTTTGAAAAGCCTAGAGGGGAAGAGTTGTCAGCCTTTGCATCGCCATAAGGTTCATCAGTTTCTGAAAGAATTGAATCTAGAATCTCTTTTTAGAAATCCTCGTTCAGGCTGTGAGATGATTATTATCGAGATCGTCACTTACTTTGATTTCGAGATTGAAAATTTTATGGCACGAGTGTTAACTTTGGGAAGTATTGAAGAGGTCGAGCACTTTGGGAAAAATGCACATTGTTTGGCCGTTATTTACTTAGTTGATCATCTGCGCAGTCGACAAAACGCAAAAAAAACTCTTTTGCTTTTCGCCAACTTGAATCTTGATTTTCTAAATATCAGACCAAGTATCTACGATACACGGTTGTATGATAAGTTTCCTGAAATGAAAAAAATCGCTTTTGAACTTATTGGTCCAATTGCTACATCCTTTTTAAGGGAGAGGGATATTGAGGGTTTGAATTGTGTATATGCGTGTATCTTTTCACAGTATGAACATCAACCTCAAATCTCATTCTTCCCTGAAGGAGAGATCACTGGACATAGTCCATTGAGCGTGCTTATTTTGTACTTACTTCAGAATCCAAACAGTAGCTTGGAAGCAAGGATTGTGGTGTTAAATTCATTGACCCAATATAGAGCTGATTATTTGGAAGAAATATTTAAGCCGATCTATCCGCAGGTAAAAAAAATACTACAGGATGAAAAAGCACTTACATTTACAGTTCGAAAAGTGACAGCGCTTTTTATTATTGCTCTTGTGGAGAGAGAGGCTCAGAAGGTCGATGATATCGTAAATGCGTTACGTTCTTGGAGGCGGGGTACTAATAAGAATTTTGATAGATTAGTTAAGGAGTTACTTATGGTAATCTCTGGAAGTGATTCAGATTCTTTCCTGATTTATCTTAGGGGACTTTGTGAGCAGGATATCGAATACTTCCCTTGCTTAGCTGAGGCGGTTAAGTATTAAAGCAAGTTTTGTAGATTTAGGGATAGAAATTCATCCCTGTGATCAAAAAGAAATAGGTTTTGGATGGAACCGCTCCTATTTCTTTAATTTTTAATGACTAAACTTGCAAATTCTTCTGATTTGTAATAGATACTGTTTTAATCGGTTTTTGTGTTTCGTTCCTCTGGCTATGGATTAGCTAAATGTTATTGGATATTTTTAGTATTTTCGAATCAAGTCTTCGTGGGATACATCGAAAGAATTTTCTTGAGGATAGTGCCAAGAGAAAAGCTGATCTCAAAAGTTTTGGTACAAAATTGTCAAAAGGTATTTCGCTTAGTGCTACTGAGAAAGAACGTCTGGCTATACGTATACAGTTTTTGATCTCATTTTCTAACGCTCCTGGTTATCCAAAACAAGAGATGGCTAGGTTGATCGGAGAACTTGCGGATCATGATATCGAAGTCGGTAACGTTAGTCATGGTCGAGGCTTTGACACCAGAAATACCAAATACAGTCAACTGAGTGTTAACACTCAAGCGAATTGAAACTTCTGGTTTTCCTGAAGGTCTCAAAGAGTCAAAAGCATAGCTGCCTTTGACTCTTTTTTATTGGGAATTTTAAAGCTAATTCTACTTAACTACTATCGTAGTCCCAGTATTTAACATCAAAAACACTGATGCCAGATCGCTTTCTTCAACTTTAAAGCCACCAACCTCGTTTGACCAAAAAGGGCCGGAGTGGATGATGAAGTCCATAGTAGGATAAAGTGCATAAGGGCCTAGGGCGCCTCTTCTGTATCTAAAGTGGTCACCTTTTGGTGGAACTTTTAACTCTCTTTTTGTGAAGTACTCATCAGGTGCGTACCAAAGAGGATTTCTTTGTTTGTGTTGAAGCGGGTATTCACCAGGTGCTAATGAAATTTCGCCTTCTCCTTTTATTTCTTTGATCTTCTCTTGTCCCTTGTAGATTTCTATAACTTTAGAACTTTTGTTGAGACCAATCCAAACTTCGTTATCAGCAGGTTTGAACATTGCAGTAATTGGAAAAAATCCAACTAGAGGTGCGAACTGATTATAAGATCTGGTATTTAGTAGGGAATTAGTCGTTGAGCATAAATTTTCTTTGGCTTGCAAAGCACTATTTTTGGAGCTCGAATTTAGCACTAATTCAATAAGCTTATTTTCCTTTGCACCAAAATTTGAAGACTCTAATGAAGAGAGACTATTATATATAGTAGTATTTAAGCTGGAAGGAACTTGGTAACTTAGTATAACCTGACCGGATTTTAAGTATCTGTTATTGTTCGATAATATGTTTTTTCGGGAAGTATTACTTGTACTCTGTTCGGCAGTGAAATATTCATTTCCAATGCTGCATGCAGTGAAATTAGCGGTTATTCCGAGGAGTGTAAAATACTTTAAGAGTTTCTTTTTATTCATAATTTTAATCAACATCTGCTTTTTTTTAGTGCTACCCTCGACTTGACTACATCTTATAAGAAAGGGTAAGTTCTGGGCCGATTTAGAACCTAGAGCCAAAAGCAGTTTCTGCCCTAGGGATGAAGTACTTAATAAAGAACTTCAGACTATTATATATAGGTAAGTTTTTAGACTTTGGGAAGTGTTAATTTAACTTCACAGTTCAGAAAATTTACAAATTGTTAACGTGGAAAGAATGTTTAAAATGTTTCAAGTAACTAAAACATATCAGTCACCACCTCAAATGGTTAAAACCGTCTTGGGCCTCGTTTAGAGCTGCCCTAAATTTCATATTTATATGCATAAACGTAAAATAAATTTTTTATTGCTTTCATTTTTTAGTGTTCTCTCTTGTAGCCCGATTAATGGCTCGGATTACAATGGTGGAATTTCTTCTGTTGAATCGGCTGCTCAAAAAAATAAGAGGCTGAAACTGGCCCAGTCCAGATTAGCAAGCTCTAGAAGTCGCCTTTTAGAGGATGCCGCAAGTAGTCTTGAACTGGCTAATGCTAAAAGAAGTAAGGGAGATAGACTTGGAACCATTGTAGGATCTCCTAAAAAGAAAGGGTCCCAGGTTCTTAAGTCTAAGGCGGGGGAGAACGGGATAGTTAAGCAATACATCTCTCAAATGACTGAAAATAACGGCAGGGACTTAAAAGAGCCCCTAAGTCGGAAGGCTACTTACTTGCCAATGATAGAGAAAGTTTTTGATTATTACGATCTGCCTAAGGAATTAGCTAATGTGCCGATTATTGAAAGCAAATTCGATAATACCGTAGTTAGCGAAGATGGAGCTGTTGGGATCTGGCAGTTTATGAGGCCTACCGCTGAAGAGCTTGGCTTAAAGTGTTCGCACAGAAAAGATGAGCGTAGGGATATTTTTAGATCTACCCATGCGGCAGCAAAGTATCTAAAAGAACTTAATGATAAATTTGACGACTGGCTTTTAAGTATCGCTGCTTACAATGCAGGCCCTGCCCGTGTTCAGCAAGCTATTGAAAGAGCTAATGGAGAAAAAGACTTCTTCAAACTAGCCAGAATGAATCTCTTACCTAGAGAAACAATTAACCATGTTTCTAAGTTTGTAGCAGTTACTATGATCACTAATAATCCAGAGGCGTATCAGGTGGCAAAATACGATACTAGTAGCGAAAATAAAAATTCTACAATTTTGGGTGATATCCCATTAGTAGATTAGTTTATTTTAGTTCTTAAATATTCGGGTAATTTGATAGTAAATGATTAGAATAGGCATTGGCACCGATATACATCAGCTAGCTGAATCGAGAGATTTAATATTGGCTGGTATAAAAATACCTCATCATCTAGGTCTTCTTGGGCATTCCGATGCTGATGTCATTATCCATGCTGTAATTGACGCCATTCTTGGAGCATTAGCTTGGGGCGATATTGGCTCTTGGTTTCCAGATACTGATCAAACTTATAAAGATATTGATAGTTCAATTTTACTTACTAAAGTTTGGAAAGAGGCTACGGCTAAGGGATGGAATTTAGTGAATTTAGATATTTCCATTTTAATAGAAAAACCAAAATTAAGACCCTATATAGACGAAATGAGGGCTAAGCTTGCTGAACTCTTAGGAGCAGCTTTAACTCAAGTTAGTATTAAAGCGACTACTGCAGAGACTTTAGGTTTTGTGGGCAGGGCAGAAGGGGTTTTGGCTCAAGCTGTTGTTCTAATCGAGTCATAAGTTAGCTAGTTTACTGTTTCCAAAATAGCTAGATAATTATATTTATTATCTAAGCAGTTTAAAATATTTTAATATACTCCAGTGAGCACAGTAACAAATATAAATTCTCAAAAACAAGATTCCCCTAAACCACTAGTTGGAATAATCATGGGATCAAAAAGTGACTGGGAGACAATGTCCCATGCAGCAGAAATTCTTACAACTTTAGAAGTTCCCTATGAAGTTCAAGTAGTCTCAGCTCACCGAACACCAGATTATCTTTTCGAATATGCTAGTACTGCTGAATCCAGAGGCCTTGAAGTTATTATTGCTGGAGCCGGTGGAGCAGCACACTTACCAGGAATGACAGCTGCAAAAACTGTTCTTCCAGTAATCGGAGTTCCAGTCGAGTCAAAAGCCTTACAAGGTATGGATTCTTTACTTTCAATAGTTCAAATGCCAGCCGGCGTCCCTGTTGCAACTTGCGCTATAGGAAAGTCAGGGGCGTTAAATTCAGCTATTCTTGCTTCTGAAATTTTAGGAATAAAATATCCTGAGTACAGAGAAGCAGTGAGAAAGTACAAGGAGAGACAGACTAAGTCTGTTCTTGATCATAGAGATCCCAGAATATAACAATAGGCGTTAATAATGAGGTTAGTTATATTAGGAGGAGGGCAGTTAGCAAGAATGCTAGCTTTATCATCTCATCCACTAGGAATTGATGTATTAGTTCTTACTGAAGAAGCAGATTGCCCTGCCGCACAAGTTGCAGAAGTTGTAGTAACTGACTTTAAAGACTTTAACAAAATATTATCATCCTTAAAAAGTACAGACTATGTAACTTTTGAATTTGAAAATATTCCACTTAATTTAGTTAAGGAAATAGCCAGTTACAATAAAGTATATCCATCAGAAAATTCTTTATACATTACACAGCACAGAGTTAGAGAAAAAAAGTTTGCAGAACGTCTTGGTATTCCAGTGCCAAAATATATCCATGTCGAAAATGCATCTAGCTTAGAAACTGCATTAAGTGAACTCTCTTTTCAGGCTATATTAAAAACATGTTCTTCAGGCTATGACGGAAAAGGTCAGTGGAGAATTTCTGACAAGTCAGATCTTCTAAAATATTCCTCACAAATTCCAGATGATATAGTAGCAGAGAGTTTTGTTCGTTTTGATAGAGAAGTTTCTATTATCATAGTGAAATCTTTTGATGGAGAAATACGTTCTTATGATATTTGTCAGAATGTTCATGAATCTGGAACATTAAGAAAGACTGTAAATATTCCTAAAAATTCATCACAAGAAGAAGATAAAATTTTAAATCTTGGTGTTGATTATGCCTCAAGGATTGCTAATGCTCTAGACTATGTAGGAGTTCTTGCTGTTGAGTTTTTTCAAATAGGAAGTGAATTATTTTTTAATGAGTATGCACCAAGAGTTCATAATTCAGGACACTGGACAATTGAGGGAACTGTTACTAGTCAATTTGAAAATCATGTAAGAGCATGCATGTGCCTACCTTTAGGTGACACTACAAGCTATGGTTTCTCTGCGATGAGAAATTTACTCGGTGAAACAAATGATAAAACAGAAATTTTAAAAACACCTGGAGCTCATTATCACTGGTATGGAAAGAGCGAGGTAAGAGACAGGAGAAAAGTCGGTCACGTAACTATTAACTCTGATTCTAAGATACAAACAGAAAAGTTGTATCAGAATTTATTTGGAGATAGTTAAGGAATTGAAATTTTCAGTACTCTCAAGTGGTAGTAAGGCAAATTCACTTTATATCTCGAGCGGACAGACTAAGATATTAATAGACGCAGGACTAAGTGCTAAGAAAACTATTGAAAGATTAAATTCAATAGGAGTATCTGAGGGTGATTTAGATGCAATAATTATCACTCACGAACATGACGATCACATCAGGGGAGTTAGCGTTCTATCTAAGCTACTAGACGTTCCGATTTACCTCACTCAAGCTTGTTATTTATCTAGTATATTATCTAAAACTATTTCATTACATAAAGTTCTTTTCTTTGATCCTTTAGTAAGATTCAGAATAAACGATCTAAGTTTATTACCTTTCCCAATATATCATGATGCGGTGCAACCTGTAGGCTTCCGTGTTAGTGATAATGATAAGACATTAGTACTACTGACGGATACAGGTACTTTTGAAGGAGAGGATTTAAAATATCTTTATAATTGTGAGGCGTTAATTTTAGAAACGAATCACGACATTCCAACATTATGGAGTTGTAGTTATCCTTGGCAAGTTAAGCAAAGAATAGCAGGGCCTGTTGGACATTTAAGTAATGAATCAGCTTCTAAAATAGTAAATGCCTATAATAAATACGGTGGGAATGTGCCAAAGATTATATGCGCTGCGCACATTAGTGAAAATAGTAATTCCCCTGATTTAGCAAATTATGCATTAACTAGTGGCTGGGCTAGTAAAAATAGAAACTCTCCTAGCTTTTATACCGCTGGTACAGCGGCAGCTTCGGATTTATTTGCCCTTTAGATAGTTAGCTTTCATGTTTCCCATATTTGATGATATAGTTTTTGTATACAAACTTAAAAATAAAATAAAATGATCCCTAGATATTCTAGACCCGAAATGGAAGTGATTTGGAGTGAAGACTCTAAGTTTAATTTGTGGCTTGAAGTTGAACTTCTAGCGCTTGAAGCAATGGCGGAAGAGGGTATAATTCCTAAAGAAGTTCCTGGCCGAGCAAGAAGAAATGCACGTTACGATGCAAAAAAAATTCCTGAGATTGAAAAAGAAGTAAAGCATGACGTCATTGCTTTTCTTACTGAGGTAGGTTCTAGCCTAGGTGAAGATAATAGATTTCTACATTTCGGGATGACTAGCTCCGATCTTATTGATACAGCTTTCTCAGTACAACTAGTTCGCGCTACTGATTTAATTTTATTAGGTGTTGATAGACTTCTAGGTGCTCTAAAAAAACGAGCTATGGAAACAAAGAATTATCTTTGCATGGGTAGAAGTCACGGAATTCACGCTGAGCCAACAACTTTTGGATTAAAGCTAGCAGGTTTTTATGCAGAAATTGCAAGAGCAAGAAAAAGAATACAAACTGCAAAAGAGGAAATGGCAGTTGGAGCAATCAGCGGCCCAGTTGGAACATATTCTCAATTACCACCTTCGGTAGAAAAATATGTTTGTACTAAATTAGGTCTAAAAGCAGTTCCAGTTTCCACCCAAGTTATTCCTAGAGATATTCATGCAGGTCTTTTTACTGCTTATTCTATTCTCGCAGGATCAATTGAGCGACTTGCAGTAGAGGTAAGACATTTACAAAGAACAGAAGTCCGAGAAGCAGAAGAGCTTTTTTCTAAAGGACAAAAAGGTTCCTCTGCTATGCCGCATAAGAGAAACCCAATTTTGTCAGAGAATATTTCGGGACTTTGTCGTTTAGTTAGAAATATGGCTAGCACTAGCTTAGAAAATATTGCACTTTGGCATGAGAGAGACATTAGTCATTCTTCAGTTGAAAGAGTGATAGCTCCTGACATAACTATTTCACTAGATTTTTTAATTCACCGCGCGGCGTCACTGGTAGAAGGCTTAGTAGTCTATGAAGCTAGACTAAAGAAGAACCTTAATTTAACAGGCGGTTTATTTTTCTCAGCTACTTTATTATTAGCACTTACTGAGAAGGGTTTAACTAGGGAAGAATCATATGATTTAGTGCAAAAGAACGCTATGCGAGTTTGGGATAGTGTCGATTCAGAAACTCCTTTAGTTTATAGAAAAGAAGTAGAGGCCGATTCTGATATAACAAAACTACTTACTCCTCAGGAGATAGAAAATATTTTCTCCTATGATCGTTTCACGGCCCATGTTGATTATATCTTTGATCGCGTTTTTTCTGGAGAATAAGAATGATATCTAAAGTACTAGTTCGCTTAAAAGAAGATGTATTAGACCCAGCAGGTAGAGCATTAACAGAACAGTTAAATCATCTAGGATTTAATGAAGTTAAATCTGCTATGGTCGGAAAGTACATTGAGCTAAATATGGATACTGGGGACAGAGAAAAGCAAAAAGAAAGAGTACAGGAAATGTGCCATAGATTACTTGCTAACTCATTGATAGAAGATTACGAAATTATTCATGAGGTAATAGAAAAGAAGCCATAAGGTACTCATTTATCTTTGAGCAGGGGCAGTCAAAATGAAAGTAGCAATTATAGAATTTCCAGGTTCCTCAGGCGTTGACGATGCTAAGTTTGCATTTGAACTTCATTTAGGCTGTGAAGTCTCAGTAATCTGGCATCAACAGGAATTCATTAAAGATGCTGATATTCTAGTTATTCCAGGTGGTTCATCTTTTGGAGATTATTTAAGACCTGGAGCTTTAGCAAAAGTTTCACCAGTAATTTCGGCAATAAGAAAATACGCAAATGAAGGTCGCCCAGTTATTGGTATCGGAAATGGTTTTCAAATTCTTTGTGAAATAGAAGTACTTCCTGGAGTGTTACTACCTAATTTATCATCTGATTTTTTAAATATAGATGCTTTCATGATTCCTGATGATCGAACAAGTATTTGGACCAAGCATTTAGAAGAAGAACAAATTTTAAGACTGCCCCTTAGCTGTTACTTTGGAAGATATTTTCTAGATGCGAGATCACTTCGCGACATGGAAGAGAATGGTCGTGTGGCATATCGCTATTCCGATTTTGAAGCAGAAGTTCATTTAGATAGACCTTTTAATGGAAGTGTTGGATGTATAGCGGGAGTACTAAGTAGAAATAAAAATGTACTGGGTATAATGGCGCATCCAGAGAGAGCTTTTTTAGCTGAGGGTGATTCATCTGTGCAAGGACAATCATATGGAGAGACATTTTTTTCAGGAATACTAAAAAATCTTAAAGGCACTTAGTTAAGAATGGTATTTAGTTCCTTTATTTTTTTATTCTACTTCTTTCCACTCGTTTTACTCGGATATTTTCTACTCCCCAAGCGCTTTAAAAATGCCTTTTTAGTTTTCGCTAGCATTGCTTTCTTTGCCTTTGGAGAACCCAGCTTTACTCCTATTTTACTTGGATTATGCGCGCTAGATTTTTTCTTCGGAATCTTAATAGAAAAGTATAAAGCAGCGAATTCACTTAAAGCTGCTAAAAATACTCTAATATTATCTATATTAATTAGCAGCCTAGTATTTGCTTACTGTAAGTATTCTAATTTTTTTATTTTCGAAGTTTCAAGACTTATTAGTTACTTTGGTTATCAACCGATAGCTTGGACTAAAGTAGTGCTCCCTCTTGGAATTTCTTTTTTTACATTTCATAAAATAAGCTACGTTGTCGACGTTTACCGAGGTACTTCTGGAGCTCTAAAAAATCCACTTCATTATGCCTTATATATTTTATTTTTCCCTCAGTTAATAGCTGGGCCAATAATTCGTTATCATGAAATCGCAGATCAATTATCAGATAGGAAGTTCTCCTTAGATAATTTATTTGAGGGGCTATATAAATTTATAATCGGACTCGCAAAAAAGGTTTTAATAGCTGATGTCGTAGGCCACACTGCAGATCAAGTATTTAAACTACCACCTGAAACCTTATCACCAAGTTTGGCTTGGCTAGGTATTATTGCATATACCTCTCAGATATATTTCGATTTTTCTGGATATTCCGATATGGCTATTGGTTTAGCTAGAATTTTTGGATTTAAATTTCCAGAGAATTTTAACGATCCTTATCTTGCAAGAAATTTTACTGATTTTTGGAGAAGGTGGCATATTTCTCTTGGCAAGTGGATGAGAGAGTATATTTATATTCCATTAGGCGGAAATAAATTAGGGACCCTCAGACAGTTTGCAAATCTCTGGATAGTATTTATCTTTTCTGGCATGTGGCACGGTGCAGAGTGGACTTTTATATTATGGGGAGTTTATCACGGGATATTTTTAACTTTAGATAAACTTTTTCTACTGAAGCTTACAGAAAGACTCCCAGTCCTAGTGCAAGTATTTATTACTCTTCTTTTTGTTACTCTTAGTAGAGTTCTCTTTAGAGCAGATACTATAGCTCATTCAGTTTACTACTATAAATCTTTATTTCACATATCCAGTCCAAGTGACTTTCAAATACTAGGAGCGATAACAACAAATTATGAAATATTCATGATAGTGCTTTCATATGTGATTGCATTGTGGAAGGTTTTACCTGGTAGTCAAATTATTCAATCATATATAAATAGTCTGAACCGTAAGGATAATATTCGGTATTCAAGAAATTTAGTATTAGTTAGAGGAGTATATATGCTGGTACTACTTTTTCTTTCTTCAGTATTATTAGCTAGTACTAATTTTTCACCTTTTATTTATTTCCAATTTTAATGAGCTAACGAATGCAAACTAAAATAGAAAATAAATACCTAAAGCTTAGTATTGTAACTTTGATATTACTTTTCTTCTCATTTCCTATTATACAAGATCTAAGGCCTATGTATAAAGAGGCGACTCCACATGGAGTACCTCCTGCAAAGCAGTATCACTCGATTACTATCAAAAGTTTTTTAAATGGCAAATGGCAAAAAAGAGTCACAGAAAGAGCAAAATTAAACTCTGGTCTTTGGAGACCTTTACTCAGTGTGGGAAGTCAATTAATGTTAAGTTTATTCTCACAAGTTGGAATTTACCAGAATGGCTCAGTTTTTCTTGGTAAAGAAAAATATTTAATACAAGATGCTCATCTTGGAGAGTTTAATCACAGAAAAGTATATTCTTCCAAGTTAGAACAGCAATTAATTAAGTTTAAAAAAATACAAGATTATCAAAGTAAAAGAGGTAAGAGTTTTATACTTTTAATAACACCGAATTTGATTCATCTTTATCCTGAGCTACTACCTGATCCTTACAATGACCCTACAAAAAATACTAGAGAAAGTAGATATGATCATTTTAAAAAACAATTAGATCAAATGGGTATTTATTATGTAGACTCTGCTGAGTTACTAATAAATAAAAAAGATAAATATCCATTTAGATTTTTTGCAAGAACTGCTTCTCACTGGAATGATGTAGCTTCTTGTTTAGCTTTACATGAAATTAGTACAAAACTTCAAAACTTAAAATTACCAAACTTAGGTAATTTTGATTGTAATAATTACACCATTAGTGAAGGACCGAAGTCTAAAGATACTGACCTTTTAGACATGGTAAATCTTTTTGATCCAACAGTTCTACATGAACCAACTCCATATGTAGAGAGACCATTGCGAGATCCTAATTTCCAAAATCCTAAGGTACTATTAGTTGGTACTAGTTATTTAATAGCTTTATATAAGCATCTTAAAGACTGGCAGCGTTATGAAAATCTATCTTATTACTTTTATTTTAAACAATTTAAGACTCCCAAGAGTACAAAGTTTCATACTTTGAGAAGAGCAAGTCTTAAGTGGGATGATATTTTAGATAGAGATATAATAATAGTTAATATTGGTGTTTCTGATTTATCAAGTGTCGGCAGTGGCTTTATTGAAGAAGCACTAGCTCATATCCCACATTAAAAAATCTTAAATAAACGCCGCAGGCCCTTGAAGGCTAATATTTAAATTTCTACTTTGTATTTCTTTTTTACTTTGTATTAACTTATCAAGATAATTCCAGGCATTATTTCTATCAGCTTGATTATTATTACTAAGTGCAAACTTTCTTAGTTCTTTGACTACCAGATCAATACCAATATTTTTGCTTATTTCCGGAAGCTCTTCTTTTTCAATTTTAGTAAAGATATTTACAATCTCTGAAAAGTGTTTATCTGTTGGGATATCTTTAAAGCAATTTCTAATTTGAGAAGCAAAATTTTCTATTTCCTTAACTTTTACAATTAGTTTTTCTTTGTTTATGATTTCAACTTTTGCCTCTTCTTCAGATTTTTCTGAATCGTGATTTTTTAGTATACTAAGTGAACCCTCAAGAGAAAAAAAACTAGAGTAGTTATTAATAAATTCTTTATCAAACCCCGCTTTTTTAGAAAGTACTTCTGAAATATTTTCTTCTGTGAGCTTCCCAAAAACGATATTTTGACATCTAGATCTGATAGTAGGTAGGAGAGTTTGAATGTTATTAGTCGTAATAATGAACAACCTATTTGCTTCAGGCTCCTCTAGCGATTTAAGTAATGCATTTGCAGCCCCTATACTAAAGTTTTCTCCACCTTCAATAATAATAACAGCACCTAGCCCGTAGTAAGTATTCAGGCTAAGTCTTTCAATTATCCCCCTAGATTGTTCAATGGAGATAACTTTCTTACCTAGTTCTGGCTTTATATAATACAAATCAGGATAAGATAAACTTGAAACCATATTATTAATATAAGTTTCATCGATATTAGTTATGCTACTTTGTTTATGCTTAAGGTTAGAAATAAAGAAATTTTTAGCAAGTTCTAGGGCTACTAAGCTTTTACCAATTGATCTTGGTCCTGAGAAAATTAGCGCGTGTGGAAGTCTATGTTCTTGAAGTTGGCGAAAAAGAAATTTTCTTTGTGTATTATGTCCAATTATATTCTCATCTAGAGTGTCAAACATAAATCATTTTAAAATACTTTTTATCTTAAATAAACCGCCCCAAGTCCGAAAGCTCCGCTAGGCTCCCCTGGCAGGGTAAAAATTAAAATTCTAGTCACCGCTTGAATATTAAATTTTCTAGCTGTTACATTATCAATAATTTCAGATAATGGAATACTGATTACCTTACTTTCATTACTTGTAAGTATAATATTTTTATTAAATCTTGAGTCAAAAGCACTTGAATCTTCGTCGTCATCTATTCTAAGCCCTAGTGTTATATCTATAGAGTTTAAATTTTTTAATTCTATATCTAGAAAACTAGGAGTATTTACAGTCCAATCAGATTCTCCAAGTTCTATTTCAACTCCGCTCCAGTTTCTCTCTGATGGTATAACTTGAGTATAGTTCAGTGCAGGTTTATTTGAGAGTACATACTCAATGTATTTAATCTTAGCGCCATGCAGTCCACTAGCGATTAATTTTAATCTAGTTAATGGATTATATAATATGGGCATACTAACTTTTCTATCTTCTAAAACCTGAAATGCTTCTCTTATAGGTAGTCCAACAAATAAAGAACTAGTGCATAGTAGCAAAGCTAGTAGTGAAATATTTTTAAAATTTTCTTTTTTTTCAGTGGTTAAAGTAATTACAAGGTAAGCAAGAATAGCACCTAGAGAATTTGAAATAATATCTTTTACACTAAAGCTTCTCTGGAAAATCGGCTGAATTATTTCAATTAATATTGAAATAGAAATGGTGAAGATAAGTATACTTGATTTTATATTAATATTTTTAGATGAAAATATAGATATAAGTTTATTTGGAAGTGTAGAGCTTGTTAAATAAATAAAGATAAAAACAGTGAAAAACACAGGGATATGAAGGGAATCAGTGACAGCTTCCCAAATAAAGTTATTTTTAAACTTAGGAAAAGGAAAAAGTAAGAAAAATAAAATAATACTTGAGAAGCTAATTAAAATTTTACTTTTAGATATTTGATATTTCAAATTACTTTACTCTAGTTAAGGTAGGAGCTTTTTTTACTTGTGGTGGATTTTCTAAAGTCTCAGTATTAGTATCAAGCTTGGTACTAGCTGCTACTTTCTCTTCAATTAATTGTTCAAGTGGGAAACTATCTTTCCATATTTTTTGCTCGCCATTCTCAGATGACATTCCCCAGAGTGAATCCCATGGAATTATACATTCAAAGTAGTTTCCGGAAAATTTAAGATGTGCCGAAATATCATTTTCGTTGAAGGTCGTTTTTCCATTAAATAAATAACTAAGTTTTAATGTTAGAGCAGGATTGTTTTTTAAATGTGAGGGTACTATTACTGATTCACGGCTGGAGTCGAGATGCACTAGTGCATGATCTCCCGCCATCCATTCTTCAAAACATTTAATTTTAGATTTTGTTAGCTCACTTAAATTAACATCTAAATTATCAGTAAAGCTAATATTAGTATTTTTGCTAGTATTGGTTGAACTACTCGATTTCTTCCCCGGAAACTGGATCATTTTAGTTTCTGTCAGATCCTTTTTCTCTATGTCTTCTAATTTTTGTTCTAGCTCGTCCTTCATAACCCCTTGATTTTTATATGTTATAGAAACTAGTCGGTATCTGTTTTACTAATATTTAACCTAAACTAACATAGTTATTCTGTCGATAACAGTAGAGTTAGCTTTAGGTGAAGTAATTATAAATACTCAGAAATTATTGGTTTGGAAAATTATCCGTTTTGAATAAACAAGCTCTTCGAAAAAAACTTAAACCGATAACGTTCTCTAAAGCAAAAGAGTCCAATACTAGAGTTATAATTTTAAATGGTGAAGAAAGTAATAAAGTAGAGTTAGAAGTCTTAAATAAAAGAGTCCTTGAGACTTCACAAGTTAATCAAAACTGGTCTACTAGATATGAACTAAAATTTAAAAAACATCAAAAACTTTTAGAATACTACAGCAGAATTACGGAGTTAGTACTAATCAGAATTTCTTCAAGTAAGTTTTCACCCAATTTATCTCTACGAGAAATGATTAGTAAAGAAGTAAGATCAGCTTTGAAAGAGGAAAGTTTTCTAAGAACTTCTGATAAATTTAGTTCTAATAAATTCAGTAGAGAAGTAAGAAGAATCATTGTCTCTAGATTAACATCTCTTATAGTTAATTTAGAACCTATTTTTGAGATATTCAAAGATAAGGAAATAGTGAAAGTTGTTATTTCCAATAAATTATATCCCAGAGTCTTTACCAGACTAGATGTTATGACCTCTCCAAAGTGGTTTGTTTCAATAGAGGAAGCTAAGTTATTAGTTCAAGTTCTTAATCTTATGATTCAGGAATCTGAAAGTAATTACAATATAATTACAAGAGACCAACACGAATTTGCAATTTTATTAAATAACATTAGTGAGAACGAAATATCAATAGTTAGAGCCTCACAGAAGAGCTCTGTAATGTTAGATTTAATAAGAAAAAAGTTTTTAAGTCCTCAAATATCTAGAAGTATAACTAAGCTTTTATCTATTAAAGGTTCAGGACTGCTAATAACTGGTGGAAGCAATTATGGTAAAACTCAGCTACTATCTGCTACGATATCTTCGCTACCACTAAATATTTCTCCATTAATCATTGGAGTAGGGGACACATTAAAAAAATCTCATCCACATGCAGTTTTTATTGATAGGTCACTACTTTTAGATAAGGGCGAAACTTCAAAAAGTATTTCGAGAGATTTTTTAGAAGAGTTGATAATACAATCAGGAGTTGGAGTGATAATTATCGATGAAATTAACTATCAAATATTATCTTTATTATCTGAGATTAAGTTAAAGTATAAACTTCCAATACTAGCTTCTGTAAGGGGAGTTGATATTCAGCCTACTATATCTTCTCTATGTACAGACAGCTGTGCACTGAATGAGGATAATTTAAATAAATTTCCAGCAATTTTTCATTTCATAATAGAGTTAAATAAGGGTATAAATAATAATTATATTAAAACAATTTTTGAGGTTATCCCAGGTAAACAAGAAGTAAAGACTTTGCCAATTCTTAGAGCTATAAATTTAGATAGTTCTATTGATTGGGAATCTACTGGATTAAGCTCTGAGGACGGAATATTTAATTATAATAGCAGTAAACTAAAAACAGCTTTAATTTAAAGTCATGTCAACAGCCTTAAATATATTAGTAATTGAAGATTCTCCAGTACAGAGAGCAGTGATTGGAAATATAGTTAAAGAGTTAGGACATAAGCCTTATTTGATAGAGTCTTTTCATAATGCAATGTCACCGCTTATTAATAAAGATAATATAGACATAGTACTATTGGATCTTATGCTACTTGATGAGGAAGGAAATACCGTAGCTGATGGCTTCCAGGTTTGCTCCGAATTAAAAAGCTCAAAACCAGATTTAAAGATAATCGTTATTAGTGCTGAATCAGATGCGAGCGCAAAAGATTTTGCTTTAATGCAAGGAGCCGATGCTTATATTACTAAGCCATTTAAGGTAACGGACTTATCTGATTGTATTAAATCGCTAGAGAATTAGAATGAAAATTTTAGTTATTGAACAAGACGACGATTTCAGAGAAGATCTAGTTTTAAGAATAGATCAAGCTGTAAAAATGACTGAGCTGCGTGGAGTCTCATTACTTGGTCGTTCATTACTGAACGCTGCAAGTGAATCTCCTGATTTAATATTTTTAAGTTTTCTTGATGATAGTGATTATTCAGATATTCTTTTCAGAGTACGTGGAATATTCCCACAAGTCCCAATTATTCTAGTCGTCCCTAGCGAACAATACGTCGAAGAAGCAGTAATGCTTAGAAGAAAGTTCTCTGTGCGTGTTGTTGCATTAGGTGATATACCACAATGTGCTCAAATCATAATAGATCTAGATAGTGCAAAATTAGGATTATCCGCTTCAAATACTGGGACCTTAATTAGTTTTGTACATGTAAGAGGAGGAGTTGGTAATACTTCAACTGCTCTAGCGCTTGGCAATCAGTTTGCTTCCCTTGGATATTCAACATTGCTAGGTGACTTTGATTTTATCAAGCAAGATCTCACACAATGGGCAGTCTATGGTCCAGCTGCTAGAAAAGAGCTAAGAAGTTTATTTCAATCCAAAGCCCCAGTTACTAGAGACTCTGTTCGTACTATAGTAGAAGATATTGAGCTTCCTAATGGCAGCATGTCCTTCCTTGGAGCTGCGGCTTCACACAGTGAAGGAGTACTAGGATACGGCCTAGGGCAATACAGTAATGAACCTACTGATGATAGATTAGAAGAAATTATACTAGAGTTACTTCATAACTATGAAGTTTTAGTTTTAGACTGCGGCAATATGTGGGGAGTTAGTACATTAACTGCTCTAGCACTAAGTAGTAGAGTAGTTTGTGTTTTACCAGACGATGAGTTTGGCATGACCAGTACTCTAAAAACCATCAAACGACTTGCTCAAGAATCAGAAGATCCATTAGAATTTGATTTCTCAAAGTGGGAATACATGACTTTTAGTCGTGGAATACAAAATAAAACTGAAGAAGTCATGTCCTTAATTCAGTCATACGGATTTGATCATACTCAGTTAATAGTCAATCAAATACCCCAACAGAAAAAAGCAAATCTCTGGTTATTAGATCGTTCTGATGTTCTAGGGCTTGCGGATAAGCATTATGGGGAGTTTTTAGAGAGGACTTGTGGTCGGTTGGTGGCGAAAAAGAGATAATTTTTTTAATTTTAAATAATTAGTTCTCCCCCACCCCGGAGGTATTAGATCTAGCTTCTTCTTGTGTCGAACTGAAGCCACCGCTTGTTTCGGAACTTCCCTTGCATGGCAAGGCAATTTCCGAAATCAAGCCCACCCATCAACCACCCCTCGCCATCTGCGAAGAGGCTAGATCTAATACCTCTTGCCCAAACGCTCGTTAATTTTATTTGTTGACTCTTGTTAAAATATTTTTTATGACAAGCCCGTCTTCTCTGTGAAAAAAGGGATCCAGTTTATAGTACTTAACATACAAATACTGAGATTACTGGTTTTGATAACATTCTCTAATATTTAATATTTTATTCAAAAGGTGAACTAAAGCCGAGCACTATACACTTAATTAAAATATTGTAATAATATAGAAAATTAAAAAAGCAGATTATAGTTTTGCAAGGTTTGTTTTTTACTTAGTATACAGAAAGGTATACAAATGAAAGTTTTAGGTTTTTTAGGAGATTGCGTGTTCTTCTTGTTGCTTGGCTGGACGAAGATAATATTTTATCTTTTAATTTTTCTCGGCGCTGAAACTGCAGAGAAGCGTGAGAAGAAAAGAATAGAAAGAGTACAAAATCAAGATTTTTTGCGCGGTTTGTTTGGTTAAGCTGAACAATTGTAGCATTATTGATCAATTTTATTTGCAAGGTATTTAATATCTTGCAAATCTATAATTTGCTTTGTATTCAGAATTTTAAAATACGCTATCGGCAGAGTGGTGCTAAATCCGCAAAACTGAAAATTTATACTCCTTATAAAAACTACCAAGCAACATGAATATTAAAGTTCCCAAGAATGATAGACGAAAAGCACTACTTGTCATTGATGTTTAGCCTGCCACTCTTTCTGCTAAAGTCGTACCACTGATTCAAAAAATGAATTTCTATATCAAAATTAACTAGTATGACGCATATTCATTATACAATTTCGCTTTGCCGATATTGGAATATAAATATATTCTGTTAAATACCTTTGAAATTGTAATATGTTAGACCTTATCAATCGCAGACTGCTTAAAGCTTCTTGCCACTCACTGTCAAAGGAGAATAAAAGATGACAACATTATCTAACAAACTACCAAATCTCACACGTCGCATACTCAGTTCACCACCAGTGAGAGTATTGTTACTGGGGTTTATTATGGTCGTTATGATGACATTGAATACCGATGTGTTAATTAGTTTCGCTGCGGAGCCTATTAAAGCTATTCTGCATATTATCGCGCTGGCTATCGCTGGCTTTGCGGTTTATCTTAGCTTTGCGCATTTCATAGAGCAGCGTGTTGCATTCGAACTTTCTTTGCCGGGTATGGGTCGTGAATTTGGTATTGGTCTTTTACTTGGTGCGGGCCTGTATGCTGCTTGTGTAATAATCCTCATGGTTTTGGGTATCTACCGTGTTGATGGCTTTAATACATTGAGCTACATGATTCCAGCCATAGCAATGGCGCTGAGCTCTAGTGTTTACGAGGAATTATTATTTCGTGGTGTGTTGTTCAGTTCTGTTGAGAAGTGGTTTGGCAGTTGGGCAGCTCTTGTTGTATCTTCACTTGTGTTCGGTTTGACTCATCTGATTAATCCGCAAGGCACTATAGAGGGTGCTTTGTTTATTGCAGTTGAAGCCGGTATTTTACTGGCTGCAGCTTACATACTGACTCGTCGCTTGTGGTTGAGTATCGGCTTTCATATGGCATGGAACTACACGCAGTCGGCCATTTTCTCAGGTATTGTATCCGGAAACGATGCCCAACAGGGACTGATCAAATCAACTATAAAAGGCCCCGATTGGTTAACTGGAGGTAGCTTTGGTCTTGAATCATCCGTGCTTGCTCTGCTATTGTGTACTAGTACTGGAATCGTGATGTTAGTCATGGCTTCAAAACGCGGAATTATATTACCTCCTATTTGGAAACGTGTGGTTTGATTTGTTAATGTTAAAAATATGTTTACTTAATTACCACTAGGTGGTATAGTAGGTTTAAATGGGAATTAAAAATTTCAAAGATAAAGGCACTGAAGATATTAACTACGGTAGGTCTAGTAAGGCAGCATTGAGGAAATTGCCTCGGGAGTTACATAAAAAAGCTCAGATATGCCTTGCGAAATTGGGAGCTGCGACATCGTTAAGTGACTTGAAGACAATAAGAGGCAATAGATTTGAAGCTTTACGTGGCGATAGAAAAGGTCAGTATAGCATAAGAGTTAATGATCAATATCGAGTGTGTTTTGAATGGTTAGACCAGAATGCATTAGAAGTAGAAATAGTAGACTACCACTAATATTATTTAACTTAGGAGATTAATATTATGAAGAAACAACATGTAACACCTATTCATCCTGGAGAAGTTCTTAAGGATGAATTAGAAAATTTAAATTTAACTCAATCTGCTTTGGCGGAACATATCGGAGTGCTTCCTAAGACGATAAATGAGATATGTAGAGGAAAGCGTGGAATTAGTGCCGAGATGGCAATAAAGTTTGCTAGAGCTCTTGGAGCTAGCCCACAGTTTTGGCTTAACTTGCAAAATAATTGGGAGCTAAGTCAGTTTGAAGAAAAAGATTACGAAGGCATAGAGCCAATTGCAGCTTAGTAGCAAGACTAACAGGGGTATTGAAACATCAATTGAGGTATGGTTCTTTGCTTTGAATATTGATATGAAGAACCAGAACGATTTGCCCCTTCGCCAAAAATTGATGAGAGATGTTTTTTAAGCACTGGGAATAATAAATTAGATCATCGAAGAACGTCAGTATGCCTGAGATAAGTAGATTTTTTGGAATTGTAATAGCGATGTTCTATAATGATCATGATCCTCCGCATTTCCATGCTGTGTATGGTGATCAAAAGGGAATTATCGAAATAAAGACTCATAATATTTCTGGAAATTTATCTAACAGAGTTCAAAAAATTGTGATAGAATGGCTTGAGTTAAATAAGCAAGAACTTCTCGAGAATTGGGAACTTGCTAGAGCGAGAAAAGCTTTAAGAAATATTAAACCATTGGAATAGCATATGTATCCAGAATTAACTGATGCCAAGTACGTAAATAACTATAAAATATGGATCAAGTTTTCTAATAATATCGAAGGGATTATAGATTTAGAAAATGAGTTGTACGGTGAAATTTTCGAACCATTAAAAGATATAAACATATTTAGATCATTTAAAATTCATCCTGAACTTTATGTTCTTACATGGGATAACGGAGCTGACTTTGCCCCAGAGTTTATTTATGAAATGCTAAAACAAGCTGCATAACAAAACCATCACCCCTTAATCAAAAGTCGATACTTATATGTGCATGATATCAGCTTATATTGGAGAATCCCCAGCAGCTTCTAATTTAATTGAAACTATACGACATCAAGAAAGTATTTTTGGAGGTTTTTATACAGGCATTTCTACCTTAGATAAAAATTTATTTTACCGAAAGCGTACAGTAGGTTCCTGTTCTGCCTTTACATCTCAGTTTAATCTTGCAGAATTGCCGGGTTCAATTGGGATAGCGCACAGTCGAACTAATGATGGAGGTGGAGTTGAATGGGCACAGCCAAGATATGATGAGAAGCTAGGAATTGCAAGTGTTGGAGTTGGAATTGGGGGAGTTCTAGCTTCCAATGATCAAACGTTAAAGTTAGCAGAATCTTTACTTGCTGAAGGGGCCGTATATCATACTCGCCTAAAAGGTGAAAAGAAAAATGGTATTGTACTTTCAGATAATACGACTATCCATGCCGCGGAAGCTTGGTTATTTGCAATGGGGCGTTTATATAATAATGGTAAAACTCTTCTGGAATCGCTCAGGGAAGTTAATCTTAGATCAGAAAGTGTAACTTTGTATCTGACTACAAGAGAGCCCGATAGGATATTTGTAGCAAATCATAATTCCAGATTGCTAGCATTAAAAACAGAAAAGGGCATGCACTTAGTTAGTTCACTTCTTGGCTTTCAAGAAAAAATAATATGGTCAATCGAAATACCACCTAATACTTTTGCAACTGTAACAAAAAATGAAGTTATAACAGAAGTTTTATGGGAAGATGAAGATAGATATGATTTTAAAGAACCGTATAATTTAAATTCTATAGTTATTAATTATATAAAAGATAATCCAGGAGCAAGTTGGACAGATACTCTTCATGCTACTACAAGTAATATTTTTCCTGAAGGTAAAGCTAGTCTCGCTTTTTCAATGTTTCATCAAGCAATTGAAAGATTATTAAAAGATAATATCTTAAAATACGAAATAATAGAAGTTCAAGGAGTCGAGGGGCAATGCGGTATTCCTCAAATGATTTTGTTTTGTCATTAGGTGATTGGGAATCATTAATTTAAATAAAAATATTGCTAAATTATATAGATTCTCTGTTATGGCTGATATTATATGAGTAAAATAAAAACCACAGAGCAGAGCCCTGAACGGGCAGGAGCAAACAGAGAATATAATAAAGGGGAATCCTAATACTACCTCTCTGGTTGCTCCAGTCCGAAGGACCTGCTCTGTGGTTGATTCAAATAATTAAATCATCAAACAGCCCACTTAATATAATCTTCATGCATCAATATCGTAGTGGTATTTCTGATTAAGTTTTTAAATTTCGTGCGGATTTGGTTTATGATTTCTAAATATTCGTTATAACTTTCAGCATGTATTTCTAATTCTAAATTACAGTTTCCGATTTGTTTTATGAAACAGGTAATTTTTGGATGTTTATTACTGTATTCTTCTAGTTCTTCTTCCTCGGACTTACTTCTGTAATTTAAAAATAATTGGGTTTTAAATTGTGTAAGACCAAGTTTTTCAACTTCAATAGTAGCTTGATATCCAATAATAACTCCGTCTTGTTCTAAGGTCTCCATTCTTCTTTTTACAAGACTATTTGTAGTTGATAGTTTTCTTGCAAGTTCACTTATAGTTTCTCTACCGTTTTGACTTAGTAAATTTAATAAATCTGTTTCGATTTTATCTAGCTGTCTAAAGCTAGGATTACCACCGATTTTAAAATAATGAGTGCCAGCTTTCATCAGATACTTCAGTCTATATTCTTTAAACTCAAAAGGAATATAGATTTGAGACTCAACTAATATCTTACGAACGGTATCTAGTAGTTCCGTTTGAATTTGATTAAATTCAAAAGCTGAAAATGCTGCAATTGAGAAAATTAAATCCCATTGACCATCGCATTGAACAATCCAAAATACTCTAGGATGATTTTTTAATCTTGAGATGAAATTTTGAATTTGAGACTTATCACTAGTTAACTTTAGATAAGTTTTATATATCGTTTTCCCAATAGCATAGGGATTAACTACTACTTGGAATTTTGTAATAACTTTTTTTTCAATAAATCGATTTATGCGATATTCGATTGTATCTCGACCATGTTTTAAGTTCTTTGCGATATCAGAAAAACTAGCCCTGCCGTTATGATCGAGATGATAAAGAATTTTTTTATCTAAGGAGTCGAGACTTATTATAGACATTTTGCCTAATTTAGTTAATTATTCACTTTAAATGTATCAATTTAGGCATTATAGACAAGCCTGTTTACAGTTTTTTGTTATTACCAAATTCTGTAATTAATTAAGAAGCATGTGAACAAATAAAATATGATGAATTCAAATTCAAAAGCTCTGCCCCTAGTCTTAGGTGCGCTTACTTATGTAGCCTGGGGCTTGCTTCCTCTTTTCTGGATGAAGCTTAAGTTAGTTTCCTCTCTTACGGTTCTATCTAATAGAATTATTTGGGGAACAGTATTTTTAATGATTTATATTTTACTAACGAGTGTTGTAAAGAAAAAATTTATTTTTTCTTTAGTTTGGCCCTCAATTGCTGAAGCTAGGCGACATTTACCTACTGCTATATTACTTTCCTTAAATTGGGGAACATACATCTGGGCTGTGAATAATGGATACTTACTAGCTTCTAGTCTAGGCTATTTTTTAGCTCCGTTATTTTATTTATTAGCAGGAATAATTGTATTCAAGGAAGAGGTAACAATATACAAATGTTTAGCAGGGGCTTTAGGAATATTAGGATTAGTGCCTTTAATAGTTAATGCAGATATTCCAACTTTTTTGATTTCTCTAATGCTAGCATTAAGTATTGTTACATATGGAATTTTAAGAAAAAGTAAGAAATTAGATGCGGTGAGAGGAACTTATCTTGAGTCGTTAATACTTACTCCTCTAGCATTTATGTATCTTATGAATATGGATAGTCAGAACCTACTTTTTTTCGATCAAGTTGTAAATGTACAATTTTTATTGGTACTGTCTGGTGTCGTCACTGCTCTGCCACTAATCACATATAGTAAAGCTATTGTATTAATTCCTTTATCAGAAATGGCATTTCTTCAATACATTTCACCAATCTTACAGTTTCTTCTAGCTTATTTTTATTTTGATGAGCAATTAAGTGTTAATAAATGGATTTCGTTTATATTGATATGGCTTGCTGTGGTCGTTATGATTTTAGAGGCAAGAAGAAAGTCGGTAGTAGCTTAGAATATGACCAATAATTACTATAGCTCAATACTAATAGTGACTGGCCCATCGTTTACAAGAGAGACTTTCATATCAGCTCCGAACTTACCTGTTTGTACACGTGAGGGGCTTAACTTTTCTCTGGCACAGTTAACGAGCTTATCAAAAATTATGGAAGCAGAACTTGGTTTCATAGCAGAAAAAAACTCAGGACGTCTACCTTTAGAAGTATCAGCATAGAGAGTAAATTGAGGAACTAGAGTTAAATCACCTTCAATATCAAGCAGAGAAAAATCAAATTTACCTTTTTCATTTGGAAAAATTCTCATATTTATAATTTTTTCAATAGCGACACTAATTTTTGACTCATCGTCTTCTTGACCAAATCCAACAAGAGCAAGAATTCCAGCATTAGAAGAAGAACCTATCGTTTCGCCTTCTACAACAACAGAGGCTGAGCTAACTTTTTGTATTATGATTCTCAAGGCTTTATAACAATCTTAGTCCCAAACCAGCTTTTTTCATTAACTTAAAATCATTATCTTTTGTAAGTAAATATACGTCATATGATAAAGCATAGGTCGCGATAAGAAGATCAAAGGTTTTTAAATTATAGCCTTTCTTTTTTAGTGTTGCCCCAATTAGTCCGGCTTCTTTCCATAAATTCTCTGGATCCTCTAATTGTTCTAAGTCATTAAATATTTTAAACAAGGCTTCTCTTTGTTTTGCTATATGACAACCTCTTAAAATCTCAGTTAATATAGGACCACAATAGCAGCATTGATTATTATCTATAATTTGAGCAACTTGATTCGAAATATTAGAGTTATCCTTGAAAAAATCAATCCAAGCGCTAGTATCTATTAATACCATAAGATTATGCTCTAGTTTTGTTTAAATCTATATCAATAGAAATCTTACCTTTTAATTTTAATAATTTATTTCTAGATGCTTTCTTTTTAAGATCTTCTAATGCAGTTCTTATAGTTTCGGTAACACCTGATTTTGTTATTTTTTGAGCATCATTTATTAGATCTAGAGGTAAATTTAGAGTGATTTTTTTTGTTTGCTTCATAATACTATGCCATATAACTATATGGCATAGTATGGCATATAGTTATGATATGTAAATATATTTATTTAAGATAAGGAAGTTTAGATTATTAGCCATGAGATAAACTGAACTAATTGAAACTCTATGTAGTAGAGGTAACCATTCACTGAAAATCTCTAAATTTTCTAACCCCTTAAGTCTTCCTCGACTCATTCTCAAACGTTCCACCTGGAACGTATTTCCGAGGTGCCACAAATTTTTCTAGCTAAATTTAGCTAAGGAAAAAAATTTGCTCGAAGTCCGTCGATTAAGACTTAAGGGGTTAGAAATTTTTTATCATATATATGTTTATACGTTTCATGAAATAATTTCTCAAATTAACCTCTATCATAAAACATAAGAAAGCTTTATTAATTAATCATGTCTTTAACTTCATTAGAGATCCCACCGATACTAGAATCAGAAAGTAAGTTCTTGGGAGGTGTTTCTTAATTTAGTTAATACTAAGTACTGTAGTTCTACAAAACCTTGTCTTTTGTTACTGCGTATTTAGTAAAATAAAAAAATAGTTGGGGTAAGAAAGTTTCAAACCCTTGAGTCTTATTGGCCGGACTTCGAGTAAATTTTTTTCATCAGCTAGATTTAGCTGGAAAAAATTTAGGGCAGCTCGGAGCTGCATTCCAGGTGGAATGCGCGAGAATCAGGCCAATAAGACTCAAGGGGTTGAAACTTTGGTGGGGGGTAGTGAACGGTTACTAATAGAGACACTTAAATCCGTAAGGCGCTAATATTATATGTTTATTTATGTAAGTAAAATAGACTTAACTCCACTTTACTTGTGTGTAAAGTGGACCAATGTCTACTTTAGAGACTCGATGACACAGAGGTTTAGAGAAATATAAGCTAGTTTTGATTCGGTATTATGTTGAGGTTAAAGTAGTTCTTTTCTTTAACTCTGCTTCTCTGTGTCTTCCCGACTCTGTGGTTTTTTATTAAATTTTTTTAATACTAGTAGGTAATAGTAAGAAGGCAGTGAGCCAAGAGATCTAATTATTAAAAAGACCTGGGTCCCCGCTTTCGCGAGGAAGACGGTAAGTAGTTTTTTTGCTGACCTATTAAAAGAACAATTAGATAATGAATCTACTGTTAGTCAGCGACTTGATAATTTAGAGAAAGAATTATCTAAAGTTAAGAAAAAGATAGCTGCACAATCAAACGCAACAATCTAATACCCCAACACCCCAAGTGCCGCTAACTCTATATCGTCTACCTGCGGTAGTATTTCAGTTTCCAGTCCTGGTGCTTGAGGTACTAACGCAAACTTTGCTCCTACTCTTTTTACAGGTGCATCTAGATACTGGAATGCCTTATCCATTATTTGAGAAACAATCTCAGCCCCAAACCCCATAAACTCCATATCTTCATGCACAACCAATGCTCTGTTTGTTTTCTTTACGCTATTTATAATAGCTTCGGAATCAAGAGGTGTTATCGTTCTGAGATCTATGACTTCAATGCTTTTACCTGTCTCTTCAAAAACTTTTTCTGCCACTGTTTTTGATCTGTGCACTAAGGCTCCCCAAGTTATGATAGTTAAGTCAGTTCCAACTCTAACTGTTTTTGCTTTACCTATCGGGATTAAGTGATCTTTATCTCCGACTATACCTTTAGCAAATACTTGCCTGTATAATCCTTTATGTTCTAGAAATAAAACTGGGTCTTTCCCGCGAATAGCAGCTTTTAGTAAGCTTTTGCCATCCGTTGCGTTTGAAGGATAGATTACAACAAGCCCCGGGAAATGTGAAAAAGTAGCTTCTATATTTTGTGAGTGATAAATTCCTCCTCTGATATATCCTCCTACGGCAACTCGAATAACAGCAGGACATGAAAAATTTCCATTAGATCTGTAAAGCATCATAGAAAGTTCATTTCTAATTTGCATCATTCCTGGCCAGATATAGTCAGCAAATTGAATCTCAACTACTGGTTTGTAACCTACGGTAGCAAGCCCAACTGCTGTACCGCAAATACTATCTTCAGCTAATGGAGAATTAAAACATCTCTTTTCTCCGAATGCATCTGTTAAGCCTGTTGTTACAGAAAACACTCCTCCTTTACCGTAACCTACGTCTTGACCGTAGACGACCATATTCTTATTAAGCTTCATCTCCTCGTGAAGTGCTTTATTTAAAGCATCAACTAGAAATTCAGACTCCCCTTCAGTAGGAGTTGTTTCAAAAGCTTCTGAATTATTTGAATAGTCATCTATTAGAACATGAGTTAATGCTTGAGCAGTATCTGGGTCATTAGCTTTTTCAGCTATTTCTGCAATTCTATCAACTTCTTCTTTAATATTAACTCTAATACTTTCTATTTCTTTTTTTGTGAGAACCTTTTGTTTTAAAAGTTTCTTTTCAAATAATTCAATCGGATCTTTTTTAAGCTCAGCATCTATTTCATTCTTTTTTCTATATTTACTTTGATTATCTGAAATAGAATGACTTTGCAGTCTGACAACTTCTGCTACGACTACTGTAGGACCTTGTCCTTTACGAGCTCTAGCTACTGCTTTGTTAGCAACTTTTAATGATGCTTCATAATCAAGACCGTTTAATGAGACTACTTCAAGACCGTTATATCCCGAAGAAATAGACTCTACACTGCTTCCTGCAATGTGTTCGGAGATATGAACTGAAATTGCAAAATTATTATTTTCTACTAGAAAAATTATTGGTAGCTTTTCCCTAGCGGCCCAGTTCAGGGCTTCATGATATGCCCCTTGTGCAGTAGTTCCTTCTCCGGATGATACAAAAACTACCGCGTCGCCACCTGCATACTTTATCCCCATTGCCGCCCCTACAGCTTGTAAGAACTGTGTCCCGGTAGGGGAGCTTTGACTGACTATATTTAAATTTTTATGACCGTAGTGCATGGCCATTTGACGTCCACCAGAGTTTGGATCTTCTTCTTTGCTTAGTATATTCAAGAAAAATTCTTCTGTAGTCATTCCCAAACCACAGCAAAGGGCCATATCTCTATAGTACGGATAGAACCAGTCATAAGCAGGCTTCATGGCTTGAGCAAAAGCAACGCCTACAGCTTCATGCCCACCGCAGCCAATTTGGAAGAAGCATTTATTTTGTTTGTAGAGAGTGATTGCTTTTTCATCAATCGTTCTAGCTCTTATCATTTCTTTAAGGGCTAGAATGTTAGGGTTTATTTTTTGTACAGTTGTACTTTTAGGAGCAGCTATTTTAGCTGCTACCTTTTTCGGAGCGCTCTTTTTAACAGTATCTTTTTTTGCAGTAATAATTTTCTTTCTGCTAATTTTTACACTATTAATTTTTGAGGTAGATTTATTCTCGATGTTTTTTTTGTTTTTTATTTTACTTTTCATCGAGTGCGTTCCTTATAATTATTTCACTATATATGAATTGCCCTGCCTAGCGCATCGCCCATTGCCTCCATTACAGCCTCGGATAAAGTAGGGTGTGCGTGTATGGTATTAAACACACTTGTTGCAGTTCCTTCGTGTGATTTAATTATGGAAGCTTCGCCAAGCATTTCTGTTGCTTCTGGGTGGATGATATGAACACCTAGAATCTCCTCGGTTTTCGCATCGATTATTACTTTTGTGAATCCATCAGTCTCATTGGTAGCAACTGCCTTGCCGCTTGCACTAAATGGGAACTTTCCAATTTTAATTTGGTATCCAGCACTCTTGGCTGTTTTCTCAGTTAGTCCAATTGAAGCAACTTGAGGCTGGCAAAAAGTACATCCTGGTATACTGTTATAATCTATCGGATGTGGGTGAGCATTCGCCATGTGCTCTGCTGCCACTATTCCTTCATGACTTGCTACGTGAGCAAGTAATGGCGGCCCGGTAATATCTCCAATTGCATATATTCCAGGTATTCCAGTTCTATAATATTCATCAACAGGAATAAATGATCTTTCTGTTTTTATGCCTAGTTCTTCTAGCCCAAGATTTTCAATATTACCTTGAACCCCGATTGCTACTAAACAATAATCACCAGTCCATTCTTCAGTTCCAGCATCTGTCTTTAAACTCGCTGTTAGAGTATTTCCGTTTCTTACTAATTTTTCTACTGCTGTCTTTGTTTTGATATTGATACCAGATCTAGAAAGTATCTTACCTAATGCTTGAGAAACTTCATGGTCTTCTATAGGTAATACTTGATCCATCATTTCTACTACAGTTACTTCAGCTCCAAAGGAGTTATAGAAATAAGCAAATTCAATTCCAATAGCACCAGCTCCAATAACTAAAAGCTTTCCTGGTCTATCTTTTAGCTCTAGTGCTTGTCTATATGACATAACTCTTTCACCATCTACTGGTAGGTGAGGCATAGTTCTGGCTCTTCCACCTGTAGCTATGATGACATTCTTATATGATACTAGAGATTTATTTCCAGCTGCATCTGTAACTTCAATTTTATTACCTTTTTTAAGAGTGCCATGACCCATGATTAGGTCTACTTTGTTTTTCTTTAAAAGGAACTGAACACCTTTAGTCATTTTATCAACTACCATTCTTGATCTATCAATCACAGCCGGGAAGTGAAAGCCTACATTTTGGACAGAAAGACCAAAGTCTGAAGCGTGACGTAGTGTGTGATAAACTTCTGCACTTTTAAGAAGAGCTTTTGTTGGTATACAGCCCCAGTTCAGACAAACTCCACCTGGAGATTCTTTTTCAATAACTGCGCACTTTAAACCAAGCTGAGAAGCTCTGATTGCTGCAACGTATCCTCCCGGACCAGCTCCAATCACTACACAATCATAACTACGTTCTGCACTTAAATTCTTATCACTCATACACTACCCTGAAATTTATTTATCTTGTTAAGATTTTAGATACTTAGCTTACACTTAATTTATTACTTCGGAAATAGTTTTAGGCGATTTTGATAACTTAAATGTTAATTATTCTTGATTTTAAAAGCTGTTCTTCCCCGTAGTTTTTACCCTTAATATCTTGGTCAATTTCTGCGAGAATTTTTAAAGCATCTTTTAAGCGACTTTCAGAAAACGATGCTGATGGTAGATTTCTTAAAAACCACTGATTTGATAAATCTGAGGATAAACTTGCAGATTTAGTTTTGTTAGTAGCAATAACTCTGATACATTTACTGATGAACCCAGTCAGTTGTAAGGGGTGCATACCGGTGTCTAGTAGCTCATCTAAGATTAATTCACTTAGTAGCAAATCTTTTTTTGCAATACTTTGGAATAGACTAAAACTATCTTTATGTACTCCGGCTGTATATAACTTTTTAACAGCTTCTAAATCAATCAAGGCATCTAACTTACTTGATAGTGAGATTTTATCTAATGCTTGATCGATTAAATCTACTGATTCTTCAAGTTCTTTCGCTAAGAATTCAGCTGCTTCTGCAGTTATGCCACTAAGTCCCTTTAGTTTAGCTTGTCGTTCAATCCATTTTATTAGATTAGCGAGTGGCATTTTTTTAATTGAGTATGGTGTAAACTCTTTGAAAATCTCCTTCCATATTTTTAAAATAGGAAGTGTTTTAAATACAATAATAGTTAGCGAGTCTTCACATTTTCTAGCAGCATTAAAAAAGCTATCAAATGACTTTTCTTTAAGTTTACCTGGCTCCTGCAATATAACTAGGCTTGCAGTACTGAAAAAATCTCTTGAGTTTAAGTGGATAATGAGTTCAGATAACTTACTTTCCGAGCTAAGCGATTCGCCTTGAAAACGAACTTTTGTTAAGGCCTTCTGGCCTTTCTTTACTAAGTCTTGGTTTATCAAAAGTTCAATTGAAGCTATCGCTTGTTGAAGTCTTACTAAGCTATCACTTTCGATAATGATAACAGGAGGTACTCCAAATTCATGCAGTCTTTGATTAAGAGTTAGATTTTTTGGTGAATCAAACTGCGCGATTTTTTTGAGGGAACTGATTAGGTCGTCAATTGGTTTTGAGTCTGTTGAATTTGAGCCAGTTGAATTTGAGCTGGAGCCTGTGTTTTTACTTACGGACTTCTTCAAAATTTAGACCTCAAATTTTAGACCTATAATCAGATGCCCAGAGCCGGAATCGAACCAGCGACACGCGGATTTTCAGTCCGCTGCTCTACCGACTGAGCTATCTGGGCATGAATTAAATATCGGAACTAAAAATTTATCAGTCTAGTTAAAGATTGTCCAGTCTGTAAGACAGTATTATCAAGAAACTAGAAATATAAATTACACCATATGATGTATGAGATGAAAGATAAAAATATCGGGGTGAGAGGATTCGAACCTCCGGCCCCCTGCTCCCAAGGCAGGTGCGCTACCAGACTGCGCCACACCCCGATAAGTTATGCTGACAAATTCGGAGCTTCTTCTATCCTACGTAGGAATAATAATCAAGAAGCGACCAATTTTAAGCTTAAAATCAGTCTAACTGCTTTTTAAAACGTTTAATGCGCTTAAAAAATGCCCTCTAAATCGTTACGGTTTTTGAGAGCTCTTCGGTCTAAAAACTTATTCCTATTCCCGCTCGAAAGTACTATTCTAAGCTTAAAAATTTCTAGTGCCGATAACTATTTTATTATGAACTCACAAGTTACGTTTAAAATTATTATTTTTTCAATATTAATATCTTGTCTTCCAAGTAGTAGCTCAGCAGAGGACTCATATAAGTGGAAGGATAAGTCAGGAAGAATTGTTTACGGTAATAAAGCTCCCTCAGGGGCTGAGAATCTAGATATATTTAAAACTAGAGGACTATCTAAGTATTCAGCAACAAGGGCATTAAAAAATTCGGGAATTTCTGAAGAAGAATTAAAAAGACAAGAAGAATTAAAAATATTGAGCGAAGACAATAACAAAGACAAAAGTGAAGTTAAAAGCGAAACAAAGACAGAACAAATTAGAAATAATAAATCTGGCGATATAAAAAATGCCGAAGAAGTTATTTTGACAGCTGAAGAACCACGAGTAACTTTAAATGAGGAGAGGGAAGTCCGCGAAGTTAAGGTATTAGTAAAAAATGATAGTCCAAAAGATGCTTTTGAAGTTAGCGTTGCTTTCTCCTTTCCCAAAGGCAAATTAATACCAGCAAAAGGCCCTTTTGAAATAGCTAGTGGTACCAGTGCTGAGTTTTCTATTCCTGAAGAGTTACTTCCAATCCCTATCGATGAATTGATTGAGATAGAGGGAGAGTTAAAACCAAAAGTTATACTACATTCTTTAGGAGTACAAACTGTTAATTAAGGGAATCAATTTATTCTAAAGATCACGACTTCATTGCCTGAGCCAGTTTTTTCTTTTAGTTTTTTAGTAACTTTTAAAACTTGTATACTATCTTTAAAGCTTTGATCTTGATCTTCTAGCCAGTTTAGCCGTGTTATATAAACTGCTTTTTCAGTCGGAGTTTGGGTTTCGTTATTTTCATTTTGATCTGGAAAAATTTCTACCCTAGTTGGTAGATAATAAAAAAGAGTATCTAAATATTCATCTTCTTTTTTCTTTATCGCAATAATCTTTTCATCTTTTTGAACAAGTTCTTTTAATTCTAAAGACAATGGATAGTATGAATGAGAATAGCCTTTAGTTAAGTAAAAACTAGTTGGTAGTGAAATATGTAAAAGTAAAATAAAAGAACTGAGTAAATAGAAAAATGTTAGCCCAGTCTGCTCGCTAAGATATTTTTTTCTTAATATTTTAAAAAGTAACGCAGTGGTTAATGTAACTAAGAATAGATAAAAGAAAGTCATACTAGGCGCTTCATGTATGCCCAGTAAGAAGGAGTTATGATATTTTTCAGGAATAACTGAAAATAATAATAGTTTTAAAATCGATAAAGATAATACCCAGAATATTACAGCGAATGTGAGATATTTTAAGTATTTGGTGAAAGTTAAGAAAGAATTTTTTGAAAATACTTCATTCTTAATCTTAGAATAATAAACTGCGAAAATTATACTAAAGTGGGGTACGAGCGGAAGTAAGTATGCTCTTCGTTTTCCTGAGGAAAGAGTAAAAAAGACTAAAATAGAAATTATCTGAATTACTAAATTTTTAATTAACGCAGACTCTTTAGTATTAAGATCTTCTTTGAATAAAGAAACAGACTTCTTTCTATTTATATAGAACATTAAAGCTAATATTATTGCTAATAAGCCTGTAGGTTGAAGCTGAGTAAAAAAGTGGGTTAGATAAAATAGCTTTGATTTATCCGGTATTCCAGTACTACCAATAAAACGGCCAATATTTTCAAACCAGATTTGTCTACCTATAAAGCTACTACTGCCTTCTAGGTAAGCAAGAATGTACCAAGGTATGCTTATGATGAAGATAAAAACTAAACTTAGGTTACAGTACCAATTTTTTATTATACCGAAGCTTAATTTAAAGTAGCTTTGATCCTGAGACTTATTTTTAGAATGTAGGAGTAGGGTAGGGAATGTAGCTACATAAAATAAAACTGGAGATAGTGGACCTTTTGCCAGTATTCCTAGCCCTAGCAGAGTACCAAGTATTATTTTATTACTACTTTTTAAAGTCGTATCTTCTTCAAGTAATAATTTATTAAAAACTAGAAATGCTATTCCTATTAAGCAGGAAAAAAGCATATCAACTCTACCGTCGCTACTAAGTTGAAGCTGTGTATATGTTATTGAAGCTACGAGAGTAGAGATCAGTGCAGTTTCTAGTGTTAGTATCTTCTTTAATAAAAAGAATATACTTAGTAATAAACAAATGCTTGCTACTAAGGAGGGTAGTCTTAATTCAAGATCACCAAAATTTCCTGTTAATTTTGATACCCCAGCTGATAGCCAGTGAAACAGCGGGGGCTTAGAAGGTACTATAGAGCCATGTCTTAAAGGTAGTACAAGCGAGTCACCGTTAAGAACTTCCCAGACTACTACTCCTTCTCTTGCTTCAGAGACTTCAAATGCTTTTTGGTTAATACAAATAAAAGATTGTATTAAGATCCAGCAAGCAAAAAAGTAGGAAATGGAGCTCTTCAATTATTTGAAGTGATTTATGCAGTCCAGTCGCTAAAGACCATTGATAATATGAAAACACTTACACAGATAAACGATCCAACTTCTATTATCGACATAAGAAAAGAATTAAGGTTTTACGTCTAAGCCTTATATTGGAGTAGTCCGATATAAGACATTTCTCAGCGAATTAATCGCCAAATTGGTCAGACTTATAGCATGTCGATACGCTTAAGCCAAGTATTTGAGAATGGAATTATTTGAGTAAAATTGTGGGCGTTTAGGTAAGTAAAAGCAGATACTTAAAGTATCTGCTCTCATTTAACTAGTAGCTTAAACTAGGCAGCAAGCCTTTTATTACTATTATTAATTTTATTGGCAGAAGCAACCTTAGCGCTTAGTTTTCTTCTAACAGTTCTCTCTTCTCTGTTCTTAACAAATCTAACTTTCTCATCATTGATTTCAATAGTAACTGTCTTATCAGAGAAGTGAGCAGACTTCTTAAGTGAAGACTTTAGTTTTATCATTGCAGCCTTCTTAACTCTTGAAATATGACATCTGCTATAACCTAAAGACTTTGCTATATCTACAAGAGCCTCATCATTTGCATATGATCTTTCAAGTACAGTTTTTTCTAAACTATCAAGTTCATCTAAAGAACTTCTACAAGCAACGATCTCTTCTCTTCTTAAAATAATTTCTTCAGGAGTTTCTTGATCCTTAGAACAGTTAAATTCTCCGTCAATTTGATTCATGATATAAGCAAATTGTTCTGGACAATGATCTTCTTCTTTTTCCGCACCTTCTACAGTAGCTTTAAAGTTTGTAAATTGAGCAGCTCTTGCTACAGATCTAACTAAATGACCTCTTAAGTGATAAAAGAAGAATGTCATAAAGCTTGCGCCCTTACTAGGAGAGAATCTTTGAGCAGCTTCACAAAGTCCAAGATCGACAATTGAATCTACTTCTTCAATCGGCATATGTACACGCCATCTTCTAAGAATACTTCGAGCTAGTTTTCTACCATTTTCTCTATGTTCTATAATTAAACCTTCATAAATCGCAGCTTGCTTTTCAGAAGATGTACGAGAAGATTTTTTCTTCTCTAACTGAATTTTTTCTAATTTGATTTTTGGAGCAGCTATCTTTGTAGCTCTCTTCGTACTTATTCTTTCAGCTGTATTTTCTCTTTTAACACTGGTTAAAGATGCCTTACTAGTAGGCTTTGAAACTTTTGCTTTTAATACAGTCTGCTTTAATATTTTATTTCCCGCCATAGATTCCTCACTACCTTTCGATACACATTTGAAACCAACCACACCAATTAATTTAAAGACATTTAAGCCTTACAAATACTAGTCATGCTCTAAGGTGAGTTTGCTTCTTTAAGGAATTAAGTAGCTATAAATATTGACTAATTAATGAGTAATAATAACTCTTAAGTGGAGTTAGTAGATCAGCCGAAAGCTATTATTAGAGTAACTATATTTATAGAATAATCACTCCAGGACTTTTCGTACAATTTTGTATATTTTTGTGGTACTTTAAATTTCAGTCTTATATTTTTTAGATTTTTTAATTAGGATTTATGCGAATGGCAGTTGCTAAAAAAGGAGAACCGACAACAGACTACAGTGCATACACTGCAGGTGCTGAGAATCTTATTGAGTTACTTGTTCAAGAGAATGTCGGCTGGGCTACTAGTATTGCAAAGGCAGTTGCTAGAGCTTGGAATTTAGATTGGCAATTAGATGGCCTTGATGGAGGAGCTTACGAAGCCCTATTATTCTGTGCTAGAAGATTTGATCCTACATTAGGCATTCCTTTCCGTGGATATGCAAGAAGAAGAATACACGAGTCTTGTACTGAAGAAGCAAGAAAATCTAAAGCTTGGCAGCAAAGCACAGGAGCTGGCTCAGGGGACGAAGATGAGCAAGAAGCTAGAGAGCTAAGTGCTAGAATCTTTGATTTATTCCCAGAGTTAAGAGATGGATTTCTTCCAGCTGCTATAACAACAAGTGCAGAAGGAAAAGAAGAAAGCAGTGATATGGCTTCTGATGCCGGTGGAATTAAGTCTTCAATAAAGCAATTATTAACAGGAGCGAGCTTAATATCAGCTTTTAGTGAGTCTACTACAAACAATCAAGAAAATATTGTTGATAATAAAAGAATGATAGAGTTCTTGGCTACTTTAGAGCCTATTCATCAGGACATTATTTCTGCTATATACTATCAAGGTCAATCAATGAGAGCTTTAGCTGAAGCTTGGGAGCTTGATGATTTGTCTATAGTAAGAGAACATAAAGAAATTATAGATTATTTGTCTAAGAAGCTAGGAAACGAAAAAACTCCGGCTATAGGACAACTTAAAGTTAGAAGAGGTTTAAGAACTAAATCTATCGATATGAAGAGAAAGAAGGAACTAGGTTTTTTCAGCAAAATTGTAGAACCTGCATAAGAAATAATTATGGTGCTTTGATGACAAAAAAGATTTCAGAAACTGGAAACATTGCAGGAGCTAGTAAGGTAGACTCTGTCTCCTCACTTGAACAATTAGAAAAGATAGATAAACTAAGAGAGTTAACTGGAATATCTTCAGTAGGAAGAATATCTGGATTATCCTCAGAAGGAATCGCTCCAGTAGGAACAAGAATCACTTCTGAAAATCAACAAGAAGTTATAGAAGCTATAGATAAAGAAGCTAAGAAACTTTTCGAAGGAAAAAGAATTCCAAGACAAAGACAGAAGACTATTACTGATGCTATCAAAATGGCAGTAATGGCGGCTACTATCAAGGATGAAGAGTAGATTTTAACTCCTTAACTACATTCTAAAAAAGTTCCAAACCCTTAAATCTCAATATGCTCATTCTCGCGCTTTCCTCCGGAAAGCAAGCTCCGAGGTGCCCCAAATTTTTTCCAGCTAAATATACTGAACGCAGATTAGTTTTCCGTATCTTATTCAAAATTACCTTGCGTGAAGTATATTTAGCGAAGCAACGCGTAGCCAGATACAACATACCCCTCTTTAAGGATACAAAAGCACCAAAGGTGCTTACAACTCAAGAAATATAAGCTTTTTCTGAGTTGATACCTACGGTGCAGTTCTATTCTTGCGTTCAGCATATGTTGTATATGGCTCCGCGTTGCTTCGCAATACCCCTCTTGATATAAATTCTCCGAAAACGGAAATTCATATCAAGAGGGGTATATAGCTGAGGAAAAAAATTTGCTTGAAGTCCGCATATTGAGACTTAAGGGTTTGGGACTTTTTTGTTTTTTACGATGGAATTTAAAAGATAACGTTCGCATGATTTCGGCGCGATCAGTGCTTAAAATCCATGCGTTTGTTATACGTCTTGTGGAATTTCCACGCTAAAACGAAAGAATACACTGGGACAGCTATACAAACCAATAAATAGCTGAACAGTAATATCAAAAATATCGTATTGAGAATTAGACTGCCTAAAGATAAGAACAGGAAAACCAGCGGAACTGGCAATATTAGAATCACACCAAAGGCAAATAGTGAAAAAGCTATACCCCTACGGTCTTGAAGCCGCTTACTAGCCCACGCATTTCCCAAAGAAATCGCACAAAGCAGAAGATAAACCAGGAGTGCCCCATTAAACCCGGAACTATTTAAACCGTTCATCATCGCGGTCGCGTGCGCGAGGGGTAGGTAAATGAGGAAAGTCCCGGTAGCCAAGAATGTAAAAGTCAGGCGATGCATATCAAATATATCGGAACTTGTAGCGTTCTACATGGGGTCATTGGTTGGCGTATAACATATTATTGATCAGCTCAGGAAACTATCTAAATTTTCACAAAAATACCACCAAAATCTGGTCTATATCCAGGAAAAGCAAAATAGGTACATGCCTTTTTTAAAACCTAAGAAATCTTAAAGATAAGTTTCTCTTATTATTCATTAATATATTATATTAATGAAGGAAGCATCTACCTGTTAAAAAGTCTTCTGCCGCTTATTGAGACTTAAGGGTTTTGAACTTTTTTGTTTTTCTATGGCTGCTTTTTATTTCGCTTTTTCCAAAACATAAATCGACCAATTTGGTTTTTCCATCTCTGTTACCCATTCGAAAGGTTCACTACCATCAGCTAAAGGTTTTGAGTGAGTAAGTAAATTTAGATCAGCCTCTTTAAAAGCTTTCCTATAGTCTTCATCATTCCAGTAGTAGTCGTAAAACACGGCCTCAGCTCCTTTTACAAGCACCTTGACTTGGCCACCGCTTTGTAAGTATTGATTCTCCGGAAAGTCACATTCAAAGGAAGCCCAATTATTCTGGTAACTTTCCTCCGTATTAGTTACGACTATAACTTTCCCACCAGGCTTGGTGATTCGAGCAAGTTCAGCAACTGATTCTTTCAATTGATGGAAAGATGGACTTTCGAGCAAAACTATACATGAAAGAGTTAGATCTGCAGTATGGTCATCAACCGGAACTTTACCGTCTTTTGCTACTCGATAGTCTCCGTCAGGATTTTGATCTAGAGATTGCTCAACTTGTGATGGCTCAATATCAACACCAACAGACTCCAATCCTAGTCCTTTAAGAAATCTTGTCGATCGGCCACCACCACAACCAACGTCAATCGCAACACCTGTTATAGTATAGCGTGGTCTTTTATGATTCGATCTAGTTCACGATAAGCAATGAAGAATGTGTTCTCTATCCCGAGCGCAGCATATCCTCTTGCAGTCCCTTCATAATCATGCGTAACTCGTCTTTTATCAGAAAAATCGCTCATCTTTCTCCCAGTAGCATAGAAATATTACATATTATTTATCAATTAAGTAAACTACCTAATTTTTCACGTTAATACGACTAAAATCTTGATTATACACTGAAGTAAATTATGCTGCTTTTTTTGTAATTACTCTATAGTCATAACCAAGAGCTATCAAAATATTCAATAAAATATCAAAAGTAACTTGGGCAGTTCCTATGCCTGATTCTATCTGAGCAACCCTTGCTTGGCTTATCCCAAGTTTGCGTGCAAGTGCAGCTTGGGATAGTTTTTTTGCTTTTCTGATTTTAGTAATCATATTGATTAGTTTTTGTTTTTCTTTAACTTCAGTAATGTTAGTACCTAAGGAGTCCGCTAATTCTTCTAAATCAATTTCTTTCCAAGCCATATTATACCTTTTTGAATTGGACTAAGATTATTGTCAGTTAGGTAGTACATTATTTTCATTACATAAAGTATAAGCTGTGGCTTATAATAAGTCTAGGCTTATTATGAAATATTCTTAATGCTATATAAATAGCTGTAATGGCGGCTACTATTAAGGATGAAGAGAAGGTTTTCATTTTTCAACTACATTCTAAAAAAGTTCCAAACCCTTAAGTCTCAATATGCTCATTCTCACACATTCCCGCTAGGAATGTAGTTCCGAGGTGCCACAAATTTTTTCAGCTAATTATAGCTGAGGAAAAAAATTTGCTTGAAGTCCGCATATTGAGACTTAAGGGTTTGGAACTTTTTTGTTTTTTTGATTGGATTTAAGATAACGTTTTAACTTTCATTAATAATTTTTTTTACTGTTCATCTTTCACCAGATCAATCTTTAATGTTTTAAATCCGGTTGTAAGGTATCCAATATTTTCGCTAATTTTTTTAATATTTTTTGAAATTTCTCGAATTTCATCTCCACTTGCCTCAGTGTATTCAAAAGATTTAATATCTAATTCGCATACCACGGGCTTCATCTGACGTTCTCCAGTTTTAAATCGACACGTCACCTTTACTGGGTCTTCACCTAGGTTTTTTAGTAGTCCACCATACTGCCCCCAGTCTAAACGACGTTCCTCTCTTGGACCCAAGGCCGCAATTCCTCTGATCAAGGGGCCAACATTCATTACCTCGGCAATCTTAGCTCCATCGGTTTCCATACCAAAGGCGTTCATAGGAATAGGTTTTGACAACTCAAAATTTAAGTCGCGGGCGATGCCATTGCCTATGTTTCGTATGACCAATTGAATTATTGTGGGTCTGCTTCTTTCATGTAATAGGGAAACCATAACGCACGCTTCACTCTGTGACTCAAGTATTCTCTTGGTTAGATAAACGTAAACAGCGGTTAGGAATGTCAATACCACTGTTGATATACATGAAATCAAAGAACTAGTTGATATTTCTTCCATAAAACTTTTTGTAAATTTTTAGATAAGTTAACGGTTTAGTTTTCGCAGCCGCTCTGCGGCTTGTGAAAAACGATTTGTTATACGTTTTCGGGAATAAAAAGTAAATGAAGGCCTTTTTGCTGAAAATCAGATTTAAATTCTAAAGCAACAAATAAATAAAATAGTTCAGCATCCAAAATCATACGATACCTATTCAGATTTTCGTATTCCTTGAAATCATTTTCACTTATATTTTTTGGAGCAATCCCAATTTTAAATAAAATTGAATGGATTTCTGGATTAAACTGACTATCTGTCGGAATAACTAAATGCGTAACTTTTTTTAGCTGTCTTTTGTTCGCTGGAAACTCTAAAGGATCTTTTAAACAAAATATGAAGAATTCATTGATTCCCGGTAAGGAATGATAAGGAAATTGGCTTTTCGATTTGTAGTTATTTTTATGATCCTTTATATGAATACAACCACTTTCATGAAGCGATAGCTTTATAGGAACTTTATATATATTTTCAGTATTAGCTGTATGTTCAAGGTCCTTAAGATCCAATTTAATTGATTTACCAGAAGGATACTCAATCTTTTTCTGAATCAAAGTTCCAAATTGCCCTTTAGGAAATATATATAAATCTCTATTATCAACTTTTAGTTTAGTCTGAATATAAACTTGGTCCTGATATTGGATTGCCAAATAAAAGTCTTTTTTATTATTAGTTAATTCTGAAAACATTTAAGTTATTTCGGCAAGTCAGAAATAGATGAAACGTATAACTACGACGATGACGCGCAGTGGTCCTGCGCTAATCAAAGCATCTGCACACTATAACACGGTCAGAGATTGCGTCCATCACTTTGTTATACCACTAGTCAATCCAAAGCGGATCATGGGTCCATTTATTCGCCTTGAATAGTGCTAAATGAAAATTTTTAATGGCTTGCTTTTGAATTTTAATCATTTTTTGAAGCTCCGTTTCACTTAAGCCATCGTTCAGTTCCCCACGATGTATTAGCCTGTGTCGCATTTCGGTTAGGCTTTCCAGAATCAGATAAAAAGATTGTTTACTCCCTTTGCGAAGAGGCTTTTTGAGAATAGCCGCTAAATCCACGCTCAAGCCCAACTTCGCAAAGTTGTTACAAATGGAAGAAATGCTTTGGAATGAGAGAGATTCTGCAAATAATTCTTCTACAGTAATCTTTTTTTTGGAAAGTTGAACAAGTTGATTCCCAGAGAAGTGAGCTGATTTTAAAATGGATTCTTTTTTCTCAGAATATTTCAAAAGTGCGACGTAGGTTGACTTCCAATAGTCCTCTGATGCAGAAACTAGGAATGGAAGAAGTAAGTTATTGGAGATTAGCCAAGGATTGTGTTCGTCTATCCATTCAATTTTTGAGGTGCTCTTTTTATAATTTTTAAAATCCCGCCCCATCAGATAAATGCTGGCCTTGATCGTATTTCGTCCGTATCGATTGTAGGCTCTCGCACATCCTGATTTCGATGGCGTAGGAGGTGTGCCTTGATCCGGCCAACAACGGTTCTTGCCGGCATCGGTTGTGAACCAACCACCGAAGCGATTACGCAATTCTCGAATTGTCTGATTCTGATGTTTTAAGTCGTAGTAACTGCGAGCGATGGGGGTTCCCGTTGTTACTCGCACAACTGACTCCGCCTCATAAACTGAAGCCTGTACTCCGCTTGTAGAACGATAGTCCTCCTCTTCAAACCAATAAAATTCGTATATTTTACCAAGCTCCTCGGCTTTCCAGCTTGAAACTGCCTTGTAACCAAGAAGTGTAAGAAATGCATTTACATCTTTTATTTTGCTGTTCGGAGCAAGGTGACTGTCGGAAGTATAGCTCATTTAAGCACGATGTAGCTTCTTTGGTATAACATATTATTGATCAGCTCAGCAAACTACCTAAATTTTCACAAAAATACCACTAAAATTTGGTCATTATCCAAATTTTCACAACAATTATAGTTTGTTAAGTAAAATATGTATAAAGGAAACCAGAGGAAACTGAAGTAAATTATTTTATCTGGTTCCCTTCAGTTTCCTTAATATTTTAATAGTTAAAGGAAACTAAATCCTTAAACCTACTATGATAAGGATATGGAAAACTATAATTTAAAACTCTTAAAATCTTTATTTGATAGCAAATTAAATAAATCCAAACTTTAAAAAAGTACCATTAACATTAATCGATACCAAAGTTTGATAAGGATGCTTTTTATTTGAAGAAGTACACCACTTATTTATATTTGTTTTTGTGATACTCGAGTTGATTTCAAATTTACCACAAGGTGAGGTGGTGGGGGAGTCATGAGTGGGAATTTTGGTATTTGCGCAGATCGGAGGGGGTGGTGGTTGCGAGGGTGATATTTTGGAAATTCTCTTGCTATGCAAGAGCAGTTCCAAAAATCACGGTGGCTTCAGTCTTCGACAAGCAAATACTAAAATTCACACTCATGACTCAGAATGAAACATCTAGCTTGTCCAATGACTTAAAAATTAAAACAAAGAATAAATAAACTACCTAAAAATCTTCTCCCTAATCTTACAAAATTCATTAAGCTTCCTTGCTATTACAAACAAGGGAATTAAAGTAAAATAGGTACATGCCTCTTTTAAAAACTAATAAATCTTTAAGATAAGTATCTCTTTTTATTTATTAATATACAATAATATCAAACTTTAGAAAGAGGTACCTACCTATCCCAAATTTTTTATTTTACCTAACGCACAGTAACACTTTTTGCTAAATTCCTAGGTTTATCTGGATCCAGTTCTTTAATTAACGCACATTTGTAAGCCAAAAGTTGCACGGCTGTTAATGCTGCTAAAAAATAGTTTATGCCTTCAGAATCTACTTTAATAAGATCATCTTCAGGCGATAATTTTTCTGCTGAGATTGAAATGATTTTTCCTCCTCTAGCTCTTATTTCACTAGCATGTATTCTTATTCGCTCTCCCATTTCATCGCTTGGTGCAAATACCAGACATGGTGTACCTTCTTCTATTAATGCAATAACACCGTGCTTAAGCTCACCCGAGGCAAAAGCTTCTGCATGAATATAACTTACCTCTTTAATTTTTAACGCAGCTTCTAATGCAAGTGGATAATATTGGCCGGTACCAATGATAAATATTGATTGCTTTTGACAAAGTTTTTCAGCAATCAAATCTACCTGATCTAGAACTTCAGTTTTAAGCATAGACTCAATTGAATCCGCCGCTGTCATTAAATATGATTGATAGCAGTTTTCTGGAGCATAGATAGCAAATAGATTGGCCACCATTGCTGTAAAAGCCTTAGTAGAAAGTACACATATCTCAGGACCTGCATTAATAGGTAAAACGCAATCCACCATTCGAGAGAGACTTGAGGTAGTCACATTAACTAGGGCTGCTGTTTTCACATTCTTAATTTTTGCAGCGTTTATTGCATCAATCACGTCGATAGTTTCACCACTTTGTGATAACGCAATTATACAAGAAGATTCTGTCATTTGGCCAAGGAGCATTGGCAATTCATGAGCATAAACTGATCTTGCTGAGCGACCAGCTTGTGCAGCAAAATATGTAGCAAGCATTCCTGCATAAAAAGCACTACCACATCCTATAAACCAGATATCAGAACTATCTTGGACAAAATCTTTTATTCGTCTAAGTGCACTCGATTCAGTAGTTGCCAAGGTACGTAAAATTTCTGGCTGCTCACTAACTTCTTTTATTAAGTAATGATCATACGAACCAAGCTCTACTTGACTCATCTTTATATCAGGCCTCTGCCAATTGGGTATTCGAAAGTTTAAGGCTGCTTGGTCATAGATAGAAATATTTTTTTCATCAGCTACTAACACTTCATTATTTTCAACATAATAAATAGACTCACATTGTTCTAATAAGGGAGCGACATCGGAAGCAATAAAACTTCCTTCATCACTGCGTCCTATGACCAGGGGAGAACCATTTTTCGTAGCTAGTAGAACCCCAGCTTTCAAATCCATAATTACTACGGCATTATTTCCACTCAGCTGACTAATTGTTTTTAGAAAAGCAGGGAAGGGGTCTTTATCTCTTCGAGCATATTCATAGAGTTGAACTATTACCTCTGTATCTGTTTCGGATTTAAAATCACATCCTGTTTCATTTAGAAATTTTTTTAACTCTTCATAGTTTTCAACTATTCCGTTATGTACAACTATAGCTTCCGCTTTAGTACCTTGATGTGGATGGGCATTTTCTATTGTAACACCTCCGTGAGTAGCCCAGCGAGAATGACCAAGAGCCATCTTCCCAAATTTAAAATCTGGGCCATTTTGGGGAAGTTTCCCAATCGCTTTTTTAATCTCAAGTTTGTCATCACTAACAGCAATTCCCCATGAGTCATACCCACGATATTCAAGCTGTTTTAGAGCACTAAAGCACAATTTCCCAACATCAGATTTACTTCCTACGTATCCAAATATTCCGCACATATTATTTCTCCCTTTTAAGACAAGAGAAATCAAAAACAGCAATATATAAACACCAATGCATATAAAAATACGCAAAGGTACAACACTATAGCGGCCACCTTATCGGCAAGCCAATATATATTTAATTGATATAATTAAGCGATTTTTTACGGTTTACTTTAGAAATCTGAATTCCACCTGATACAATTTTTGTTTAACAATTACTTGTTTGCTTTTTTTGTATCTTACGATTGTGGTCACCGGAAAGTCATCCGCCGAATGTTTCGATAAACTTTCTCCTCGTCAACTCATGATTTTATTAGAAAAATGAGCCCTGGCGCTACCTGTTTTTATTCGCAATTAATTATATTTTATATATTTTGTTCTGTTTTTGATCTCCTTGTTAATTTTTTATACTTTAATTTTAATATAAGACTTTTTTAGGTATAGCAATAGAAAATAAAATTTTACTTAGTAAGTAGGCATGTAATTATCTGAAAGATCTTCGGCTTCGGAAAATTGAGTTGTTATTCTTATTAAAAAGTTCAATAAAAGACTCCTAGTAAATAAACCATTACAGAGAAGTCTAAAGAAATATTCGAGTTTGTCTTCGCCGTATTCTTAATATTTTCACGTAGTCGACCAAGTTAAAAATTTGACAAAGTTACCTTCAAAAATAACATAATAGGTACATGCCTCTTTGGGAACCTAAGAAATCTTAAATATAAGTATCTCTTATTATTCATTAATATATAATAATATTATATTAATGAAGAGGCACGTACTTATTTAAAAAGTCTCCAGTAGGAACAAGAATTACTTCTGAAAATCAACAAGAAGTTATAGAAGCCATAGATAAAGAAGCTAAGAAACTTTTCGAAGGAAAAAGAATTCCAAGACAAAGACAAAAGACTATTACCGATGCCATCAAAATGGCTGTAATGGCGGCTACTATTAAGGATGAAGAGTAGGTTTTAAGTTTTTAACTACGTTCTAAAAAAGTCCCAAACCCTTAAATCTCAATATGCTCATTCTCACACATTCCCGCTGGGAATGTAGTTCCGAGGTGCCACAAATTTTTTTCAGCTAAATATAGCTGAGGAAAAAAATTTGCTCGAAGTCCGCAGATTGAAACTTAAGGGTTTGGAACTTTTTTGTTTTCAATACAACTTGGACACTTGGGGAACATCTTTTCTAGCCCATACCAAAATATTATTAAGTTTATGAGAATTAATAAAAAAAAGAAAAAAGGCATTCCATAATCAACCGTGTGTCTTGTGAAAATCAGCAAAAATGAAAATAGGCATATTAATAATAAAAGAAAAATTAGCGGAACGATAATTAACATTCTCCACCAACTCCATCGGAAGCCCCATCCTTTACAGCTTTCGCATTTTTTGCCTTTAGTTTTCTTGAATAATTTTTTAATATTCATAGTGTAGGAGAGTTGTGTAACAATTTGTTAATTCAAAAAACAAAGTACCTAAATTACTGCATATAAGACAGCAAAATTCGATTAAAATATTAAATAAAATATCGAAAGTAACTTGGGCAGTTCCGATGCCTGATTCTGTTCCAAAATCCAAGATGAAATTGAAACTAAGATTGTAAATCTTGCCATTCTTTAAACTCACTGGGGCGTATCTTAAATCTAGCTATATTTCCTGAGTGCAAGTTCAAAATTTCATTCTCAATTACAACAAATAATTCAGTGGCTTCTGATTTAGAAAGATTAGCTGTATTAATTAAATCTTTTATTCTAATGACTAGTTGCTGACCTGAAACTTTTTCTAAGATAAGATTTCGAATTATCTCTTGAATTATATTTCTATGTTTTAGTTTAAATTTATTAGGCTCTCCCATAGCCTCCTGAATCGCAGAATATTTTTGTGCTGATCTTTTATAGGCCCAGAGATATAGGTCTTTTATCAGGCTAATGTCATTTTTTTCATATACGCCTAATAATGCTTGAATGTAGGTATCTCTCTCGACATCTGCAAAGGATAGTGGTTTTAGGTTTTCTTTAATTAAGGGAATATTTGAAACGAGCCTCGCTGTTCTCTTATTTACATCTTCAAAAGCTTGTAGATATGATAAATGAACTAAAGAAAAAAAAGATTGTTCAAAGGGATTCTTAATTAGATTTAATTTCTCAATAAAAATTTGAAAACATTCTTTTAACATATATGGATTTTCAAGTGGCAGATACACCGAACCACTAATGCCAACTGAAATCTGTCTTATTCGCCCAGAAGCACTAGAATCCCCTAAAAGGTTTTCAGATAAAAGAGCATGGATACTGCAAACTTCGTGCGAATTTATTTCTTTCTCTGCTATGGATTCAACAATGTATTCTATCGCTCCTTTATGATTTAAAATCATTTGAGCTTCAGAGGCATCCTTTCCAGCTGCGCTTTCGCCAAGTTCAATTAAGCGTTTTGTTTCTAAAAGTGAATAAGTATTTCCCTCCAAGCGACTAGAGTTCCAAGACAGATCTATCAATAATCGGTTTAAAATATTACGCGCATAGGTGCCAGCTGGTCTTATATTATTTTCAACTTCGCCAATAGTAAAAAGTTCTTCACGTTGTCTTTCGCTTAAATAAAATGTTTTATTTGGCTGATAAAATCTTAAAAAATCTTGATTATATGATACTGGAATTCGAGAAATAGTAGGTCCCGAGATATACTTTAGTAAATCTTTAGAATCCTGAGACAACTCAATATTATTAAAAATATTTAAATCTGAACTTATTTGTTCTGTATTAGTATTTAGGGGTTTTGTTATTAATGAATACTTACGATTTCTAGCGTTCCCCTGAGGGACTACTATTTTTTTAACAACTAAATTTTTAAAAGCTCTTTGAATAGCACGCTTGTCAGCAGAAGATTCAATGGAGAAGTTAGCAGCTTGGGCTACTTTGTGGATAGTTAATTCGTTTGCATGATTAAATAAGGATAAAATAAGGTCTTCTAAGTTGACTTTATTTGTGCGAGCCATATATTTCCCATTAACTATTGCGACAATTTGTCGCAATAGTTAACATAATAGCATTAATTTGTCGCTATTTCAAGTATTGCGACAAGTAGATGAAAGTAATTGAAAAAGCTTCATACCTCTTAAAACCTAAGAAATCTTAAAGATAAGTATCTCTTATTATTCATTAATATATAATATATAAATATTATAGAAGGCAAATATTATAGAAGGAGGCATGTACTTGTTAAAAAGTCCTCTTATAAAAAAACCTCCAATCCAATTATTGACAATTTTGATGCATTTGTTTATGTTGAGCGGCGTGGGTTCAGTACGGTGTCAAAAGGTTAAAAGGTTATAAGGATAATTTAAGATGGACCAGATCTTAGCAGCTGCAAGAGAGGTTGAAGTGATATGCCCTAGTCAGGTTGCAGAATCTTTCAGCGAGGGTGTATTTATACTTCACCAGCGTAGTGAGATCGATAAATTGATGAATGCAAATGAGGGAATACTATGGAGTGACTCAGGACTTAGATCGTTGGCTAGCGTAGTATTCGATTACGGATATTGGCTTGTCGCTAATGCCAATGAGTATGATTCACCAAAAAGCAACAACAGAGATCTTGATGACGAAGAGATAGAAGTTATTGCTGACCTTCGCAATGCGATCAAAGCGGCCCTCGCAAACTTTAGCTAGTTATCGGCGACATCGGGTTCAACGGGAGGTTTAACAACTTTGTATTGAACCCATGATGTCTTTCGACAAGGAGAAAAAATGTCGGAGACCTTCCAAACCAAAAAGGTATTACAGACAATAACACTTTTCGGAAAAGTAAAATAGGTACGTACCTATCCAAAACTTCCATCAATCAGTAATTTGTCATTAGCTTTATGAATTAACATCTAGCAATCCTTAATTTATTGACTATCAATTTTACTTTCTAAATATTTTAAGGCCGTCTCTAGATCTGGTTCCAATATTTGAAATCCAATTGTTAATCTCTTTATTTTAAGCTCACTATTTAACTCATAGACTGCCTTAATCTCACTCTTACTACTTTTTGAGTCTTTAGAATCTTTATAATACGCATAATATAGTTTGGGATTTTCAACATCTAATTCAATAAACCTTGTCCCATTAACTGATATAACAGAATATTTTTTTATATTTTTCCAAGGGACATGCCATTTACCAAGGATATATTTTATCCCAAAATCATCAAATACTAGAACTGCTTTCTATAAAATATAGCTATTGGAGATATAATTAGACCAAAACCAAAAAAAACAATTGAAGCTACACCCATAGCTTGTAGACGAATACTCTCCTCGTGTAAAACAATCAAAAAACCACCGATAACGAATAGTGCGGAACACAAGAACAAGACCGCACCTTTAATTTTAGAGAGATAGAATTTCATTATTTACATTTTATATCCGCTAAATTTCCTCAGTATCGTTACAATTTTTCTAAATTAAATACAGCAAAAAACTGAAAAGCTTTATAAAGAGGCTGGTACCGAATCATTTACGATAACCCAAGTGAAACAAGAGATTTTAGAAAGAAGGCTGATATTCCTAGAAAAAATAAACCAAGAGAAAACCTTCTATGCTTTGTAATTAATAAAATCATACATAGTCCGAAACAAATGATAATCATCCAAGCGCCAAAACTTTCGTCAACAATTGAAAACACAACTTGTCTAATCGTTGTAGGCAAAGCAAGTGCACCAATTAATAGCGAAAGAAAAAAAAGTGAGGGAGTAATTGAAAAAAATACGAATTTTAATATCCTAACCATTTTCAAAAAGTAATATATTTTAAGATAAGTATCTCTTTTTATTTATTAATATACAATAATATTAAACTTAAGAAAGAGGTACCAACCTATCCAAAACTCCTTTACTTTAATTTTAATATAAGACTTTTTTAGGTATTTCAATAGCGAATAAAATTTTACTTAGTAAGTAGGCATGTAATTATCTGAAAGATCTTCGGCCTCGGAAAATTGAGTTGTTATTCTTATTAAAAAGTTCAATAAAAGACTCCTAGTAAATAAACCATTACAGAGAAGTCTAAAGAAATATTCGAGTTGGTCTTCGCCGTATTCTTAATATTTTCACGTAGTCGACCAAGTTAAAAATTTGACAAAGTTACCTTCAAAAACTTTTTTCCAGTTACCCCATTTGGGCTCAATTACACGCTCATAAACAATTACAGATATCCCTCTTTTAGTCAGGTCTATCTCATATCGCCATAGCGTATCTCCAAGACTATCTGAGGATTCGCTTATTTCAATGTGATCACTAAAACCAATTACTTTTTTAAAACGACTGGTTAAATCGTCTTTGTTAATGTCTGAGATAGTTGTACCATCTTTATCTTCAACTATTTTTTGAAAATAAGATTTAACACCATCAGGATAGCCGTCAGCAAGTATGTCGATGTGAAGATTTTCATCACCAATAACGAATGAGGCCGAAGCATGAGTAGTCATTATATATTCCTAAAAAAAACCTAGTTAAGGAGCCTATTATTCGACTTTTTATATAAAGAACATTTACAGAATTAATATAGCATATTTATTCTGGTATAAAAATGTCTAGTAACTGTTCACTGAAAATCTCTAAAATTTCTAACCCCTTAAGCCTTCCTCGACTCATTTTCAAACGTTCCACCTGGAACGTATTTCCGAGGTGCCCCAAATTTTTTCTAGCTAAATTTAGCTAAGGAAAAAAATTTGCTCGAAGTCCGTCGATTAAGACTTAAGGGGTTAGAAATTTTTTATTATATAAACGTTTATACATTTCATGAAATAATTTCTCAAATTAACCTCTAGCATAAAACATAGGAAAGCTTTATCGATTAATCATGTCTTTAACTTCATTAGAGATCCCACCGATACTAGAATCAGAAAGTAAGTTCTTGGGAGGTGTTTCTTAATTTAGTTAATACTAAGTACT